>CALVDM010000013.1 GCA_944326335.1 uncultured Bacteroidales bacterium
CCAGGCTTTTCAAGCAAGGGCCCGCCCGGCGAGGGCACAGGGGAAAAGGCTTGCGGAGCAAGGCTAATCCCCGGCCCCGACGAGCTTGCTCGTCAGGGAGACAGAGAGCGGGAAAGCGCAGAGGCAGCGACAGCTGCCAGGCTTTTCAAGCAAGGGCCCGCCCGGCGAGGGCACAGGGGAAAAGGCTTGCGGAGCAAGGCTAATCCCCGGCCCCGACGAGCTTGCTCGTCAGGGAGACAGAGAGCGGGAAAGCGCAGAGGCAGCGACAGCTGCCAGGCTTTTCAAGCAAGGGCCCGCCCGGCGAGGGCATAGGGGAAAAGGCTTGCGGAGCAAGGCTAATCCCCGGCCCCGACGAGCTTGCTCGTCAGGGAGACAGAGAGCGGAAAAGCGCAGAGGCAGCGACAGCTGCCAGGCTTTTCAAGCAAGGGCCCGCCCGGCGAGGGCACAGGGGAAAAGGCTTGCGGAGCAAGGCTAATCCCCGGCCCGGGGCGAGCCTGCTCGTCAGGGAGACAGAGAGCGGAAAAGCGCAGAGGCAGCGACAGCTGCCAGGCTTTTCAGAAAGGCAAATCTTGTCCATAATCCACGTATTGTTCTCCGATAACCTTGATATCCTTATCTTGAAAAACGCGGGCTTGTCTCTCCATTCGTTTGATGTATTCTTGGCTCTTGCCGGGTTTTTCCATCTCTTCTTTTCTGGCTTTGCTCATCTGAAGGAATTTTTCCTCCATATCTATGCCGAGAAAACGTCTGCCCAGAAGGTTGGCTGCTATGCCTGTAGTGCTGCTGCCTGTGAATGGATCGAGAATCCATGCCCCTGGTACAGTTGAAGCAAGGATTGTCCTCGCTACGAGAATCAAGGGCTTCTGTGTCGGATGCTTTCCGCAGGTCTTTTCCCATGGGGCTATGGCAGGAAGAGTCCATACGTCTCGCATCTGAGTGCCGCCGTTGATTTCTTTCATCAGCCCGTAGTTGAAATAGTGCGGGGTTTTCTCGTTGTGCCTTGCCCACAGAATATATTCTGCGGAGTGTGTGAAATACCTGCAGGAAAGGTTGGGAGGAGGGTTGGTCTTTACCCATGTGACACAGTTGAGGATTTTGTATCCAAGTTCTGTGAGGCAACGTGCGATGGAGAAAATATTGTGGTATGTTCCGCTTACCCAGATGGTGCCGGTTGATTTCAGTTTGTCACGGCAGGCTGAAAGCCATCTGCGGTCGAATTCATAGTCTTCACGGAAGCCGTTGGATTTGTCCCATAAGCCTTTATTTACGGAAACCATCTTTCCGCCATGTACACTTATGCCGCCGTTTGACAGGTGGTATGGCGGATCCGCGAAAATCATGTCGAACTTGAAGTCGAATGAGTCCAGGAGTCCGATACAGTCTCCGTGCAATAATGTGAATTTACTGTCGGACGACTTGTAATACGGGATTATCATAATGTGCTGCGAAGTTTCTGACTGTAGCCATTATTTAAGTATATCTGAAATTATTCCATTGTCAAGGTCTGCGAGGTTATAGAGATCCGGAAGGACATCGAAGGTCTCTTTCAGGTTGTTTTTTGCGGAGAGCCAACCTTTTCCGTCCGTAATCCAGACAAAACGGAAATTGTCCAGATCTCTTGTCTCTATGGCGAGTGTCTTGTAACTGCGGGCTGTCTCATTGAGTTTTGATCCGGAACTGGTGTAGAAGTTGGTTTCGATGCCATATATCATTTGTGGCCTTTTGATGACGAAATCAAACCGTTTTTCGGTCTCGCCCTCATTAGAGATGCACGATAGGTCGATATCCCACCTGTTCTGGATATCGTGGATATACATTTCCTTGAAGTAATCTCTCTCTTTGACAAGGCCGGATTTTCTGATGTAGGTTTCCACCAGGTCTTCCATGGCGTCCCCTCCTCGATTCTTCCTTGCATTGGAATCAAGTCCGGTTTCTACTCCGGTGACGTAGTCCACGAGGTTGGAGATGTGTTTATTGCCTATCAATTCGAATAGTCCGGTTTCTCGCATGAATGTGGCGTATTGGGCTGCTGTGTGGTTGGGTTTCTTGAAATTGAAACGATGTTCTCCCGAGGTAGTATCGTATATCGGAATCTCTGCTTCCCGTTTTGCCAGAAGTATCGGGATACAGCCGAGAATTTCCGGGTATTGAGTGCAGAGTCGCTGAAAATCGGTTTCTATATCAGCGGATCCTATGAGGGAGTTCATCAGGCATAGCTGAACTTTTATGCCTTCAACATTCCTGTATATCTTGCCGAAGTCCGTGTAATATCGGTATCCGGCTATTACTTCCTTGAAGCTTTGAAGCCAGATGTTGAAATCTCTCATTGCGGTTCAGATATTTGCTACATTTGATATCATTATCTCGGAGATACAGCCGCGCCTGTCGGGTTTGGAATTAATCATTCTTGTTGCTGAAACCCTTTTGATGGTGTAGCGGCTGTATATGGTATCGAAAAAGTTTTCTTCCGGATGCATGGATTTGGGGTCGGAGTTGCTGGCTATGAACATGGATCCGACTTTCGATATCTCGTCGCAGAAGTCCCTTAATCTAATCTGGTCGGCATCGTTGAATCCATACCTGTAATATGATGTGAACGAAGATGTCGAAGTAATTGGCCTGTAGGGAGGGTCGAGGTAGTACAATGTGTTGCACCCGGCATAGCAGCCGGTTTCAGCGAAATCCCCGCAGTGAATATCAACTTTCTGGAGAAGGCGGGAAACGGCACGCAGATTTTCAGCATCGCAAATCCGTGGATTGGCGTATCTGCCGTGAGGAACGTTGAACTGGCCTTTTGCATTGACTCTGAAGAGTCCGTTGAAGCATGTACGGTTCAGAAAAATGAACAGGGCGGATGTTGTATTTCCTGAATTGTCTTTGGCATTGAACAAGGCTCTTTTCTCAAGGAAGTATTCTTTTCGGCTGTCTGCCCCGAGTGAAAGATATTCTGTCTGGATTGTCTGAAGCTCTGTTATCAGAAGTTCCACATCGGTTTTTATTGCGCGGTATGTACAGATCAGTTCAGGATTGATGTCGTTGATTATAGCATGCTCAATATGAGGATACTGTCGGAGAATCCAGAAAAGGACAGCTCCGCCACCTACGAATGGCTCTACATAAGTCAGATGCCGGCGTGTATCCATGTCTGCCGGAAGGGCTTTGTGGACCTCTTCGAGCAACTGAGACTTTCCGCCTACCCACTTTATGAAAGGATGAGCTTGTGTATCATTATTTTGAAACGGCATATCCGTATGTTTATTTATTACAAAGTTATCAAATATACGGACATTTGAAAAGTATTTTATCTATCTTTATCCCCGTTTTCCCCGACATGGCAACAGTGACAGTCAGAAATATTCTCGCAACCGCAGCTGTCGCCCTGACGCTTTCATCCTGCATCAGGGACAGGATTCCGCAGGGTGCCGACCTGCAGCCGGGAGACAGACTGCCGGACTTCTCGGTCATCATGTCGGACGGTACATCATTCAGTTCCGCGGACCTCGACGGCAAGGTGTCCCTGATAATGTTTTTCCACACCGGCTGCCCGGACTGTCAGGCGGAACTTCCCGTGGTCCAGCAGATCCATGAAGAATTCGGACTGCAGATTGCCATATGCTGCATCAGCCGGGAAGAAGGGCCGGAGACAGTACGGACGTATTGGCTGGAAAACGGACTGACACTGCCTTATTCCGCGCAGGAAGACCGCAGCGTGTACAGTCTCTTCGCAGGCATGGGTGTCCCCCGGGTGTATGTGTCAGGCAGGGACAGGGTCATATACAGCGTCTATGACGACTCCCCGATCGCCACTCCAGACCAGCTCGAGGCAGATATCCGCGCGTGTTTGTAATCTTGTGAAATAGTTATATCTTTGTGTTGCAAGGCAGAATACTGATTCAGGCCGGTTGGATTTACCTCATCAGGAAATTCAAACGGAATGACTGTTATTATAAAACCTATTGACAACTATTAACCTGAGACGGCTGAAGTCTGTCTCGCAAACCATTTTCAATCGATGAAAACAAAACTTTTCCTATCCTTTGCAATCCTTTGTCTGCTGCAAGGGATGTCTGTTCCGGCATTTGCCCAGATCACTACCGGCAAACCATCCTCTAAAGTAATCAGGACCGGCAACCGTGCCGAAGCCGGTGATTTCGGCCTTTATCTTGGAGCCAACTGTCTCATTTATGACGGTCTTGTGGAAGGCGGCACTTTCGAGTTCTCTGCGCTTCCTCTTCTGAATTTCAAGTACATGGCTACCGATCAGGCTGAAATCCGTCTCGGGCTCGAACTTTACAAGTCCTCCGACAGGAATGCCGGTGAAATCCTTCAGGAGTTCCCGGACGAAAACCTGACTTTCAGTGTACCGAACAGCCGCAGGAACTCCAGCTCGCACGCCATGCTGTATCCAGGTTTTGCATGGCATTTCTCCAGCCGTAATCTTCTCGATGTTTATGTGGGAGCGGAACTTCCTCTCGGATGGGACAACACCACGGCGTTCACCGAGACAGGCGTCGTGGACACTCCGGAGACAGGCTTGAACGTGACGACATCGAAAACCACCAAACGCTCGTTCATAATCGGACTCGGTGCCTTCATCGGTATGCAGGCATATATCGCCGACCTCCCTCTTGCTCTCGGAGTGGAACTCGGCATAAGCTCAAGGTATGACACCGGCCTCAAATACAAACACCGCATCGAGGCCAACGGTTCCGAGCCTCAGACATACTTCACCACCACTCTCGATGACAGCGTCCAGTATGACAAGCTCAGGGCCAGGACAGGTGAAATCGTCGGACAGGCACGTATCACATTGACTTATTACTTCAAATAATGACAGCCATGAAGCCATTAAGATTCATACTGGCAGCTGTCATTCTGGCCAGCCTGACAGCTTGCAGTGTCACAAGGCACAGGCCATATTCCGTGGAGTCCACGAGACTCAATCTGGCCATGAGCGATCTTGAATATGTCGGCGAGACAGAGATCAGCGTAGACTACAGGCAGTACATCGGTTTTATTCCTGTCATAGATTCCATAAACGGAACCGCGTATGACGGGGTGGAAATCAAGTCCGCAAGAATCGGCAATGCTCCTGCAGGTCTGTACGGCAAACTGAACAGAGCTGCATACAAACTTGTGGAAGACTTCCCGGAAGCCGAATACTTCCTTGTCGTATCCCAGGACAAGACAATCACAAGGCTGTTCCTCGGCAGCGACATCAAAGTAAAAGCAAGAGTCAAAGCTTATAAGTTCAAATGAAAAGGTTCCCGGTTCTGCTGTCCGCCATTTTCATGGCTCTGACAGGATGCATGTCCGAGAAGGATGCATCTGATGTAGTGCTTCTTGTCAGCCAGTCCGACGGGACGGCCGCTGAAGGCGAAACCGTAAGGTTCGGGATTGAGACATGGACCATCCATGACCGTCTTGTTTCGCTCGACATATCGTCGTATGACCGCAAGACCGGCATCACGGAACTGGACAGCAGACCTTTGGATACAGAACGGTACACCGGGGAATACATATACCGTGCTCCAGCGATCGAATCGGAACAGGAAGTTCTGGAACTCATCTTTTCCGTCACCGACAATCTCGGAAACACGCAGAAGGTATCAGCTTTTGTGACGGTCGTGAAGGAAGACGGGATGCTGGAGGAATCGGCGACTTCAGTCCTTATGTATTCTCCGGACTCCGGGAAACCGGACGGATTTTCCATAAGTACATTGCAGTCTTTGTATGTGATCGCGGCACAGGATACCGAAGTCGACATCTACGTACCTCAGAATCCCGATTCCGATGTCCTCGGCAAGATATGGCGGTCCAAGTCCGGACTGCGTTTCGCAAAGATGACCGGTGTGGATTATTCCACCATTTCGGCGAGCGGCCTGACTGCGCTTTATGCCAATGCTTCAAAGAATGACATGGTAACTGATATCTCGACAGGGGATGTGATCCTGATAGGGACGGATGCCTCTGCTGAAGGAATCATTCTCGTGACCGGTGTCTTCGATGAGGCAGGTACGGCTGAAGACCGGTATATGTTCAACATAAAAATGCTGCATTGACGATTTAATTGCTATCTTCGCCGGAAAAATCCGGTACGATGAAATCGCTGAAAGAACTGTACAAGATCGGCCGGGGTCCGTCGAGCAGCCATACGATGGGACCCTCAAAAGCCGCATCCATGTTTGCGGAAAGACATCCCGAGGCCGATGCATTCGAGGTCACGCTCTATGGCAGTCTTGCAGCCACCGGTAAGGGCCACCTCACGGATGTGGCAGTGACAGACGCCCTTTCCGACGGCGGACGGCGCAAGGTGGATATCGTGTGGAAGCCGGGGATATTCCTCCCGTTCCACCCGAACGGAATGAAATTCCGCGCCCTGGACAGCGAAGGCAACACCGGTGACGAGTGGACCGTGTACAGCATCGGAGGCGGCACCATCTCAGAAGGGCCGGGGTCTTCCATAGGCGAGGGGCCTGACATCTACGGACTCAACTCCATTTCGGAAATCATAGCATGGTGTAAGGACACGGGACGCAACTACTGGGAATATGTCCAGGAGTGTGAAAGCCCGGACATCTGGGACTATCTTAAAACAGTGTGGAACGCCATGAAGGCTGCTGTGCTGCGCGGCCTCGACACGGAAGGTGCCCTGCCTGGACCTCTCGGTCTTTCGCGCAAGGCAGCCACATATCACATCAAGGCTTCAGGATTCAAGCAGAATCTCCAGACAAGGGGCATGGTCTTCTCCTATGCCCTGGCCGTAAGCGAGGAAAACGCCTCGGGAGGGATTGTGGTCACCGCCCCGACCTGCGGCTCGAGCGGAGTGCTCCCTGCCGTGCTCTATCACATATCAAAAGGCCATGACTTCACAGAGACGAGGATATTGCATGCCCTTGCCACAGGAGGACTGTTCGGCAATGTCGTGAAGCAGAATGCCTCGATATCCGGGGCTGAGGTGGGATGCCAGGGAGAGGTCGGAGTCGCATGCGCCATGGCGTCTGCAGCCACGTGCCAGCTTTTCGGAGGCACGCCGACCCAGATAGAATATGCTGCCGAGATGGGACTCGAGCACCATCTCGGAATGACGTGCGACCCGGTGTGCGGTCTCGTGCAGATTCCGTGTATCGAAAGGAATGCATTCGCGGCTGCGCGTGCCCTTGATGCCAATATCTACGCATCCTATTCAGACGGGAACCACAGGGTTTCGTTCGATGAAGTGGTGCAGGTGATGAAGGAAACCGGCCATGACCTGCCGTCCCTGTACAAGGAGACAGGAGAAGGCGGCCTCGCCAAAGGCCGCCATCGTCAGCATTCCGGTCACTGATTGTTGTCGAAGAATTTCGTCAGTTCGTAGACATTGAGGTTTATGGCCTTCATGAACCTGGCGAGCTTCTGGTACATCTTGTAGTCGTTGTCGAAGATACCTTTGTTGCAGCCCTGGTTGTTGTTGTCTTCAGGAGCGTCGTCCTGATATTTGAACCAGTGCCATCCAACGCAGTTTTTCGCCTCGAGCAGTCCGAGCGTGAAGTGCTGGTATGCGTATGCCCTGTCTGTTTCGGTCGGGACGGCGAATCCTGCTCCGGATGAGTTAGGAAGATCCGAATCCTCTATGCCCTTCGTGTAGAACTCGGTCACGAGGAACGGCTTGTCCGCCCATTCACCCCAATACTTGACGTATGTGTCGAGTTCAGGGCTCCATCTGCTGTAATAGTTTATGGAAATTATGTCGCAGTATTTGCCTGCAGCCGTCACCACGCCTTCAAGATACTTCGGTGTGCCGTGGAGTCTCGAACCGAGATACATCATGCCGGGGTCTATCTTGTCTATGGCGTCCTTGACCCCCTTGTAGTATTTTTCCGCCACAATACCTGCGAACTCGCTGTTGAGCTCTTCCGTCACTGAAGTCGCCCCCTTGCTCTGCATGAATTCCTGGGCTGCAATTTTGGCTTCGGATTCGTTGTTGTTTATGGCAAGGAAACGCTGCAGAATCATCGAGTTCTGGGACGAGAAGTTAATCTCGTTGTCGGAGAAGAAGCCGAGCACGTTAGGGTCGTTCAGATACGGAGCCAACGCTTCCTTGATATAATCTTCACAGAACTCTTCCCAATGCGGGTAGAACACGAGGCCCACCCTGTTGTCGGAGTCTCCGCCCGGGTCGGTGTAGCCGTATTTTGAACGGAACTGTGACAGGAATCCGAAAGACGGGGTAAGTGTCAGAGGAGCATCCGGAGATGATGAGTTGTGTTTCTGGATGTGCTGGTATGTGTCAGTGCAGAAAGCCCCGGTGCCGTGGAAACCTATGTTGGCAAGGTCGTGCTGAGTCATCCGCATCCACATTGACTCCAGATGGAACGTATTCTTCCATGCCGTTTCCGTATTTGTGCCTTTCCTCAGAGATGTCACACTCCTCTCATAGTGCATGTAGCCTTCCGGGTCTATTATCCACCATCTTCCGTCTATCTTCTCGGTGCGGAACCTTCCTGTGGCCTCCATCTTTGGCCAGTCGGTGCGGCTGCCGTATTTGTTCGTCCTGGACCTGTATGTCGCGATTGTGGTGTCGGCCTCGAATCCGAGAACGTATGGCAGTATCCTTGTCTTTTCCTCCGTCCAGTTAGACACAGGAGCCTTGCTGGCCCGTTTCACCGTTATAGGACGATAGTAGGTATTGTTGAGCGAAGGGGTATATTTCTCGAGAGAACCTGGCTTAGGCAGTTCGTCCACTATCGGTTCTGTCGGGGTTTCCGGTTTCCCTCCACCTCCTCCGTTGCCGCCCTCTTCCGGAGGGGTTCCCTTTTCGCATCCGATGACTCCCAGGACCACCAGCCCCGAAAGAAGTCTGATTAAATTTTTTTTCAACATGGTGTAGTGTTTTTAATATATGGTATTGTCTGTTGTGGCCATTAGAATTTTATGGCCTTGTCTATCTTCACATCCTTGTCTGCCGACCACGCCTTCAGCCCGCTCCATTTCTCTGCAGGAGATGTCCAGAAAGGGTCTCCGGAAGGAAGCCCGAGAGCCAGGAACACTGCCGAGCACAGATACAGGCTGCCTGTGGATATGTACCTCTCCGCCACGCCCGGCTGATGCCCGCAGAATCCGAGAGTGAGCCAGCCGTCCTTGTCGAAATTCCCTTCCACCTGCATGTGCCTGCGGATGACGGCCGTAAGTGCGCACCTGACAGCGGCAGGAGTGGTTTCTGCCGGAAGGATACCGCACAGTGCCGCCTGGGAGAGAGCCTGAAAAGCCCCGAACCGGTATGTTATGGAGCGTCCGATGACAGGATAAGCACCGTCAGGGGAAATGAACAGCTCCAGCTGCCGCGCATATCTGGTAAGTCTCTTCTGCTCGAGCTCCAGCATCCTGCCGTCGTCCTTGCCGTGTCTTTCCATGACTTTCAGGATGTCGTACATCATCGGGTGGATGACATAGCTCCCGTAATAATCCATGTGCAGGTCTTTCCCGTCTCCATACCATGCGTCACCCTTGTACCATTGTCTGAATCTCTCCAATGCATACTCAACCGGTTCCGGATTCCAGTCCCCTGTAAATTCGAGCATCGCCGCTTCAATCATTGCGGAGAAGAGAAGCCAGTTGCTTTCCACCGGCTTTATCTTCCTTATGTTTTCCATGGCGGCAATGAAATTCCGCCTTGTCTCTTCCGTAAGATTTCCCCAAAGCTGCTGCGGGGCGCGGAGCAGTCCCTGACAGAGGAATGCCGCATCCACGAGCGGCTGTCTCGTCACCGTGAAGTTCAGATAGTCGGACGCCTCCGGAGACACTCCGTTGCTTATAGCCTTGCAGGTCATCCTTATATATTTCTCGCGGAGTTTTCCCTCAGGAGTGTTGTCCGGACCGAGTTCCAGCCACGGAGCTATTCCGCAAACGGTCCTTCCGAGAGCTTCGAGATGTGTCGTCCTGCTGTTGGACGGATTCTCCTTGGCAGGCCATGTCTCCACAGGCATCTTCTTTCTGAGCCTGTCTTTGGACATGTTCCTTATCACGGGGTCGGCAATCCGTGTCATGGTGCTCACCCAGTATTCTCTGTCCTGTGCGCCTGTTTCCTGCGCATCAAGCGGAGCTATGGCTGCTGCGACAGCAAGTATGGATATCAGGAAGTAACCGGTCTTTGTCATGTCTTTTTCTATTTGAGGAATTTGTCAATCGGAAAATCCTTGCCTGAGAAAGCCTTCACCGAAGTCCACGGCTCCTTGCCGGATGTCCAGAAACTGTCGTCTGCCGGCAGGCCGAGAGGAACGAACACGAGCGAAGTCAGATAGACGCACGGGGTAGAGAGATAGGAATCCCCGAGTTCCGGCTGCTCTCCGCACACTCCAATCGTCAGCCAGCCGTCCTTGTCGAATGTCCCGGGCTGTTCCATCTGCCTTGCAATGACGGCCGTGAGCGCACTCCTCACCTGGCCTTCGTGCAGGCTGGATGGCAGCATTTTTCTGAATGCGCACTGCCCCAGCACCTGGAAAGCGGCAGCCCTGTATGTTATGGACCGGCCTATGAGCGGATATGAGCCGTCCGGAGCTATCATCCTCTCCTGTATTTCGGCATACCGCTGCATCCTTTTCCTGTGGAGTTCCATGAAACCGGCGTCATCCTTGTCGTCACCGTATTTCACAGCCACTTCGAGGACTTGCAGCAGCATGGGCTGTATCACGTAGCTGTTGTAATAATCGAGATGGAAGACCTCTCCGTCCCCATACACTCCGTCTCCCACATACCATTCCTTGTGAGAGTCTATCGCACGCCTCACTATGCTGTAGTCCCATTCTCCTCCGAACACCTTCAGCCCGCATTCCACCATCGCGCTGAACAGATACCAGTTGTTTTTGCCGGGAATCATGGTGCGTGTGGATTTCCACTGTGCAAGCAGTCTTTCCTGCGTGAGGCTGTCGAGGTTGTCCCAGATATGGTGCGGTGCGGCGAGAAGTCCCTGGATGAGGAACGCGCTGTTCACGAGAATCTGCCTTGTGGCATGGCTGTCGAAATAGTCGTCAGCTTCGGGGTCCACCGAGTTTTCCAGTGCCTTGCACACAAGGTCGATGTATTCTGCCCGCAGCTTGCCTTCCGGTGTGTCGTCCGGCCCGAGTTCTATCCACGGGGCAATGCCGGCTATCGTCCGCCCCACCGATTCCATGTGTGTGATGAATTCCCTGCTGCTGGACAGTGCGGCTTCCGACCTTCCTACCGGGATGCTCTCCCTCAGCCTGTCTTCGCTCAGTGCGGTGATGACCGGTCTCGCTATCCTGTCCATGACATTCACCCAGTATTCCCGGTCGCTTCCGAATCCGGTGCCCCGGTCAGATGTCTTTCCTGCGGCAAGTGAGCAGAAGGAAAGACATGCAAGCATGAATATGGCGGCTTTCTTCATGTCAGTTCCGTTTATGATTGTTGCAAAAGTATGTGCGCAAGCCGCTTTGTATGTAAGAATCATGTCCAATTAAGTGACATTTGCGTACATAGTTGGAGCGCGTCCTTTTTTGCCGCCATCTGTACAATTTTGTTGTTTTTATAGATTATGTTGTTATATGCGGACGGCCTTGCCTGCCTAAATTTGTCGAAACCAAAAGCCATTTTCATTAATAGCACTTCAAAATGAGCAAGACTTTATCTTTATTATTCTTATGTACGCTGCTTTCCGTGTCTGTCCTTGCGGCGGAGCCGGACGCACGCAGAATGCAGAAAATCGTTGACAACGCCCTCGAGTTGGCAGAGAATCATGCTCTGGGCATGTACAATTCTGTCAAGGGCATGGAAGGGCTTCCTCTTACTGTCAGGGACGGGAAAGTCGTGATGACATCCTCCCGGGAGTGGACAAGCGGCTTCTATCCGGGGGTTCTCTGGTATCTTTATGAAAATTCCGGGAACGGTGAGCTTCTCAAGGCTGCGGAGGAAATGACCGCACGCATGGCAGAGGAGCAGTACAACACCAAGAGCCACGATGTCGGTTTCATGATAAACTGCAGCTACGGCAACGGTTACAGACTCACCGGAAGGGAAGATTACCGTCAGGTCCTTGTGAATGCCGGGAACTCCCTTGCCACACGTTTCTCTCCTGAGACAGGATGCATCCGTTCCTGGTCTCCGAGGAACGGATGGGACTACATCGTCATCATTGACAACATGATGAATCTCGAACTGCTCACGGTGGCATCTTCGCTGACAGGGGACAACACCTGCTACAACATTGCGAAGAGCCATGCTGACATGACCATGAAGAATCATTTCCGTCCGGACGGCAGCTCGTTCCATCTTGTGAACTACGATTCGAAGACCGGAAAGGTGCTGGACAGAATCACGTACCAGGGACTCTCCGACGAATCTTCATGGTCCCGCGGCCAGGCATGGGGACTCTACGGCTTCACCGTGATGTACCGCCAGACCGGCAAGAAGGAATATCTCGACCTTGCCGTGAAGGCCGGCAAATACATCATGAGCCATCCGAACATGCCGAAGGACAAGATTCCTTACTGGGACTTCGATGCCAAGGCGTCATCCAAGACTCCCCGCGACGCTTCGGCAGCTGCCGTGATGGCTTCCGCATATGTGGAATTGAGCACGTATGTCGAGGATGAAGCTCTCTCGGGTCAGTTCCTTTCGCTTGCCGAAGATATGATAGCCTCCCTTGCCTCGTCCCGCTACACTGCGGCTCCAGGCACCAACGGTGATTTCATACTGAAGCACAGCACGGCCTTCTTCGCCAAGAACCGCGATGTTGATGCACCGCTTTCATACGCTGACTATTATTATATAGAGGCCCTGATGAGATACAAGAGACTTCTCGAGGGCAGGCCGGTCGTTGACATCTGCACTGCATTCTCGGAGAATCCGGACAGGGCGATATGGCTCAGCACTCTCGACCATATAGCAAACCCGATGCTCCGGAATCTGGCAAACGGGACCCTCAGGCAGAACATGCCGGTTGAATCCATCGCAGCGGACCTCCAGAAGAGAAGGGAGGTGACTCATCTCGAGGCTCTCGGAAGGACGGTGGTGGGTCTGGCCGCATGGCTGGAACTCGGACCGGACAGCACTCCGGAAGGACGTCTCAGGGCTGAATACATAGACATGACCGTAAGGGCGATAACCAATGCCGTCAACCCTGAATCTCCGGACTACCTGAACTTCAACAAGGGACGGCAGCCTCTCGTGGATGCCGCGTTCCTTGCACACGGGCTTCTCCGCGCACCGCAGCAGCTCTGGGGCAGGCTCGACGAGCAGACAAAGGCAAGGCTTGTGGAGGAACTGAAATCCACGAGGATAATAAAACCGTCCGAGACCAACTGGCTTTTCTTCTCCGCCATGGTCGAGGCTGCCCTGTATGAATTTACAGGTGAGTGGGACAAGTCCAGGGTGGACTATGCCTTCATGCGTTTCAAGGACTGGTACAAGGGCGACGGATGGTACGGCGACGGCCCTGCTTTCCATACCGATTACTATAACAGTTTTGTCATCCATCCGATGATGATGCAGGTGCTCGATGTCCTGAAGAAGCACGGGCTGGACGAGGCCGGAGTCTACGATGTTGAGAAGGCGAGATATTCCAGATATGCTGAAATCCAGGAACGCTTCATATCTCCGGAAGGTACGTTCCCTGTAGTGGGCCGTTCCCTCGCATACAGGTTCGGGGCTTTCCAGGCGCTTTCCGATGTTTCCTACAGGCACATGCTTCCGGAAAGGGTGGACCCTGCACAGGTCAGATGCGCCCTCACGGCCGTGATATCCCGCCAGGCTGCGGCTCCGGGCACATTCGATGCTGACGGCTGGCTCCGTCCGGGATTCTGCGGACATCAGCCGCATATCGGGGAGTCGTACATCTCGACAGGAAGCCTGTATCTCTGCACTGCAGTGTATGTTGCGCTCGGCCTTCCTGAAACCGACGCCTTCTGGAGCGGCCCGGCAGCCGACTGGACATGCAAAAAAGCATGGAACGGAATAGATTTGAATGCAGACAAAGCACTAAAACAATAATTTTTTCATTATGAAGACCAACCTTATTATCAAGTTCGTGACAGCCGTTCTCATGTTTGCGGGAATATCTGTTGCGGCTATGGCACAGACTCGTACCGTGAACGGTACAGTAGTCGAAAAGACTTCTGACGGAGACTTGCCGATGGCAGGTGTGTTTGTCAAGGTCCAGGGACAGAACATCGGTACCACTACCGATGCCGAAGGAAATTATTCGTTGGATGTTCCGGAAGGAACCGTTCTGGAATTTTCTTTCATGGGTTATGATACCGCAGTGGAAACTGTGGGAGACAGGGCGAAAATAGATGTTGTCATGTCGCCTGCCGCAGTCATGCTCGATGACCTTGTAGTCATAGGTTACGGTGTCCAGAAGAGGAGCGACGTTGCAGGTTCCGTAACTTCAATAAAGGCAGAGGACATAGTGTCCTATCCGGCTTCCAACGTTGCGGAAATGCTCAGGGGAAAGGCTGCCGGTGTTACGGTGAGCATGTCTTCCGGTGCACCTGGTTCCGGTTCCTCCATACAGATTCGAGGAACAAGATCACTGCTTGACGGTTCGAACTCTCCGTTGTATGTCATAGACGGGGTTTCAGCCAGTTCGACAGAATTCAATGCCTTGAACCCTGACGATGTGTCCAACATAGAGATATTGAAGGATGCGGCTTCGCAGGCGATATACGGTGCACGTGCCGCCAACGGTGTCATCCTCGTCACCACCAAGAGGGGAGAGGAAGGCAAGCCTACCGTCACATTCAACACCACCATCAGCTCGCAGCACCTCTGGAGGAACTTCGATTTCTATTCTCCTGAGGAGTGGTATGAACTCAGGCGTCAGGCTGTGGCCAACGATGCCGGCATAGACGACCCTGAAATCATCGCGGCACTCACCCCTGCCGACGTGCTGCAGGACGAGATGATGGAAAAGGCGTATGCAGAAGGCAAGTCCACCGACTGGGAAAGCCTCATGTTTTCTCCTGCGATAATGCAGAGGTATAACCTCGGTATCCGCGGGGGGGCAGAAATTTAAGATAGCATCCTCACTCGGATACCTCGACCAGAAGGGTATGTCCGTGGTCGGCTCGAAATACAAGAGGTTCAACTTCCGTGTCAATGCTGACTATGACGTATTCAAGTGGCTCACCATCGGTGTGACTTCTTCTCTCGTCAAATCCTCGAACCTTGCGGCTTCCAGCGGATTGAACACCCACATCACACGTCCTCCGTATGGTTCGGCATACGACGATGACGGAAACATCCTCCAGTATATCAACTCTTCCGGAGACAAGAACCCTCTTTATGACGCACAGTACGAGAAGGAGCAGACAGATGCCAATATCATCCGTCTCAACGGATACATCGATATCCATCCTTTCAAGGGCTTCTCATACAGGTTGAATGCCGGTTACTATAACCGTTTCTCAGAGAACGGAGCTTACAAGAAGAAAGAATTCACGAGCGGAGGAGCGGCAGGAAGCATGTCCAATTCATCTGCATACAAATACACCATAGAAAATATCTTCAACTACGATATTCCGTTCAGGAACGACAACCACAGCCTCGTGCTTACCGGAGTGATAGGTTATGAACACGAGACCTCAAGTTCTCTGGGCTTCGGTGCCGACAATGTTCCTGTGGATGAATTCTGGTGGCACATGATTGCCGACGGAGAGAACACTTCGCAGTCGCACTCTTTCGGCGAATACTACATACTTTCCTATCTGCTCAGGGCACAGTACAATTTCAAGGACAGGTACATAGTCAATGCAGCTGTCCGCCGGGACGGTTCGAGCCGCTTCGGAAAGAACAACAAGTGGGGTACTTTCCCGTCCATATCGGCCGCATGGCGAATCTCCCAGGAGCCTTGGATGAAGAAGGCCACATGGGTGTCCAACCTCAAGCTCAGGGCAAGTATCGGTATGGTCGGAAACCAGGGCGGTATAGGCAACTACGAGACTCTCGGAACAGTGACAGACTACAGGTATGAGTTCGGAGACAATTACTACACGGGTTATCTTCCTGGCAATTCTCTCCCTAACCAGAGTCTGCAGTGGGAATCCACCACATCGGCCAACTTCGGAGTCGACTTCGGATTCTTCAAGAACCGCCTCAACGGTACCATCGAATACTACAATACAACCACCAACAACCTCCTTTTCAACAGGGAAATCAACAGTGTGCTCGGTTACACGAGGATTACGGACAATGTGGCCAAGACAAGGACTACCGGTTGGGACATCTCTCTGGACGGCTACATCATAAACAAGAAAGACCTTGTCTGGAACATAGGAGTGGTATATTCCGTATTCGACAACAAGATACTCCGTCTTTCCGGCGAGGTTGACGAGAACGGCAATCCTATAAACGACATCAACAACAGATGGTTCATAGGTTCCCCAATCAATGTGCTATATGACTACAAGACGGACGGAATCTACCAGTACGAAGATTTCGAGGGCCAGAATCCTGACGGCACATGGATATTGAAGAACACGGTGGACACTGACGGAGACGGCATAGCCGATGCACCTTTGCAGAGAGACGACGTGGTAGAGCCTGGTAAGGTGAAGGTAGTGGACAAGAACGGCGACGGAAAAATCAACGGCGACGACCGCTATATCATCAGGACAGACCCGGAGTTTACAGCTTCCATCAACATGTCTTTCAGATACAAGGGATTCGACTTCTTTATGGACTGGTACGGTGTCTACGGTGCAGTGAGGAGAAACTCCTATCTGTCTGAATCCAACAACGGAGGAAGCCTTCAGGGCAAGCTGAACGGAATAAAGGTCAACTACTGGACACCGGACAATCCGTCCAACGAGTGGCCTCGCCCTTCCTTCAACTCGCTCACGACATATCAGAATGCGCTTGCAATCACAGATGCCTCATATATCAGGCTCAGGACTCTCGCCATAGGCTATACCCTGCCTAAGAAGGCTCTGAAGGCTCTGCGCATGCAGAACATCAGGATAGGGCTCACTGCCACCAACCTTCTCACATTCACGAAATATCTGTCATACAGCCCTGAAGCTACCACAGGTGCTTATCCTGAGGCAAGACAGTTCGCAGTCAGTCTCAATCTTACATTCTAATATCCATGATTATGAAAAATATATTCAATATATTGGCAATAGCGGCAGCGGTAACTCTTTCCGCTGGCTGTTCCGGTCTGCTGGATGTGGAGTCAAAGACTGCCGTGACCAGCGACTACCTCTATTCCACGCCTGAAGGCCTTACCAAGGCTATAGTCGGGCTGTACTCCAAGGACCGCTCCTTTGCCACTGGAGATGCGGTGGAATATATAGTAATGAATCTTGACTATTGCACCGACCTCATGGTGTTCAGAGGCGGTACGGCTGCCACGCTTGCCCGATTGGACAACACAAGGCCGAACAATACCAACATCACCAAAATATGGGAGCAGAACTATCAGATTATAGGTAAGGCCAACGAGATAATCGCAGCTGCCGAAAATCTGGGACTTGAAGACCCTACCGTGAAAAGAGTCTATGGCGAAGCGAAACTTTTCAGGGCCAGGGCCTACTTCATCCTTTACCAGAGATTCGAGAGACTGTATCTTAATCTCGAACCTACCTCACTTGACAATGCCTTCGGCCGCGTGTTCAGACCTGCCAGCAAGGCAGAGCTCTTTGAAGTCATAAAAGACGACCTCGATGATGCCATAGCGAATCTCGAGTGGGAGATACCTGTAGGTACATCCGGATCACCGGACTACGGCCGCTTCACCAAGGCTGTCGCAAAGCATGTCAGGGCACAGGTGGCCATGTGGGAGGAAGACTGGACCACTGCCATAAACGAGTGCGAGGACATTTTCGAGAATCCGAATTATGGCATGCTGCCGAGGACAATCGACGTGTTCAACGGTCCGGACCTCAGGAACAGCGAGGTGCTGTATGCATATCAGATGTCCTCTAATATCGGAGGAGGAGCATCTTCTTCAGACGGTGTCATGAACGGCCACAGAGTCTCACTGAATGTGACTCCGAACTACAAGAAAATCGGAGGAATGAAAAACTCTGTCGACGAGGGAGGCTACGGCTGGGGCCGTGTGTATCCGAACACCTATCTCCTGAGCCTCTACGACCAGGAAAAGGATAACAGATACAAGGAACTGTTCAAGTTTGAATACTATTACAATGACCCGGACAATCTGCCTGCAGGGGCACAACTCGGAGACCCGGTGCAGTATGACCCGGCAAATGCGGCTTCCTATCTCGAGACCATGCATCCAATGTCTGTGAAATACGCGGATTTCGGTTATACCAACTCAGACAATCCTGACAGGCTGTCCTCGTTCAAGGATCTTATAGTCTATCGTCTTGCCGAGACCTACCTCATGTGTGCCGAGGCGTACTTCCACAGGGACGGCGGCAGCGGTATGGCAGCCACCTACTTCAACGAGACATACGCAAGGGCCGGGAATGCCCCTAAGTCCACCATAACCTTGCAGGACCTTCTCGACGAATATGCGAGGGAGCTGCACTTCGAGGGCGTGAGGTGGCCGTTGCTGAAGCGTCTCGGCCTTCTCGGAGATGCCGTGAGGGCGCATGCCGGAGACCTGAAGTCGGAAGACCCGAAACTGAATGCAGACTATGCACAGGCCAGGACCAATTTCAGGGAGAACAGGGACTGGAGATGGCCTATTCCGGAGTCTGCTCTCAACCTGATGCCTGGTTACGGCCAGAATGAAGGATGGCTCTGATGTAGAATCAAACCGGACTAATTTATAATTGATGATGAAGAAATTCTTTTTGATGTCGCTGGCTTCGCTCGCAGCCGCAGGTGCGTTTGCACGGCAGGTGGACAGGGTCGTTCCCATTGCCTCCGATGACAATGTGAAGGTGGAGCTATGGCTTTCGGCCGGGGAATATCCGGCCCCGTTCACCGGCACGATAAAATCCTGCAAGGACAACTCCGTCCTCTGGCAGGGGACTCTTGCCGGACCGGCCGCACCTCATTCCGACACCATTGTGGTCTGCAACTTGACCGGACTTGCTCCGGAGCTCTGGAGCCCGGTTTCCCCGACCCTCTACACCCTTGAGGTGAGCTCCGGGGAGGACTTGTCAACCGTCAGGTTCGGCTTCAGGAAATTCGAGATGAAAGACGGCAATTTCTATCTGAACGGAAAGAAAATATTTCTGCGAGGCAATGCGATAAATCCTCCGGGCCGCGGAATCCCTGATTCCCTCGAGGTCTCGAAGGATTTCGCCAGAGACTACATAAGGTTTCTGAAAGGCCAGAACATCAACATGGTGAGGGTTCCTGCGAATCAGAACTGGCTTGATGTGTGCGACGAGGAAGGAATGATGGTCTTCGGAGGAAGATACGGCAGACCAGTCGGCGGGACAAGGACAGCCCCGCCGGCCGATCTCCGGAAATCCTTCGACCACTACAGGTCCACGGACCTCGGAGCATTCACCCCGCATCCGTCGGTGATGATATATGTCCTCTCGAACGAGATGCCTCATTCCGGCGAACTCGGGAAGGCATACGACGAATTCCTGCAGGCCGTGTACGAGAAACTCTCGGCATGGGACCATACGAAGATGTACATCGGCAATGCCGGCTACGGCATGGGCCGTACTGCGGATGTCTACGATGTCCACAGGTATTGGGGATGGTACTACAATTCGCATCTGACATACCTGAACATGAGGGATGCCGCAATGTGGCAGAACATGGACAAAGGGCCGCAGGCCATTACATTCACGGAATGTGTGGGCAACTACACAAGCATAGACGGCCGCTTCAATCTCTGCTCGAGGACAAAGCAGCCCGGTTCCCAGAAATGCTGGACAGGACATATCCCGGAAGATGAGCAGGCCGAGGCGGCTCTCGGACATCAGGCATTCGTGCTGAAGAACGCCATCGAGTCGTTCCGCAGGATGCGCGACAAGAACCCGTACCTGAGCGGCATAATGCCGTTCACGATAATGTTCCACAACTGGGACGGAATCAGGAGTTTCGCGGAGATGGAACCCAAGCCGGTGGCATACCAGTACGGCGTGAGCTATTCTCCAGTGCTCCTGAGCTGGGAAATGTGGCAGCCTGACCTGAAGGCCGGGAATGCCCTCGACTGCCGTGTACACATTGTCAACGATGACGACTACGGCCGGGCCTTGTCGGGAGCTACCGTGGAGTGGAGGATAGAGGATGTGAACCGCATGCCGGTGGCGTCCGGACGGATAGATGTGCCGGAGGTGGAATACTACGGCACATGGTGCAAGGCATTGCATGTCGAGATTCCTGAAGATACGCCGACAGGCGAATACACTCTTCTCGGTACCATAATCGGTGCCGACGGGAAAACCGTGTCTCACAATTCCGAAAAATTGTTCATCGCTTCCGATGAGTATGTCGGCGACGGTTCCGGACTCGGCTCCATCAAGGTTTATGACAGGAGCGGAAAGACACTCGAGGCTCTCTCGAAGCTCGGTGTCAAGGCAGAGCCTGTCACGGATATGAAAAAGCTGTCTCCGAAGGATGTCCTTGTCATCGGGGAGGACGCATGGGACGGGACACTCTCCGGGAGTGTCGCCTTTCTCTCGAAATTCACCGGCAAGGGAGGCAGGATAGTCTGTCTCAGACAGTCTCCGGAGAACTTCGACTACTCCTGGATAGACACGGAAATCGTGCCTCTGACGGAAAGCAACAACGACCCTGAATACCTTTCCCCTTCATACGCCTACAGCGACGGCATGGATATAAACATCGAACGTCCGGACCATCCGATATTCGAAGGCATCGACTATCACAGGATGAGGCTATGGAGCGACTATACCGGATTCACCCTCGACAAGGACGGTTTCCCTCGCGTATATCCCGTAAGGGACGGATTCTCTGTCAGGAATGCGGACCTGAGGAACATGACTGTGCTTGCCAACTACAGCAGGGGACTCGTCGGTACGGCTCTCATAGAGAAAATACAGGGCAAAGGTTCGGTGATACTCTCCGCTTTCGACCTCACATCGAGATGCGGCGTGGACCCTGTTGCGGAGAAACTTCTGCTCAACATCCTCGCGTATGCATCGTCAGACGTGATGCCGGAGCCGTACATGCCTGTGACCTCCGTGGAGTGGGGCAGCTACGCTTCCGAGAAAGGTCTTGTCACAGGGGCCAACAACGGGCTTGTCATCAATCCTTATCCGGTGGTGCCGGTGGACAGGAGGGACGAATATCCTCTGAAGGTGGATGCAAGAGGCTACCATTACGTCGTGTCATACGGCGGATGGAACAACCGCCCGGGAGTGCAGTATCTCCCGAGAGGCCGCAGACCTTTTGCGCCTTTCAGCTACACCAAGGGTGGAAATGATGCAGTCGACAAGGCGGACGAGCATGTCGGTGAAGGATATTTCCTTGCCACTGTGCCTCAGGATGCCGAAATCATGAAGACTGTCTTCGAGAACAACTCGGACAGCCCTGTGGAGATAGAAATCCTTATCAACGATGAGTTTTCCGGGAAATACACCGTGGAACCGCATTCCGACAAGGAAGTCGAAAGCCGGCTTCCTGAAGAAAGGAAGGTGAAGGTGACGTTCCGCGGAGACAGGAGGACAGTCATTTTAAAGACAGTATTTGAATAGCATGGACAAGAAAACGATATTTCTGTCATTCTGCATGGCATTCATGATGACCGGAGCCATGTCCGCAAAGGACAATCTGTTCCGGGGCGCAAAGGTGTCGGTATCGACTTCACCGCAGACAGCGGCTTTACTTACGGACGGAGACCATTCCCGGAAATCCACCTGGATTTCCGGGATGGAATCCGGAAGCCGGCATGTCGTGGAAGTCGGGCTCGACTGCTATTGCTCTCTGGACTCCATAGTCATCTATACCGGCATTCCGGCCGGGCAGATGACTCCAGAGGAGAAGCATCAGGCTGCCGGTTACTGGTGCATGAAGAATTTCATACTCCAATACTGGGACGATGCCAACTGGACCGACATTGCCGAGACATACACGACGGAGAACCGTCTGGACCGGGTGGCGTTCCGGTTCAAGTCGCCGGTGAAATCATACTGTTTCAGGCTGGTTTCATCGGACGGGGAACCTATCCGCATCTCGGAAATCGAGGGCTATGGAAGCAAGGACCTTTCGATGCGTGCTCCGGAACTTCTTTCGGAGGACAGGCCGGATACCAGGGAGGACAGACCGTCCACAATCTCTGCCACGATTCTTCCGGACCACGCAGGCCGGACCATGCAGTACGTGGGCTACAACCAGGGATATTTTGTCCCGGGCAGCAATGTGTCCGCATGGTGGGAATATTCCGGAGTGAACTCGGCAAGGATATGGGCGGACCTGAATACATACGTGAAGGCTTCGTGGTTCGAGGACGAGCCGGCTGTCGGCTCTCTCGACGAGTTTGAAGCGAGGAAGGCGGAGATCAGAAGCGGTTCGCCGGCGAGCGTCAGGCTCGACGACATCCGCAGCCGTGCCGACCAGGTCATAAACTCCACCAACACGATGTCCCTGAACTATGCCCTCAAGGTGCTTCGCGACCTCGATGTGGACATTCTCGTCCAGAGCGGATTCGGAGACTACTCCCTCACCTGGCAGAACAAATGGAGCCTGTGGGAGCGTTTCTACAATCTCGCATTCTATCTCGCGAAGGAAGGGGATGTGGAGATGTTCGCAATGAAGAACGAGCCTAACCACAGACATGCCGGGCCTATGCCGCTGAATTCATGGATAGAGCTCATGCGTGTCGTTTCCGATGCCGTGCACTGTGCGGTGGAGGATGTGGACAGGATATACGGCAAGACTCTCCAGGCAAGGTTCGTGGGACCTGTGACTGCCGGCACCAACACCAACTGGTGGGCAGCCGCAGCTGCATCCGACCGGGTGGACTACCGCGGCCGGAAGACGGACAAGCCTCTGATAGACATTTTCTCCACACACTCCTACAATCTCCCTGCAAAGGGATATGAGGGCCGTGTCTCCATGATTGACAGCATATTGCGTGCAAACGACCCTGAAGGCATGAGCAAGCCGATAGTGTTCACGGAGATAGGGAGATGGATGAACGCATATCTCATAGACAAGGAGGAAACCATGGACTCCCCGTCGCTCTTCACGGAATGGGCCGGGATATATACCCGCAACATGCTCGAAGGCGGATATGGCATGTGGGCGTTCAAGTTCGGGAACACCGCAAGTTCCACCTATCCGAGGGGAATAAAGTCCGGACATCACTACATGTGGAAAGGGAACAGGTTTTCCGAAGATGCATGGCCTGACCTTGCTCTCGGGGCAAAGGTGGGCGTGTCCGGGATGCCGGAGACGGCCGGCTGCATCAACGACGGCGACAAGTCCGACAGTTCTGCATGGATATGTGAGGATGAAGGTCCGAAATGGGTGAGCCTCGAGCTCGCCGAGGAAACTCCGCTCGGCGGTATAGGAATCTATTCCGGCTCGGCAGGAGGGGAGTTCACGGCTCCTGACAGGGTGCGGTCCCTGAAAGTGGAGTACCTCTCTCCCGATGGATGGAAGGCCGTGAAAGGGGCGTCCGACACCAAATCCAGATATGCCCAGGTTTATTATACATTCGACGAGCCTGTCAGGACCAGTGCCGTCCGCGTGACATTCGGCGACACCGGCAAGGTGAAGATAAGGGAAGTGCTGCTGTTCGGTGAAGGGACCCTGTCTGAAGCCGGGAAGAGTTTCGACGTGAGCGGTGCACAGAGGACAGCGGAAGTCGTGCGCCTGTTTGCCAAGGGATTCCGCGGCAGTCGTCCTCTGCTCGAATGCAGGCTCTCTTCGGAAAGCCCGGACTTCGATTTCTGTGCGGCCGAAGACACGGTCTCCGGCAACGTGTATGTCTGGGTGGTGAACAGGAGAAATGCTCCTGTCGACCTTGAAGTGGACATGACCGGCATCGGCATAAGGCCGGCGACCGATGTCATATACGAGAAGGTGGATGGGAGTAACTACGGCGAAGCCACTCTGCTCACCACATCAGGGGACGGGAAACTGCATCTGACATCCGGACCTCAGAGCGTCGGCCTGCTCACTGTGGACAGGGATATGACGGAACCGGTTGTCATCAAGGCAGGGAATGCCGTGTGCGTCACAGCAGGCAGCCACTCTTCTGACAAAGGCAGCAGCCGAGACCTGCGCGTGAGCATGGACTACGGAGACAGGGACGCAAACAGCGTGACATACATCTCGTTCGACAAGAGCAAAGTCTCAGGCAACGGAAGGATTGTGCTCGGTGTCCACGGTGCCGCTGACGGTGCCGGTCCGTACCGGTATCATGTCTACTGCTTCGACGGGACAGTCGGCCGGAAGGTGACATGGGACGACGCCCCGTATCTCTATCCGGATGAACCGAGGGCCGAATCCGTGGGCAAGGACTGTTTCATAGCAGGAGAAATAGCCATGGACAGCACCCCGGGATATCACTGGCTCGATGTCACTGATGTTGTCAGGAAACATTGCGCTGATAATGTATCATTCATGCTTGTCAGGGAACTCAGGGAGCCTGGAGACACTTATGACAAAGGGCGTACCGTCAAGATTTCACCTGTCCGGAGCGACAATCCACCGACACTTACAATATGGCGATGAAAAAATTTTTACTGATGATGGCTCTGGCTGCGGCGGCATTCGGCTGCAGCCAGGTTAAAGATAACGATGCTGCGGAAGATTTGGTCTACTGCAATCCCCTCGACCTCGACTATGGCTGGGGCATATTCAAGCAGGGGCTTCCTTTCTGCAGGACATCCGCTGACCCTGTCATAGTGTTCTTCAAGGACAGATACTACCTTTTCGCGACACATGACATAGGAGGGTACAGAGTCTCTGACGACCTCATGCACTGGGAAAACCGGTTCTTCAACGAGGAAGTCGCAGAGGCGGCCCTGAACTACGGTTCATACGTGGCTCCGGCCGTGGCTGCCGATGAAAACTATGTCTATTTCATAAAACTCAACAGGGACAGGTCACAGAAGACCGTGAAAATCATCCGCACTTCAGACCCCGACAAGGGCAAATGGGAAGTCTGCGGAGAGATAAAGCGAGTCTCTGACCCGACTCTTTTCATAGACAACGGCAGATACTATGTCTATCACGGACTCGGGATAGACCAGTCCCTGAAATGCTTCGAACTCGACCCTGAGACAATGACCGAGATAGAGGGTTCCGAGAAAGTCATAAAGGCGTTTCCGAGAGACATAGACGAGTATGACTCGGGCTATTATTTCGGAAGGAGGGAAATCTATGACGAGGTCGATGCACGCGACTGGAAGGGCCGGTTCAAATGGCTTCCGTGCCCTGAGGGCTCATGGATTATCAGGAACGGCGACAGGTATTATCTGCAGTTCGCCGCCCCGGGGACCATCAGCATCTGGTACTGCGACGTGGTTATGGAAAGCGACAATCCGACCGGAGGTTTCGTGGAGCAGCCATACAATCCCGTCTCGCTGAAAGCAGGCGGATTCATAGGAAGTGCGGGACACAGCTGCGTCTTCCAGGACAGGTACGGAAACTGGTGGCAGATAGCGACCATGTGGGTCGGGAACAGCAACGAATTCGAGCGTCGTCTCGGACTGTTCCCTGTGACGTTCGACAGCGAGGGCCGCATGCAGGTCCACACTCTTCTCGGGGACTATCCCATGGTCATCCCGCAGCGTAAATTCACTCCGGACGAACAGTTCCTCAAGGGTTGGTGGTGCCTTTCATACGGCAAGACCTGCACGGCATCATCGTCAGTAACCGGACATGAACCGTCCGCCGCTTCCGACGAGGATGTACGCACATGGTGGTCCGCTGCATCCGCTTCTGCAGGAGAATGGATAATGCTCGACCTTGAAGGCGTCAAGACAATCAATGCCATGCAGCTGAATTTCTCCGAGCAGAACTTCACTCCGGACACGTATGAAGAGGATTACACGGCATACAGGGTGTATGCTTCTTCAGACGGCAGCACATGGGACATGATTCTCGACAAGAGCGGAAACACGGTCACGAATCCTCATGACTTCACTGTCCTCCCTGAGCCTGTAGAGGCAAGATATGTCAAGGTGGAGTGCGTCCACTCCATGAACGGCGTGCCGTTCGGTGTCAGGGATGTACGTCTGTTCGGACACGGGGACGGTGTCCTTCCTGATGCAGTCGCTTCCACGCAGGTGACGAGGGATGCTTCGGACGGGCGTTTCGCAATGCTCGAATGGACTCCGGTGGAGAACGCGGACGGATATGTCGTGAGGTTCGGCATAAGCCCGGACTTCATGAACCAGACCATCCAGGTCAAGGGGAAGGACGAGAACTCCCTCTGCATACATATCCTCACCAAAGGGGAGAATTACTGTTACAGGGTAGATACCTACAATGAAAACGGCCTGACTGAAGGCCATGTCGTTACAGACAGGAAATAACAATTAAAACAATAACTGATATGAAGAAAATTTTTATATGCGCGGCAGCAATGCTCGCAATGACATTCTTCGTTTCCTGTGAGGAAGAAGAAACCATCCAGGCCGTTATCGACGAGGCGGAACTTTCCCTGTCGACAGAGACGGTGAACCTTACAGAGGCAGCCGGAGATGAAGCCACCGTGGAGATAACTTCGGACCAGACAGTGTTCGACGTGAATGTGGACTATGCATACAAGAACTGGCTTGAGGCGGAACTCGAAGGGACCACAATCACGGTCAGGACTACACAGACGAACCCTACTACCGAAGCCAGGACTGGAGTGGTTTCCGTTGTGGCCGGTGAGAACGGAATCACTGCCACAGCCTACATTTCGGTTGTCCAGGCTGCCAACAGCTCCATTCCGGTTCTTGAACTTTCAACGGACAGGGTATCCCTCCCTCAGGATGCTTCCGAGAGCGTGACAGTGGATGTGAACACGAACCAGACCATTTCATTGTCCGTAGATGCCGACGCCCAGTCATGGTGTTCAGCCGCTTATGCCGACGGCAAGATAACCATAACCGCCCTTTCGGCCAACACGAATGCCGGAGACAGGACAGCTATGGTGACAGTGACAGCAGGTTCGCTGACGGATGAAATCACCGTCACCCAGAGCGGCGAGTCTGCAAGCTATCTCGGGAAGGCGTACGGTACCGAAGGTGTGATTTTCTGGATAGACCCTGAGGACCCTACGAGGGCAAAGATAATCTCTGCAAAATCTTACGTAGGGCAGCCGTGGTCCGATGAACTTGTCTCAACGGGAGCTACTGACGAATCCGAGGACGGCACCGTCAACTTCAATATCATAAAACAGACCCCGAACTACAGGACCGGGAACTACGGTGCCCTCAAGTGCGAGGAGATGGGAGAAGGATGGTACATGCCTTCACCGGACGAACTTGACGCCCTCTTCACCGCATACAACGGCATTTCTCATGCAGACGGCGCTTCAAATGCCGTCCCTGCCGAAATAACCGAAGCTGAAAAGGCTTCCAGGGCAGCATTCGAGGCCACCTTGATTTCTATCGGAGGCAACATGATAAATACGCAGGCAGAGACGAAGAATGGAGACAGCATCTGGGCCGGTTTAGAAGAAAGTGCAGATAACGCCACGTGGTATCGTTTCGGCAAATGGGGGACAGACGGAGGCAAAAAATCCAGCACTGCCAGGACTGTCCGCTGTGTCAAGGTCGTAACTCTCGAGTAGAATAATCCGGACATGAAAGGTTTTTTCGTTACGTTACTTGTTGCGGTGCTGCTGCCGGCTTCAATGCCGGCGCAGAGCCGCTTTTCATCGGACATGGACCGGGAGTCCGTGACTGAAGTGTGCAATGCCGTGGCAGCATGGCAGATAGCCAACCACGGCTCGTCGAGGCATCATCAGCTCGACTGGACCAACGGAGCCCTCTACCGCGGCATGGTGGAGTGGGGAATGCTTACCCAGAACAAGGACTGCATCGGTTTTGTCATGGATATCGGGCAGAAATACGGGTGGAGGATGTTTGACAGGCCATACCATGCCGACGACATCTGTGTCGCACAGGCGTTCATAGCCCTGTACCGTCTGTACGGCGACGACCGAATGCTGAGACCGGCGATGGAGAGGGCATGGTGGGTGGCTACCCATCCTTCCGATGCACCGCTGAATAAGCTCGACCCTGTGGGCAAGGACGAGAGATGGTCCTGGTGCGATGCCCTGTTCATGGCGGCACCTGTCTATGCCGCTCTCTACCAGATTACCGGGGAGGAGGAATATGTGCGTTACATGGATTCCGAATTCAAGGAATGCGCGGATTCGCTGTACGACAAGGAAGACCATCTGTTCTACCGGGACTGCAAGCGGATTCCTCTCAAGGAACCTAACGGTGCGAAACAGTTCTGGGGACGTGGCAACGGATGGGTGTTTGCGGCCATACCTTCCATCCTGCAGAACCTCCCGCTGGAGTATCCCGGCAGGAATTATTACATTGACATGTTCTGCGAACTGGCCGATGCGATAGTGGCTGCGCAGGACGAGAACGGCGCATGGCATTCGAGCCTCCTCGACCCTGTGGCCTATCCGCTTCCGGAGACAAGCGCGTCCGCGTTCTTCTGCTACGGTCTTGCCTGGGGGCTGAATAACGGCATCCTTGCCGGAAGGGCATACCGCAAGGCTCTCCAGCGGGGCTGGGAGTCTCTTGTCCAGGCTGTGAACCCGGACGGGAAATTAGGCTTCATCCAGCCGGTAGGAGCTGCCCCTAAGGGCAATGTGGGCATTAATTCCACCGACGTCTATGGAGTCGGCGCCTTCCTTCTTGCCGGCGGCGAGATATGGCGGATGAACCGCTGAGACGTTACTCCTTGTTTTTCGGAGACTTCTTGCCCAACGAGGCCTTGAAGACAGCCGGGGTCATCCCGTAGGCGGCCTTGAATGTCTTGATGAAATAGCTCGGATTGCTGAACCCTGTCAGGAACGATATTTCGCTTATCGTCATGGCAGGGTTTCCTGTTATCAGTTCCACGGACTTCTTCAGCCTGACGGTGTTTATGAAGTTGTTCGGTGTCTGGCCGGTGATTCCGTGTATCTTGTCGAAAAGACGCGTGCGGCATATCGCCAGTTCCGATGTCAGGACTGATATCCCGAATTTTGGGTCCGTCATGTTCTTCTCGATTACGGCTACGGCCTTGTCTATGAACTCCTGGTCGAGGGCATTTGTGGCGAGCATCTCGGTCCTGTTGTCGAGCGACTGCCTGAATTTCTTCTGGAGCCTTATCCTGGAGTTTATGAGATTGTTGCATTTCGAGATGAGGATTCTTGTGTTGAAAGGCTTGGCGATGAAGTCGTCAGCCCCGTTTTTCAGGGTGTCCACAATCACGTCTTCCGCAATTTTGGCAGTAAGCATTATGAAAGGTATGTGGCAGGTGTCGAAGTTCCTCTTGACACGGATGCACAGTTCGTTCCCGTCCATGTTCGGCATCATGAGGTCGCAGAGGATTATGTCCGGCATCCGCTCCTCAATTTTCTTAAGGGCGGCAAGTCCGTCGCCTGCAGTCTCCACTTCATACAGAGGGTCGAACAGAGAGCTGAGCTGTTCCCTGAGCTCGTCATTGTCTTCCACAATCAGTATCACCGGCTTTCCGGTGCTGCCTTCAGGCTTCATCTCCGCAATGCTCTCCCCGTCGGTGGTCATTATGGCTTCAATGCACCTGTCATCGTCCGACTTGAAATCCTTTTTCATCTCCTCGCCTATGTGGCTGTCTCCTGCCGGCAGCTTCACCGTGAAACTTGCCCCCTTTCCTTCCTCGCTGGTGCAGGAGATGGTGCCCCTGTGTGCCGAAATTATACTCTGGGTGATGAAAAGCCCCAGGCCTGTGCCTTCGGCGACAGGATTGTTGTCGGGTACCTGGTAGAATGCGGAGAATATGGATTTCTGGTATTTCGTAGGGATGCCCCTGCCTGTGTCGGAGACCGTAATCGTCACGAAATCCCCTTCCCGGCCGATGTCAACGGTTATCTTTCCTCCTTCAGGAGTGTTCTTGAATGCGTTGGAAAGCAGATTGCTGAGGACTTTCTCTATCTGGTCAGGGTCGAACCAGATGTCCACGTGTTCGTCTGTCCTGTTCCTGAACTCGAACCCGATGCTACGCTGTGCAGCATATTCTTTGAATACAAGGAACACCTTCTCCGCCGTCTCTATGATGTCTTCCTTCGAGAATTGAGGCTCGACGGGGTGCTGGTGGCTTCTGAAGTCGATGAGTTCGTTTATGAGCTTGCGTATCCGCTGCAGATTCCTGTTTATCCCGGAAATTTTCTCGAATATCTGAGGCTGTATCCCCCTTGTCGAGAGCAGGCTGTCTATCTGGCTCTGAATCAGAGTGACCGGAGTCCTTATCTCGTGCGACACGAAAGACAGGAACTTCAGTTTGGCCTGGCTGCTTTCCTCTATCTGCGCCTTTTCCATCTTCTCGAGCTTCAGTGATGCGTTCAGTTTTACACGGGATGTGTACGAGAGCACAATGAAGCATATTATGCCCAGCAGGGCCAGGGCATAAAGCACCCTTGCGAGTGTTGTGGCATAGAACGGTGCGCGGACTGTCAGGGCGAGGCTGTTTTCTGCGGTCACCTTTCCGGTGTAAGGGTCAGTCATCCGCACTGTCAGTGTATAGTTCCCGGCTTCGAGGTTGGTGTAGACTATCTTGTTGTCCGTCGTCGACCTTGTCCATCTGTTGTCGAATCCGGAAAGCCTGTACTCGAATTCATTTGAGGAGTACATGTATCTTGCCGCCGACACTCCGATGGCGAGGACGGAATGGTTCCGCTGTTTCAGCTCGATTTTCTTCTGGTAGAGCAGGGATTCCCGGAGGATGGAACTTCCGTCGCCGGCCTTCACGTCCCCGCTGTTAACCTGGAGGGATGTGAAATATATCATGTCCGGAGCGGAATGCTGCTTCAGCCTTGCCTCGCTGAAGGATATCAGGTTCTTGTAGCCGGCCACGAATATCTCGCCGTTCCCTGCGGAATGGATTCCGTTCCTCGACAGGTTTGCTATCGGGAAGCCGGCAATCCTGTCGTATCCCTCGGATTCGTTGTCGTCCGGGTCATACCTCACGAAGCCCGCGCTTGTGGAAAGCAGGAGGTAGCCGGCCGGAGATTCGGATATCGCGATGATGTAGTTGCTCGGCAGGTCGCTGTTGCTGCTGTCTATGGAGATGAACGAGTCGGTTTCGGGGCAGTATTTCATGAGCCCTGCTCCGGAAGAACCCATCCACAGGCTCCCTTTCGAATCCTGGAATATGGAGATTATGTTGTATATCCCGAGCTCCCCGTCGGACAGGTACTGCCTCGTCTCTCCTGTCGAAAGGTCGATGCGGAAAAGCCCTTCCGAGATGGACACCCAGCAGGTCCCGCTGTTGTCCACATACATCTCGGTGACATACCGGCTGTTCAGGAGGTCCGAGTCCGATATGCGGCGGCATTTTCCGGTATCCCTGTCGAAGGCGACGATTCCTTTCCGTGTGCCGAGGATGAGGGAGTTGCGGTACGGATATATCTCCCGGATGTTGTCTATCCTGTATTTGTCGGTATCTGTCCTGAGTTGTCCGTATGAGGTCACATCGCCGGAGCTGCAGTCTATCCTGTCGAGCATGCCGAACTGGGTCCCGGCGTAGAGGACGTCTTCTTCGGGGGAGTAGTACAGGGCTCCTATCCTGTCCGAACTCAGCCCCTGCTCCGTCGAAAGACGTTCCGACTTTCCGGACGGGCAACCGTACCGCACTATGCCCGTGTTCTCTGTCCCGAAATACAGGACGCCCCTTTTCCTGTCTTCCTGTATTGACGTGATTGTGAGTGTCTTCGGGTCGCTGAACAGGTCTTCATGAAATGTGTATATGTCGTATTCGGGATTGTAGAGATAGACTCCGCCGCTGCATCCTATCCAGAAGGTGTTGTCCCGGTCTTTGGTTATGCAATTCGCCGGGATGTATTCCATGTCGTCGACATCCCCGTCCACGGAGTTGCGTATTGTCCCGGAATGCTTGTCGTATATGTTTATCCCGTCTATGGTGCATATCCACAGGTTGCCGTAGATGTCTTCGTTTATCTCCCGGACATAGTTGCTGTTGAGGGATTTCGCCGTGCCGTCGTCCACGAGGCTGAACAGGCCTTCCACGCTTGCGCACACCGCACCCTTGTCCCTGGTAGCTATCCATATCCCTTTCTGAGAGTCTTCATATATCGAGAGAGAGTGCATCCCGGGGATTTTCCTTGTGACCTTCCTGTTGCTGTCTATGACAATCAGCCCCCTGTCCGTACCTATATAAAGATGCCCTGACGTGGTCATCAGAAGGCAGGTTATCTCTCCGCCGCCTTCCGGCACGGCATAGTATTTCTCGAGCGGATGTGTGGCGTCCATCACGAATACGGTGTCCTTTGTGGCGGCGAACAGTTTCCCGCCTGCGCATGTTATCGTCTGTATGCCTGCACTGCGGACAAGGGAGAACTTCTCGGTGCGTATGTCGAAATGGCTGAGTGCGAATTTGCTTATTATATAAATGTTGCCGTTCCTGTCCCCGCAGATTTTCCGGATGTTGTTGCTGTATATGCCGGTGTTCCCTGATGCCGGCCTGTACACGGTGATGTCATTGCCGTCATATCTGTTGAGTCCGTCTGCGGTACCTATCCATATCATACCGAATTCGTCCTGCCATATTGTGTTGACGTTCGAATTGGACAGTCCGTCACTCTCTCCCAAGTGTCTGAACCTGACATGGTTCTGTGCTCCGGCCATACCCATCGCACAGAAGAGCAGGATAACAGGAAAGTATTTTTTCAATATTCGCATGCCTGATGTTGTCGGATTGTTTCCGGCTGTCACAAAAATACAATAAAATAGGAGTGCGGGTCTGCCGTGATACGATATTACTATTAATATGTACTTTATTCTTATTTCACCCGGAGATTACTTACATACCTTTGATGAAAACTAAACACACGGCAATGGAAAGAACATGGAGATGGTTCGGCAGGAAAGATGCCGTGACGCTCGACATGCTCCGTCAGATAGGGGTGCAGGGAATAGTCACAGCATTGCATGATGTGCCGAACGGACATGTCTGGACAGACAGCGCTGTCGCGGACATGAAGAATTACATAGAAAGCCACGGGTTGAGGTGGTCCGTTGTGGAGAGCCTCCCGGTGTGCGAGGAAATCAAATACGGAGGGCCTGGCAGGGACCGTCTCATAGACAATTATGTGGAGAGTCTGTCAAGCCTCGGCAGAAACGGCATAAGGACAGTCTGCTACAATTTCATGCCGGTGATAGACTGGATAAGGACAGACCTTGCATACGGATGTCCCGACGGGACCACGACATTGCGTTTCGACTGGGCGGAGTTCGCTTACTTTGACTGCCGTATCCTGTGCAGGGAAGGGGCGGAGAAGGACTATGGCCCTGAGCTGATGGCAAAGGTCGAGGCTCTCGACCGTGTGATGACGCAGGAGGACAGGGACAGGCTTGTCGACACCATAATAGTGAAGACACAGGGCTTCATAGACGGCAACATAAAGGAAGGGGAGAAGGCCCCTGTGGCTGTGTTCAGGAAATTGCTGAGCCTTTATTCCGGCATAGACAGGGACGCGCTGAGGGCCAATCTGAAGTATTTCCTCGAGAGGATAATGCCGGTGTGCGACAAGTATGGCATAGACATGTGCATACATCCTGACGACCCTCCGTTCCAGGTGCTGGGACTGCCGCGCATCGTGACGTGCGAGGAGGACATAGACTGGCTGTTGTCGGCTGTGCCTGACAACCACAACGGACTCACGTTCTGCGCCGGTTCCCTGAGTTCCGGGAGACACAACGATGTCCCGGCCATGGCGAGGAAGTTCGTGGACAGGACGTATTTCGTGCACCTCAGAAGCACGGAAGTGGACGCGGAAGGGAATTTCATGGAGGCTTCCCACCTTGCGGGACGAGCCCGCCTGAAGGAACTCGTGCCGCTGTTCGCCGGGCAGGAAAGGAATATCCCGTACCGTGTGGACCACGGACGCTGCATGCTCGGGGACGCATCCATGCCGTACAATCCCGGATATACCTTCCTCGGAAGGATGTACGCCCTTGCACAGGTCATGGGTATGGAAGCGATGGTTGAATAATGTCATTTTTGATTTTCTTGGAAAAATATAAGCATTATGAATGAAATGTTCAGTATTGCCGGCAAGGTGGCGGTAATCACCGGTGCCGGCGGAGTGCTCGGTGGCAGTATGGCAAGGCATTTTGTCAGCCAGGGAGCGAAAGTCGCTGTCCTTGACATACGTCAGGAACAGCTTGACAACAGGGTCAAGGAACTTGAGGAACTCGGAGGAGACGTGATGGGCTTCATCTGCAATGTCCTCGACATGGAGGCGATAGAGCGCACCGCAGAGGCAGTTGTGAAGCGTTTCGGTAAGGTTGACATACTGCTGAATATCGCAGGCGGCAACATGCCGGGAGCCACTCTCGAGCCGGAGCAGCCATTCTTCAAGATGGGCATTGAATACTGGGACAAGGTCACTGCCCTCAACATCAACGGTACGGTTTATCCGAGCTATGTCTTCAGCCGCGTGATGGCTGAGCAGGGCTCAGGATGTATCGTGAACATATCTTCCATGGCCGCATATTCGGCAATCACAAGGGTGCCGGGATATTCGGTTGCAAAGACCGGCATCAGCTCCTTCACGCAGTGGCTTGCCGCCGACATGGCCCTGAAGTTCGGAGACAAGATAAGGGTCAACGCCCTTGCTCCGGGATTCTTCATAGGAGACCAGAACAGGCGCGTGCTCATCAATCCTGACGGCAGCCTCACAGACAGGAGCAAGAAGGTGCTTGCCAAGACTCCAATGAAGCGTTTCGGCGACATCAACGAGTTGAACGGTACCGTGCAGTTCCTCTGCAGCGATGCGGCAAGCTTCATCACCGGCACGGTGATTCCGGTCGACGGGGGATTCAGCTGCTTCTCCGGTGTATAGCGCACCGTCGTCGGGTTACCACAATTTGAAATGAAGCTCCATCAGTGGAGTCCGGAAATAGCGAGGATGAGTCAAAAATCTGACCCATCCTCATTCTTTGCCATAAGTTCTATTCAATTATATTGAATACTATTCTTATCTTTGGGTCAAATTATATCCGCTCTGATTGAACAAAAGAATTATGGATCAGGAATTACAAACCATATTGCAGGAATGCGACACGCTGAAAGCCCGTCTTTCGGCAATGCGTCCCTTGCCCGTTGAGGCTATGAAAAAGATTGAGGACGCTCTGGCAATAGAGTACACGTACGAGAGCAACCGAATAGAGGGGAACACGCTCACGCTTCAGGAAACGGAACTGGTGGTGAACGAGGGAGTGACCATTTCGGGAAAGTCCATGCGTGAACACTTGGAGGCTATCAACCATGCGGAAGCCATCGACTACATCAAGGACTTTGCAAAGAAGAATATCGAGATAAGCGAGCGCACGATAAAGGAGATACACGCCCTTGTGATGCACGGTATCAACCGTGAGAACGCCGGACGTTACCGCACCGTCCCCGTGATGATTTCAGGTAGCAGCCACATACCGCCACAGCCATACCTGATTGAAAAGCAGATGGAGGACTTTATGATTAAGTCCCGGGAAATGGAGGCAGGAAAGATATATCCCATCCTGGTAGCCGCTTATCTACACGATGAGCTGGTTCGCATTCATCCGTTCATTGACGGCAACGGGCGCACATCCCGGCTGCTGATGAACCTGTACCTGCTCCGCAACGGCTACACGCTTGTAAACCTCAAAGGCTCTGATGATGCGAAAATAGTCTATTACAAGGCTTTGGAGACTTCGCACGTTGAGAAACACCCCGAAGCCTTTCAGAAGCTCGTAGCGGAAGCGGAAAGGGCTTCTTTGGAACGCTATCTGTCAATACTCGGAGAGGACGATGCACAACAATACACGTGAAATGAGAAAGGGCGCATCACTTGAATTTGGCGTTGAAATCATAAAATTCTGAAAATAAAAGAATTTAATAATTTTGATGTGGCAGTTGGCCGTTTCAAAATGAATGTTTTGATGCAGCCCTTTACAATTATGACACGCCGCCCTTCGGACATTATCTTTCAATATATTCGAACTCGGCCATAAGTTCTCCATCCCTGTACACTTCAAGCGGATATCCCTCCTCGTCGAACTTATAGGAAAAAGTCGTGTTTCCGATTGATTTTACCAAATCCCGGCTTATAAGCCCTGGAAATCTGGAAAAAATCGGATACATATAGGTGCTTAAGTTTCCTGCAAGATTTACAGGATCCAAAACCGACAGATTGAGCGGATTCACATGGTCGTAGTAGGTAACATCATTATCTCCTATACGGACAACATTGCCGTTATTGTCATATTCTGCGGTCAGATGAAAATTCCCGACTGCGGACGTCCCGCTGAAAATCGTCCTGTCTGACTCATATCGGCAGGACAAGGAGCCTTCGATTCCCGCAGGGGGTTCTGTCATATGGCAGGCAGTCACACGACCCGAACCGTCAAGAGAAAACGTGCTGATTGCTCCATTCAATTCCTGAATGATTTTATTGTTCCCGTATCCTACGGTAGCATCCATCAGGTCTTCCGTGTCAGCGAATGCGGTAACCCTATTTTCAGAATCGTAACCGAAGCCGACAATGAAGGGATGACGCACCTCCTCGTCCATCTCAATATATCCAGATATTCTGCTGACAAGTTTCTTTACGGATTCTATCTCGAACTCCGTTTCCGGGAAGGCGGGGATGTCGTACGGTCCCAACTTGACTATAGGACGGACATTGTATTTCCCCGGCTTCAGACCGGTGTGCGTGCCGGCAAAGTCGAAGCCGGTATCTTCAATGAAAGCATACGGCCTGGCTTCCGACTCCGAGACTTTTGCAGAACCGTCCTGCGTCCAGACTCCTGTCGCGACAGATGTCGGTAACAGAACGTCCCTTGTTGCATTGTAGCCTGCCGTCACTTCGTCATTCGACTGAACAAGCTGCGTACATTCAAACTCGGGGAAAATGTATTTCTCCGTCTCCCAGAGGTTCAGTTTGGCAACCCCCAGCGGGCTTATGGTCTTTCCTCCTGTCCGCACCAGCACATCTGCCCGTCCCTGCAGCGCAAGCGAGATTTTCGTGTCCTTGAATGTGTTGTAGAAATTCCCTCCGGTGATATCCATGTTGAATTCTCCGCCGACCTCTATGCCCAGTGAAGGCCGCAAGGTTATGGACTGCGAATCCATTCCGCAGAGGTGCAGTCCCGGGCCCAGCATCATTCCGACATAGGCTTTCCCGGAAATGTTGAAGTCAACCCCTTCGAAGTCTGTCTTCGGGGCGTTCCTCCCGTCCACGTCCCTGATGTCATGCAGCCATGTATCATTCACGTTTTCAATCGACACAAGGATATGCCTGCTTATTTTGACGCCGGTCGTGAAGCCGGCCGTTCCTTCCACCGTTACAACCGGCTGGAATTTCAGTACCGGTTCGAGAACTATCAGAGCCGGATGCAGGAATCTGCCTGCAAGTGTTATCGCCTTGATGTCAAAATCATGGTATCCTGAAACATTGCAGCCGAAACTGAAAGCGGTTTCATATTTGAGGTTCATCTCCGCCTTGAAATAAGGCTCCTTCACTTTCAATCCCTGGTTTATGTCCAGATGCACCCTGAGCCCCGTTGAAACATCTCCTGAAATGCTGTATTCGGCCTTGCCTGTTTCCCCGAAACTGTTTTCGATATGTCCCGACACATACATATACCCTCCTTCACTGTACGCGCTGAGTCCGCTCGACCCTTCGTCACTTTCCATTTCCATTTCGAATGAACCGCTTACCCGGAACATGTCGAAGGACTCGGATATAGTCGTGCGTTCTGTAATGGCCTTGACAAGGCCTTCTTCTTCTGTCACCTCGACGACTCTCCCGAGAAAACCGTGGGGAAACCTTTCGCTCGGGGTGAGAGCATAGACAATCGCTCCCGGAACCAACAATGCAGGAAGCATGACTTTGGTCTGTGCTTTCGACACGCTCCCGGTACCTTCCTCTGTCGGATGGAACCAAATCGCGTCATCTTCTACCGACACTATATAGTCGCTGAATTCATCGAGATTGACAGACCCTTCTGCCGGGACTATTTCAACCGTCTGTTCCCCTTCATCCCCGCCTTCTCCTCCTGCTTCCACGGACACGTCTGTCTTGCTGCATCCTGAAACAGCCAATATGGCGGCTCCTATGACCGAAATGATTGTCAATAGCTTTTTCATAACGAATATTTTGTTGTAAATCATATTTTCAGACATCCTACAGGAACAACAAGGACATCGTCCTGGGGCCGACGGTATGCGTAGTCACCGACGCCTGTAAGAACCATGAGGAATGACGGTGGATTCATTTTGGTCGTGTCGATTTTCTTCGCAAGTGTTGTCAAGGTAGCCGCACCGGCTTCAATCTGATCATGACCGCCTATCTTTATTTCTATCAGCCCGTACTTGCCGTTGCGCAGATGAATTACGGCATCGCACTCCAGGCTGTTCTTGTCCCTGTAGTGATATACGCTTCCCTTGAGTGCATCGGCGTAGACTCTGAGATCACGGATACAAAGCGTTTCGAATATGAATCCGAAAGTTTTCATGTCATTTATAAGATTATTCGGGCCGAGCCCCAATGCTGCTGCAGCAATGGACGGGTCTGTAAAATATCTTGTGTCGGAAGTACGGATGGCAGTCTTGCTCCTAAGGTTCGGATTCCATGCCGCAATGTCTTCTATGACAAATATTTTCTTCAGGGCATTGATATATGAATAGACAGTGTTTTCATTGATTGCAGCTTCGCCGGATGCGGTAATGTCTGCCAGAATAGTCCCGGCCGTTGCCTGACTTCCCTGATTCCGGGCGTATGATCTCATCAGACGTCTGGCGACACTTTCATCTCTGCTCACATTGTCGGCACGAGAGATGTCAAATCTGACGACAGCTTCGAAATACTCTTCTGCCTGAGTCAACGCGGCCTCCGGCCTTTTGGACAACACCGCTCTCGGCCATCCGCCTCTGCAGGCAAGAAACGCCAGTTTATCCAAGTCTATGTCGTTTTTCCCGTCCACGACTGCATCGGATCTGAACAGTGCACCCAAACTCACGTCGCCTGAAGACTCTCCCGATTCCCAAAGGCTCATTGTCCTGAGTCTCAGCCATGCCATGCGTCCGGTACCTGTATGATATATTTGAGAGGTGTCAGGCTGCACTGCGGAGCCTGTCAATATGAACTGTCCTTCTTCATCACGTTTGTCCACTTCATTTCTGATGGCATCCCAAAATTGCGGAGCCAGCTGCCACTCGTCTATGAGCCGAGGTGTCTTTCCCTGGAGCAGTCTGGTGATATTGGTTTGTGCCAAAGCCAGATTCTGGTCTTTTGTATTGGGGTCGGACATGGACAATACGCTCCCGGCATGCTGTATGGCAAGTGTGGTCTTGCCGCAGTATTTCGGGCCTTCTATCAGCACGGCACCCATAGCCTGAAGCTTGTCTTCCAATATTTGATCGGCAATCCGCAGTTTGTATTCTTTCATTTACATGCTTTTTTATGCATGCAATTATAATCATAAAATTCTGAAAATAAAAGAATTTAATAATTTTGATGTGGCAGTTGGCCGTTTTTTGATGTGGCAGTTGGCCGTTTTAAAAACCGTTCCCGCACTTCCCGGCATCAACGATATACGACAGGCACGAGAGCAGGTAGTAGACGATGACCTGTATGGTCAGGGCGACAAGCTGGGGTGCGGCCATCGCAAGGCCGGCTCCGGCTGTATTCATGTTTATGAACGCCTTTACGGCGAACGTGGACGGGAACAGCCATGAGAATGCTTTCCAGAATCCCGGGAAGCTGCTTTCCGGCCATGAGAATCCGGTCAGGAAGAGACATATCGGAGACATGAAGAGGAAGAGCACGAACACGGTTTCCCTGTGGCGGATGAACGAACTGAATGTCATGCTGAAGACCACGCAGGCGGAGACGTAGAACAGAAGCAGTACGAAAATGTCCTGGAAGCTGCTGTTCCGAGGCATCCCGAACATCGCAGGCGTCAGGATTGCGATATACACACCTATGGCCATGTAGATAAGCCAGTACGCGGCTCCTCTGCCTGCGACGGTCCTGGAAATGCCGCGGCCTTTCATCTGGACCGGCATTATCGAGAAACTGCGGTTCTCCTCGCGCATAGTCCCTGTGAGCATTGACATCCCGTAGAACATGGTCTGCTGGATGACAAGGAGCAGGACCGCGGAAAGGAAGAATACATTGTAGGCGAAAGTCCTGTTGTAGGGCAGATTCGCCTCGTACTTCACAGGCTGGGCGGGCCGGGAGCCGTGCATCTTGTCGAGCATCACCATGTTCACGGCCATTGTCAGGTTCTTGTAGTAGAGGAAGCTGCTCATGTCCGCGTATGTGGACACGCAAGCCTGTTCCCCGGCAGCCAGTTTCGCTTCGAAGTCCGACGGAATCAGCACCGCACCTTTCACCTTCCTCTGCTGCATGAGCCGTCTGGCCTCTGGCAAGTCTGCGCACGAGTAGGCTATGTGCAGTTCCCTGGTAGCATCGAGCTTGCGCGTGAATTCCCTGCTGCCGGAGCTTCCGCAGCAGTCCACCATGGCCACAGGCATGTCGTCCACGCAACTGTTGCCGTAAATCAGTCCGTACAGCACCGGATACGCCAGCCCGGCCAGGAAAAATATTACCAGCACTCCGCTGTCGCTGAATATGTGTTTCAGCTCCCTGGTGAAAATCCGGTACCAGTCAGAGAGCCATTGTCGGGTGTATGATATTGTCCGTTTCATTTGAAATTCCTTTTTGCCATTCCCTTCAGTTCCTCGGATAATTCAGCAGGACATACGCCTTCTGCAGCCTCCGGTAGACGAGGGGCGGCAGTGCCATGAACAGGAGCAGGGATACTGCCTGACCATACCAGCCTGCGAATCCGCTCGCGAAAATCGCTTCCTGGACGAACAGCAGATAGTAATGTCTGAGCGGGAACAGGGCGGCGAACCCCTGCACTGCGCCAGGCATGGCTTCCACAGGGAAGGTGAATCCTGCGAGAGAGAATCCGAGCACGCAGTAGAGGGCGGAAATGCTTATCGCAAGCCTCAGCACGGGCAGGGTGCCGATGATGAATATCGCCACCGACTCGCAGGCAAGAACCAGCAGGAATGTCCCGAGCATCATGTTCCAGACAGACCCGGCCATGGGGAAGCCTGCCCAGCCGTACAGGACGAGATTGCACACTGCGCCTATGGCAGTGAACAGGACCGTGTACGGGATGAGTTTCCCGAGCAGGGCAGCTGACATGGAGCCGCCCGTCTTTTCGAGCAGGTGCTTCGATGTCCCGTACTTCAGTTCCGAGCCGAGGGCGTAGACTGTCACAAGTATTATTATGGCTTCAAGAATCCCCGGGACAAGGACATTCGTGAGATATACCCCGTAATCCGTGGTGACATTCCCTATCTGGTGCGCATCAATTACTATGGGCTGTATTTTCCCCATTATCTCCTCGTCGCTCATTCCCATGGCCCTGAATATTTCCCTCTGCACGGCCCCGGAAGTCAGGTTCACCATTGAAAGGATATTCTTGTACGCAAGCGCGCCGCCCACGAAATACAGCGAGTTCACATAGAATGTCAGGGTCGGCTGCCTCCCGGAAAGGACATCGTCATAGAACCCTTCCGGAATCACTATGAAGGCATTTATCCTGCCGGTCTGCATGGCCTCCCTGGCTTCCGTATAGGATGCGAACCCGACTGTCCTGCCGAGTTCCGTCGCATCCGTCTGCCTTATGAAATTCCGTGACATGGACGAGTTGTCCAGGTCTACAATCCCTGTCGCAAGGTCTTTCGGGAATCCGTCCCGCAGCAGCGTAAGGAAGAATATGCAGCAGAAAGCCATGACACCGGCAGAGGCTATCAGATACACCGGCCTCTGGCGCATCAGCCTCAGTTCCCTGAGGGTCGCTGCCTTTATTTTATGCAGGAAGTCCATGGCCTTTCCGTCAGTCTTGTCCATGTCCGGTGACTATGGCTGTCATCCCTGGAAGCAGGCCCGGTATCGGCCTGTCCGGGACACTCCTTACCTCGAATGTCCGGGCATCGAAACTGCCTGTGTCGAGGGTAGCCCTCCATGTGGCGTAAGACTCGAGGACGCATATATAGTTCACGGTGGTCCGGTATTCGGCATCTCCGAGGGCCGGAATCCTTACCGTGAGCCTGTCCCCTGTCCTCAGCCCGTGGAGCATGTCTTCCCTGATGTTGAACGTGAACCATGCGTCGTCGAGGTCTGTTACCGCCATTATCGGGGCTCCCTGGCCTGTCAGTTCCCCCGGTTTCGGGAATTTCGCAGATATCATCCCGTCTGCAGGGGCAGTCAGATACAGTTCTCCGAGATACGACTCCACTTCGGAAAGTGCGGCCGAAGCCTGGTCCACAAGAGCGAGGGCTGTCTCCCTGTCTTCCTTCCTCGCCCCGTTCACCGCCATCTCGTACTGTGACTTTGCTGCGGCCGATGTCGCCTTTGCCGCCTTGTACTGCGCAAGGACTTCATCGTATTTCTGGGTGCTCACCACTTTCTGCTCATACAGGCGGCTGGTCCTGTCGAAGGACTTTTTCATGACTTCCTCTCCTGCAAGAGCCTTCTGCCAGAGTTCGTATGCTGCGGCAATCTGTTCCTGCCGCGCACCTTTAAGTGCCTTGTCCTTCTGGGCTTCCGCTGCCGACTTTACGGCAAGGGCCTGTGCCAGCTTCGCCCTGACTTCCGGGCTGTCTATCTCCACGAGGGTATCTCCCTTGTGCACATAATCTCCTTCGTCGGCAAAAAACTGCACGATCCTTCCGGGCACCTTGCCGGAGACCCTGTATTCCGTGGCCTCGGCCTGTCCCTGGATTACCGGCGGTTCCGGCCTTGACACAATGTAGCCTGCGACAGCCACAACCACCACTATGGCTATCAGCGCAATTATTCCTGTCAGGAGATTGTAGCTTTTCCTCATCTTTTCCATTTTACCGATTTTTAAACATGTTTTCACCAGACATCTCCGCCATGCCGAGCTCCCCGGTCACGACCTGAAGTTCCACGCCTGCATCTATATATTCCGAGTTTGCCTGCATCCAGGCAGTCTGTGCCGCAAGCACCGTGTTTGCCGGAATCATCCCTTCCGTATATCCTATCGTGGCCGTCCGCAGATTCTCCTCCGCGCTTGCGAGATTGCTTTCCGCCATGCCCAGCTTCTCTATGGCCTCGTCCTGCCGCTGCCTCAGCTGAGCCACCTGGAGAGTGATTTTTTCCTTGGCTTCTTCCAAACGGTATCCGGTCAGCACGGCTTCAGCCTTGGCCTTGCGGACTTTCTGCATTGTTTCGCAGCCGTGGATTATGGGGATGTTTACCGCCACTCCCACATTGAACATACCTCCGAAATTGTTCCTGAAGCTGTGGTACAGATTGGGGTTGGTCACAAGGTAGCTGGCTGTGAACGCTATCTGCGGCATCATGTCTGCCCGGGCGATTGCCACCTTCCTGCCGTATATCTGTCCGGCGGTTTCGAGACTCCGTATTTCCGGTCTTGCCGCAAAAATCTCGTCGAAACTTTTCTCCTCCGACGGTCCCGGCAGAATGAATGCCGAAGGATTCTCGTCGGCAAGCTCTATGTCGCTTCCGAGGTCCATCCCGCAAATCTGGCATAACAGCATCTTGCTGAGCACGAGTCCGTTCGTGGCTTTTGTCAGAAGCATGTCCGCTTCGTTGGCCTTCACCTTTACGGCAAGCAGGTCCGCCTTTGTGGCCATGCCTTCCGCTTCCATTATCTCCGTGTCGTGGAGCATCTGGTGGAGGAGGTCTGCATAGTCTCCGGCCAGCCGTTTCTTGCCGGAGATGGAGACGGTCTGCCAGTATGCTTTGTCCACCTGCGATATGACCTCGTTGCGCCCTGCCTCGTAACGTGTTCCGGCCAGGTCTTCGGCAAGCTGCGCCATCTTGTTGGATTCAATGATTTTCCCTCCTGTGAAGATGGGCTGTTTGAGGCTTACGGTGCCAATCATCACGTTCTGTATGTCCAGCTCGAACGCGTCATTGATTGCATTCCCGATTTCGTCGAGCCTTGCCAAAGCGTCTGAAATCTCCTTCGGGAGCAGGTTGAAGTTGCGGCTGTTGTACATGTACGCTCCGCTTGCCGAAATGTCCGGAAAGTAATTCGCCAGGGCTATCTTCCTGTCGTATCCGGCTATGGCGATTTCCTGCCGGGCGATTTTCAGCCCGCTGTTGTTGGCTGTCGCCGAATCCCTGCATTGCTGCAGGGTGAGGATTTCGGCTCCTGCCGTCCATGGCGATATTGTCAGCAGTATCGCCGGGATGATTCGTCTGATATTCATGTCTTCTTGTCCTTTATCCAAGGTCGGCGGTGTCCTGCAAATCGGCTGCCCGGAAATCATGGATTATATGCCGGAAGTCCTCAAAAATTGTCAAAAGGTAGAATTTTTGCTATTTTTGCGGAAAATATGGACGATGGCACATATACTATCAGCCTGACGCAGTTCCGCCAGCTGTTTCCCATCTCAGACAGGCTGAGTGTGGGTGACGACCTGTGTCTCATCCATGCCAGATATGATGAAAGCCTGTCAGTCCTGAGCCATCCGTGCCGCTTCGACGGATTCCTGGCCTTCTTCTGCATCTCCGGGCGCATGAAGCTGATGATGAATCTGACAGAGTTCGAGATTGTTGAAAATTCGCTTTTCATCTATATCCCCGGCAACATAGTCTGTGTCTCCGGATTCGACGATTCCGCAAAGGAAGGCCTTGAAGTGATAGTATTGGCGATGACGTCCGGGTACATGTCGAGCCTCAGGACCGATGTCACGAAACTGACCGTGAACGGACCGGGACTCATTGACCAGCCGCTCTTCCTGATAAGGGACAGCGAGAAGCAAATCGCCGGAAGGTTCATGTCCCTGGCTTCGGACATCCTCGAATCCAACCTTGCGTACAAGAGGGAGAGCATTTCTGCCCTGCTGTCATCGGTGTTCTTCCTTGCCGGCGGAGTGGTCGAGCAGCGCCTTGAGGAGGCCGGACTGAAGAAGATGTCCGGGCAGAGCCGCAGCAACCGTGTCTTCGAGGAGTTTCTCCTCCTCGTTTCAGAGTTCCACATGAGGGAAAGGTCGGTGTCCTTCTATGCGGAAAAGCTGTGCCTCACCCCGAAATATCTTGCGAAACTTGTCAAGAATGCGACGGGGAAGTCGGCTTCCGACTGGATTGACGGATATGTGATTCTCGAGGCGAAGAACATGCTCCGGTATTCCCCGATGCCGGTCAAGGACATTGTCTCACGCCTGAATTTCCCGGATGCCCCCACGTTCCACAAGTATTTCAAGTTGAGGACCGGCATGACACCTGCCCGGTACCGCAAATCCTGAAAATTGCTATATTAGCCCTCTGATAAATTGTAATGACATGTTGAAGACAGGAGACAGAATCCCGGCATTCGAGGTCAGGGACCAGAACGGGAACACGGTGACGGACAAGGATTTTGAAGGCAGGAAAGTGGTGCTTTACTTCTATCCCAAGGACAATACTCCGGGATGCACCGCCGAGGCCTGCAACCTCAGGGACAATTTCAGCGACCTCAGGGCTGCAGGCTATGAGATATACGGCGTGAGCAAGGACAGCGAGGCTTCCCACGCCAGATTCATCGACAAGTATTCACTCCCGTTCACCCTTCTTTCGGACCCTTCCACGGAAATGTTGAAGGCGTTCGGAGCCTGGGGCGAAAAGAAGATGTACGGCAAGGTGACCTTTGGCACAATACGCAAGACATTCATCATCGCCGGGGACGGCACGATAGAAAGGATTATAGAGAAAGTGGACACAAAGAACCATACGGCGCAGATATTGCTGTGATTTCCGCCACTTTTGAGCAGGAACTGTCATGGATAAGAAGGAACTCATGCGCGAAGCCATAAGGCTTTCTGAAGAAAACGTAAGGAACGGCGGCGGCCCTTTCGGCGCTGTCATAGCAAGAGACGGGCAGATAGTCGCTGTCGGGGTGAACAGGGTCACCTCCGAAGGTGACCCGACCTCACATGCAGAGGTCAATGCCATAAGGGCGGCAAGCAAGGCGCTGGGGACATTCGACCTGAGCGGATGCGAAATCTACTCTTCCTGCGAACCGTGCCCGATGTGCCTTGGCGCAATCTACTGGGCGCATCTCGACAAACTTTACTACGGGAACGATAAAAAAGACGCCGCCAAAATAGGTTTTGACGACGCCTTCATCTATAAGGAGCTTGCCCTCAAGCCGGAAGACAGGGCGTTGGAATCATCCCGCCTTCTTCCGGACGAAGCGGCCAACGCTTTCTGCGAATGGTCGGAGAAGGAAGACAAGGTGGCGTATTGAGTTCCGCCGCCTTGCCGTCTCCGGAGCCTGTTACCTGATGAAAAGCAGTTCACGGTATTTCGGCAGGGTCCACATCTGGTCATCGACTATCAGTTCGAGCTTGTCGATGTGATACCTTATCTCCTCGAGTGCCGGGTACACCGTGTCGTGGTATGCAATGGCTTTCTCGCGCTCGTCAGCAATCCTGTTCGCCACCTTCCTTGCCTCGACCATGCTGTCCACATGGCCTTTTATGAATGCGGTGTGCGTGGCTATGGCCTCGATAAGCTCCACGTTCCTGACAGTGAGCCGGTCTGCCTTGTCTGCAGGGAAAATCTCATGCATCTTGTACACGTTGTCGATGAGTGCGCTCTGGTATTTTGTCGCAACAGGGACAATGTGGTTGAGCGCAAGGTCTCCGAGGACCCTTGCCTCAATCTGGATTTTCTTCGTGTAGGTCTCCCACTTCACTTCGTTCCTCGCTTCGAGCTCCTTCCTGTTCATGACACCGGTGCTTTCGAACATCCTTATGCTGTCCTCCTTGAGGTAGTTGTCATATATCAGAGGAACGCTTGTCTCGCAGTCGAGTCCGCGGCGGGCGGCTTCCTCCTTCCACTCGTCGCTGTAGCCGTTGCCGTCAAAGTGTATCGGCTCGCATATCTTGATATATTCGCGTATCACTGAAAGGATTGCAGCATCCTTTTCCTCTCCGTTGGCAATACGTCCGTCCACTGCGGCCTTGAATTCGGTAAGCTGTTCAGCCACGGCTGAGTTGAGCACTATCATTGCGCTCGCGCAGTTGGCTTCCGATCCTACTGCCCTGAATTCGAACCTGTTCCCTGTGAATGCGAATGGCGATGTCCTGTTCCTGTCCGTGTTGTCAACAAGGATTTCCGGAATCTGAGGGATGTCCAGCTTCATCCCCGTCTTCCCGCTAAGGGACTGGAAACTCTCCGGTTCGCTTTCCTTTATGTGCTTGAGCACCGCCGAAAGCTGCGAGCCGAGGAAGCTGGAGATGATTGCAGGAGGTGCTTCGTTGGCACCGAGCCTGTGGGCATTGCTTGCACTTGCTATCGATGCCTTGAGCAGGCCGTTGTGCCTGTAGACTGCCATGAGGGTGTTGACGACGAATGTCACGAATCTGAGGTTGCTCGTGAAATCCTTGCCCGGTGACATGAGCGCGAGCCCTGTGTCCGTGCCGAGGGACCAGTTGTTGTGCTTGCCGCTTCCGTTCACGCCCTTGAACGGTTTCTCGTGCAGGAGGACGCGGAATCCGTGGTTCCTGGCTATCTTCCGCATGAGAGACATTATGAGCATGTTGTGGTCGTTGGCAAGGTTGCATTCCTCGTACACCGGAGCCAGCTCGAACTGGTTCGGGGCAACTTCGTTATGTCTTGTCTTTACAGGGATGCCGAGCTTCAGAGCCTCGATTTCGAGTTCCTTCATGAAAGCTGCGACCCTTGTAGGTATTGCCCCGAAATAATGGTCTTCGAGCTGCTGGTTCTTTGCCGAGTCGTGACCCATCAGCGTGCGTCCCGTCAGAAGCAGGTCCGGCCTTGCCGCATACAGCCCTTCATCCACAAGAAAATACTCCTGCTCCCATCCGAGGTATGCGAACACTTTCTTCACGTCCGGATTGAAATAGCGGCACACGTCCACAGCCGCCTTGTCCACGGCGCGGAGAGCCTTCAGGAGAGGGGCCTTGTAGTCGAGGGACTCTCCCGTGTATGCTATGAAGATAGTCGGGATGCAGAGGGTGTCGTCCACGATGAATGCCGGAGACGACGGGTCCCATGCCGAATAACCCCTTGCCTCGAAGGTGTTGCGGATGCCTCCGTTCGGGAACGAGGATGCGTCAGGCTCCTGCTGCACGAGGAGTTTCCCGGAAAATTCCTCTATCACGCCGCCTTTTCCGTCATGCTCGATGAACGAGTCATGTTTCTCGGCAGTGCCTTCTGTCAGAGGCGCGAACCAGTGGGTGTAGTGCGTGACTCCCATCTCGACAGCCCATCTCTTCATCCCGGCAGCCACCTGGTCTGCTATGTTCCTGTCAAGTGTCGAACCGGTGTCAATCACATTGATAAGCTTGGCATAGACATCAGGGGACAGATATTTGAACATCTTCTCCCTGTTGAACACGTACATGGCGAAATACTCCGAAGGCCGTCCTTCCGGAATCTTTACATCCGACGGTTTCTTCCCGAAAGCCGTCTCGACCATTTTGAATCTTAAAGTTGACATAACGAAATTTGTTGGAATGTTTTTTCTACTTGTTGAAATTCTTGCGGATTCTTTCCATTGCTTCTATGCAGTCGTATCTTTCCCCGAAAGCCGTGAGCCTCAGGTAGCCTTCCCCGCTCGGGCCGAATCCGGACCCCGGCGTTCCCACCACATGGACCTTCCTGAGAAGGTAGTCGAAGAACTCCCATGATGTCTGCCCGTCCGGCGTCTTGAGCCATATATAAGGGGCGTTCACCCCGCCATACACCGTGAGCCCGGCTTTCTGCAGCCCTTCCCGCATTATCCTCGCATTCTCCATGTAATAGCCGATTATGGCCTTCACCTGTTTCTTTCCAGCGGGCGTGAATATGGCTTCGGCACCTCTCTGGGTGATGTAGCTCGTCCCGTTGAATTTCGTGCACTGTCTCCTGTTCCACAGCCTGTTCAGGGTCACTCTCGAGTCGTCCAGCAAGGCTCCGCTCACTTCGTTCGGCACCACGGTGTACCCGCATCTCACTCCGGTGAATCCTGCTGTCTTGGAAAAGCTCCGGAATTCCACGGCACATTTCTTCGCACCCTTTATCTCGTATATGGAGTGCGGGATGTGCTCGTCCTGTATGAAAGCCTCGTATGCCGAGTCGAACAGGATGAGGGTGTCGTTTGCGAGCGCGTAGTCCACCCATTTCTTCAGCTCTTCCTTGGTGAGCACGGTCCCGGTCGGGTTGTTCGGGTAGCACAGGTACACTATGTCCACCCTGTGGTCTGGAATCGCCGGGACGAAGCCGTTCTTCTCCGTGCAGGGCATGTAGGTTATGTTGTTCCAGTGCCCGTCCCTGCTTATCTTCCCGGCACGGCCGTCTATGACATTGCTGTCCACGTAGACCGGATAGATGGGGTCGGTGACGCCCACGCTGTTGTCCGTGCTGAGTATGTCGCAGAAGTTCCCGGTGTCGCTCTTAGCCCCGTCGCTTATGAACACCTCGGACTTGTCGAGTGAGATGCCGCGCGACTGGTAGTCGTTCCGGATTATGGCATTGATGAGGAAGTCGTAGCCCTGCTCGGGCCCGTAGCCTTTGAATGTGGCTGCGTTGGACATTTCGTCCACAGCCTTGTGCATGGCCTTGATGCAGGCTTCCGGAAGCGGCCTGGTCACGTCTCCTATGCCGAGACGGATGAGCCTGACTTCAGGATTGGCCTTCTTGAAGGCCTGTATCTTTTTAGCGATGTCTGAAAACAGGTAGCTGCCCGGTAGTTTCAGAAAGTTTTCATTTACAAGTGCCATACTTCATCCAGGTTAAAAATCATATTCAATCTCTCCTTCGAAAACTGTCTCGGCCGGTCCTGACATGAGGATGCGGCCTTCGCTGTCGATTTCAATCTCCAGGCTTCCTCCGTCCATCTCGACGACGGTATCATGCCCGGCCCTTCCGGAAAACTCCGCAGCCACGGCAGTGGCGCATGCCCCCGTGCCGCAGGCCATTGTGATTCCGGAGCCTCTTTCCCACACGCGCATCCTTATGCTTCCGTCTGCCCGCACCTGGGCGAACTCCACATTCACCCTGTCCGGGAACATCGGGTCGTGCTCTATTTCCGGCCCTTCCTCCGCGAGATCGGTCTTCTCGATATCATCCGTGAAAATCACGAAATGCGGATTCCCGACCGAGAGGAATATCCCCTTGTGCGGATAGGCTCCACGTACCTCCCTTTCCTCGATGCCTGTCGCCATGCCCATGTCCACGCATACGCTGCAGACCTTCCCGTCGCGGACGTCGAGCTTCAGTGTCCTGATTCCCGACAAGGTCTCCAGCCGGATGGACGTCTTGTCTGTCAGACCTTTTTCATAGAGATATTTACCGATGCACCTGCTTGCGTTTCCGCACATCATGGCTTCCGAGCCGTCGGCGTTGAATATCCTCATGCTGAAATCCGCGATGCCGGAATTTCCTATCAGCACAAGCCCGTCGCTTCCAATCCCCGTGTGGGGCCGGCTCCATGCTACCGATGCGGCGGCCGGGTCTTCAATCTTATATTGCATGGCATTGACATAGATGTAGTCATTGCCGGCGCCCTGCATCTTGGTAAATTTCACTGTTTTTTTCATCCCCGTGGAAAACTGTTGCAAAAATAGTAAAATCAATGATATGTCAGTATGCCCGCTCATGCACGCCGGAGACGGCGCGTCCGCTCGGGTCGTTCTTTCCCCTGAAGGATGCGTCCCATGCCAGGGCTTCCGCAGACGAGCATGCCACGCTCGGGATGCTCGGGACGCTCCTTGCCGCGCTTTCGCCCGGAAACAGTTCCTCGAAGATGCTCCTGTAGAAGAACTCCTCCTTGTTCCTCGGAGGATTCACCGGAAACCTCTCCCGGGCCTTTGCCATCTGGCTGTCGGAGACGGCTTCGGACGAGACCTTCTTCAGTGTGTCTATCCATCCGTATCCTACACCGTCGCTGAACTGTTCTTTCTGTCTCCACACTACAGCCTCCGGAAGCATGTCGGCGAAAGCTTCCCTGAGAATCCTTTTCTCGACCGTCTTCCCCGGGCACATCTTCGCCTGCGGGTTGAGTCTCATGGCCACATCGAGGAACTCCTTGTCGAGGAAAGGCACCCGTCCTTCCACTCCCCATGCTGCCAGTGACTTGTTGGCCCTCAGACAATCGTACAGGTGCAGTCTCGAGAGCTTCCTGACAGTCTCTTCGTGGAACGCCGCCGCGTCCGGGGCCTTGTGGAAATACAGGTATCCTCCGAATATCTCGTCTGCACCTTCGCCGCTCAGCACCATCTTGATGCCCATGGATTTGATTACCCTTGCCAGCAGGAACATCGGGACAGAGGCCCTTACCGTCGTTACATCGTATGTCTCTATATGGTAGATGACATCCCTGAGTGCGTCCAGGCCTTCCTGCAAGGTGTAGTTTATCTCATGGTGCACTGTCCCTATATGAGCCGCCACCATCCGTGCCTTCTGCAGGTCCGGGGCCCCTTTGAGTCCTATTGCGAAACTGTGCAGCTGCGGCCACCACGCTTCCGCCCTGTCTCCGGTTTCAATGCGCTTTGCCGAGTATTTTTTGGCAACTGCCGATATTATGGAGCTGTCGAGACCTCCGGAAAGAAGCACTCCGTAGGGCACATCCGACATGAGTTGACGCTTGACCGCCGCTTCAAGGGCTTCCCTGAGGCTGCGGACGTCTGCAGGATTGTCCCTGACATTCGCGTAGTCTTCCCAGTCTCTCCTGTACCATCTTTTCATGACTCCCTCGCTGCCGAGCAGATAATGTCCTGGCAGGAACGGCTCGAAAGTAGCGCAGATGCCTTCGAGGGCCTTCAGCTCGCTTGCACAGTAGACCCTTCCTTCCGCGTCTTTCCCGATATACAGGGGAATCACCCCGACAGGGTCTCTGGCAATGAGGAAATCGTCGGCTTCTTCGTCATAAAGTGCGAATGCAAAAATCCCGTTGAGGTCTTCGAGGAACGAGACTCCCTTCTCCCTGTAAAGAGCCAGGATGACCTCGCAGTCGCTTCCGGTCGCGAAACTGTACCTTCCGGCGTATCTTTCCCTGATTTCCAGGTGGTTGTAGATTTCCCCGTTCACGGCAAGGACCTGTCTTCTGTCCGGAGAGAACAGCGGCTGGCTCCCGCTTGCCGGGTCTACAATCGAGAGCCGTTCATGGGCAAGCACGGCCGACTTCCCGACATGGATTCCGCTCCAGTCAGGTCCGCGGTGCCGGATTTTCCTTGCCATTGAAAGGGCCGTGTCCCTGAAGTCTCCCGGGTTGCCCTTTATGTTGAATATTGCTGCTATCCCACACATTGCTGAAATTTTTCTTGTCCTTACGTCTTCTGTCAGTACCCTTTACCGCCGAGGTATGTGTCGATGTCCGCGGCAGCCTTGCGTCCTGCCGCTATGCATCTTACCACGAGACTCGCACCGGTGGCGGCATCTCCGGCGATGAACACATTCTCCGGGTACGAAGGATGTTCCGGTTTCAGGAATCCCATCGCCAGAAGCACCATGTCTGTCTTTATCGTCTCTTTCCTGCCGGTCGGTTTCATCACCGGCCTTCCTGTCCCGGCTTCAGGCTCCCACTCGACTTCCTCCACTTCCGCACCTGTCACCTTGCCGTTCTTTCCGATGAATCTGAGAGTGGACAGGCCCCATCTCCGGGTGCACCCTTCTTCATGGCTGCTGCTCGTCTTCAGGACCAGAGGCCACTGCGGCCACGGTGTCGCAGGATTCTCTCCCACCGGAGGCTTCGGCATTATCTCTATCTGTGTCACGCTCGAGGCCCCCTGCCTGATGCTCGTGCCGATGCAGTCGCTTCCGGTGTCGCCTCCTCCTATCACGAGCACGTTCTTGCCTTTCGCGTTGATGCGTGCCTCCTTCGGGAAAGTCTGTCCCGCCAGCACCCTGTTCTGCTGGGAGAGCATCTCCATCGCAAAATGAATCCCGTTCATCTCCCTGCCCGGGACTTTCAGGTCTCTGGCCTTCGGAGTGCCGGTGCAGATGCAGTATGCATCAAACCCTTCAGGCAGCCTTTTCGTGTCTATCTCCTGTCCTGTCAGGAACACCACACCTTCCGCCTTCATGATTTCGAGCCGCCTGTCTATTATGGCCTTGTTGAGCTTGAAATTCGGGATGCCGAATCTCAGGAGCCCTCCGACATATTCATCCTTCTCGAACACGGTGACCTCATACCCTTTCATGTTCAGCTGGTTGGCTGTGGCAAGCCCGGCAGGCCCGGAACCGATGACAGCGACCTTCTTCCCGTTCCTCGGATATTCGCGAGGCTTTATGAACCCTTCCCTGAAGGCGGCTTCTATGATTGCAGCCTCGTCTTCGCGGATGGTCACCGGAGCATCGATGGTGAGTTCCAGGACACAGCTTTTCTCACACAGCGCAGGGCATATCCTGCCGGTGAACTCCGGAAAGTCATTGGTCAGGGACAATATCTCGTATGCTTCCTTCCATCTGCCGTGGTAGAGCGCGTCCTGGAATTCCGGAGGCCGGTTTCCGAGCGGACATGCCCAGTGGCAGAACGGGACCCCGCAATCCATGCACCTTGAAGCCTGCAGCTTCCGGTCGCTGGTGTTCAGGGTCTGCTCCACTTCCCCGAAGTCGAGAATCCTGTCATGTATGGGGCGGTAGCCCGCCTCTTGCCGGGGTACCGTCAGAAATGCTTTTGGATTTCCCATAAGTCAACTGTTTATTCCGTGTCAGTAATCGCGCTGGACTTCTGCGATTTTCTGCTGCAGTTTCCGCATCTGCTCTTCGGCGAGCACCCTCTTGTACTCGATAGGGGTCACCTGGATAAATTCTTCCACATACCTGTTCCAGTTGTCCAGCATCTGTCTTGCCAGAGGGGAACCGGTGTAAAGGTAGTGCTGGCGGATGAGTTCATGGAGCTCCCTGCGTGATGAAGAGTCCTCGAGAAGCGACAGTTCCACCATCTCCATATTGCAGAAGTAGTCGAACTTGCCGTTCCTGTCCCATACGTATGCCAGGCCTCCGCTCATTCCTGCCGCGAAATTCCTTCCTGTCTCACCGAGCACGACCACCCGGCCTCCTGTCATGTATTCGCAGCAGTGGTCACCCGCGCCTTCCACCACGGCAATGGCCCCGGAGTTTCTCACGGCAAACCTTTCCCCGACGCGGCCGTTTATGTAGACCTCCCCTCCGGTGGCTCCGTAAAGCAGGGTGTTCCCGGCTATGGTGTTCTTTTCAGCCTCGAAGTCGCTTCTTACCGGCGGACGTACTGAAATCAGGCCTCCACTCAACCCCTTGCCGAGGTAATCGTTGGCCTCGCCTTCGAGCTTGAAGAATATCCCGTGGGCGAGGAATGCCCCGAAGCTCTGCCCTGCGGAGCCCTTGAACTTTATGTTTATGGTCTCCGGAGGCAGTCCGGCGTTTCCGTACCTTGCCGCCACCGTTCCCGAGAGCATTGCGCCCACGGCCCTGTCGGTGTTGGCCACCGCATACTCGAGGGATATTTCCTTCTTCTTCTCTATCGCATCCGCGGCTGCCTCGATGATGCTCTTGTCCCGCACATGCTCTATGTCGTGGTGCTGCCTGGACACGTTGTGTCTCGCGCATCCGTTCTCCACACTGTGCAGAAGTCTCGAGAAATCGAGGTCCGAAGCCTTGCTGCCTTCCCTGGCAGGCACCGTCTCTATGAGGTCGGTCCTTCCGACGATGTCCTCCAGTCTCCTGAAGCCCATGTCGGCGAGATATTCCCTCACCTCCCTTGCCAGGAATTCGAAATAGTTCACCACATATCTGTAGTGTCCCCGGAAGTGCTTCCTCAGTTCCTTATTCTGGGTGGCGACGCCGACAGGGCAGGTGTTCGAGTGGCATTTCCTCATCATGACGCATCCGAGCACAATCAGCACGGTGGTCCCGAAGGCAAATTCCTCCGCTCCGAGCAGGGCCATGGATATTATGTCCTTGCCTGTCTTCAGCTGGCCGTCTGTCTGCAGCTTCACCTGTCCGCGCAGCCCGTTCAGCATAAGGGTCTGCTGAGCTTCGCTGAGCCCTATCTCGGGAGATATCCCGGCGTATCTCATGGATGATGCAGGGGAGGCTCCTGTCCCTCCTTCCGCCCCGGATATGACTATAATGTCGGCTTTGGCTTTAGCCACTCCGGCGGCTATCGTCCCCACTCCGCTTTCAGACACGAGCTTGACGCTTATCTTCGCAGCCGGATTCACGTTCTTCAGGTCGAAGATGAGCTGGGCGAGGTCTTCTATGGAGTAGATGTCGTGGTGCGGAGGCGGTGAGATGAGGGATATGCCCGGGATGGAGTGCCTTGTGCGGGCGATTACCTCGTCCACCTTGAATCCCGGAAGCTGCCCTCCTTCGCCCGGCTTCGCTCCCTGGGCCACCTTTATCTGGATTTCCTCTGCATTGACAAGATATTCCGCTGTGACTCCGAACCGGCCGGACGCTATCTGCTTTGTCTTGCTGTTCAGGGATATGCCGTCGTATTCCCCTGAGAATCTGCTGCTGTCTTCTCCTCCTTCGCCCGTGTTGCTGCGGCTTCCGAGGCAGTTCATGGCAAGTGCGAGAGCTTCATGTGCCTCCTTGCTGATTGCCCCGAAGGACATGGCTCCGGTGACGAAATGCTTCACAATCTCTTCCACAGGCTCCACTTCCTCGACAGGTATCGGATTCCTCTTGAAGCGGAAGAAGTCGCGGATGAACACCGGTGAACTCTTCCTGTCGGCGAGACTTGTGAATTCCTTGAATTTGCTGTAGCTCCCTGTCCGTGTCGCAAGCTGCAGGGTGCTTATCGTCTCGGGGTTCCATGCATGTTTCTCGCCGTCCTTCCGGTAGGAGAATTGCCCTATGTGCGGGAGCAGGTCAGGCAGCGGTCCGGGCCTGAATCCGTCGTCGTGGAACCTGATGTAGTCTGCGGCTATCTCCTTCAACCCTACGCCTCCGATTGTGGATACCGGGGTGTTGAAGCATGTCCTGAGCAGTTCCTCGCCGATTCCGATGGCCTCGAATATCTTGGCTCCCCGGTACGACCGTATCGTGCTTATGCCCATCTTGCTCATCACCTTGTACAGACCTTTGCACACCGCCTTGATGTAGTTCTTCTCGGCGGTCTCGTAGTTCAGCTGTATCTCTCCGGCCTTAACGAGGTTGTGCAGCACGGCGAAAGCCATGTATGGGTTGATTGCGCTGGCTCCGTAGCCGAGCAGCAGGGCCGCATGCATCACTTCCCGTATCTCCCCGCTTTCCACTATCAGGGCTGTCTGCACCCTTTTCTGCACGGATATCAGATAGTGGTGCACTGCACTGACGGCCAGCAGGGAAGGGATTGCCGCGTGACCGGCGTCCACACCGCGGTCCGACAGTATTATGTAGTTCACGCCGTCGTCCACGGACTGTTCCGCCTGTCTGCACAGGTCATTCAGCGCAGCCTGGAGTCCGGAACTGCCTTTGGCGGTCTCGAATACCATCGGGAGTTTCACAGTCTTGAATCCCTTGTACCTTATGTTGCACAATATGTCGAGCTGGGTGTTGGTCAGCACCGGGTGCGGCAGCCGGACCATCTTGCAATGCTTCTCGTCCGGCATGAGAATCTGCATTCCCACGGCCCCGATATATTCGGTGAGGGACATCACAAGTTCTTCCCGTATAGGGTCTATGGCAGGATTCGTCACCTGTGCGAACTGCTGCCTGAAATAGTTGAACAGAAGCTGCGGCTTGTCCGAAAGCACGGCCAGCGGAGTGTCGTTGCCCATGGATGCTGTCGGTTCCGAGCCTGTCAGGCACATGGGGATGATTATCCTCTCCAAGTCTTCCCTCGTGAACCCGAAATTCCGCAGCATCACGTCATAATGCTCCACATCGTTGTCCACTTTGCGCCCGCTTTTCAGGGTGTCGAGCTCTATCCTGTTTTCCGAAAGCCATTTCCTGTACGGTCTGGCGTCCGCAAGCTCCTGCTTCAGCTCTGCGTCATACCGGATTCTTCCTTCCACGGTGTCCACGAGAAGCATCTTGCCCGGCTGCAGCCTCCCTTTCTCCTTTATCTCCCCGGGCTCGAACCCTATCACCCCGGCCTCGCTTGCCACCACCATCATACCGGTCTTGGTTATCAGGTATCTGGCAGGGCGGAGTCCGTTCCTGTCCAGCATGCCGCCGGCATATCGTCCGTCGGTGAACAGAAGGGCTGCCGGCCCGTCCCATGGTTCCATCAGTATGGAGTGGTACTCATAGAACGCCTTCAGTTCTTCGCTGATAGGGTTCTTGTCGTTGAACGACTCCGGCACGAGCATGGACATCGCGTGCGGAAGGCTCATCCCCGACATCATGAAAAATTCCAGCACGTTGTCGAGAGACGCACTGTCGCTCATCCCCGGCTGCACGATTGGCCTTATGGACTTGATGTCCGGGATTTCAGGCGTTGCGAGCACGCTTTCCCTGGCTTCCATCCACGCCCTGTTCCCTCTGATGGTGTTTATCTCACCGTTGTGGGCGAGCACTCTGAACGGCTGGGCGAGACTCCATGTGGGAAAGGTGTTAGTGCTGAACCTGGAATGCACGAGGGCTATCCCGCTTGTGAAGTACGGCTGGTTGAGGTCCGGAAAGTATTCCCTTACCTGGGTGGACGAGAGCATCCCCTTGTACACGATTGTCCTGCTGGACAGGGAAACCACATAGAAATCCTTGTCCTGCACTCTTTTCTCTATCTTTTTCCTGATTATGTACAGTTTCCTCTCGAAGTCCACACCGGGGACATATCCCGTGACGAAGACCTGCTTGATGTCAGGCTCGCTTTCCCTTGCGTCTTTGCCGAGTATGTCAGAATTCACCGGCACGGAACGCAGGTGCATGAGCGACAGCCCTTCACGCTCTATCTCTTCAATGACAATGCTGAAGATTTCCGCCTGTCTTTTCTCGTCTTTCGGGAGGAAGATGAGCCCAGTCCCGTACTTGCCTTTTTCAGGCACCGGTATTCCCTGGAGGAGTATGAATTCGTGGGGAATCTGCACCATTATCCCGGCTCCGTCTCCTGTCTTGTTGTCCGCACCTTCGGCTCCCCTGTGCTTCATGTTCTCAAGCACCTTAAGCGCAGAGTCCACCAGTTCGTGTGACTTGTCTCCATGTATGTTCACAAGCATCCCGACTCCGCATGCGTCGTGCTCGTGGCAGGAGTTGTACAGGCCTGTCATGCCCGGAGTAGCATCATAGTCGTTTTCAGTCATATCTGTCAAGTCGTTTAATCTGCTGTTGCAGCAATCGATGCAAAATTAGCAATTAGACATTTTATGATGCTCCCGCAAATGCCAAAAACCGGAGTAAAAAAATATCGGCCTTCCATATTTGAAGTGGAAGGCCGTCAAATCTTCGTTTTTGTGATTATAACTCCCCGTTATGTATGAATATTCAACGGGCGTCAGCTGGTCCGGCCCTTTACAACCGGTTCTTGTACAGCCTTGCGGCAAGTTTCTGCCAGCTGTTCTGCAGAGAAATGCAGTCCCTGAGGTTGCCGTAGATTCCGGATGCCTCGACGAAATAGTCGATGAGGGATATTTCACCGCCCTCGACAGCTTTCTTCAGAAGCTCCAGGGTCTCCCTCATCAGGGGTTCGTTGTATGCCTCAATCGCCTTCCTTGTCTGTTCCATCTCGTTCAAAAGGGATTTGACCTCGGTCTCGGCTGCGAGCCTTGCGTAGTTGAGGTTGTTCCTGGCCGAAGTGGACTGCGCCTTTGCCATGGCCACTTTCCTGTGGTTGGAGAAAATCGGGACGGAGCACCCCACTATGAACCCGTGCTCGGCTTCCCGTATGGCAGTGTTCCTGCGGTAGCCTACCTCAAGCCTGGGTATCCATCCCTGCCTGTTTATGGAGATTTCCTTGCGGGCGGCTTCCGCGGCATTCTCGGCTGCAATGATGGACGCATCGGAAGAAATGTACTCGTCGATTGCCTCCTGCCTGTCGGCGACAGTGCCCACAAGAGGGAAGTCGGTGGCCTCGAAAACTATCTCGCGACCTCCGTTCATCGCGCTCAGGGACATGCATGCGGCATCGAGAGCCGCATTGTTGGCGGCGACATCGGTGGCCACGCTCATCAGCTCCATCTTTATCTTGTTCACCTCGAGGGCCGATGCATCCCCGGTGCCGAGCCGTTGCTGATACAGTCCGAGCAATCCGTCCGCAATCTCGGCCTGCATGTCGAGCAGCTCGCCTATCTGCCGGTACATTATTATGTCTATGCAGAGGTTCTTCGCGTCCAGGAGAATCCTGCGCCTTTCGTTCTCGAGCCCGTTTTCCAGAGCCGCTCTCGAATACTCGTTGCGTTTGTGCCTGGCGGCATAGACGGTAGGGAAGTCGAATCCCTGCGAGACCACGAGTTCGGACCCGGCCTGTCCGGACACTCCGCCGCTGTAGAACGAACTGTATTCTATGGACGGGTCTTCCAGCATGTTTTCGCTTTTCATCATGAGCGACTGTGCCTCCGTGTCCATGGCGAGGGCGTTCAGCTGCGGATTGTTCACGGATACGGACATCAGCACCTCGTCGATGTCGCCTGTGCGGAGGACTGCCGTCGTGTCATCCTGTGCGGAAACTCCTGAATGGAGAACCAGCAGCATTGCCGGTATTGTAAAATATCTTTTCATGTCCATGTTCTGTTTGTGATGCTTCTCTTGTCTGCATTCCGGAGTCATTCCTGTCCGGAAATCCTGTCATCCACTTCCTTGCGGTGGAGCCACCAGTACATCACCGGCACGATGAATCCGTTCAGGAATGTGGATGAGAGCAGCCCTCCGAGGATTACCTTTGCCATCGGGCTCTGTATCTCGTTCCCCGGGAGGTCACCTTTCAATGCAAGCGGAATCAGTGCCAGTGCGGATGAGAGGGCTGTCATGAGAATAGGGTTCAGTCTGTCGAGCGAACCTTGTATTATGCTTTCATACAGCGGAAGTCCCTGTTCCCTCAGCATGTTGTAGTGGCTTATGAGCAGCATGCCGTTCCTTGTCGCTATGCCGAACAGGGAAATGAAGCCTATGATGGCAGGTATGCTGAGTTCCTTTGTCGTGACAAGCAGGGCGAATACGCCTCCGATGAGTGCGAGAGGCAGGTTCAGCAGCACCACCCCGCTCTGGGCGGCATTCCTGAACTGCATGTAGAGCAGCAGGAATATGACGATTATGCTCATCAGCGACGTCAGAAGCAATATGCGGCTTGCCGCCTTCTCGCTTTCGAACTGTCCGCCGTATTCTATATGGTAGCCTTCCGGAAGTTCTATGTTCTCGTCCACGAGCTTGCGGATGTCATCGACCACGCTTCCCATGTCTCGTCCGGCGGCGTTTGCGGAGATGACCACCTTCCTCTTCACGTTCTCCCTGTTTATTGTGTTCGGTCCGGAGGAAGACACCACATCCGCCACATAGGACAGCGGCAGCTTGTTTCCGTATGCGTCGTCTATCATCAGGTCCTTGATGTGGTCAATTGAACCTCTCCCGGACTCCGCAGCCCTCACGACAAGATTGAAAGCCTTGCCCTGCTCGTAAACCTGTGAAACGGTCTCTCCCGCCATGTTCACGGTCACGAACTCGCTGAATGCCGGCATGGATATGCCGTATCTGGCGAGCATCTCCCTTTTCGGGACTATCTTGATTTCAGGACGTTCTATCTGTTGCTCCACATTCAGGTCTGCGATTCCTTCCACTCCGCTTATCAGGTCCTTTATCTGGTTCCCTATCATGAACATCCTGTTCAGGTCGTCTCCGAACAGCTTGATAGCTATCCCGGCCTGTGTCCCGCTTAGCATTGCATCTATGCGGTGGCTTATCGGCTGTCCGATTTCTATGTTCGCCCCGGATATCCCCGAGAGCTTTTCCCTGACTTCAGCAAGGACTTCCGCATGGGTGCGGTCTTTCAGTTCGAATGGCGCCTCTATTTCCGACACGTTCACCCCGAGGGCGTGTTCGTCCAGTTCCGCACGTCCCGTCTTGCGGGCTACCGTGTAGATTTCAGGAACCGAAAGCAGGAGTTCCTCGGCCTGCCTGCCTATCTTGTCGGACTCCTCGAGGGATATTCCCGGAAGGGAGCTGACATTGATGGTGAAGGACCCTTCGTTGAAGGCGGGCAGGAAACTGTGCCCGAGAGTGAAGAACAGCCCGAGGGCCGCGCAGAACAGGGCTACCGTGGCTCCGACCACGCTTTTCTTGTGTCTCATCACCCACTCCAGGGCAATCCTGTAATATTTCCTGAGCCATACTGCAAGGAATGCCTCCTTCGGGAGCCCGTCGCCTTTTGTCCGGTAGTCGAGCATGTAGCTGCACAGCACCGGGGTCAGGGTCAGGGCCACGATTGTCGATGCGAACAATGCCGTTATGAATGCCACTCCGAGAGGGGCGAGCATCCTGCCTTCCATTCCCGAGAGGAAGAAAAGCGGCACGAAGCTCACGACTATTATGAGGGTGGAATTCAATATCGGCATCCTCACTTCCCTTGAGGCGTCGAACACCACATCGAGCACCGGCCTGCGCTCACCCGGCGGGAGTGCCTTGTTGGCCCGGATATGTTTCCAGACATTCTCCACATCCACTATCGCATCGTCCACAAGGGAGCCGATTGCTATGGCAAGGCCTCCGAGACTCATGGTGTTTATTGTCATCCCGAACCAGTTCAGGGTCAGGATTGATATGAGTATGGACAGAGGAAGCGTTATGAGAGATATGATTGTGGTCCGTACATTTGCAAGGAAGAGTATGAGCACCAGCACGACGAATATCGCACCTTCATAGAGCGAGGACTTCACGTTGCTTATGGAGCTTTCGATGAAGCGGGCCTGCCTGAAGGTGTCCGTCGAGAGTTTCACATCGGCGGGAAGGTTCTTATGCACGTCCTTCAGGGCTTCCTCAATCCTGGCCGTGAGCTCGAGCGTGCCTGTGTCAGGCTGCTTGGTGACGGTCACAAGCACTGCCGGCTTCCCTTTTTCGGATGCGAGTCCGAGTTTCGGCTGTTGTGCGCCTATCTTCACGTCAGCGACATCCCCGAGTGTCACGGGAACTCCTCCTGCCGTCTTTATGACCGACCTTGCCATCTCCCCGACATCTTCCGTGGACACCACCCCGCGTACTATGTACTCATTCCCGTATTCGTATATGACTCCGCCGTTGGTGTTCTGGTTCATCCCTCTCGTGACAGCCATCACTTCTCCGAGGGTCACCCCGTAGTGTTTCATCTTTTCCGGGTGTATGAGCACCTGGTATTCCTTGATGTCGCCGCCGAGCACAGCCACCTGCGCCACGCCTCCTGTGGACAGGAGCCTCGGCCGTATTGTCCAGTCTGCGATTGTGCGGAGGTCGAGCATCGAGGTGGAGTCTGCTGTCATCCCGACTATCAGGAGTTCCCCGAGGATGGATGACTGTGGCCCGAGTGTCGGGTTGCCGACGTTCCCTGGAAGTTCTTCCGCGGCCATGGCGATTTTTTCCGACACTATCTGCCTCGCGAGGTATATGTCCATGTCCCAGTCGAATTCCACCCACACGACGGAAAAGCCTGTCGTGGAGGACGACCTCACCCTGCGGACGCCTGTGGCCCCGTTCACGGCAGTCTCAATCGGGAAGGTTACGAGCTGCTCCACTTCCTCCGCCGCCATACCTCCGGCTTCTGTCATCACGACAACAGTCGGGGCGTTGAGGTCCGGGAACACGTCCACCTCGGTGCGGTTCATCACATACGTTCCCGCGACCATGAGCAAGGCTGCCGCCACGAGTATCAGCAGCCTGTTGTCCAATGAAAAATGTATGATTCTGTTCAGCATTTCGATTCATGTTATTCGCATGATGCCCGGGCATCGTGCAGGTCAGTGGTTGTGTGTATGTGCAGGGATTGCGTTGCTTGCAGAGGCGAGTTTCACGTTATATGCCCCTTTCACCACGACGTTGTCTCCGGCCGACAGTCCTGAAATTATTTCAGTCCTTGCCCCGTCGCTTTCCCCCGGAGTTACCTCCTGTTTCCTGTAGCAGCTTTCGTCGAGTTTGAGGTACACGAAATAGAGCCCCTGTTCTTCTGTGAGGGCGGATGTCGGTACGGAAATCACATTGTCACGCACGGATGTGAGAAGCCACACCTCTGCGAATGTCCCCGGAATCAGTTTTTCCCTGTTCTCGAATTCGAATGTCACCGGAATGTAGTACGATGTCCCGGACTGGTTCCTGCCGACCGAGACGAGCCTGCCGCCGAGAGCTTCCACGTTGAATATCCTGTCGCCGTACTGTGTGGCGAAGTTGGCGGACTTTATCTTGTCGAGCATCCCGTAATGCCTCTGGGACACGTCCGCCTTGAGGATGAGGTTCATGTTGCGGGAGATGGATGCCAGTCGGGTGCCCATGCTTACATAGTCCCCTTCGCTGACGGATATGTCCGTCACGTATCCGTCCGATGGGGATTCTATGAGCACGCCTGTCCCTTCCGGGTTCGGTTTCAGGGCTTCATACGCCATCCGGGCAGTCTCATATTCTTCCCGGATTCTTGCAAAATCCTTCTGCGAGACTATCTTGCTGTCGACGAGCCTGGCTGCCCGCTCATATTCGGCCTTGGCCGTCTCGTAAGCCACCTTAGCCTTGCCTATCCTGTTCCCGTCCTGTATGTTCCCGGAGACAATCGAGAACAGCGGCTTGCCTGCCTCGACCCTTGTCCCCTCGAAATATTCTCCGCAGAACGTGACTATGCCGTCTGTCGCCGCTACGACGGACATGTCATCCCCTCTCGACGGCAGTATCTGTCCGCCGGTGCGGATTACTCCTGAAAAACCGGACGGGTGTACAGTCTCGGCCACAATGCCGGCCGCCTGTGCCTTTTCCGGTGAGATGATGATTTCTTCAGAGTGGCCGTGCGCCTCTTCTTCGTCATGATGGATGTCGTGGTCGTGGTTGTCGTTCCGGCCTCCGTTGCATGACCAGAGCAGGAGCAGCGAACATGCCCCCGCAAGCAGTGCAGATTTCTTCATATCTTCAGTCAGTTCAGTAACGGATGCAAAGATATGCCCTGCCTGCCGCAACCGGGTTGCATTTGTCCGTGTCCGGCTCCTGGCTCATTCTCTGCAGGAAGAGCAGATTCCCTTTATTATGTAGTTGACGGAGTGGACCGTGAATCCTTCGGGAAGGTCCACGAGCGGTGCATTTATTTCCTTGAGACAATAAGTCTTGTGGCACTTTTCGCAATAGAAGTGCGTATGCATGTCTGCAACGGTGCAGCTGTCTTCCCCTTCGCAGATTTCATATTTCATCGAACCTGTGCCGTCGTCGATGGAGTGCACCAGATGGTTGGCTTCGAACACTTCGAGAGTCCTGAAGATGCTCGACTTGTCCACAGTCTCGAGTTCAGTTTCGAGGTCTGCAAGAGACATTGTGCGGGAGGCCCGCATCAGGGCATCCAGAACAAGCATCCTGATGGAAGTCACCCGCACACCTTTCTTCTCGAGTCTTTCGATGCATCTTTGTTTGTCCATGGCAGGAGCTAGGCAAGAAGTTTCCTGACGATTGCGGATATCTGCTTCCCGTCAGCCTGTCCTGCAAGCCGTCCGGTGGCGATGCCCATGACCTTGCCCATGTCGGACATCTTGACAGCCCCTGTCTCCTCGACGATTTTTTTCAGCTCGGCTTCAAGTTCCTCCTCGGAGAGCTGTTTCGGGAGATAGACTTCCATTGCGGCGGCTTCCGCAAGTTCGTTTTCGGCAAGTTCCGGGCGGGACTGCCGGGAGTATATCTCCGCGCTTTCCTTTCTCTGCTTCACAAGCTTGCCTATGATTTTCACTATATCGGCATCGGAGACCTCGCCGTTGTTCCCTTCGGCTGTCTTCGCCAGGAGTATGGCTGCCTTTATCCCTCTGAGCGCTGCAAGTCTTACAGTCTCCTTCGCTTTCATGGCAGATACCATGTCTGCCTGTATCTTCTTTTCAAGTTCCATGATATTTGTTTTATTTGAATTGCTCGTACCCTGGCATGGCGAGCCCGGATACGAAGTCCTTTACCTTCTTGTCGCTCCTCGGGCAGATGAGCAGGGCGTCGTCTGTGTCTATGACTATGAAGTCCTCGAGTCCGCATACGGCCATGAGTTTCTCCCTGTCCTTGGAGATTATGAGCGAGCCGGAGGTGCCTGAAGACAGGACATTCTCCGAGTTGAACACATTCCCGTTCTTGTCCTTGGAAGCCACAAGGTTGTAGAGCGATTCCCATGAGCCCACGTCCGCCCATTTGAAGTGAGCCGGGTACATCCACGTCCTCGTGCTTTTCTCCATGACACCGTAGTCGATGGATATCTTTATGCAGTCGGAATATGCCTTTTCCACGAACCTGCTTTCCACGGGGCTCCCGAGAGCGTTTTCCCAGCCGGCGAAAAGTCTTGTCACCTCCGGGATGTACCTTTCCATCTCGGCCTTTATCGTATCTGCCTTCCACACGAAGATTCCCGAGTTCCAGAAAAATTCCCCCGAACTGATGAACACCTTGGCCAGCTCCACATCCGGTTTTTCAGTGAATGTCTTGACTTTCATGACATTCCTCTCGTCCTTGCCGGGACGGCCTCCGCTTACCTGTATGTAGCCGTAGTTCGGGTCCGGGCGCGTAGGTGCCATGCCCAACGTCATGAGGACATCCCTGGATGAGGCATATTCCATGGCGGCGGTGACCTCTTTTTCGAAGATGTCGCTTCCGACTATTATGTGGTCGGCAGGTGTCACCACCATCGTTGCCCTTGGATTCCTTTTCAGAAGCCTGTATGTGGCGTATGCTATGCAGGGGGCAGTGTCCCTGCCGTATGGCTCGAGCAGCAGATTCCCGTCCTTGAGCTCAGGGATGTGCTCTTTCACGAGTCCGCCGAGACGCTCGGTTGTGGCAACGATTATGTTTTCTTCCGGGATTATTCTGGCGAAACGCTCGTATGTGTGCCGGATGAAGGATTTTCCCGTCCCGGCAACCTCGAGGAACTGTTTGGGACGGGCAATCCGGCTCATGGGCCAGAACCGCGTTCCTATTCCTCCCGCCATAATCACGCAATAGAAATTACTGTTCATATCGGTTATTCTGTTATGTTCCGGTGTATATGTGGGTCATATCATTATCGGCAGGTAGGCCTCCGGAAGGTAGTCTATGTCGTAGGTCCCGTCCCTGAAGACCACGCTCACGATGTCGAACCTGCACTCCATTTCCCTTTCGCCCTTCTCCGCGAGCCACCTTCTTGCCGCCGCTGCTATCCGCCTCTGTTTCCTGAGGTTCACACTGGCCTGCGGCACGGTTTCCGCCGGATAAGTGCGGCTCTTCACTTCTACAAAATGTATTCCGTCTCCGGCAACCGTCACAATGTCTATTTCGAGATGCCCGGCCCTCCAGTTCCTGTCGAGGATTGTGTGCCCGCATTCCTGCAGGTATCTTGCCGCTAATTCCTCACCGGCAGCCCCTGTCCTGCGTCTTGTATCATTGTCACAAGCCATATCCCGTCCTCCTTCTTCAACTGCACAATCCTTGTCTTGCTTGCGCCTGAATCTGTGGTTATCGTGAACAGGGTGCTGAACGTCCCCTTCCCTTCGTGCCGTCCGTCCGAGAGCGACATGTCGGATTCCTCAAGCACCCCTGCCGCCGTGGCGAGCAGGGCCGAATCCTTTTTCATGGACTTCTCCCAGAACTGTCTGAAGGTATGGCAGTAGGATTCCATGTCGTCGGTGTCGGCGCACAGGCTTCTGGCCTTGTCCCATTCCCCGGACAGAAGCGATGTGTAGAAAGACTTCACCGTGTCTTCCGGCGAGAGTCCTGAATGCTTTGCGCAGGAATTCTTTACAATCCATGCCGCCAGCACTCCCAGCCCGGCGATTCCCAGCAGGATGAATATGTTCAGTATGAATTTTCTCATGTCCTATATAGTGATGTCCCTTTCTAATATAACGTTACGACGGTCACTCCCGTCCCTCCGTACTGTATGTGTTCGTCGGCCACCTTCTCGATGCCCGGCATTGTCTTCAGCAGCTTCTGAATCTCTTCCCGCAGCACCCCTGTGCCTTTCCCGTGGATTATCCTCACGCTCGGGATGCCGAGCATTATTGCATCGTCCATGTACCGTGTCACCTTGTCGATGGCGTCGGACAGACGTTCACCCCGCACATCGAGTTCCGGGCTGAAATTTAGCTTCCTTTCCGTTATCGACGCGTCTATCTTCACGGACGACGGCCTTGGTGCGGATTCCTTCATCGCGTCCCTGTATTCGTTGGAGGTGATGCGCTCCACCTTGTCGGATGAGATTTTCGTGCTTATGTTCCCGATGTTGACCACGATGTTCTTGTTCGCGACCTTCACTATCTCCCCGACCATCCCGTTGGATTTGATTCTCACCTTCTCTCCGGTTTTCAGGGGAGCGTTCCGGAATTCTTCAATTTTTCTCCGGGCCTCCTCCTGCTCCGCCATCTCCTTTCTCGTCTGCTCGTCCGCACGCTGGAGTTTCCTCTGCCTCTGTCTCTCCCGTCGGGCGTCTATCTGCTGTATCTTCTTTTCGATATAGTCGTCCTTCTCCTTCTGCTCCTGTTCCTTGCGGTAGGTGAGGGCCGACACGAAATCCTGGAGCTCCTTGCGGGCCTCCCTGGTGATTGTCTTCTCTGCCTGCGCCTCCTTTATCGTCTTTATGGTGTTCTCCACCTGCCGGTTCGCCCCGCTCACAATCTCCCTTGCCTCTCTGGTGGCTTCCTCGATTATCTCCTTTTTCTTCTTCTGAATCTCGAGCAGTTCCTTATGGTACTTGTCGGTGATGCTTTCGAGAGCCTTGTCCGTGTTGCGTATGCGCTCGAGTTTCGCATCTATGGCCTTGCGGTTGCGTGCTATTCTCCGGAGATTCCGTTCTATGCCTACGAATTCGTCCCCTGCCCGCGTCTCGGCATCCTTTATTATGGTCTCAGGGAGTCCCATCTTCCTTGCGAGTTCGAATGCGAACGAGTTGCCCGGAAGTCCCATTTCGAGTTTGAACAGAGGCTCTATTTTCTGGACATCGAACATCATCGCCCCGTTGACCACGTGGGTGTCCTCACCGGATGCGTAGAGCTTCAGATTCGTGTAGTGGGTGGTTATCACCCCGTATGTGCCCCTCCTGTCGAGCTCCGCGAGTATGGCTTCGGCGATTGCCCCGCCTGCAGCCGGCTCCGTACCTGACCCGAACTCGTCTATGAGCACAAGTGTCCTGTCGTCGGCTTTCTGCAGGACATCCTTCATGTTCGCGAGGAAGGAACTGTATGTGCTCAGGTCGTTGTCTATGGACTGATCGTCTCCGATATCGACCATCACCCTGTCGAACACGAGCATCTCTGACGTCTCGGATGTAGGGATGAGCATTCCCCACTGGAACATGTACTGGAGAAGCCCGATTGTCTTGAGGCATACGGACTTCCCTCCGGCATTAGGTCCGGATATCATTAGGATTCTCTTCTTCCCGGTAAGAGTTACGGTCAAGGGCACAATCTCCTTCTTCTCCTTTTTCAGAGCCTTCTCAAGAAGCGGATGCCGTGCTTTCCTTATGCTCATCTCCTGTCCGGAGGAGAGAATCGGCATTCCTGCGATTATGTCGAGGGCGATGTTGGCCTTGGCCATGATGAAGTCCATCTCGCCTATGTATTCTGCAGAATGCAGCAGGTCGGGGATGTATGGCCGCAGGAAATCGGAGAAATCCATGAGGATTTTCAGTATCTCACGGTTCTCGGCGAATTTCAGCTCCTTTATTCTGTTGTCAAGCTCCACTATTTCGGCCGGTTCGATGAACGCGGTCTTGCCCGAAGCTGACTCGTCGTATATGAATCCGAGCACCTTCTTCTTGTTCACCGCCGGGACAGGGATAAGGAGTTTGCCGTCCCTCATGGACACAGCCGCGTCCTTGTCCGCTATGCCTTCCTCCTGTATCTGCTTCAATATGGAATTTGCCTTCCGGGATATCGCCCCTTCGACGTTCTTCAGCGATTTGCGTATATCGTACAGCTCGGGCGACGCCGAATCCTTTATCTCTCCGAACCTGTCGAGAATGGTCTCGATGCGGTCCCTTACGCCAGGGAACACCATGACCGAAGCCGACATCTTCTTCAAGGCAGGATAGATGCCGTCCTTTATGGATTCGAAGAAAGATGATATCCGGCTCACCGTCTCCGTCATCGTCCTCAGTTTCCTCAAGGATATGAGATTGATGTATGAAGACGGGCTCTCGGCAAGCTTCAGGAATCCGATGCAGTCGATGTAGCCGTTTGTGGGGAAATTCTCCTCGAACATGAGGATGAGTCTCATCTCGTCTGTCAGCAGAAGCCTGTGCCGGATGGTTTCGGCATCGGTGCTGAAGGTCTCCTCCATTGTCTTGGCGGCCGCGTACTCCGTGGCACAGCGGTCAGCTATGGCTTTTCTTATCCTGTCGAATCCCAGTTTCTGTTCAAGTCTGCAATCGATGTTGTCAATATTGCCGTTCTCAGTCAAAATCTAACCCTCCTGTTGTCCTTTTGCGAAAGAATTGTTCAACAATAGCTGCAGTTCGTTTGCATTGCTCAAGGGCGTTATGTTCCCGCCCTTGACAAAGGATATCCGGCCTGTCTCCTCGGAGACCACTATGACATCGGCATCTGTCTCCTCCGATATCCCTATCGCCGCCTTGTGCCTCATGCCGTAGTGTGCGGGGATGTCCGTCTTCTCCGTTATCGGAAGCGTGCACCTCGCGGCGATGATATGGTTGTTGCTTATGACCATGGCTCCGTCGTGCAGCGGGGAGTTCTTGAAGAATATGTTCATGATGAGACGCTTGTTGATGTTGGCGTCTATCCTGTCCCCGGTCTCTATCACGAAGTCCAGCGACGATATGTGCGGAATCACAATCAACGCTCCGGTCTTCTGCTCGGACATGCTGCGGCACGCTTCCGTGACTTCCTTGACCGACGCGCTTCCCATGGCGCTGTCCTTTTTCCCGAATATCTTCCCGAGGAACCCGTTCTGCCCGGCATCCATGAGGTAGCTGCTCCCGAATCTTATGAGGAATTTCCGTATCTCAGGCTGGAATATCACTATGAGGGCTATCACTCCCACGTCCAGCACCTGCCCGAGGATTGCGGACATCAGTTTCATGTTGAACGCTCCGACGACCACCCGGGCGACGTAAAGGGACAGGATGGCCACGAAGATGCTCATGGCGGAAGTCCCCCTTATCCACCGGAAAACCAGGAAAATGATAAGGGCAACGAGAATTATGTCGAGGATGTCAATGAATGACAGATTCAGAAATCCGAAGATACCCAGCAACATCTTTTCCGTTAATTTGGCGCAGGTCCGGCGGCATGTCTCCGTCCCGGACCCGTATCGCCGCAAAGATAGTGTTTTTAAATGCAATCCCAACCTGGCGCCACAAAAATTTAACGGGGAGGTGTTCCGGATTCGGCCGCCGTGGATTATATTTGCATACCTTGATGTGAAATCTCAAATTTGTTTTGTCTCATGAAGAAAATTCTTTTACCTGTATTTGTCATGTTCTTCATGTCACTGTCCCTTGCCGACAGTTTCGGATGGGGCCGGACAGGTCATGACGCCGTAGCCGCCATTGCCGAAAGGCATCTCACCGGGAAAGCCAGGGCTACCGTGGAGGCCATCCTTGACGGCAAGTCCATTGTCTACTGGTCGAACTGGATGGACAATGTCCGCCGGACTCCCGAGTACGGCTACACCACCAACTGGCATGTCTCGCATGTGGACTCCGGCTTCAAGGCCGTCATCGCCGAGAAGCACGGAAAGTATAACGGGGATTGTCTCTGGGGACTGGAGAAGATAATGCCCGTGCTCGAAGACTACAAGGCATACGACGATTCCACTGTGCAGGTCAACCTGAAATTCCTGATACACCTGATAGGTGACATGCATTGTCCGGTACACGTGTATTATGAGGACAAGCAGGATTTCAATGTCGTGCTCGGCAGCAGGAAGACGAGCTACCATGCCCTCTGGGACAGCGGACTGATAAATTCTGTCCACAACTGGTCGTACAGCGAATACGCCGACATGCTCGACAGGGCGGACCGGAAGGAAATAGCGCGAATATGCCGGGGGAGTCTCGTCGACTGGGTCGAGGAATGTGCGAGGGATTGCCGGGTGATATACGACTGGGCCGGACCGGACCAGGTCATTGACCAGGATTTCAAGAACAGGGCGGTCATACTTGCCGAGAGGCAGATTGAAATAGCCGGATACAGACTGGCTTACATACTCAATTCCCTTTTCGACTGATTCGACGTGCTCCAATTTTAATGCTGCGGGGAGGATTAGGAGCGAAAGAATTTATTATATTTGCGAAATCGGGAAGCTGCATCGGAATTGGTGGATGGAGACATGGCTGGCAGCGTTCCCGTGGACCGGAGTCGAGACTGTTGATTTATAAAAAATAATGTATTATGGATTTTCTGACAAATGAAAAACTGACCATCATAGGGGCTGCCGGCATGATTGGCTCGAATATGGCCCAGACGGCTATGATGATGAGACTTACTCCGAACCTGTGTCTTTACGACCCTTTTGCCACAGGCCTCAAAGGCGTGGCTGAAGAGATGTATCATTGCGCATTCGACGGGGCGCAGATTACATATACGGACAACATCGGAGAAGCTCTGACGGGGGCCGGCTATGTGGTGTCGTCAGGCGGAGCACCCCGCAAGCAGGGAATGACAAGGGAGGACCTCCTGAAAGGCAACTGCGAAATCGCGGAACAGCTCGGAAAGGATATCAGGACATACTGCCCGGACGTGAAGCATGTTGTCATCATCTTCAACCCGGCCGATCTCACCGGTCTTGTGACGCTTCTCCATTCCGGCCTGAAGCCTTCGCAGCTCACGACTCTCGCCGCGCTCGACTCTACCAGGCTTCAGAGTGCGCTTGCACAGGAGTTCGGCGTGCAGCAGTGCAAGGTGACCGGCTGTCACACCTATGGCGGACACGGCGAGCAGATGGCAGTATTCGCTTCCGAGGCCAAGGTTGACGGAACTCCGTTCACGGAACTGCTCGGCAGCAGGCTTCCTCTTGTGAAGTGGGACGAGATAAAGAGCAATGTCATCCAGGGCGGCAAGAAGATAATCGAGCTCAGGGGCCGCTCCTCATTCCAGAGCCCGGCATACGTGTCGATAGAGATGATAGCGGCAGCCATGGGCGGCAAGCCGTTCACATGGCCTGCAGGATGCTATGTGAACACTTCAAAATATCATAACGTCATGATGGCGATGCCTACCGTGATAGACGGTACGGGTGTACACTACTCTGACGTGCACGGGACAGCCGAGGAGATGGCGGCTCTCGAGGCATCATACGAGCATCTCTGCAAGATGAGGGATGAAATCATCAGCCTTGGAATCATCCCTGCCATTTCCGATTGGAAGACTCTGAACCCGAATCTATAGCCCCGGTCGCCATGAACGACAAGAGACTTATGGACCGAGCTGCGGACAATATCAGGATTCTCGCGGCTTCGATGGTGGAAAAGGCCAAATCCGGACACCCTGGAGGTGCGATGGGCGGAGCCGACTTCATCAATGTGCTTTTTTCTGAATATCTTGTATATGACCCGGAGAATCCGCGCTGGGAAAGTCGGGACCGTTTTTTCCTTGATCCGGGACACATGTCGCCGATGCTTTATTCAGTGCTTGCGCTGTCCGGGAAATTCACCCTTGATGAACTGAAGCAGTTCAGACAGTGGGGGAGCCCTACACCGGGGCATCCGGAGGTGAATGTGGAGCGCGGGATAGAGAATACATCGGGCCCTCTCGGCCAGGGACACACCTTCGCCGTCGGTGCCGCAATCGCAGCCAAGTTCCTCAAGGCCCGCCTCGGGGAACAGATGTCCCAGACCATCTATGCGTACATATCCGACGGTGGCATACAGGAGGAAATCTCCCAGGGTGCCGGGCGTATTGCAGGGCATCTCGGACTGGATAACCTCATAATGTTCTATGACTCAAACGATATCCAGCTTTCTTCCACCACGGAAGATGTGACGAGCGAAAACGTCGGGATGAAATACCGTGCGTGGGGCTGGGAAGTCATGACCATAGACGGCAACGATGTGGACCAGATAAGGTCGGCTCTCGACGCTGCCTTGAAGGTGACCGGGAAGCCGGTGCTCATAATCGGCCACACGGTGATGGGCAAAGGAGCACGCAGGGGCGACAATACGAGCTATGAGAACTGCTGCGCCACCCATGGCGCCCCTCTCGGCGGCGATGCGTACCGCAACACCGTGATAAATCTCGGAGGAAATCCGGACGACCCGTTTGCGATTTTCCCGGATGTCGCGGCCATGTACGAGGCCCGCAGGCAGGAGCTGAGGGAGATTGTGAAGGAGCGCAAGGCCGGTCAGGCGGCGTGGGCCGCCGGGAATCCGGAACTTGCAGCCAAGATGAAAGCCTGGTTTTCAGGAGCCGTTCCTTCCGTGGACTGGGGTTCGATAGTACAGAAACCCGGCTGCGCCACGAGGGCTGCTTCCGCCACTGTGCTCGGAACCCTGGCTGAAAGCGTGGAGAACATGATAGTCTCTTCTGCCGACCTGTCCAATTCAGACAAGACCGACGGGTTCCTGAAGAAGACTCACGCATTCAGAAAAGGGGATTTCTCGGGTGCATTCCTGCAGGCCGGAGTGTCCGAGCTTACCATGGCTTGCTGCTGCATAGGGATGATGCTGCACGGCGGCGTGATAGCTGCGTGCGCCACTTTCTTCGTTTTCTCGGACTACATGAAGCCTGCAGTCAGGATGGCTGCGCTGATGGAAGTCCCGGTGAAGTTCATCTGGACCCACGATGCTTTCAGGGTGGGGGAAGACGGTCCTACGCATGAGCCTGTGGAGCAGGAAATGCAGCTCCGTCTGATGGAGAGGCTGAAGAACCACAGCGGCCGCAACTCGATGCTTGTGCTGCGTCCTGCCGATGCCGAGGAGACAACCCGGGCATGGAAGATGGCCATGGAGAACACGACAACTCCTACGGCATTGATTTTCTCACGCCAGAACATAGAGAATCTTCCGGAAGGGAACGATTACGCCTCTGTCAGCAGGGGTGCCTATGTTGTGAGCGGCTCTGACGAGAATCCTGATGTGGTCCTTGTCGCATCCGGCTCCGAGGTGTCAACCCTTGTTGCAGGGGCGAAGCTTCTCAGGGCCGACGGAGTACGTGTGAGAGTGGTCTCCGTGCCGTCCGAAGGTCTGTTCAGGAGTCAGGACAAGGCATATCAGGAGAGTGTGATACCTTCCGGTGCGAAAGTGTTCGGCCTTACCGCAGGGCTTCCTGTGACGCTGGAGAGCCTTGTCGGGGCGAACGGGAAAGTATGGGGGCTCGAATCGTTCGGTTTCTCCGCTCCATACAAGGTGCTGGACGAGAAGCTGGGCTTCACGGCTGACAACGTCTGCCGGCAGGTCAAGGAGATGCTTGCCTGACGGCCGGACAGAAAGACAAAGAAGAAAAGAGAGCCAGAAACCTGACTCTCTTTTCTTCTTTGTCGGGGTACTGTGACTCGAACACAGGACCCTCTGGTCCCAAACCAGATGCGCTAGCCAACTGCGCCACACCCCGAAATCCTCTTCTTTCGAATTGGACTGCAAATATACACCTCTTTTTTGTATTTACAAAGAAAAATCGGAAAAATCTCTGACACGGCCATTCTAAAGCAGAGGCACGATATATCTGGCAATGAGCCATCCACCGCCTGCAAGCCATACGAAAAGGACTGCGGCGAGGAGGAACGGCTTGACTCCGGCCTGCTTGAATTTCGCGAAATTGGTCTCTGCCCCGAGAGCCGTCATGGCCATGGTGAGGAGGAAAGTGTCGAAGCCGTTTATCCACTCCGTCACACCTGCGGGAAGGAGGTTCAGCGAATTGAAGCAGATGACAAGTATGAACCCGAATGCAAACCACGGTATCGTGATTCGCCTTTTACCCCCGCTGTGGGAGGCTCTGCTGCGTTTCTCCGAGACAAGGGCCATCACAAGCAGGACCGGGGCGAGCAGAATCACCCTTATCATCTTGACTATTATTGCCGTGTCGGCAATCCCGGCTCCCATTGCGTTTCCGGCACCCACGACATGTGCAACTTCGTGAAGTGTGGACCCGGTATATACACCCATCTGCCGGGCATCGAGCCCCAGAACCCCGGTATTGTAGACGGCGGGGTAGAGGAACATGGCTATCGTGCCGAATATCACCACGGTGGAGACTGCCACAGCTGTCTTGTACGGTTGCGGCTTGATGACGGATTCCGCGCCAAGCACGGCTGCAGCCCCGCATATTGCGCTTCCCGTCGCTGTCAGCAGGGATATGTCCTTGTCCATCCTGAACAGTTTGCCGAGCAGGAGTCCGAGGAAAATTGTCACTGTGACGACAGTCAGGTCGGCGACGATGGCGGCGAGCCCCACCTCAGCGACACTCTGCAGCGTCAGCCGGAACCCGTACAGTATGATTCCGAGCCGAAGTATCTCCTTTGAACAGAACTTGATGCCAGGGACCCATGTCTCAGGAAGGTTGTTCCTGAGAGAATTGGCATATATCATTCCGAGAATGATGCCTATTATGAGCGGACTCAGTGAAAGTTTCCGGATGAACCCGATGTCCGCGATGTAGAATGCCGCACATGAGAACAGAGCAATCAGCAGTATGCCGTGCAGCATGCTTTTCCTTGATTCTGAAGCCATGATTCAGGTGTCGTGTTCGAAGTCCATGACGGCGAAATCAGTCATTGCCGAGCCTGTATTCCATCCTTGAGACAATCCTCACGATGTCCTTCCGCAGGCCTTCCACTGAAATCCTGTCGCCATCCTGCTCGAAGGTTATCCTGTCCTCGAATTTCCTCGAGAGCCGTGCAGAGAAATGTATCTGCCTGAAAGTCATCTTCTCTACGCTCTCCTTTTCCTCGACATATCCGAAATCATGCATTATTTCGGATATCTGGACCCTGTTGCTGCCGAGATTCCCCTTGATTCCCGGGAAAGACTTCACATAGTTCAGTTTCGGGTAGACTGCAGCTATCACGACCATGATGGCAAGAATCTGCCAGAGGGATTTGTATCCGTCCCTGAACATTGTCTCGATGTTGAACTCCGTCATCCCGCTTATCACGAAGACGGCCACGATGACTATGAAAATCAACGTGAAATATAAGAATGTCTTTATTGACCGTATCAGATATCTCATATCCTGCCTGTTTATAATGGACGCACAACGGACAAATATACGCAGAAACCGAGAGTAAAGAAAATGAACTTGTTCGATTTTCTTTGCCGAGGTGCTACCGTATATGTGGCCATCAGGCCAAATATACGCAGAAGCCGAGAGCAGAGCAAATAAATTTTTTCCGGCAGCGGTTAAGAAGTCCCGAAGGGACCGCGA
>CALVDM010000014.1 GCA_944326335.1 uncultured Bacteroidales bacterium
TTACCGCAATCAAGCAGTAACTTATAAGACATTATCACTTTATAGAGAACCTATAGCAGCGGGAGATGCATCAAAAATAAAAACTCCCGCAAAGGTAGCCTGTCTCCGTCGGCCCGTCAAGGTCAGGCGGCTGTGCCGTTTGCCCCTCGAAAATGAAGCCCTGCGGGCATAATTTTCTCCGGAAAAACCTTGACAGACCGCCTCCGCCAGGCTGAAAAAGCAGTCGTTAGCTTCGCTTTCCTTCTTCCTCTTTTTCCGGAGATGACATATCATTCAGTATCTTTGTCGTGATGAATATGCCTCCAATCTACCTCTGAACCCAAGATTTGTAAAAGAGGCCTTCCTCTCTGTCCGGCGTGTCAAGATTGATGAAGTGCAAGGCGATGAGGCTCGCGGCGACAGGAGTTTACTCGTGTAAATGACTGAGCCGAGATGCCGAAATCAACGCAGCAATTCGCCATCATCACACACCGGATGCCTGCCAACCAGAGCACCGGGCACGCTCGCAGACAATGACAAACAATCAAACATCAAGCACCTATGCCCGCATACACCCCCAACCTCCTCATTTCAGACTGCTACGGCTCCGCCGGCAGCATCACATTCTACCACCGCGACGGCAAATGCCGCTGGCGGTCAAATCGCCGCCACAGAGCCTGACGCCGGAGTATAGCCTGAACGCAATCGCTGATCTAAACTTAAACCTGCATCACCCGTCTCCGCTCCCCAGGCAGAGGCGGGAATTTTTCTTTCCAAATATTTCAGCAGAAGAATATCCCCACATCAAAAGAATCCCTATCTTTGCAAGATGTTATGATGCTTCCCACCGCGGAAAGTGAGCATTTGAACTGAAAGTTCTTTGATGTCTTTTTTTTAAGTTACACGGTTTTTCACCAGAATAAAACGACCAAAATCCGCATAAAAACGAGATGTGACTTACAAATTAATGGATACGGTTTTCAGCCAAATTGAACGAAAATTTTGTTACCCGTTTGTTGCCTTTACCCTATCAGAGACACTAAAGAACCATTAAAATACTGATTAACAAGAATTTATGCCAGACAGCAATTTCATAGACTACGTGAAGATATTCTGCGCTTCCGGAAACGGGGGTGCAGGTTCGACCCATCTGAGGAGGGCGAAATACATCCCGAAAGGAGGACCCGACGGAGGTGACGGAGGCCGTGGAGGCAATATCATACTCAGGGCGAACCCCCAGTTCTGGACACTCATACATCTGAAATACCGCAAGCATATCAAGGCCGGGCATGGAGGCGACGGCAGCGGACAGTTGTGCAAGGGCAAGGACGGGGAGGATGTCTACCTCGATGTCCCGGTTGGTACGGTGGCGAAGGATGCCGAGACCGGGGAAATGCTTTTCGAGATGATGCAGGCCGGAGAGGAAAGGATACTGGTGAAGGGCGGCCGCGGAGGACTCGGCAACAACAACTTCAAGTCGGCCACCAACCAGACCCCGCGCTATGCCCAGCCAGGCGAGCCGGGCGTGGAAGGATGGTTCATCCTCGAGCTGAAGATTCTCGCGGATGTGGGGCTGGTCGGCTTTCCGAATGCAGGCAAGTCAACACTGCTGTCCAAAGTGTCGGCAGCGAAGCCCAAGATAGCGAACTACCCGTTCACGACACTCGAGCCGAATCTCGGGATAGTGGATTACTATGACGGCCAGTCCTTCGTCATGGCGGACATTCCCGGAATAATCGAGGGGGCACACCTAGGGAAAGGCATCGGGCTGCGCTTCCTGAGACACATCGAGAGAAATTCGATACTCCTTTTCATGATACCTGCGGACTGCGACGACATCCGCAAGGAATACGGCATTCTACTTAACGAGCTGAAGGAATACAATCCTGAACTGCTCGTCAAGGGGCGCATGCTTGCCATCTCCAAATCCGACATGCTTGACGACAGGATGAAGGCGGAGATGGAGGCGGCTCTTCCGGAAGATGTGCCGCACATATTCATATCGTCAATGACCGGAGAGAATATCCGGGAGCTCAAGGACATGCTCTGGAAGGTCCTTCACGAAGAAAACAGCTGAAACAGACATGTCCTGGGAAGGAATACACGGAATAGACCAGCAGATAACCCTGGCCATCAACAGCCTGCACTGCGGATTCACGGATAGCGTTATGGTGTTTTTCTCGAGCATACCGGTCTGGATACCGATGTATGCCGTTGTGGCAGTCTTCCTGTTCCTTAGGCTCGGATGGAAGAAGGCCACGGTTGCGGTACTCTCCATTGCGCTCACTTTCCTTTTCTGCGACCAGCTGGCCAACCTGTTCAAGGACGGCATCGCCAGACTCCGGCCATGCCACGACGAGGCCATGATGGCATCGGGGCTCAGGGTGCTGGAAGGCAAGGGCGGACTTTACGGATTCTTTTCCGGTCACGCATCCAATGCCTTCGGTTTCGCTGTAAGCTCCTCGATGGGATTCAGGAATGACTGGCGGCTGAAATACCGGGGATATTCGGCGTGGATATTCTTCTGGGCAGCCATGGTAGCGCTGAGCAGGATATTCGTCGGCAAACACTATTTGGGAGACGTGCTTGCAGGCATTGTCGCCGGCACGTTGATAGGACTTGCCTGCGGCTTCACCGCAAGGAAAATCATCGGTAGAATCAAGGAATGACGACTGAGGACTATATGGAAAACGGGAAGATTACAGACAGCATCAGGATTGCCGTCATCGGGCTCGGATATGTAGGTCTGCCGCTCGCAAGACTGTTTTCGACAAAATTCAGGACCATAGGCTATGACACCGACAAGGCCCGGACAGAAGCCCTGTCCTCGGGGCACGACGGCACGCTCGAAGTCGACGACAGGCTCCTGAAGGAGGCGATAACCGCGCACGGACTCGTATGCACTTCCGACATCACGAAGATAAGGGAGTGCAATTTCTACGTCGTGGCGGTACCTACCCCGGTGGATATCAACCATAATCCGGACCTCACCCCGCTGAGGAATGCCAGCAGGATGCTCGGCACCATAATAAAGAAGGGAGATATCGTGGTGTTCGAATCCACGGTCTATCCGGGTGTGACGGAAGAGGAATGCGTCCCGATAATAGAGGAAGTGTCCGGACTGGAATACAACACCGGCTTCTTCGCAGGGTATTCGCCGGAAAGGGTGAACCCGGGGGACAAGGAGCATACCGTGGAGAACATACGCAAGATAACGTCCGGCTCAACACCGGAAGTGGCGGACATCGTGGACAAGGTCTACAGCGAAGTCCTCGAGAACGGCACATACAGGGCATCCTCAATCAAGGTGGCGGAAGCTGCGAAAGTGATAGAGAACAGCCAGAGAGACATCAACATAGCGTTCGTGAACGAGTTGTCAAAGATATTCTCGCTGATGGGGATAGACACTCTCGAAGTCCTCGACGCCGCCGCCACGAAATGGAATTTCATCAAGATGAATCCCGGCCTGGTCGGCGGGCATTGCATATCGGTTGACCCGTACTATCTCGCACAATGCGCACAGAGACACGGCTACAACCCGGAGATAATACTTGCCGGGAGGCGTGTCAACGACAGCATGGGTGCCTATGTGGCGAACCAGACAATAAAGCTGATGCTCAAGAAAGGAATCCAGGTCCTCAAATCGAAGGTGATAATCATGGGATTCACTTTCAAGGAGAACTGCCCGGACGTCAGGAACACCAAGATAATAGACATTTACAGGTCACTTCAGGAATACAATGTGGACATAACGGTCTATGACCCGTGGGCGAGCAAGGACGTGGTAAGGAAAGTCTACGGGATAGACATCGTGGACAAGCTCCCTTCCGGGAAGTTCGATGCGGCGATAGTTGCTGTCGCCCACGGACAGTTCAGGAGGCACGAAGTGGACATGGACGCGCTGCTGAACCCTGTACACGTGATATACGACGTGAAGGGAATCCTGCCGAGGGAAATAGTGGACGGGAGACTCTGAACACATAAAGACAGATACGATGGCAAATTTCGCATTGACGGGAGCTGCAGGCTACATAGCTCCGAGACATCTTAAAGCCATAGCGGACACCGGCAACAGGCTGGTGGCGGCACTGGACAGATTCGACAGCGTTGGCCGGCTCGACAGTTTTTTCCCGGACTGCGCTTTCTTCACCGAACAGGAGCAGTTCGAGGCATATATCGACAAGTTGAAAGGCACTCCGGACGAGGTGCAATGGCTTTCGGTCTGCACGCCGAACCACACTCATGTCCCGTTCTGCAGATACGCTCTGAAGAACGGCATGGATGTAATATGTGAAAAGCCGGCCGCCCTGCATTCCCGGGACATAGAGGAACTCATGAAGCTCGAGGAGGAGACGGGACACAAGGTCTTCAACATACTCCAGCTCAGGCTCCACGACAGCATCTCGGCACTGAAGAAGAAGATCGACGAAGGCCCGGCGGACAGGAAATACGATGTGCAGCTGACATACATCACCTCCAGGGGGAAATGGTATTATGCATCATGGAAAGGCGACAACCACAAGAGCGGAGGCATTGCCACCAACATCGGGGTTCACTTCTATGACATGCTGCAATGGATATTCGGGCCTGTGGAGGAGAATATCGTACATGTCTCGGATTTCGACAGGGTTGCAGGAAGGCTCGAGCTTGAGAAGGCGTCCGTGAGGTATTTCCTGAGCATCAACGGGGACTGCCTGCCGCCGAATGCCGTGCAGGGAGAAAAAAGGACATACAGGACACTCGACATCGACGGTGACGAGTTCGAGTTCAGCCAGGGTTTCACTGAACTGCACACGAAAAGCTACATGGACATCCTTGCCGGCAAAGGATTCCGGGTGTCCGAATCCATGGGCAGCATAAGGATAGTCGAAGACATAAGGAATGCCGTACCTGCAGGGCTTACGGACGACTGCCATCCGCTTGCAAGCCTGCCTGCAGGCAGACATCCTTTCGGATGGACAGACGTAAAATACTGACACCCATGGCAGAGAAGATAAAAATGGTGGACCTCCAGGGTCAGTACATGAGAATCAGGGATGAGGTGGATGCAGGCATACGCGAGGTCATCGGCAGCGCAGCCTTCATAAACGGGCCAGCCGTGGGACAGTTCCGCGAAAATCTCGGCAGATATCTCGGCGGAATCCATGTTATACCGTGTGCAAACGGCACTGACGCCCTTTTCATAGCCCTGCTCTCTCTCGGGCTCAAGCCTGGGGACGAGGTCATTGTCCCGGCATTCACATACGTCTCGTCGGCAGAAGTGATAGGCCTTCTCGGGCTGACACCTGTGATGGTGGACGTAAGTCCGTCCACTTTCAATGTCACGGCAGAAAACATCCGCAAGGCTCTTTCCCCCGCCACAAAAGCTGTCATACCCGTGCACCTCTTCGGGCAGAGTTGCGACATGGAGCCGATAATGGAACTCGCGAGGGAGCACGGCCTGCATGTCATAGAGGACAACGCTCAGTCACTCGGCGCCGACTACAGATTCAGAGACGGGCACACCGAAAAGACAGGGACAATCGGCACTATAGGATGCACATCCTTCTTCCCTTCCAAGAACCTCGGATGCTATGGAGACGGGGGTGCCGTGTTCTGTCACGACGACGCGCTGGCAGAAAGGATTGCAATGATAGCGAACCACGGGCAGAAAGTGAAGTATCACCACACCGTGCTCGGATGCAATTCGAGGCTCGACACCATACAGGCTGCCGTGCTGAACGCCAAGCTGCCGCATCTGGACAGCTATTCTCAGGCAAGACGCTCTGCAGCAGGATACTACACGGCAAGGCTGAAGGAGATTGACCCGGAAGGCAGGTTCTTCGAGACACCGGCGGAGGCTGAATACAGCACCCATGTATATCATCAGTACACACTGAAAATCCAGGGCGGGCTGAGAGACAGCCTGAAAAGTCACCTTGCCGACAGAGGCATACCGAGCATGATATACTATCCGCTTCCGCTGCAGGAGCAGGAAGCGTTCAAGGGAATAGCCGTGGCTGCGGAGGAACTCACTGTTTCCCGGGACTGCGCACGCTCGGTGCTGTCCCTGCCGATGCACACTGAACTTACGCATCAGATGCAGGATATGGTGATATCCGGCATCGCGGACTTCTTTACCGGAAGATGATATGGAGAAAGAGTATTTTGCCCACGAATCAAGCTACATCGACGAAGGTGCTGAAATAGGAGCAGGCACCAGGATATGGCATTTCTGCCACATCCAGAAAGGCGCCGTCATAGGCAGGGACTGCTCGCTCGGGCAGAACGTCAACATAGGATGCAATGTAAGGATAGGCAACGGGGTGAGAATCCAGAACAATGTGTCCGTCTACGAAGGGGTGGAACTGGAAGACAAGGTATTCTGCGGCCCTTCGTGCGTCTTCACCAACGTCACCATCCCCCGCGCCGGCTTCCCTGTAAACGGCAATTACACAAGGACACTTGTCAAGGAAGGAGCATCCCTGGGGGCCAACTGCACCATCGTGTGCGGACATACGGTCGGAAAATGCGCCATGATAGCTGCAGGAGCAGTCGTGACTCACGATGTTGGAGACTATGCCCTCATGGCAGGTGTCCCGGCTAGACAGACCGGATGGGTGTGCGAGTGCGGGAAGAAGCTCGGCAGGGATCTCAGGTGCTCGTGCGGCAGAGTCTACAGGCTGTCAGGAGGGGTACTGAGCCAGGCCGCAGCAGAAGAGGCTGCCCATCCTTCAGTCAAGGACTCCGGCACGGCAGGAAAGATGCTGGCAGGCAGGCTCAGGATAATCTATGAAGACAAGTGGCTGATAGTCGTGGACAAGAAATACGGGCTTCCCACCATATCGACGGGGAAAAGCGGAGAACTGACTGCCTATTCGATACTTTACGACCATGTGGCCAGGGCTTCAAGGGGCGGAAGGGTGTTCATTGTGCACCGGCTCGACAGGGACACGTCAGGACTCCTTGTCTTCGCAAAGGATGAGCAGACCAAATTCATGCTCCAGGAAGACTGGAACAGCAATGTGCTGGAACGTGGCTACACTGCCGTGGTGGAAGGCCGGCCCGAAAAGCCGGACGGAAGAATCGTGTCATGGCTGAAAGAGAATCCGAAGTCCCTGAAGATGAGTTCTTCGCCATACGACAACGGAGGAAAGGAAGCAATCACCGAATACCATCTTGTCAGCTCCAGAAACGGGTTGTCCCTCGTGGACATAAAGCTCGAGACCGGCAGGAAGAACCAGATAAGGGTGCAGTTCTCGGCCATGGGTCATCCTGTTGCCGGAGACAGGAAATACGACGCCGCCACCAATCCTTTCGGAAGGCTCGCCCTGCACGCCGGCAGCCTCTCATTCCGTCACCCGCGCACCGGAGAAGTGCTGTCATTCAGCTCTCCTGCCCCTTTCAGACTTTAGCAGGCTGCCGGAGTTCATAGCCGGCAGAACGTATCCTCGCGAAATCAGTGTCGATGTCCGCACCGGCGGTGGTAAGCATGTCGCCCATTATCGCAGCATTGATGCCTGTGCGGTATGCCGCCAAGACAGTCTGCTCTGACAGCCGCGCCCTGCCTCCCGCAAACCTGAGTGCTGCGTCCGGAAGGATGAAGCGCAGAATTGCTATTGTCCTGAGTATCTCGTCTTCCGGAATGAGAGGCTCGTTTTCAAGCGGAGTGCCTGGAATCGGGGCAAGGATGTTCACAGGCACGGATTTCACACCGAGGTCCCTGAGCAGGAAAGCCAGTTCCATACGCTGGCCGAGGCTCTCCCCCATCCCTATTATTCCGCCGCTGCAAATCTCCAGTCCTGCGTCCCTGGCAGCTTTCAACGTCGCTATCTTGTCTTCCGTTGTATGCGTGGTGCAGAGAGTCCCGAACCACGACGGGGCAGATTCCAGATTGCAATGATATCTCGTTATGCCTGCCTCCCTGACGGCTTTCATGTCTTCTGCAGACAGGAGTCCGGCAGACAGGCAAAGTGAGATGTCAACCCTCTCCGCGACAACCTTCACAGACCTGCAAAGCCGGGCCACCTCTTTCCCGGACAGCCGTTTCCCGCTCGTGACAATGGAAAAACGTCCGATACCCCTTTTCCTGCTGCACTCCGCAGCTTCCAGAAGCCTTTCCGTGTCCACCAGCGGATATTCACTGATTACGGCATGGTTATGTGCGGACTGGGCGCACCACTTGCAGTCCTCGGGACAATGCCCGGATTTGCCGTTTATAATAGAGCAGGTGTCGAACACCCTCGATGCGCATGCCTCCGTTATCCTGGATGCACAATCGCAAAGGTGCCCGAGAGGAGCAACGGCAAGCTTTTCCGCCTCCATCCCGGACACACCTTTACCTGTGGCGGCAACTCTGTCCGCCAGCTGGAAGATATCCATATAATTGACGTCAGGCAGTCGTTATTCAGCCTTTCCGTCAGAGCCGAGGACATTGATGATTTTGTGCTCGTAGAGCTTCTTCATCTCATCACGTGCAGGGCCGAGATACTTACGCGGGTCGAACTCGGCAGGCTTCTCGGCGAACACCTTGCGGATTGCGGCCGTCATTGCAAGACGGGAGTCCGAGTCGATGTTGATCTTGCATACAGCCGACTTTGCCGCCTTGCGGAGTTCCTCCTCAGGAATGCCTATGGCAGCCTCGAGATTTCCGCCGTACTTGTTTATCATGTCCACATACTCCTGAGGAACAGAAGATGAACCATGAAGCACGATAGGGAACCCCGGGAGCTCTTTCATCACACCGTCGAGAACATCGAATGCAAGTGGCGGAGGTACGAGACGGCCTGTCTTCGGGTCGAGTGTGCACTGCTCCGGCTTGAACTTGTATGCACCGTGAGATGTACCTATGGAGATGGCGAGAGAGTCACATCCTGTCTTGGAAGTGAAGTCCACCACCTCTTCAGGCCTGGTGTAGGTGTGGTGTTCGGCCTGAACCTCGTCCTCTACACCGGCGAGCACGCCGAGTTCACCTTCCACTGTCACATCGAACTGATGTGCATACTCCACAACCTTTTTCGTGAGGGCCACGTTCTCGTCATACGGGAGATGCGAGCCGTCAATCATCACTGAAGAGAAGCCCATGTCCACGCAGCTCTTGCAGAGCTCGAAAGAATCACCGTGGTCGAGATGGAGGACAATCTGAGGATGCTCCCATCCGAGTTCCTTGGCATATTCGACTGCACCTTCAGCCATGTAGCGGAGAAGTGTCTGGTTAGCATAGTTGCGGGCCCCTTTCGAAACCTGGAGGATGACAGGGGACTTGGTTGCAGCCGCAGCCTGAATGATGGCCTGGAGCTGCTCCATGTTGTTGAAATTGAATGCAGGGATGGCATAACCCCCGTCGATGGCTTTTGCGAACATTTCCCTGGTGTTCACAAGGCCCAGATTCTTGTACGATACCATAACCTTAATATATTAGAAATTTCTTTGGAATCTTATTTTTCCCAAAACCACGCAAAAATAATTATTTTTGCAGAATAATGAAAATATTGTGGACCAGTATAGAGGATAATCGATGGACAGGAAAGTCATAATTTTCTCGGCCCCGTCCGGTTCGGGAAAAAGCACCATAGTGAACCATATCCTCGGGCTCTACCCCGAGCTCGAGTTCTCGATATCGGCGACATCAAGGGCCCCGAGGGGCAATGAACAGAACGGACGGGAATACTACTTCTTCCCTGCCGACGAATTCAGGAAAATGATTTCCGGGGAGAAATTCGTGGAATATGAAGAAGTCTATCCAGGCTCCTGGTACGGGACGCTGAAGTCCGAAGTGGAACGCATCTGGGACAAGGGGCACGTCATCATTTTCGACATAGATGTCAAGGGCGGGGTGAACCTGAAACGCATATTCGGGGACCGGGCCCTGTCCATATTCATAAGGACGAAATCTGTCGAAGAGCTCCGGCTCCGGCTCGAGCACAGGGGGACAGACAGCCCCGAAGCCATAGAGAGACGGGTGGCCAAGGCCGAGGAAGAGATGACGTATGCAGACAGGTTCGACTACATCCTTGTGAACGACGACCTGCAGGAGGCCTTTGCAGAAGCGGACAAGGTGGTCGGTGATTTCATTCGCAAAGGCAGGAGACCGGAGGCGAAATGAAGATAGCGGTCTACCCGGGGTCATTCAACCCGCTCCACATAGGGCACAAGGCCATAATCTCCTGTCTCACGGAGCAGATGGACTTCGACTGCGTATATCTCGTGGTCTCCCCGAAGAATCCGATAAAGGAGAGCGTCAGTGCAGACAGCGCAAGACAGAGATACGAGGCGGCATGCAAGGCTGTCTCAAGGTGCGGGCTGAATGTTGTCGTGGACGATATCGAGCTCGGCATGCCGGCTCCTCAATACACTGTCAGGACACTCGACGCGCTGAAAAACAGGGAGCCGGACAACACGTTCACGCTTGTGATAGGGGCGGACAACCTGGCAAACATCCATAAATGGAAGAATTACAGGAAGATAGTGTCCGAATACGGGCTTCTGGTGTTCCCGAGGGAAGGCTTCGACAGTGAAGAGTTGAAACGGAGGCTGGAAGAGGAATTCGCCAGTGACGGACTCCCCTGCCGCATCGTCCTCGCTGACGCACCTTCTGTGAATGTATCATCCACGGAAATCCGTGAAGGTATTGCATCCGGCAAAGACATGTCCGGACTGCTGATGTAAAGAACTTTCGACATGCACATAGAGACAGAACGCAAATTTCTTGTGAATGACTCTTCCTTCAAGGAGTCGGCCACGGAAAGCCATCGTCTGACACAAGGCTATATATGCCGGGAATCCGGAAGGACAGTGAGGGTCAGGCTTTGGGACGACAAGGCATATCTCACCATAAAGGGACCGGGCAGCTCCAGCGGCATGAGCCGTTACGAATGGGAAAAGGAGATTCCTGCCGAAGATGCACGGGACCTGCTTCTCCTGTGCCGTAATGGGCTGATAGACAAGACAAGGTACATAGTGCCCTTCGGAGGCAAGGTCTTCGAGGTGGACGAATTCCACGGGGAGAACACAGGACTCACGCTCGCCGAAATAGAACTCCGGTCCGAGGACGAAACCTTCGGGAAGCCGGACTGGCTCGGGAAGGAAGTCACAGGAGACCGGAGATACTATAATTCAATGCTTGCGGCTAACCCGTATTCCTGCTGGAAGGGATAGTGTCATTCAACGAAGGCGTGACGGTAACCCTTTATCCTGTCCCAGCCTCCGCGGGTGAAATCGGGTATCTCCACCGGAGCGCTCCCGTTCTCTATCGAGATGGCGGACAGTTCCGTCAGACAGCACCACTCGGCAAGGTCGTAGACATCCATGTCGAGCGGAAGTCCGTTGCGCAGACAGTATATGAGCCTGTAGTCCATTATGTAATCCATGCCTCCGTGGCCTCCGACCTTCCGGGCGGTATTCTCCAGTTCCTTCTGTATAGGGTGCTTGTACTTCTCCATCAGGGCTTTCTTCACATCCTCAGGGACGAAATCATGCGCGGACAGGTTCTCTATGTCTATCTCCCCTGACTTCCCTTCCCCGTCCTGCACAAGGCCGTCAGACATTGAGGCATCTATCATGTAGCCCTCCACAGGATATTTGTTGGCGAATCCTTTCGTGCCTGTGAGCTGGTAGAGCCTGTTGTACGGCCTCGGGGTCACGACATCGTGCTGTATCATGATTGTCTTGCCTTTCTCGGTGCGTATCATGGTCATCGTGTGGTCCCCGTTCCGGAAATCAGGAGCCTCCTCGCCACGGTTCTTTTCATAATATTCCCTGCCGTTCACGGCCTTGGTGTCCATCGACACGAGGAAATTCATCTTGTCTCCCCTGTGTATGTCGAGAGCCTGGCAGACCGGCCCGAGACCGTGCGTAGGATAGACGTCTCCCCTGTGGTCCCTGTTGTAGAGCAGCCTCCAGTCGTGCCAGTATTCGTCCCAATACTCCTCGAGATTGTGGATATACGCACCTTCAGCGTGCAGAATCTCACCGAAGAGCCCGTGCTGCGCCATGTTCAGTGTCGTAAGTTCGAAGAAGTCATAAACGCAGTTCTCCAGCTGCATGCAATGCTTCCTCGTACGCTCCGACGTGTTCACAAGTTCCCATATTTCCTTCATGTTCATTGCAGCCGGCACCTCGATAGCCACATGCTTTCCATGCTCCATGGCATACTTCGCCATCATCACATGGCTTTTCCAGTCTGTTGCGATATACACGAGGTCTATGTCGTCACGCTCGCACAACTGCTTCCACACCTCCTCGTCCCCGCTGTATCCAGCAGCCTCGTGCCGGCCGTTCCCGACGAGAATCTTCTGGCATTTCTCCACATTGGCGGGCTCGACATCGCACAATGCCACTATTTCAGTGCCGTCTATGTGGCACATGCGTCCTACCGCGCCTGGGCCGCGCATCCCGAGACCTATGAAGCCTATACGTACGGTATCGATTGCCGGTGCGGCGAATCCGAGCATGTCCTGCTGACCTGCCGGACGTTCAGGGACTTCCGTCCTGATGATGGAATCCGGGGAGCCGCAACCGGCACACAGGGCCAGCATTGAGGCTGAGATGAAGTAGATGAATTTTTTCATATCATATCATTTATTTTGAATGTATTCCACGTTTCCGGAAGCGGAGCCTCGACAGTCATCTCCACCTTCCTGACAGGATGCACGAAACTTATCCGCCTCGAATGCAGGCAGATGCTTCCGTCAGGATTCGACCTCGGTGCACCGTATTTCAAATCCCCCTTTATCACACAGCCCATGTCGGAAAGCTGGCACCGTATCTGATGATGCCGGCCTGTCAGGAGATGCACCTCGAGAAGCCAGTATCTGTCCGTCTTTCCGAGGAGCCTGTATTCCAGTTCCGCCAGTTTCGCATCCTTCCTCAGGGAGCCGGGACGGCACATGTACGACTTGTTCCTGGCCTCATTCCTGAAAATGTGGCCGGTAAGTCTCGCCGACTCTGCAGGAGGGGCGGAACACACTATTGCCCAGTAATATTTGCAGATGCTGCCGGTCCTGAACATGTCGTTCAGGCGTGCGAGGGCTTTGGAGGTCTTCGCAAGCACGACTATGCCACTCACCGGGCGGTCAAGGCGGTGCGGCACTCCGAGAAACACGCTCCCGGGCTTCGCATCCCGCATTGCCATGAAAGATTTGTACAGGTCGGCAATGGTCTCATCTTCAGTCATGTCTGCCTGGACAATCTCTCCGGCCTTCTTGTTCACGACAAGAAGGTGGTTGTCCTCGTAGAGAATCCGTGCCGAGGCATCTCCATATTCTTCCTCTGACAGTGTTCTATACAGCATCCGGAAATGTTTTTGATTGCCGGAACAAATATAAGGATATTTTTCTTTTGTCTGACTTTTCTTCCTTTGTTTGCATGATATTTTCAGTAAAATAACGTCAGTTCGACGAATTATTCTGTTCAATATCAGAGATTCCGGCGAACTGACGTTACGATTTCTTCGAAATCCCTTTCCTTTTTTGTGTCACCCCCCTTAAATTCATTCCATTCATTTCATCGAATTCACGTTATATTATAAATAATACCGGCAAACTCCTGGTATCATAAAGAGAGTCTGGAATGTCGGACCAATATCTTGCAAAGTGACAATCTGCAATGGACAAGAAACCTTATATCTTGACAATAATATTTTTATTAGTAATAAAATTATTAGTAATAATATTCTTATTTTTGCCTCAGAATAAAATTTGCGTGCACATGGAAAACAAACCTTTTACATTTGGCGTTGCAACATCGGGAGATAACTTTACTGATCGAGAAAAAGAGACGGAACGTTTGTTGATGAACTTCCGCCATGGCGTAAATACAATACTCATTTCTCCTCGACGTTGGGGTAAGACCTCTTTGGTGCAGAAAGTATGTCGTCTGGTACAGACTGAACAGTTGAAGGTTGTATACCTGGATATCTTTTCTTGCCGCAGCGACAAGGATTTCTACGATGCCTTCGCTTCTGCTATCCTTAAACAAACCTCATCTAAATCAGAGGAGTGGATCGAAAATGCCAAACTATTCCTGGCGCGTATCACTCCAAAAATATCAATCGGTCCTGACCCTATGACGGATTTTTCCATATCGTTTGAAATCAATCACAGAAGCAACGACATCGATGAAATCCTGCAGCTTCCCGAAAAAATAGCTCAAAAAAAAGGATGCAACATCGTTGTTTGCATTGACGAATTCCAACAGATTGCAGAGTTTAAGGATTCCAAAACCTTTCAGAAGCGTTTACGCTCGGTCTGGCAATTGCAAAAATCCGTATCCTATTGCCTTTTTGGGAGCAAGAAGCATCTAATGAATGAACTGTTTGAAAAAAAGAGTTTCCCGTTCTATAAATTTGGAGATGCGATATATCTGTCAAAAATCAGTACGCAAAATTGGATAGAATATATTTGTAGAAGGTTTGAAGTTACCGGCAAGCAAATCTCTGAAGAGTTGGCTGAGAAGATTTGCCAAAGAGTGGACAATCATTCTTCGTATGTACAGCAATTGGCATGGTTAGTATGGATTCATACTGATAAAATTGCAACAGAACAAGATTTCGAGGCCGCCTATCAGGATATCATAGACCAGAATACTCCATTATTTGAGAAGCAGACCGAAAGCTTGACAACCTATCAAATGAATTTCCTGCGAGCCATTATAGATGGCATTCACAGCGAGTTCACCACTCAGGAGGTCCTGAATAAATATCAGCTCGGTTCGTCTGCTAATGTCAGTATTGTAAAACGGGCTTTAGTCAAAAAAGAACTTATTGAAATCGAGAAACGCCAGGTCGTGATTCCTGATCCTATCATGGCAGTATGGTTAAAACGCGAATTAGGCATATGTTGGCACTGAACCGGCAATCAAGTACCCGGAAACGGAATCTCTGCCACCGGCACTGACAGTTTTCCTTGAAGATGACTGACATTTTGGCACATTTCCATCCGTCACCGACTATGGCACAGGTTTAGATAATAGGCAGTCGTCTTCCGGGACGGGCATGAAACCCCGGCCGGAAGCATGATTAAACGACAAAAATAAAAGGAGACAGATAATTATGGGAAAAATCATTGGTATTGACTTGGGAACCACGAACTCTTGCGTGGCAGTCATGGAAGGCAACGAGCCTACCGTCATCATCAACAACGAAGGTCAGAGGACGACGCCTTCAGTAGTTGCGTTCACGGACGGCGGAGAGAGGAAAATCGGTAATCCTGCAAAGAGGCAGGCCATCACCAATCCGCACAAGACCGTATTCTCTATCAAGAGATTCATGGGTGAGACATACGATCAGGTAACCAAGGAAGTCGAGAGGGTGCCTTACAAGGTTGTCCGCGGCGAGAACAACACGCCGAGGGTGGACATTGACGGCAGACTCTACACTCCGCAGGAGATTTCAGCCATGATTCTCCAGAAGATGAAGAAGACCGCCGAAGAGTACCTGAGGCAGGATGTCACTGAAGCCGTCATCACCGTACCGGCCTACTTCTCCGATTCGCAGAGGCAGGCCACAAAGGAAGCCGGAAAAATCGCCGGGCTCGATGTAAAACGTATCATCAACGAACCTACGGCCGCCGCGCTTGCCTATGGCCTCGACAAGCAGAACAAGGACATGAAAATCGCGGTATATGACCTCGGTGGCGGTACATTCGATATCTCAATCATGGAACTGGGAGACGGAGTGTTCGAAGTGAAGTCCACCAACGGTGATACGCACCTCGGAGGTGATGATTTCGACCAGGTCATCATAGACTGGCTTGCTTCGGAATTCGCTACCGAAAACGGTGGAATAGACCTGAAGAAGGACCCTATGGCTCTGCAGAGACTGAAAGAGGCTGCCGAAAAGGCGAAGATAGAGCTTTCAAGCCAGACATCCACGGAAATCAACCTGCCTTACATCATGCCGGTGGACGGTATTCCAAAACACCTTGTAAAGACTCTGACAAGGGCAAAGTTCGAGCAGCTTGCCGACACCCTCATCCAGAGGACCATCGAGCCATGCCGCAAGGCTCTTGCAGACGCAGGCTACACTGCATCAGATATAGACGAGGTGCTTCTCGTGGGAGGTTCGACACGTATCCCTGCAATCCAGGCCATCGTGGAGAAATTCTTCGGCAAGGCTCCTAACAAGAGCGTCAACCCTGACGAGGTCGTTGCCATCGGTGCAGCAATCCAGGGCGGTGTGCTTGCAGGAGATGTCAAGGATGTGCTCCTTCTGGATGTGACCCCGCTTTCACTCGGTATCGAGACATTGGGCGGAGTGATGACAAAACTCATCGAGTCCAACACCACCATCCCTACAAGGAAATCGCAGGTGTTCTCGACGGCAGCGGACAACCAGCCTTCCGTTGAAATCCATGTGCTCCAGGGAGAAAGGCCTATGGCCAAGGACAACAAGGAGATTGGCAAGTTCCATCTTGACGGCATAGCTCCGGCACCGAGAGGAGTCCCTCAGATTGAGGTGACATTCGACATCGATGCCAACGGTATCCTGAATGTGTCGGCAAAAGACAAGGCTACAGGCAAGGAGCAGAAAATCAGGATTGAGGCTTCATCCGGACTCAGCGAGGACGAAATCAAGAGGATGCGTGACGAAGCCAAGGCCAACGAGGCTGCCGACAACGCCGAAAGGGAAAGAGTCGACAAGATAAACAATGCGGATGCCCTCTGCTTCCAGACAGAAAAGAACCTGAAGGAATATGGCGACAAAATTCCTGCCGACAAGAAAGGCGCTATCGAGACCGCCCTCAACAACCTGAAGGAAGCTGTCAAGAATCAGAACATATCCGACATAGACAGATACAACAGCGAACTCGAGGCTGCATGGCATGCCGCTTCAGAAGACATGGCAAAAGCTGCAGGCGCTCAGCAGGGCGGGCCTCAGGGACCGTTCCAGGGTGGCCCTCAGGGACCTCAGAACGGACCTGACAACCAGGGACCTGACGAGCAGTAACCTGCACTTCGGGAAAGAAAAGATGAGCCGGAAAAAATCCGGTTCATCTTTTTTTTTTGCCCTCATCTGAGCACGAAGTCGGAGACACTCTTCAGCCCGACCATCCCGTAGTAGGAGCTCTCGATGTCTCCGTTCAGGCACACAAGCCTTCCGAGCAGTTCCGGATGCATGGCAAGGTTGAGCGCATCCCTGACATCCCCGGCCGGAAGCTGTACTGCAATGCAGTTGTCCCTCGACGCCGACGAGGAACGCGGGCCGAGCAGCAGATTCGATGCGGACTTGAACGGCGGGGAGAATGATGCGTTGGCAGAAGTCAAGTCTCCTCCCACTATGAACCCCGACACCCAGACATCCTCCCTCCCGACACTTGCGAGAGCCTGGTTCACTGTCAGAGCATCCTCGTATGAGCCACCTTTGGAATCCCCGCCCCCGAGCCGGTACGTCTCGTTTGTCCAGACCCTGGCTGTGTCAAGGTTTATCCGGATCCCCTTCGAAGCCTGGTCCTCGCTTACAGACACCCTGAGGGTGAGAATCTCCTGTGCGGCAAGTGTCCTTGTCAGCAGGACCGTTTCCTTTCCGCCGTCCAGGAGGACGAGGGACACCTGTCCCGGGCTGAAATACGCAATCCGCTTCTCCGAGTAGGAATACATCAGGCGTTCCCCTCCAGCCTTCAGAAACAGTACACCTTCAGGGTACACGGAAAGGAATCCCGGCGCTATGTCCAGCCTGATACCGGAATTTATCTGCCGGCATCCGAGTTCTACGGTCATCACCCCGTCAGGCGGCACAACCACGCACTGTTCATCCCCGTACTGCGGACTGGAGAACTCCAGCCCCGAAAAATCCCCTGACCGGACAAAGATGCCGTAACTTCCCGACGGCACCTCCATGGACTCCGGCAGGTCGCAATAGATACCGTCGAATATCACCGACCCTCCTTCGTCCGTGACAGTAATAAGGAAATCATTCGTGTCAGGCATCTCCCGGGAGACTTTGGACAATTCCCGGGGATTCCCATCGAAGCGGAACAGCAGGGTCCCGGCCGGTGCCGGCCCCGCCTCCTTTCTGCATGACATGCTGCAGACAATCGAAACAAGCAGCACGGCGACTGCCTGGATGGTTGCAATTCTTTTCATCTTTCCTCCTTTTCCAAATCGGGCCGCACCGTTGCAGCCGGAGGCAAAAGTATGTCATAAAGACGGGACTGACCGTCGGAAAAAGAAAAACAACACTGCCGGAAAAAGAAAAAATCGCTGGAAAAGGAAAATCACAGAGCCGCTATCGCGACATCGTCCCAGCATACGGTTCCGCAGCCGTTGTGTTCAAGGGAAATCACAACCCACGGATTGTCGGCGGTGAAGGTAACATCAAGCCGCTCATATTCCGACACTATCCAGTTGAAATCCGTCGAGGCCTCCGCCTTTTCCTTGCCATAGGAATGGAATCCCATGGCCCTGAGAGTCACGGATGCCGGAGAGTCCGGATTGCCGACAGACAGCTTCACCCATGCCGACACCCTGTAGCTGTGTCCCGGGACAAGACCTTCCACAAGCCTGCGGCACCTGTTGGCCGTAATCCCTCCAGCATCAATGGATGCAGACGGCTTGAAGTCAATCGGCCTCATCTCCAGACAGCAGTTCCCGGAACGGGCCCCGGCATCCACAATCGAGACATAGTCCCACTCCTTCGGTTCGGCACGTCCCACCCCGTTGAATGAGCGTCCCCTGAAAGACACGACCCAACCTCTGGACTTGTCGGGGTTGGCTTCCTCGAACCCTCCGTTGATGCCTTTTGAAATCCTGTGGGCCAGCGGATTCCACAATTCCAGGTAAGCATTGTATTCCTGCTGCGCCACCTTGAATCCGGAGCCTTCCTGCGTGTCCACGTCCACAATGTTGTACTCCCCGTCCTGGCTCAGGGAGCCTGCGAGCGAATACATCACGATATACTTCAGTCCGAGGGACTTCATCTGTATGAGGTCGTTTCCCACCCAGTAGGACTTGAAGCGGTGCTTCTCCTCGTCGGTCGCCTCAGGGTACACGAGACCGAGCGTGAGCCATGTCCCGTTTTCATTGACAAGGGCTGGCCTGCGCGGATAACCGGCGGCTTCCGCCTCGTCCATCAGGCTCCACAGCTTCGTCTCTGAATACCTGCCGTCTTCCCCTATGTCGACATGCTTGTGGAAGGCGAAATAATCGCAATATTCGGTGATGCCGCCCATCAGGACCTGCCTGCCGCTCGACGTGAAGTCGTACTCCGAAGTGTCCTCGAGCAGACACACCGGAGACGAGGCCACCATTATGTCCGGGTCATATCCTTTCAATGTCTCGTAGACGGCTTTCTGCACGGTTATAATCTGCTCTGTAGTGAGGGCGGGAGCACCGTTGGCCCTCTGCCCTTCATTGTCCGGCTCGTTCATCGGGATATAGTACAGGGGAGCATCCCCGTAGCGTCTTGCAATCAGGCCGACATACCACTCGAGATTCTGCCGCCAGACCGGGCCGTAGTCATCCGGGTTCACGACGAGTGCATCCACCTTAATCTGAAGGCAGTAGCGCAAGCCGGCAGCCTCAAGTTCAGCGATGACCTTGTCGTTGTATGAGAAGTCGAACTCTTCCCCGTAGGAGATAGGGGCGACAGAGCCGTACGAATTCCATATCGCCTCCCGTGAGCCTATGCCCCCGAGGACTCCTATGTGCCTGATGATTTCGCTCCTTATCAGATTGTTTCTCTCCTCATACTCCGGCCAGCGGTTGAATGAATACAGCGAGATGTTGCCGTTGTATATTATGTTGCTCTCGAGATGTTCCCCTACCGCACCGGACGAGCCGTCCCCGCCGTTGTGCAAAGACTTGGAACAGCCCGCAGCAATGATGATGCAGGCCGCCCCAAGCAGTAGTCTGTCGTGAAACCGTTTCATTCCACAGTGATGGTCTTCCTTAACCTTATGTCGTCGGACGAGCTGCCGACGAGAATCTCGTATTTTCCGGGGTCGTAGCCGAAATCACGGGTCCTGGTCTTGAAATAGGAGAATGCTGAACTGTCAAGCAGAATCTCCACCTCGGCTGTCTCCCCTTCGGCTATATACACCTTTTCGAAACCTTTGAGCTCCTTGCAAGGCCTTTCCACCTCAGGCTCTATGGGTCGTATGTAGAGCTGGGCAGTCTCCGCACCGCCGCAACTGCCTGTGTTCCTTATCTTGAACGACACCCTGTACCTGCAGCCGCCTTCCGCGGACACCTTCAGACCGGAATAGGCGAAATCCGTGTATGAAAGACCGTACCCGAAAGCGTAGCGTGGCTTTGTGCCGGCTGCATCGTAGTGTCTGTACCCCACATACAGACCTTCACCGTAGCTCACCCGCCTGTCCCCGTCCGGGTCGTAGTAATAAGGGTATGCAGGATTGTCCTCCCATCTGCGGTCGAACGTCACAGGGAGCTTGCCGCTCGGGCATACGTCCCCGAACAGTATCTCGCCCACGGCCGTCCCGCCTTCCTGTCCGGCATAGAAGATGTCCAGCAATGCCGGCACATTGTCCACCCAGCGCGACACATCCGCACCGGCACCCGAATTGAGGATGACAACGGTGTTCGGATTGGCTGCGGCCACAGTGTTGACAAGGCTGTCCTGATATTGAGGAAGGGTGAATGTCTTGTCATTGCTCTCCCTCTCGCTGCTTTCGTTGAACCCGATGTTCACTACAGCCACATCGGCCTTGCGTGCGGCATCGGCAGCCTCGTCGAAAAGCAGCCTGTCTTCACGCCATCCGAACCAGATGTCCACAGGATGCACATTGGCGAAATACTCCAGCACCACAGGATATTCCCTGCCGGCCTCCATCCGGACCACGGCCTCCCTGGTGGTTATGCCCTGGTCGCGCCACTCGTTTATCACGGTCTCGCCGCCGACCTTGAGACGGAAGCCGTCGAATCCCCTCACCACGAACCGGTATCCTGCCGTCTTGTCAGGCCGAACGACTCCGCTCCACCTCATCGAGCAATGGTCGTAAGGTATGCCTTTGTTCTCTGCCGCGATGTGATAACCGTTAGGGATGCACACCGTGGTGTCAATCTTCACGAAAGCAGGCTCTCCTTTAAGGCGTATATTGTCGAAATATTCGGCTTTCAGGCCTCTGACTTCGCTGCCGGGACCGGAATAGAATACGGAGCCGGAGACTGTCTCCTCGAGAGTCGGCACGCCGGGGGCGAAATATATGTCGATACCGTCGCCCGCCGCATTCCTGATACCTTCAAGCACGGAAACCGAATGGAACGGGAATGTGTACGAACTGCCGCCTCCGGCAATGTAGGAGCCGGCATTCGGGCCGATTACCGCCACTGACTTTATACTTCCCCTGTCTATCGGAAGCGTGTTGCCGTCGTTCTTCAGGAGCACGATACCTTCCCTTGCCAGGTCCAGAGCCACCTCCGCACCCTGCGGGTTGTCCATAGGGATGCTTTCATCCAGCTGAGGATTGTCGAAGAATCCGAACCTGAAAATTATCCTGAGGATTCTCCTGACCTTCTCGTCTATGGTCGCGACACTCACCTTGCCGGACTCTATGGCAGGGATGAGGTTTTCCCTGTTCATGAACTTCCCCCTCGGCATCTCGAGGTCAAGACCTCCGTTGGCTGCCCCGACAGCATCATAGGTGGCGGACCAGTCGCTCATGACAATTCCGTCGAATCCCCACATGTCCCTGAGGACGGTGTTGTTCAGATAGTCGTTCTGGGTGGCATGTACTCCGTTGACAGGATTGTAGCTGTCCATGACCGCCCCGGCTCCCCCTTCGAGTATCGCAGACCTGAAGCCGTACAGATAGACCTCGTGAAGAGTCCTTTCATCGATGTCGCTGCTGACATTGTTCCTGTCCCACTCCTGATTGTTGGCAGCGTAATGCTTGAGGGTGGCCACCACATTCTGGTCCTGCAACCCCTTTACATACTGCACCGCCACCTGGGAATTGAGATAAGGGTCCTCCGTGAAGTATTCGAAGTTCCTGCCGCACAGGGGTGAGCGGATGATGTTCATGCTCGGTCCGAGGAGTATATGCACGCCCCTTGCCTTTGAATCGCGGCCGAGCTGCTCCCCGAGCCGGTAGATGAGCTCCCTGTTCCATGTTGCTGCAGTGAGCGTCCCGGCAGGATATGCCGTGGAGCGGCCGTCCTTGTGGGTGCCGACAGGCCCGTCCGTCAGCTTTATCTCCGGAAGGCCGAGCCTCTCTATTCCGCGGATGTAGAATCCGTTGTAGCCTCCTATATAGTCTATCTTCTCCTCGAGAGTCATGCGTCCGAGCAGGTCCTCGACCCTGTCCTCGACAGGAGCTTCGGGATTCATGTATGTCGGGGTGATGTAGCCGGATATCACCTTCTTCCAGACCTTGTACCCCTCGGCGGTGAGATGAAGCCCGTCTTCGCGGTAATATTCAGGGACGAGTCCCCCGTCCGGCGAAAGCATGGCACTGAATACATCTGCATATTCCGTGTCCGGGCAAGACTGCGCAAATGCCCTTATGAGGTCGTTCGCCTTTATTATCTTATCCATGTCCTTCACCCTGCGCGGAGACGGCTTTATCGAGATGAAGACTATCCCTGCGTCCGGCTTCTCTTCGCGCACAAGCCTGTACAGCCGCTTCACCTGCTCCAGAATCTCCTCCGGTGTCCATTTGTAGCCTATGTCGTTGTCTCCCGGATACAGGAAGACCTGTTTCGGATTGTACGGAGTGACGAGGTGTTCGAACATGTTCACCATGTCTATGGTCTTGGTCCCGGAAACACCGCGGTTCAGAACCGGTTTTCCCGGGAAATCTTCCTGGAGAGTCTTCCAGTTCTCTATCGTGGAGCTGCCGACAAAGAGGATCACGCTGTCGGCCGGAGAACCGGAGGCATCCTGCTCCTTGAATCTCGCGAGCTTCTGATCCCACTTCAGCTTCTGGTTCAGTTTGGATACACCTTTCACCCTGTGGATTTCAGCCGGCCTGCCCCGGAGAAGGATTCTGCCGAGCCAGATGACCGAGCGGTCATATTTGTCCGGATGCGCGTCCATGTCCTTCGTGTTCCCGAGGATGGCCCTCTTGTCCGCGTCTTCGCTGGAAATGCGGACAGTTACCTGATGAAGGCCGTATGGCACCTCTATCACATCGTGCTGGCCGCGGTAGCGTCCGTTGCACCAGCGGTTGAAGCGGTTCAGGGTATATTCGCCTTCGCTGTCGTTGGCGCGATACCATGCGAATCCCTTTGCCGCACATTTCTTCAGCTTCACAAGTTCTCCGTCAACGATTATCTCGAGCTGCCCTGCTTCCGGTCCGCCGATGTCGAAAAAGCCGAACATGTCGCCCTCGAAGGCGAAGCAGAACCAGGATTCCTTGCGTCCGGAAGTGAGCACCGTGTCGAACCAGCCCGAGAATTTCTCCAGTTCCGGCCTGTCGGAAGCGCTCACCGTCTTCCAGTTCCCGTCATAGCTGGCGATATCCTCCGGCACATACATGGAGGCGTCGTCCCATCTCGTGCCATAAAGCGGCTCTGACGGAAGTCTGTGGGGCTCCGGTGCGGAATCGGCCGCCTTCATCTTCTGCAGTCCCCTCGCAATGGCAGCCGCATAGACATCTCCGCCTTCGCGTGAGGGATGCACCCCGTCCCTTGAGAACAGAATCCTGCCGGCGGCGTCCTCCGGCCTGCCTTTCCAGAGAAGTTTCCCTTCTTCCTCAAGACTCGCCGCTTCCATGCCAAGGTGTATGGAAGGTATGTCGTAATGCCCTGCAAGCTTCTCGAGTTCCGCTATCCTTTCCGGCATTTCGCCTTTCCTGTAATATTCCGTCTGTCCTGTCTTTATGGTGTACAGGAAACAGATGTCCGTGTCGGGGCAATGCCTGATTATCTTGCGGACAATGCCTTCCATAGCATCCGGATATCCTCCGTTGACAGCAAATTCGAGGAACACAAGGTCCGGGTCGTGGCTCAGCACCTGCTCGTCAATCCGGAACGCGCCGAGGTCCGTGCCCGTGCCTGACACACCTGCATTTATCCATGTGAAGTCCGCCTCAGGCCACATCTTTTCCATGAATCTGGAAATCTGCAGCCTGTAGCAGTAGTTTCCCTGAGTGATACTGCCGCCCACAAAGGCGACAGTGACATCCTCCCCGGCGTCCGCCCTGGCGAGGAAATGAGGAATGCCTCCGCGTACGGTACATTCCCTCCCGTCATTGAAAGTCCCGGGCACCACATCGTCGATATCCTGCCCTGCCGTGGTGTACAGCAGTGGAGATGCACCGTCCCTTGAAGCCGCTATCTTCTCCCTGTCGTCCAGGTCCTGGCCCGAGGCGGCTGTGAGCATCAGCAAGGCAGCTGACACCGGAACCAGAAATTTTCCGATAACTGTCATATTCCAAACGTATTTTTTCACTTTGCCTGCATTACAACATTTTCCTCTCCAATCACATTCCCGTCCTCTTCCATGACTATCCTCAACCGTGCTGCCTCGTCAGGCTCCAGTTTCAGGAAAGTCCACTCGAACGGATATGAAGACACCTCGCATGACTTGCCGTTGCACTCGACCTTGACTGACAGCCTCCTGTCCTTTTTCGGCCATGTCCCGGCATAACCGTAAATGGAATCCCACCCGAACGGAGAGCGTATCCTGAAGAGATATATTTTTCCGAAAGCCTCGTTCCCGTCGAGAACCTTCATCCCGTTCTTCAAGGCCGGAGCTTCAGTCTTCCGTGAAGTCTCTGCAAGAGGGAACGAAACGGCTGCGAATCCCTTGGCCGGAACCTCGACGGACACAGAATTTCCGTCCCTCTTCAGGCGGGAGGACTTCCCTTCAGCCGTGCGGCAGACCGCATCCCCGTCCGACACTGTCCCTGCAGCCGATGCAAGGGTGAGAAGCACCGTCTCGTCCGAATCCGATTCGCTCGAAAGGAGTACCCAGAAATTCCTGCCCGAGACGGCTGTCAGATAATTGACCGAAGGAGTGTCCAGCTCCACAAGGCCCCTCCTTGTCCAGAGCCTTGCATCCTTGTCCTGGAACACCCTGCCCGTACCGCCGCCGTAAATCCTGTTCGTGAACCACACGAAACCTTCCTGCGTGCTGTAAGGGAAAGACACGTTGCCGCCCGAACGCTGGATGCATTCGGTGACGAGGTAATCCCATGTGAAAGCGAGATGAGGCGGTATATGGTGATAATAAATCGAGCTCACGTCAGGGCCCTTGTACGGGAAATCCGCCTTGAGGGTGATGTCGGTGTATCCGGTGGCATAGTAGCCCGGATAGTTCGCGAACCTCCCTATCACGGCATTCCGCGCATAGGTCTGGTATATCTCGTTCCCCGTGTACTGATACAGCCTGAGGAGGTGCGGAGCCCAGTTGCTCATGAACACCGGACGCACCTGCTTGCCTTTCTGCCTCAGGAAATATGTACCCGGCTGCTCGAACCCGAGCCCTACCGGAGAAACGAGCCAGTCCGGCACCTGCTTCTCCAGGACATCGCCCGGCACACGCGGATAACCGAGGCGGAACTTCTCCTTGCCTTTCCACCACATGGTCGTGTTGCCTTCGAACTCTCCGCCCGGGTGGATGGTCTGCATCGCACCTGTGACAGCCGGGAAAGACCTTATCCCTGCAATGGTGCTTGCCGCACCGTACTCGGCTGCATCGAGATACTTTCTCTCCCCGGTGATTTCGTAGAGGTCGAGCAGGTTCCACCATGGCGAATAGACGTTGGAATTATAGAATGACATCTGTCCCGACATGGATGCAGGCGGGTTGTAGATGTGTATGCCCATGTATCTGTCTGCCGTGGAGCATGCCGTCTGGAGCCACTTGTCGTCAGAAGTCATGCGATATGCGGCGAGCTGCTCGACATAAGATACGAAAGGTGCCGAATATCCCTTTGTCTGGCGTATCTCCCCTCCTGGCAGCGCGATTTTCCCGAGCCACGGGTTCAGGCCTCCGGTCAGCCTGTCAAGTCCCTGATAGTACGATGTCGTGAACTGGGACTTGAAAGGATTCAGTTCCAGCGTCGCGAGTGTCTTGTTGTAGCCGGACGGGACAAGGTCTACGGCCCACCTGTAGCCGCTTCTCGACAAGGTGTACTCTATGGTCGGAAGAGAACGGGTGATGTAGAAGTCCTCGTCGTCCATGAAGACCGAGGCGGCGACTATCGCAAGAGGGGCCGAATGCACGACTGTCGGAGCTGTGCCGGGGTCCCCCTCAATGTCGTAGAAACCTTTCAGGCTGTCGTCCCAGCCGCCGTATGTGTAGTCCTTCATCAGGTCGATGATATTGAACATCGCATCTGTCAGGGACACATCCGTCTGCTTCCTGTAATCCCTCACGCCGTAGATGTTGTCTGAAATGTAGCGGAGCGCGTTGTCCCATCTTCCCTGGCAGACCCCCACAACGAATTTTCCGGTGACAGTGCCTCCGGCCTCAACCCTGGAATCCTCCATGCCCATCACAGGGGAAAAGGCTACCGGCTGCAGTTCGTTGCTGCCGTTCCTGAGACTAAACCCTATCGGGGAGTAATCCACGCTTCCCCATTCCTGCGGAAAGACAGTCGTGTCGCCGCAGATGAATGACGACATCTGCCCGCCGGCCGCAGTCCCTGCCTCGACAATCGCAAGAGGCTGCTGCATCATGGACGAAAGCATCATGACCGGAGACGAAGGGAATCTCCTGAACTGGAACATAGGCGGCATCAGCACATTTGTGGCAGCGGACTCCGGAACCGGCTGGAAGGCTGCAACGCCCATGCTGTACATTCCTGACGTGGCGGCCGTGCATGTCAGTGAAATCCCGATATGCGTCCCCCTCTCCGGCAATGTCCACATCCCTGTGATTACGGAACCGTTTCTGGTTATGTACGTGACCTTTATCCCACCGTCCGCAGGTTCAGCGGACACCGGTATGGCTTCACTTGTCTCTCCGGCGAAGAACGGATTCATGAAGTCCTCGTCGGAGCGCACCGGATATTCCTTCCCTCCGAAAGTGAACGTGCTCCCGCCCACGCTGTTCTCCCATGAAGGATAGAACTTGTCATTGTCTATCGGGCTGTCCGCCGACGAGACAAGGAACACCTTGTGGTCTTCCACATTGGAGTAGAAACGCCTCCACACCCCGTTCACATTCACTTCCGTCCTGCAAGCCACGGCATTTCCGGCAGCGCCGGCTAGCACGAAGCTGACCCTTATGTCCGGATTGGATACGGATGCAAGTTCCCGCTCCCCGTAACCGAGCGACATCGGGGCCGACATGTTGGCGACAGCACCGCCTTCAGTCTCTATCTTCTCGGGATTCTTCCTCCACTTTCCGACTTCGGTCCTGTCAAGCGCGTTAGGGTCCACCGACATGTCCCTTATCAGGAGGATGGCGTCGCACCGCCCGAAATTCCGCCTCTCGTCGTGAAGACGCAGGAGGGCAAGTCCCCTGTCGAGAGTCACCTTGCCCACGTTCTCCCAGTACCACAGCGGATGGCCGTGCCTCACGGAGACCTCAAGCGGCTGCTCGTTGACACTCAGACGGAAAAGCCTTGTCCCGGGTCTGTTCTCATAGTCGGCCGAACGCACCCACACGTTGTACTCTCCCGCCTCATAAATCCGCACTGCGGTAAGGGCATCGTAAGTCGCGTCCAGGCTGCCTCCGCCTCCGAGCCTCAGCATGGAACTGCCCATGCAGTCCGCGCTCCTTTCCGCGAACCACTTTCCCTTGAACTGGAAAGCCTCTGCCTCAATCATGTACCTGTCCTTCTGAGCAAAGGCCTCATGCACCGGGGCAGACAGCATGGCTGCCAACACCGCCAGATATCCGAATATCCTGTTCATACAATATCAATATTTTATTTCCAGAACTTTCAAACCGTAACCGTCCATGTCCACGCATACCGTCGCGCCGTCCGCCTTTCCGGTGCGCCTGCCTTCGCTGTCGAGGACGGACATCCCCCTGCACGAGAATTTACCGGACGGCCCGAGCACCGACATGTCCACCTCTACGGAGGCTTCGACAGGCTCGTCTATGCTGTTCATCAGTATCACATACAGCCTGCGGGACTTCCTGTCGTCAGCCGTCACGTATTCCACATTCTGGCTGTCCACTTTCACAAGCCCCTGGCGCATCACAAGGCTGCATTCAGCCCCGAACACCCTCCCCGGGGCGAAACCGTATGTCCTGTGCGGTCCCACCTTGGGGGTGATAAAGCCTTTCGGGAATCCTATCCTGCCGGAGGAACGCAGCTCCGCCTCGGCCATCAGATAGTCGGTTATCCATCCCACCTGCCACCAGGCGTGATGAGGATATGGTCCGGCACCGGCATTCATCGTGTCCCAGTAATAGGACGCCACACCGGTCTTCATGTCCACGAACGCGTCCCGTCCCACTGCCGCAGCCCTTGCCATGTCAAGGAAGAGCGAATCCCCTGTCATTGCGGACATCCTGACGAACATCCCTGCATGTGAAGCCAGCAGTATCGGTCCCCTGTGGTTGGCTGACCCGAGGACTCCGCCATGTTCGAAACCCAGCCCTGCCTGCGCTATCTCCCAGTCTTCCCGTTCAACGCCTTTCACTGTCTTTGTTTCCGTGCCCGGGACAGGATGAGTGTATATCGATGTCATGTAGATTTCCGCAGCAGCGACGGCCGCATCCCTGTAGCGGGTGTCTGAAGTGGCGTCATACATTTCGAGAAGGGCCTGCACACCCTGCGCGGTCGCAAAGTCAGGTGCGAAACGGGTATCCCCGCAGACACCGAGGAAATGCCCTTTCTCCACTGCGTTGCAGATATACCAGTCGGCTCCCTTCTTCGCCGCTTCAAGATACTTCCCGTCTCCGAGAATCCTGTATGCTATGAGAAGGCCGTAAAATGTAGGACGGAGGTCCCTGACATCCGTGAACATCGGTTCAAGGGAAGCGTTGTCGTATGCGACTTCCCAGCTTCCGTCCGGTTTCATCCACCTGAGCAGGCAGTCCGCAGCAAGACGCAGGTTCTCCCTGAGGTCCTTTCTCTGCGGCTCGAAAAGGAGGATGTTGCCCATGTCCATCAGCATATAGTATGTCGTGGCCACAGGCTCGGTGTAAGGCCCCCATTCTTCAGTGAACCTTCCGCTTCTGTAGAGAAAATATTGCCCGGCGGAAGAGCCGTAGAGGAAACCTTTGTCCGTATTCTGCTGCATCTTCTTGAAATTCTCGGCAAAAGGCAGCCTGTCCGTCGTGAGGCGCGGGTCTCCCGTCAGTGCCGCAAGCATCCACATGGCACCGTAGTCCGAGTTTTTCATGGCATCCTTCTCCGACCCGTAGACACCGCCAAGGTAATCCTGCGCCCCTATGACTGTACCCCTGTAATCGCAGTTCCTCCACATGGAGGTGCTGTCATCCACAAGATACCGGTGCATGGCGTAAAGCCTTCCCGTGAGAGAAAGCCCGGGCCGTCTGAGCTTCAGGCCGTCCCGGAACCGGTATATGTCGCATACGGCATGCTTGAACACCGTATGCCATCCGGCTTTCGCGAAAGTGTATCTGAACGAGAAGCAGGTCTCGTCTCCCGCCTCGAGCGAGGAACCTTCCTCACCCAGCACAGGATGGTACAATGTCGGGGTGAATTCCCCGTCCCTGTTCATGAGCGAAAGGCCGAGCCTCCACACGGAATTGGTCTTCCTGTCTTTCTCCCACGGGTCCCTGCCGTATCCGGGAGCGGCAATGACCGCTGCGGTATAGCCTTCCCTGTCCGTCACGAGGGACATCAGCGTCGATGCGGTGCGTTCCCTCGAGACCAGAGGGGCATCCGGAATCCCCTGCCCGTATGCAAGAGCCCTCACGAAGTCAGGATTGACGGCATCGCCCTGATATATCCCGGGCACGGCGGCCCAGCTGAAACCGTATTTGTCGAATGCCGCGGCAGACGGAGAAGTCAAGGAATACCATCCGGGCTTCTTCGCCGTCAGGGACATGGTCACCACCACGTCGTTTTTCCAGGTCTTGTCGAGAGACCACCTCTCGCGCACGGCCATCATTTCGTCTTCATACAGGAACAGCAGACTTCCGTCCTTTTCAACAAGGACCGAGTCCGGGCAATAGACCACGTTCTCACCGGCAACATTGCGCGCCACCGGCGTATTGTTCTGCTGCCAGGTCGCAATTATGTACCTGTATTGCGGGTCCGGAAAAATCTCCTCCTTCCCGTCCGCACCATAGACCGGCATTGGCTCTGTCGAAGGTTTTCCGGAGGCGTAAAGCACCCTGTGCTGATAATCCGCCACACCGAGGCTGTGCCCTCCTACGGAAATCCCGGTGAGCACATAGCCAGCTTCCGCCCGTTCCCATTCGAGGCTCAGGGAGTCGTTCCCGAGCCTTACGGTGTCCCTGCCATAGGAGACTGCCGAAACCGCCGCCAGCGCGGCAATGAAAAGCATTCTTATTGCCCTGATATCCATGACCGCAGGCTATTCAATGTCTTCTGCCGGAAGGACAGTAACGGTCACTGAAGCCGTGCTCGTGCTTCCCCCGGTGTACCATATCGACGAAGTCTCGAAGACTGCCGTGTATGTCCCGGGCTCGGTGTAGGTATAGGTGTAGGAACTGATGTCCGTGTCTATCCCCTTCACGGGCACTCCTGTGTCGGCAGGGACATTTATCGAGAAAGCCGGAGATATTACCCATGAATCGCTTTGGCTCGGAACTGCATTCTCAAGATCAGAAAACAGGATACGCCCTTGATTTGTATCTACCGCATTAGGTACTTTGGTCCAATTCGAAAGGGTAGAAAAATCAGCCACATGAGACATCTCACCGGAAGGGGACTCAACATCAACACTTGCTGTCCTGACAATCCATTGGAATTGCCCGGCTCTTGTTTCGTCCTGATAGTCAAAATAATGAAAAGCTATGTTAATATTGTCTTTAGGATCAACGCTACCGGTTTTTTCGGTCAGAAACTCATTGATATTCTGAAGCCCTGACGAAGTGTTGTCATGACCGAAGGCGGCTTCATAATCAATATCTTCCAATTTATGCCAAGTCGCTGCATTTATGCTCTCCAAGTCCTTTCCTCCGTTATAATCAGTTGATACAAGGACTTCTATACTCGGAGAATAAGTATTGTTACGCATAAAATGAGTAAATTCAAAATACAGGATTCCGGCTCTTGTGTAATTGTTCTTGTCGGCATATTTGTGTCCGTATTCCCCGGAATAGAACACTATGTTGTCCGGATCTCCCTCGAATGTGAATGTGACAGGGTCGCCTGCCCTGTATTCAGTCTTGTCTGTAGTGACGGTTATCGAAGGGTCCGGCGCCTCGTACTTTGCGCAGGAGACGGCGGCAAGGGCCGACACCGCGAAAATTGCAGTTATCTTTTTCATTGTCAATATCATATTGTCGTAAGTCCAATAATTTAGTGTAATCCGGAGGCTACCAGCCAGGGTTCTGCTTCATCTTCTTGTTCACGGTAAGCTCCGTGTTCGGAATCGGGAACAGGACATTGCGCCACGTGGTGTTCTGCCCTGCCCTTGCGCAATACTGGTAGACAGCCTGAGGGGCCGTGGCCATGACATCTTTCGACAGTTGATCCATCGTTTCTACATACACTCCCCAACGGATGAGGTCCCATTTGCGCTGCCCCTCGAAACAGAGCTCCCGGAAACGCTCGTCCCTGACTGCCTGCCTGAAATCTTCACGTGAAAGATTTTCGGGAAGGTCGCATACGGGATTCGGGGTGTAGACATCGAAGCCGTAGGCCCTTCTGCGCACCTGGTTCACGGCATCGTATGCTTCGGCGTTCGGCTTTTCCAGAGACTCGTTGATGGCCTCCGCCTTCATGAGGAGTACGTCGGCGTAGCGCATGAGAGGGAAATTGGTGCCGGTGTAAAGCTGTGCAAGAGTGCCAGGCTCGTAGGTCACGAAACGGCCTGCATCCCTGTCCCAGTCGACCCTTCTCCATTTGCCCGGATTGCGCTTCCAGATATTCACCTCTTTAGATTCATCGCTCAAATCCACCAATGTGGAGATGTCCGTGTCGGAATCATAGCTTACCTGGAAATCGGCTATGGCCCAGTCCCGGCGCAGGTCGCCCTCACCGAAGGCATCGAAGAGTTTTTTCTGGGCGGTTATAGGGCCGCCTGAGTAGCCCAGGGACTCGTCGCGGCAAAGGATTCCGTTCTCAACACCCACAGAGCCGGCGAGGTCCTCGGCGCCTATCTTGTTGCCGTACATGCCCACTTCCCATATCACTTCCTTCGACTCGTTTATGTTCTGAACCTGATTCAGGAATATCTGCCGGTAGCCCTTGCCGTCAGTGGTGTTCAGGGAGTGTTTCCCCGAAGATATCACTTCATTGGCGTAGAAAAGGGCCTGCTTGTAATAATCCATGGCGTCTTCGTCAGGATTGTCAGGGTCGTTGAGAGGAGCACCCGCCATCTTCAGATAGACACGTGCGAGGACGGCCTGTACCCCTGTCCTGGAAATCCTCTCGTTGGAGCCGAGCACGTCGATGTCAAGGACGAGCTTTTCCGCCTCTGTCATATCCTTGACAATCTGGCCGTAGATGGTCTCGAGGGAAGACTGCTCGAGATAAGGCTCGTCAGGGGATGTGGTAGGGGTAAGCTTGAGCGGGACTTCTCCGAAACATGTCGTGAGCAGGAAATAATAGTATCCCCTCATGAAAAGAGCTTCCCCGAGAATAGCCTTCACGTTCGCCGTCTGGGCCTCGATATCCTTTCCGTCGAAGCTTGCAATAAGGAAGTTCGCACGGCTCACGCCTTCATAGAGAATCTCCCAGAGACGCCCTATGTCGAGGTCGGCAGCATCGAACGTGCCGTGCCTGATGTTGTCCACAAGGAAGCTGTTCGTGTAGGAGAACTCGTCGCTAAGCACGAAAAAGCCGAAAAGACCCTTGCTGTACATTCGTCCGTTTGTGTCGATGAGGCGGTTGTACACGCCGTAGAGGGCGTTTGTCATCTCCTCCTCGTTCTCGTAGTAATAGTCCGGGGTCATGAAGTCCGGCTCCCTCTCGAGGAAGGAACACGAGGAGGCGCACATGAGAGCCAGTGCCAGTGATATGGCCGATAGTATTTTTTTCATCTTGCTGTCTTGTTATTCGTTATCACATCAGAAAGAAACCTCTACACCTCCGGTTATGGTCATTGCACGAGGATATGCGGACCAGTCGAATGCCGGTGTGAGTGCGGCCGGCCTTGTCGACACCTCAGGGTCGAAACCGGTATATTTCGTCCATGTGAACAGGTTCTGCCCCGACACATATACCCTGAGCGACTTCACCTTTATCTTCTGCATCCATCTGGTAGGGAAACGGTAACCTATCGAAACAGTCTTGAGCCTCAGGTAGGAACCGTCCTCGATTGTCCTGTCGGAGTAGACTGCCGGGCCCTGTCCGCCCGCCCTGTAGAGGGTGTTGGAAGGATTCTCCGGTGTCCATCTGTCAGCATAGGAGGCGAACATGTTCAGGGACTGGCGGGCGGTAGGCTCCCCGGCCTCGAAGACTATCCTGTTGGCGTTCATTATCTGGCCTCCGTAGCTCCACTGGAAATAGATGCTAAGATCGAGATTCTTCCACTGGAAATAGTTGTTGAAACCTCCGATGTGGTCCGGATTCGGATTCCCGATGACGGTCTGGTCGTATGTGTTCACCTCTCCGTCTCCGTTGATGTCCTTGTACTTTATGTCTCCCGGCTGCACGGTCTCCCTCGGGTCGCCGTTGTTCGGGATACCGTCCTTGAGGACATAGGTTTCCCCAACCTTGTCGAAATCCTCATACTGGTATATCCCGTCGAACAGGTAGCCGTAGAACATGGCTATCGGCTGCCCCGGTATCGCTATGTAAGGATATGCGTTGTTGAAGTTGCCCCATGTCACCCTCGTCGCAAGGCTCGGCTCGTCCTCATTCAGGCCGAGCACCTTGTTGCGGTTGAACGAGATGTTGAAGCTCGAAGTCCAGAGGAAGTCTTTCGTCTGGATATTCCTCGTGTCTATCGTAATCTCGAGCCCCGTGTTCGAGACGCTTCCCACGTTCTTGTAGGCGGTAAGGAAGCCCATGCTCGGGGCAAGTGTTGCATTCAGGAGCAGGTCGCGGGTGTGCTTGTAGTACCAGTCTATTGTCGCCGATATCCTGTCGTCGATGAACCCGAGGTCGAGACCCACATTCACCTGGTCCGTGGTCTCCCACTTCAGTTTCTTGTTGCCCAGCACCTTCGGGACGACTCCCTTGTCCGGTACATTGCCGAATGCGTAGCCGGAATCGGTCGTTATCTGCATGGAGGTGTAGGAAGCGTAGTCGGTGACCCTGTTGTTACCGGTGGAACCGTAGCCTGCACGCAGCTTACCGGTGCTCCACCACGGGATGTTGTTTTTCACGAAATTCTCGCGGGCGAAAGACCAAGCCGCCGACACGGACGGGAAATATGCCCATCTGTTCTCCTTCGAGAACTTGGAGGAGGCGTCGGCACGGAAGGATGCGGTTATCAGATACTTGGACTTGTAGTTGTAGTCCACCCTCGCAAGGAATGACATGAGGCCGTTCGAAGTGGAGGTGACAGGCGCCCTGGTTATCTCTCCGTCGTCTATGCCGTCTATCCCGAGAGATTCGTTAGGGATATTCACGGAATAGATTGCATCCGAATGATATGCGGCATTCTGGAGGGTGAATCCTCCGAGAAGCTTCAGATTGTGGTTCTTGCTGAGCTTCGGGCTCCATGTCAGGATGTTCTCGTTCAGCATGTTAGTGCGGTCGATATTGGTAATCGAACCGTTCACTTTCTCGTTGGTGTACCTGTGTCCGGCCCTCGAGCTCGAGTTGAAGAACACGTCCCTGCGCTGGTCAATCCTGTTGTAGCCGCCCGTGACCTTCAGCACGAGGTTGTCGAGGATTTTCCACTCGAAATAGGCGTTAGCGATGAAATTGTACGTGTAGAGCGGATTGTACTCGTTCGTGGCCGACATGAGAGGGTTCACGCGGTAGTCGGCATTCGGGTCGGTCTCGTCATCGAAAAGGGAGCTGACAAGGTTCTCGTTGTTCACGCTCGAAACCGGACGGTAGCCCAGCATGCTGTACATGAGGCTCGTCGTAGGACTCGAATTCTGGTCCGAAACCACGGTACCGTATTTCTTGGTGTAGGTGTAGTTCAGGTTGAGACCTATGCGCAGCTTGGGATTTATCACCTGGTCTATGACGGCACGGCCCTGATATTTCTGGTAGCCGCTGTTGATGATTATACCTTCCTGGTCGTTTATCGACCCCGAGATGGAATACCTCGTCTTCTCGTTGCCGCCGCGGATGGAGATGTTGTGGTTATGCACCAGGGCATCCCTGAAAAGCATGTCCTGCCAGTTTATCCCCTTGATGTTCTTGTAATAGTCGAGAGTCCTCGCGTTCGCGGCTCCCTCATTGAGATAGAGCCTCGAATATCTGTCGTAGTCGAGATCCATCTGATAGAGCACGAACTCATACGGGTCCATCATGTCCATGCGCTTGGTCACAGTCTGGACTCCCACCCAGCCGTTGTATGTGATGGTCGGAGCACCGACATGGCCTTTCTTCGTGGTGATGAGAACGACTCCGTTAGCTCCGCGGGCACCGTAGATGGCAGTTGCGGAAGCATCTTTCAGGATGTCTATCGATTCGATCTCCTCCGGATTTATCATTGTGGAACCTACAGACGACTCCATCGGGAAACCGTCCACGACATAGAGAGGGGAATTATCCTGTGTAACAGAGTTGTTTCCCCTTATGACTATGTTCAGGTCGCTGCCCGGCTGGCCGTCGGATGAAGTCACCGACACTCCGGCCACACGCCCGGCAAGCATCTCCTCGAAGTTCGCCACCGGAGCCTTTATCATCTCCTCAACGTTTGCCTTGCCTATGGAGCCGGTCAGGTCCTGGCGGGTGGTGGTGCCGTAGCCTATGACCACGACCTCGTCAAGGAGCTCCGAATCGGTCTGCAGGCGGATGGTGATTCTGCTTTCGTTGCCCAAAGTGATATTTTCTGTCTTGTAACCTATGCAGGACACCTGCAACTCCTTGTCCGAAGGAGCGAGGCTTATGGTGAAATTCCCGTCAAGGTCGCTTATGGCGCCGTCGTTCTTCCCGACTATGGAGATGTAGGCGCCTATCACCGGTTCCCCGCTCGAGAAATCAGTGACGATTCCGGACAGAGTCCTTTCAGACTGGTCTGCCCGGGATGCAGCGGCATCCGTACGGGCCGGGAACAGTCCGCAAAGCAAGAGGCACACGGCCGCGGAAATGAGGAAACGGCCGCATGACAGACTGTCTTTCTTCAAAAATTCATTCATGACAATTCATTTGTTGGTTATTCAGTTATCATACAGGTTATCTTTTGCATGCCCTGGAACGGAAAAGCAGCGAGCCTCCGATGATGCATATCACCGCCCCGACACTCACCGATGCCGGCCAGTCGTTGCCGGACATTATCCCGAGCACGACTATGACGGCTCCTGATATGGCGAGAGCCGTCCCGAGCACACGGGTGGTGAAACGGTCGGTGCTCCTGCTCTCCTCGGTGTCTGCAGGGACTTCCGATGCTGCCTTGCGGCTCCTGAGAGCGGCATATCCCTCGTAGCGCGGGTCCGTGAAATTCTTCCGCCACAGCACTGTCTCTATGACAGCCAGCATTATCACAGGTATGAGAGCCCCGGTCATCATCTCCCATTCCCTGTCGAGCGAGAACCCGAAGACATACGGGGTCACGAACTTGAAGAACAGGTTTATGGCAAGACTGGAGAAAGTGACACCGAGTATGGTGCCCGAAGTCTGCCTTCTGGAGAAGAGGGACCATATCACCGGCAGGTATATAGGCACGCCTGTCAATGCAGCCACGCTTATGACCACGTTCACGATGCCTCCCATGGACTTTATCAGAAGGGCCACGACTATGGCAAGCAGGCCGAAGCACAGGGTCGATATCCTCGCCACCCTGATGAGTGTCCTGTCTGTGGAGGACGGTCTGAGGCGGCGGAAAATGTCGTTCGTGAACACTCCTGCAGAGATGTTGAGGGTTGCGTTGAGGGAGCTTGCTGTCGCGAATATCATCCCGCCGAGCATGAGCCCGAGCATCCCGTCAGGCATGGCTTCCTTGCACATGAGCAGATATGCATCCTCGTTCTGAAGCCCGGTCAGCCCCGGATTGAAAATGCGGTATATCATCGGAGGGAGCATCCACAGTATCGGACTCACGAGATAGAGCGCACCGAAAAGCCAGCCGACCTTCCTGGAGTCCTTTTCCGTCTTCACCGAAGTGTAACGCTGCACGTACGCCCAGTTGCCCCCGAGGAAGAACATGTTGTATATGCAGAATGCGAATATGAAGCCCGGGGTGTATTCGCCCTCGAAAAGCTTGAAGAACCCTTCCGGAGCCTTCTCGAAGAATGTCTCCACACCGCCTATCTTGCCGAACGACAGCGGAATCACAATCACGAGGGCGGCGAACAGTATCACGAACTGCAGTACATCCGTCACCACCACTCCCCTGAGTCCTCCGACCGCGACATATATCATGCGGAGCGCACCGAGGACGAGAATGGATGTCGTGAAAGGGATGCCGGCAGCCACCTCTATGATTTTGGCCACCGGATAAAGGAAGGAGCCGGTAGTGAATATGGACACCGCCAGGAAGATATACGTGTAGGTCTTCTGGGTGTTCACCCCGAACCGCTCCGTGATGTACTCGGCGGCCGTCAGGTTATGGGTCCTGTGCCACCTCGGGGCTATCCATGTGCCGACCGCGAAACCGGCCACGGCCATGGTCAGCTGTATGATGATGGCAACGAGCCCGTACGAATAGGCTATCGAGCCCCATACCACGAATGTCCCTGCCGAGAAGAATCCCATGAACAGAGAAAGTCCGCTCATGGCCCACGGCACATTTCCTCCACCTGCAAAGAAACTCTTCAGGTCCTTCCCGGTGCGGGAGAACGATATGCCGGTGATGAGGACACCGGCCGAAAAAAGCAATATTGTGATGAAATCGAGGATACTCATAACGAAATGTTTATTCCCATCAGGCCAGGGCATACATCACCGTCCGGACGGATGAGCTGGATTGTGATTGAATCTGTTGAGACGGCATCGCCGAATCTGACGGTGCGCATGCTGGCGTGGTTTTCCCTGATGTGGGCGAGTTCCCGTCCGTCACTGCCGAGAATGCGGAACTCCCTGTAGCAGCACGGCATCACGGAATCGTAGTGTCCCATCTGGACGGACTCCATGGCATGGTCGGCATCCGTGTCAAAGAACAGGCTCACGGCACCGATTTTCTGCGGTACAGGCCATCTGAGGACAAGGGTCGGAGTGCTGTCCCCGGTCTGGGGGACCCATGCATTCGTCCCGATATACGGACGGTAGATGCTGTTGCGCAGATTGGCATGGCCGAAAGCATCTATCCCCGGGGTGAACTTCATGGCGATGTTACCCTTTTCGGGGCGGCGTTTAGGACACCAGAACTCGAACGGTTCGACACCTATGCCTTCCGGCGGGGTCTGTCTCCCGAAATTGGAGACAGCCGGGTTGATGTGGTTGTACACCGCCATGAGTCCGGTCACGAGCCTCCGGGAAAGAGGGAGCTTCACGTGAGGGTTCGCCATGAAGCAGACGAACACATAGCGCGGCGAGCTGTAAGCGGTGCCGAAACGGAGGTTTATCTCATTCACGCCCCTGGTCAGGCGGACGGTACATGACTCATCCGTCCTGTCCGGAGTGTAGTTCTCCTTCCTGATGGAGCTGCGGAGCTCGACAAGGAGTTCTGTGTCCTCGTCAGCCTCCACGGTCATGGAAATCGAAGGCACTTTCCCGCTCACAGGGATAAGCTCTGCCGCAGGATAGTCGAGCCTGAACCATGACCCGTCATGCGGCAGGCTTTCGAGCACAAGCTCCGACGAGACTTCCATGGATGCGTCATCGGCGAGATTCCCTTCCGGCTCTGTCACGAGCCCCGGGATGAAATTGCCGTTGCGCACAAGCCGCTGCTGGAGCATTTTTATCCTGTCTTCGGACGCCAGGTCCGCCGGTCTCCAGCCGTGGCTTGCACAAAGGGCTGCGGCCCTTCCTGTCACTTCACCTCCGAGGGCCGCGGTACACATCACCCTGGTGGAGCCGTTGGCTACATGGCTCGTGGAGATGATGCGGCCTCCGATGAACAGGTTGTCGAGGTCCGGTGTGACATAGCAGCGGTAAGGAATCTGATAGACACCTTTGCTGTGCCACTGGTTGCAGGCCTTGCCCGGGGCATACACCCCGTCCGAAGGATGGAGGTCTATCGCCCATCCCCCGTAGGCTACGGCATCGTAGTGGTGCCTCTGCTCTATGATATCCTGCTGTGTTATCGTGTAGAGCCCCTTGAATCTGCGGCTTTCACGCTTCCCGGGGAAGAGTCCGGCCCATTCGAGGGTGTATGTCTCCATCTCGGGATATCTGCCCGAATTCTTTATGTAGTCCCACACGCCGTAGACGACCTTCCAGAGTTCGTATTTTATCTCCTCGGTGTCCGTAACCGTGTCGAACCGCCCTCCGTATTCCAGCCACCAGTATTTGCATCCCTGTTGGCCCGGACAGAAATAGTTGGGGTCCGCGAGTTTCGTGATGACATCCCCTGCGTCCTTGAGAGCGAAATCAGGGGCGGTGTAGCGGACCGGATTCCCCGTGTCCCGGATATAGAAAAGGATGCTGTGCCCGAGCAGTTCCCCGTATTTCACCGGGTCGGGCGCGAAGAGCTCCGAGTATTCGTCCCTGTCTTCCGCCCCCATCCTGTACGATGCGCCGGAAAGATAGGCAAGGGTGCCGTCTCCGGTGCAGTCCGCAAAGAGTTTTCCGGAGATATGGTATTCGGTGCCGTTCTGCGGGTTTATCGCCACAATGCCGGAGAGCGTCCTGTCGTCTTTCTTCAGGACCTCGTGCATGGTCGTGTTGAGCAGAAGAGTTATGTTCTTCTCTGCCAGGACCTTGTCTATGAGCACCATGTCGAACAGGACCGGGTTGCCTTCCTTGTTGCGCCAGGTGTTCTCGACAAGGATTTCGTCTATGATGCCGCCTTCCCTGGACCAGCGGTTGTTGTTTCCCATGTGGGAGGTCGCTCCGAGTGCCCAGAGCCGGACTTCGCTCGAAGCGTTTCCGCCGAGGACGGGGCGGTCCTGGACCAGGACCACCGTGAGTCCCTCACGGGCTGCAGCGATTGCGCTGCAGAGCCCCGTCAGGCCGCCTCCGACCACGACATAATCTGCCTCCAGTGTGACCTCCTTGAAGCCACGCTTTCCTTCAAAATTGCTTATAATCATGTTATGACGTCTGTCCGACTAATTGATTTGCCATGTCAGTCAAGGGAAACAGTCTCGAGAGGTGTATCCCTTATGCACCGGACGGCATAGCCTCTTGCCCGCGCAACCGAACCTGTCGAGAACTGGTTGCTTTTGGCAACAATATGGATTCTGCGAGCCTGCGCATGGTTCTCCGCGAGGCTAGGGGTATTCACCCAGAAACCGGCTTCATTGGACAACCCTGCAGCAGTGGCATTGCTCGATATTCTGCTCTCATTGGTCACTCCGGACACAGGAATGTGCAGTTCACTTGAGAACATCAGGTCCACAAGGCCGTCAACTACGACATTTGACATGGTATTCGTCACGTCGATTCCGAGAATCTCGCTGAACAGAAGATACATTTCTTCAGCTGAAGGTAACCTGTAACCTTCAGGACATGGATTGTTCCCCTGTGCAGGGTCATCAAGAGGTGCAGCGTACGCAGCATACGAATTACCGCTTACAGTTCCTCCCCAGAGTCCGTCGTCATCGCTTGCGGCATCCGCAGCCCAGTCCCCGGATTCTACTTTAAGGAAGTTGGCGGTGCCGGCATTGCTTCTGTCATCCGCCAGATAACTGCGAGACAAATCCATGTTGGAATGCGAGCCACGGCTTGAAGACCCCCACACAATCTGCTCGTGCCCGTCGGCCTTCCTTGACCATTGGAAATGAGAGCCGTAAGCCTCTGCATCATCCGCAGACTGCGCCACCCTCGACGCTCCGAGGTTCCTGTCAAGCCATGTCTGGACCACCTGCGCCCCGTCTGCATCCGTCACTGTCACATTCACAGGAAGGTAGCACTTGTCGTAGTATGAGTCGCCGTTGCCGTAGTTGCGGTCCTTCACGCCGTTCACCCTGACAGTGCATGTGGCCGTGGAAGCGTCCGGGTCGTTTGCCGTTGCAGTCACCGTGGCCACACCATGCCCTACCGGAGTGAGCGAACCGTTGTCGTCCACACGCACGACATAGCTGTCGGAAGTGCTCCATGAAAGCATGGTGGCGCCTTCCGGCATGTTCACAGCCTCGAGAGTGACCTGTGCCGGCTCAGGGTCCGAGAAGAAGTCGTACTCCACGGAAGTGCTGCTGAGGGCGAATGCCCCGCCGTCATCCGTGAGGTCGAGCACTTCCGTCCAGTTGCGGACCCCTGCCTCGAATTTCTTTGTTATTGTCTTGGAAAAATTGTATGTACGGCCGTCTGCCACTACAGATACGGTGAAAGATTCGGCAGACAATTCGAAAGGAGCGACCGTGACATAGAAACTTGCGGTCTGGCCTGAAGCGAGGACCGCACCCTCGACATCAAGGGAAGCGGAAGCGGACACATTGTCGCCTGCCTTCAATTCCCCGGTCCCGGGATTTATGAAGAACTCTCCCGTGAGATTGCGGGAAGCTCCGTTGGAAACAGTTATTTCAGTTACATCCGCATCATGGCCTGTGCTGTTCCTGACAAGCACTTCGATAAGCGATGACGCATGATGCATGTCCATGGATACTGTAGCACCCCCCCCCGTCGATATTTCGGAATATCCGTAAAGAGGAGCGTCGATATGCGCTGCAGCCTCTTCTCCGGTTCCGTTCTGGACCTGAGAGCCGTCTGCTGCCGAGCCGATGATTACCGGTGCGTCGGTGAAACCGTCCCCGTCAAGTGCAGTGATGGAAGAGGAGTACGGATATATTGCATGCACGGACGCGGCTGTTGCCGTGAGGACATAGCCGTCCGCAGCGGAGAAGCGGCCTTCTCCCTGTGCAGCCCTGTCAAGCCTGTGTGCGGACCAGTCCCCGCTGTCGTAAACCAGTGCCGCTATCCTGTCATCGGAGTCCCAGGCCACTTCTCCCGGAGGAGTGAAAGTTGTCCTGGACGAAGGCAGCTGCCCGTCTTCCCTGCCGTCTATTCTCGCATCTATGCCGAACACCTCGGAAGACACCTGTCCGCCGTCTTCCGGTTCCGCTGTCTGACACCCTGTCATGGCTATCGCCAGAGCAAGGAATAATCCTGTCCTTTTCATTTCTTCTCCTACTTTAAATCTGGGAACCGTCCTGATAGCCGTCGATTCCGAAATCGCCGTCCATCCCGTCATAAGTCGTGCTTGCAAAACCACGTTCAACGGAAATGCAGGTTTCTGAAATCACCGGAGCGATATACCCCCCGGCAATGATTTGATGCAAAGTTTCCATAAGACAATACAGTTATTAGTTTTCAGGTACTTGACCCGCCATTCCTGGCGGGACGACTGTTACAAATCTAACCATATTGACGTGTATGTATTTCCGGCACCGGAAATAATTTTCCAAATCGGGTTTTGGGAACGGTTGAATTTTCTGCAACCGTTCCCAAAATACTTGTATCATTCAGATATTTAACGCATCAGGGTCAGACGAGCCGCGTATGTTGAGAGTCGCATTGAGTACCGCCTTGACACTTTCACTGCCGGGAGTCTCTATCTTGCGGAGCAGCAGAGCGGCAGCGGTCTTGCCTATTTCCTCGAGAGGCTGCGCCACGGAAGACAGGGCCGGCACAGTCACCAATGCCGACTGAGACTCTGAAAATCCCATCACCGACACCTGCTGCGGGATGCGGATGCCTCGTCTGAGCATTGCCTGCATCGCACCTATGGCAAGATGGTCGTTGAAGCAGAACAGCGCGTCCGGAAGCACTCCCCTGTCGAGCATCGCCGACATCAGGCGGCAGCCCTCGTCCCTTGTTATGTCTGCGGCCCTCACCGCCATCTCGGGGGACATTGTCAGATGATGCTTGACCAGTGCGTCTTCATAGCCCCGGTTCCTTCCCGCGGACAGCCCGATGCCCTCGGGGCCCATGATGTGCATTATTGAAGGGTTGTCCTGGCCGAGCTTCCGCCGCATATAAATAAGGTGTTCAGTGGCGAAGAAAGACCATTTGTAGTCGTCGATTGTCACGCTCGACGCATCCACGCTCCTGTCCGAACGGTTGAAGAACACTATCGGAGTGCCCTTTGCCAGGAGCTCGTTGTAATAGTCGGTATTCGCCCCCTTCGATGTCACGGATATCAGTATCCCCTCCACCATGCTGTCCTCGAGAAGCCGCAGATTCCTGCGCTCCGTCTCTGGGGAATTGTCGCACTGGGTTATCAGCACCCTGAAGCGTTCCTTCTCGAAGAAATTCTGAATCTGGATTATTATCCTCGGGAAGAACGAATTGATGAATTCGGGCACCACCACGCCGATAATGCGGGAGCGGCTCTTGGTCAGGTTCCTTGCCATGTAGTTCGGCTTGTAGCGCATCCTCGAAGCCATCTCCTGCACGGCCTTGCGCGTAGACTCCTTCACAGACGGATGGCCTGCAAGCGCTCTCGAGACAGTGGACTTGGATATGCCGAGTTCTCTGGCAATGTCGATTATCGTAGGATTATGTACCATGGCTTTTCATGCTGTCAAGACAGTCACAGGAAGAACACGGGTGACGGATATCTGCGCGGCAGACATCTCAGGTGTATGCTTCCCTTCTCCACACCTGCTTCGGAAAGGGCCCGGGATGATGCCTCGTATGCCTTTTCGGGAGTGTTGTTGTTCTCGCTGAGATGACAGAGGAAAATGTTCCTCAATCCCGGATGGACCACCCGCTTCAGAGCCGAGGCGCACTCGTCGTTGCTGAGATGGCCGCATCCCTGCACTATCCTCATCTTCAGCTCGTAAGGATAGGAACCGGACATGAGCATGTCCATGTCGTAATTCGATTCTATGACGAGGGTGTCCGCCTTCGAGGCATATTCCGCAGCCTCGTCCGTCATCCTGCCGATGTCCGTCATGATCACGAACCTGTGCCCTGCTGTCTCTATAGAATATCCGACTGTCTGGGTGGCGTCATGAGGCACCTCGAAACACCTCACGGACATTCCGGGCAGTTCCAGCGTCCCGTCGTCCGGAATATATTCCGCATAGCCGGCAGTCGAGGAAGCCGTGACAGGATGGCGGGCAAGGGCTTTCCCTACAGTCCCGGTCATGTATGCCGGCATGTGCAGCCTCTTGCAGAAGGAGCCGAGGAAGCGGATATGGTCGAGATGGTCGTGCGTCACAAGAACCCCGTTCACGGTGCCCATGTCGATTCCGTTCTCCGGGAAAACCTTCTTCACCCGGCGCAGGCTCACCCCCGCGTCTATGATTATCCCGTGCTCATCTGTCCCGAGATAGTAGCAGTTGCCGCAGCTTCCGCTCGACAGGCTGAAGAACCTCAGCATTTCACAGCCTCCTCCATCGTCAGTTGTCCTCCTCGCAATATTTGTTTATGACGCTGTATGCCTCCTCCACACCGAGTTCTCCGGCACGCGACAAGTCTATGCAGCCCTTTTCCCTGTCTTTAAGGTATATAAGCACAAGCCCCCTGTTGAAATAGGCGTCGCCCATATATGGATACAGTTCTATGGCTTTCGTGTAGCTTTCTATCGAATTTATATGGTCGGACGACAGGCAGTACAGGTTTCCGAGATTGAAATGGAAGTACGGGATGTCCGGGACTATGGCTGCCGCATTCTTCATGTCGGCTATAGCCTCCGAATAGTCGTACTGGTGGGTTATCTGGTCCCTCACCCGCGCCCTCGTGTTGCCGGAATCATCCATGGTGAGCACCTGCACGTTGCTCTCTATGGATGATATGAATTCTATCATCCTTGCCCTGAGCACTGCCCTGTTCATGTAATAGAATGCCTTGTAATAGCCCTCCAGGCCAGTGGAGCCGGCGGTTTCTATGGCCTTGTCGTAATAGCTGAGGGCGGAATTGTACTGCTGGTCGCCGGTCTCGTACAATGCCCGGCAGAAGCTGTTGACAGCCCCTCCGGACGCATCCCCGTAGAGTACCTCCTCCGCTGCCGACATCACCTTCCCGTCCACGGCCACGGTGTCCGCACTCGTCAGCACCATGTCCACGGGAGCCTCGGAGACGAACCTGGAAATCAGCGGGTTCTCGTATCTCTTCTCGAGGGCATACTGCACGTCATCCCTGCTGTCCGAGATACAGAACCTGTAAAGAGGCCTCAGACGGACATCTATGTCCCTGTGCTGCAGCAGCTCGTCGTTGAAATCCTTCTGGGCGAACTCGGCGTCAAGTGCAAGCAGCGAATTGTATTTCCTCGTGGTGTCTGCCATGGAGACCTCTCCGGACGCGCTCTTGGCCCTGTATTCCCGCACCTTCTCTTGGGCGGTCTCGTAGTCCTGTCTGGAAGATGCGTACTCCCCGAGCATATTCTTCACGTAGGCTCTGTTCATGTAGGCCTTGGCGAAATCCGGATACAGTTCGATTGCCTTGTCATAGTCCTCGAGGGCATCCCTGTATCTGCCGAGTTCTATGAATATGGAAGCCCTGTTGAAGTAGGCCAGCACATTCTCCGGATTTATGTTCAGCACCCTGTCCATGTCGGAGAGAGCGGCCTCGAATTCACCGACCTGTGCATTTATCAGACCCCTGTTGTAAAGGGTGAGGGCATTTCCCGGCTCATCCCTCAGCACCCTGTTAAGGTCCGCCATGGCTCCGTTGTAGTCCTGCATCTCGTAGAGCAGTATGGCCCTGTTGAAATAGGCGAACGTGTTGGATGTGTCCAGGTCTATGGCCTTGTCGAGGTCGTCTATGGCCTTGCCGTATTCATGCTGTGAAGCATAGACGCGTCCCCTCCTGACATAGCCTTCGGGGTCGAACCTGTCCAGCTTTATAGCCTTGTTGTAGTCATCGAGGGCTTTGGTGGTGTCTTTCAGGAAAAGATAGCTCGCACCTCTGTTCAGATATGCCGAAGGGTCCTTCGGTTCCTTCCTTATGTACCTGTCGAAGTCCGACACGGCCTTGTCGAACTGCTGGGACAGGAAATAGGTCACTCCCCTGCTGAAATAAAGTCCCGCGAAACCGGGCCGGAGCCTGATGGCCTGCTCGAAGTCTGCGAGTGCATCCTCGTATCTTCCGGAGCGGCTCAGGGTTATGGCCCTGTAATGGTAGCCGGAAGTGAACACGGGATTGAGCCTTATCGAGGTGTCGAAATCACTGTATGCACCCCTGACATCACCGAGATTGTATTTTGCTATCCCCCTGAAGAAGAAGGTGAGATAGTTTGTGGAGTCTATGGATGCGAGGATGTTGAAATTCTCTATGGCCGTGGAGTATTTCCCTTCGATGATGGCCTGCCTGCCCCTGAAGAAAAACACGTTGGTGTCGTACTGGGCAGACGCTTCTGTCACAAATATCGAAAATGACAGAATAACTATAGCCGCTATTTTCCTGAGAAGCTCCACCTTAAAATTTTTCCCGTCCGATGCCGCAAGCTGGCCGAAATTTTATAATTTTGACCGCCCGGAAAAAGACAGAAGGCAAATATAATCATTTATCGTGCCCGGAAACAAAAAATGGATAAAAAAAAGTCTTTGCTCAAAGCCATCCCGTTCCTCTTGCTGCTGGCAGGCGGAGCCCTGCCAATGCGTTCCCAGAACCTGTGGATTACAAACGACACTGCCGCGCACAATCTGGTGTGGGAGGAAAAACTGAGGAAAAGGATAGACTTCCTGTCGGACACCCTCTGCGCAGGAAGGGCCACGGGTACGGCAGGCGGCAATGAAGCCGCATTCTGGATAACGGCGCATTTCCGGAGAGCCGGCCTGATGCCGTTCGACAGCTCGTTCGTCAAGCACGTATTCGCAGGACAGGGGCTCGTCGGGCACAATATCGCCGGCATGCTGCCCGGCTCCCTCACGGAGCCATGCGACTCGTACATCATAGTCGGGGCACATTACGACCATCTCGGCATACTCGGAGGCAGGATGTACCCCGGGGCGGACAACAACGCTTCGGGAGTGGCCGCCATGCTCAGCCTTGCGGAAATGTTCTCCACGATGAAATCGGTGGGCAGGGTGTACGGAAAGAACATCATATTCGTGGCTTTCGATGCCAAGGAAATGAATATGGCCGGTTCTCAAGCCTTCTGGAGGATGCTCGACAACGGGGAGCTCACAGACCCTCTCTCGGGGAAAAGGATATCCGTGGAACAGATATGCGCCATGGTGAACATTGAACAGCTCGGAAGCAGCCTCGCCCCGCTTGCCTCCGGAAGGAAAGACTACCTGATAGTCCTCGGGAACGGCACCCTTCCTGAAAACCGCCGCAAGCTGCTCCACCAGTGCAACAGATTCTACGGCACGGAGCTGGAAATATCCGAGACCTATTACGGAAGCGAGAAGTTCACAGAAGTGTTCTACGGAATCTCCGACCAGAAAGTGTTCGCGGACAACGGCATCCCTGCCGTATTCTTCACCTCGGGAATCACCCTCAACACGTTCAAGACCTACGACACCACCCGGACTCTCGATCTTCCCGTGCTGAGAAAAAGGATAATCCTCATGTTCCACTGGCTCGAGAAGCTCATTGGCTGAGCATCTCGTTGTATATCTCGATATAGCGTCTTGCGGTCCTCTCCCACGAGAAGCTGAGCGCGTGCTCGCGCATGAGGTCAGTGTCTATCTTCCCGTCATCATAAAGTGAAAGGCCTTTCCTGAACTGTGCCCGCATCGTCTCAGGGTCGAAATTATGGTCGAAATAGAAGGCGTGGTCCCCGCCTATCTCCGGAAGCGATGTCCTGTCGGAAAGGAAAATCGGCTTGCGGTAATACATGGCTTCGATGACCGGGAGTCCGAATCCCTCTGCAATGGACGGGAACAGGAACGCCGAACAGTTCTTGATGTACCAGTATTTCACAGCCTCTGTCACCGGACCGATTATCGACACCCGGTCCTGCACCCCGAACCTTGCCGCCTCATCCATGATTCTGTCTGCATAGGGGGATTTCTTCCCTGCGATTATGAGCTGGTATCCGTTGCCGGAAAGCAGGGCGGGCAGCACATGGAAATTCTTCTTCGGCAGCACTGTCCCCACGGAGAAGAGGAATTTGCCCTTAGGCCTGGACACCGGCGGCGTTATGTCCCCGTCGAACTGGTTCAACCCGTTATATACTACATCCACAGGCTTCCCCCTCAGGTCCACATGGTCCATGAGGTCCCGTTTCGTGCTCTCGGATATGGTCACTATCCTGTCGGCCCTGTCCACCCTCCTCTGGAGACGGACCAGATACTTGGGGTGCTTGCTTATGGGCTTTTCATACAGGAAATTCAGGTCATGTACAGTGAGAAGGCACTTCACGCCCTGCGGAGGCAGATACGATGTCTGCTGGTGTGCGGAATGCCATATCCGGACATTCCTGCCGCAGAACAGATGCAACTTGTACACCGGGAGCACAGTCCTGTATGAAACGGAGCTGCCCCACCTGCCCCTGTACCTGGCCGGGACGAACATGCAGAGGGAATCGCCAAGCATACTCTGCTGCCGCACAAGGGAAGACGCCACATTGTCACAGAACACGGCAAGGCCGGTATTCTGATATTTCATTCTCTCACAATCAAATACTATCATAGATAAAGTTTCGCTGTCACAAAGTTAATAAAATATGCATACCAATCACATACTTATTGCTACCTTTGCACGAAACAACAGACCGACCGAAATGCTTGTCTTCGACTGTGAAAAACTGAAATTTCCCGACACGGGACTGTACCACTTCTGCGACAGTCTCGGAAAAGCCCTCAAGAAAAGACTTGCCACGGACGGAGGCATGACGTTCTTCCTCAACAGGAAACTCGCAGGGCATTTCGGCGATGATTGCGGTTATCTGCCATACAGAAGCATCTACAAATACATCTTCCCGTACTGGAGGACACGGGGAGCAATCTGGCATTCCACCCAGCAGTTTCCCAAGGTGATGCCGGGAAGGCTCGGGACAGTGCTCACGGTGCATGACCTGAACTTCCTCTATGAAGAACCGGAGGAGACACGCCGGTCATGGCTCGACAGGCTCCAGCACAATGTGGACAAGGCCAGCCGCGTCGTCGCCATATCCGGGTTCACGAGAGACGACCTCCTTAAACACATCGACCTCAGGGGCAGGACAGTCGATGTCATATACAACGGCTGCACCGCATACGGCGGCAAGCCAGGGGTTCCGGACTACATCCCTTCAGGGCCGTTCCTTTTCACCGTCGGCACATTGCTCAGGAAAAAGAATTTCCATGTGCTGCCCGCCCTGCTCGTCGGAAACGGCTACGAACTCGTCATCTCCGGCCTGAGGTTCAGCTACGAGGAGCAGATTCTCCGGACGGCATCCGAACTCGGGGTCCTCGACAGGGTCCATGTCACGGGGCCTGTCAGCGAGGCCGCAAAAGACTGGTACATGAGGAACTGCAGAGCCTTTCTCTTTCCTTCCATAGCCGAAGGGTTCGGGCTTCCGCCGATAGAGGCGATGCTGTACGGCAAGCCGGTATTCCTGTCGAGATACACATCCCTGCCTGAAATCGGAGGGGACAAGGCCTTCTATTTCAACCGCGAATTTGACTTCGAGGGCATGAGGAAAGAGTTTGCCGAAGGCCTCGAAGCATACGACTCGGGCAAGGTCACTCCGGAGGAGATTTCAGCCCATGCGAGAAAATTCTCGTGGGACAAGGCTGCAGAAGAATACATTCGAATATACAAATCGCTCGAGCAATGAAAGAGAAGGTAGCAATCACCGTCACAAGATACGGAAAGGACATAAACGGCGGTGCGGAGCTGCACTGCAGGATGCTTGCCGAACGCCTTGCCCCCGACTACGATGTTGAAATCCTCACGACATGCATAAAGGATTACGTGACCGGAGAAGCCGGCTATGCCGAAGGAGTGGAGGAGGACGGAGGCGTGACAGTGAGACGCTTCGCCACTGTCCCGTATGACAGGGCCGCTGAAAAAAAGTGGCTCTCGAAGGTGAGGCTGTCACGCAGGATAAGGAGGCTCCTGTACTGGTGCGGCTGCCTCAGGTTCGTTGCAGGACAGTCTCCCGTGTGGAAATGGGGGCTCGAGGCCGACATCAATGCGGTAAAGTCCGGCATATTCTATTCTCCGGACATGATCAGATACATCGAGGAACACAAGGGAGGCTACAAGGCCATACTCTCGCTTACGGCCACATACGCACCGTTCTTCATGACGGCCATGCATGCCGGAGAAAAGATGATAGGCATCCCGACTCTCCATCCGGAAAGGGCGGCTTTCAGGCCATCCCTCACCCTGAGTTTCACCAAGGCGGCCTACATAGGATTCAACACTGCGGCCGAGCAGGAACTTGCCTGGGATATCTTCGGAAAGGGGAACATCCGGGGAGGAATAATCAGCACCGGAATCGAGGACGCCCCTGCAGACAGCTGGGAGAAAGTGAAAAAGCAGTTCTCGCTCCCGGACAGATATGTGGTCTTCATCGGAAGAATCGAGAAAGGGAAGGCGGGGAAGCTCGTCAGATATTATTCAAGATATGCCGCCTCGCACCCCGACGCTCCCAAGCTGGTCATGGTAGGGGGACTTGTCAAGGAAGTCGGCAGGCATAAGGACATGATATTCACGGGATTCACCTCGGAAGGCGCGAAAAGGGCAATCCTGCAGCACGCCCTGCTCCTGGTCAATCCGTCAAAATACGAAAGCCTCTCTCTCGTAGTGCTCGAGGCACTCAGAGACAGGGTGCCTGTCCTGGTGAACGGGAAATGCGAAGTGCTGAGACAGCATTGCGTGCTGAGCGGAAACGCTGTCAGGTCCTTCCGCAGCTACCGCGAGTTCTGCAGGGAGTTCAGGGAAGCCACTGAAAATGCCTCCGCGAGGAAGGAAATGATAGAGAAGGGTGAGAAATACTACCTGGAAAACTATTCCTGGGACAGGATAATGCCCCGCCTTCACAAGGCCATTGCAGGAATGTGAGTCTTCTCAGAGGGACAGCACCTCCCGCCATCTGGCTGCTGCAGCCGACATCGTATATTCCACGGACTTTCCGTATGCGGACTTACCCAGTTCCGTATTCCTTGCCTCAGAGGCAGCGATGTCATATATGGCATCGGCATACGCCTTGGCTGACAACGACGGTACGGATATCCCCCCATTCCGGGGAAAATGTTCATCAGAAACAATATACGCGCCTTAGAATCTTCTTATCTGATTTTATTAAATCAAAAAGAGGGTGATTCCGGTTTGCGGCCACCCTCCTATAAACTATCTCAGAGCCAGAGGCTTATTCAGCCACGACCTCGAACTTGAATGTTCCCTTGATGTCCTTGTAGCACTTCACTGATGCTTCGTAGACACCGGTCTCCTTTACGGTATCGCCAGAGATGGTGATGTCCTTCTTGTCTATCTCTACACCGGCTGCTGCAAGAGCGTCTGCAATCTGCATGGTGGTGACAGAACCGTAGATTTTACCGTTCTCGCTCACCTTCACAGCCACTTTCACAGTCATGTCGGCAAGTTTTGCTGCAAGAGCCTCGGCATCGGCACGGAGCTTGGCCTCCTTGTGTGCACGCTGGCGGAGGTTCTCCGCATGTACCTTCTTGGCCGAAGGAGTTGCGAGCGTTGCAAATCCCTGAGGGATGAGGTAGTTCACAGCATAACCTGTCTTGACTTTGACTATATCGTCCGCATGGCCCAAATTAGCCACATCTTTCTTCAGGATAATCTCCATAATTGTGTCCTCCGGATTATTTCAAAAGATCTGTTACGTATGGAAGAAGCGCGAGATGTCTTGCCCTCTTCACTGCCTGAGCCACCTTCCTCTGGAATTTGAGGGATGTTCCGGTGATACGGCGAGGAAGTATCTTGCCCTGCTCGTTGAGGAACTTCTTGAGGAACTCTGCGTCCTTGTAGTCCACATATTTGATACCAGCCCTTTTGAAACGGCAGTATTTCTTTCTCTTTACCTCTACTGTAGGAGGGTTGAGATAACGTATTTCATTGTTCTGTGCCATGATTCACTCCTCCTTATTTCTCCTGTCTGTTTGCTCTTCTCTTCTCGGCGTATGCCACTGCATGCTTGTCCATTGCGAAAGTGAGGAACCTGATGATTCTCTCGTCGCGGCGGTACTGGGTCTCGAGCGAAGCAATGAGCTGAGGGTCAGCCTTGAATTCGATGAGGTAATAAAAACCTGAAGTCTTCTTCTGGATAGGGTACGCAAGCTGCTTGAGCCCCCAATCCTCTTCATACACGATTTCACCTCCATTTTCCTTGATGAAACCAGTGTACTTGGCAACCGCTTCCTTCATCTGGGCATCAGACAAAACGGGAGTTGCAATGAAAACGGTCTCGTAATGTTTGAACATTTCGTTTGTAATTAATTGTTAGTAAATAATATGCCCATCCGGGAAAATAAATTTTCCACAGACGGGCTGCAAAGATATGAATTATCTTTTTAAAATCAAATATTATTTTTCCGGAATATCCTCGAGGACAGCCTTCAGGAAATTCCAGCACTTCTCCACGGACGGGATGTTCACCCTCTCGTCAGGAGAATGAGGACTCATTATCGTAGGGCCGCACGACACCATGTCCAGATGAGGGTATGCCCCGCTCAGGATTCCGCACTCGAGCCCCGCATGTATGGCCATCACCGCCGGTTCCTTTCCGTAGAGTTTTCCGTAAACCGACTTCATCGTGTGCAGTATCGGCGAAGTGTTGTCCGGAGCCCAGCCCGGATACCCTCCCTCGAATGCCACGGTGCCTCCGGCGAGCTCCATGACCGCCCTCATGCGCTCAGCCAGCAATTCCTTTGCAGAGTCAACGGAACTGCGCATCAGTGTCTTGATGATGAATCTGCCGTCTTCTGTCCGGACGATGGCCGTATTGTTGGATGTCTCCACCAGTCCAGGCATCTGGTCACTCATCCTCTCCACGCCTTCAGGACAGGCGAGCAGAGCCTGTATGCACCTTATGGCATCGCTGCCCTCTATGGCCGTATGTACCTGTGAAGCCGAGCGCAGCCCGAGATGGATCTGCGGATCCGTCACCCGGTACTCGTTGAGGAGACATACGTGGACTTCATGCAGATACTGGTCCACATCCCCGACCTTGTCCTGGGGTATCTGGATCACGGCTTCGGCTTCGCGAGGTATGGCGTTCCTCATATTCCCGCCTTCCACGGACACGAGCCTGACACCGTAATCCCTCAGAAGCGGCAGAAGCACGCGGGCGAGCACCTTGTTGGCATTGGCACGTCCGAGTATGATGTCCATACCGGAGTGTCCGCCCTTACAGTTGGCGACAGACAGAAGGTGGGTAAAGTATTTGCCTTCGGGTACCCCGGTCGTCCTGTACGGTATTTCGGCAGTGGCATCAAGGCCGCCGGCACAGCCTATATACAGCTCGCCCTCCGTCTCGGAATCGAGATTTATCAGTATCTCACCCTGGAGTATGCCGGGCTTGAGGGCTCTCGCCCCTGTCATGCCGGTCTCTTCGTCTATGGTGACGAGCACCTCCAGAGGTCCATGCCTCAGCTCTCCGGACTCGAGCACGGAAAGAGCCATCGAGACCCCTACGCCGTTGTCCGCACCGAGTGTGGTCCCGCAGGCCTTCACCCATTCCCCGTCCACGCGGGTTTCTATCGGGTCCTTCTCGAAATCATGCTCCACATCGGAGTTCTTCTGCGGAACCATGTCGATATGCCCCTGGAGAATCACGCCCTTGCGGTTCTCCATGCCCGGTGTGGCAGGCTTCCTTATTATAATATTGCCGATTTCGTCCCTTATGGTCTCGAGCCCGAGTGATTTCCCGAAATTGTAAAGATATTCCACAGCTTTCCCCTCTTTCTTGGATGGGCGGGGAATCCTCGTCAGTTCATAAAAATTCTTCCATACACACGATGGATTCAGGTCTTTTACAGTCATTGCTATCCGTTTTGATTATTTTTCAATGAACACGTTTACCGGAAGTGTGCTCTCCTTCCCGAGCTGGTAGACAGGCACCCTGCTCTGCATCAGCACTTCCACTCCGTCAGAGAGCTTCACCGAGCACACCGCAGGAATCCTGTACACGATTACCGGCTCCTTTGTCTTCTTCACCTTCTTGTCCGGAGTCTGCGGCGCTGCAGGCGACAGAGGTGTGATTTCGAGAACCACCGGCTTTCCGGAAAGATTGTCCGCAGGAAGAAGCCCCACGGAATCGGAGATGCGGAAAGCTATGTACACGTTCTTGTCCTTCCCGGGAATCACCTCGAAGGATTTCTTCTGGCGGTCGTACTCCGAATATCCGGTGAATAGGGTCAGGTACTCCTGTTCAAGCCTGTCAATCTCCTTCAACGCAGCCCCCATGGCCTCTCCGCTGTACGAGGCGTCCGTGTTTCCGGTTATTATGTTTATCCTCTGCTCCCTGAGGGAGAAAATCAGGTCCGCAATCTCCGCAGCCCTCATCTCCTCAGTCTTCTGCACAAGCATGTCCTGCTTCACTGCCACCTTGTCGTAGCCGGAGTCTGCCTTGACGCTCTTGTAGAGAGTCGTGGCTTCGGTGGAGAGGTTAGGGGTGAACGACATCCCGGAATAATCCCCGTCCCGGGCCACAGGGAACTTCCAGTTCTGCTCCCTGCCGGACAGCGATTCTGCCGAAGACACGAGCCCCGCGGAGGTGAGCTTGAGGAAAGTCGTGTTTGTCCTGCCCCCTTCGAGGTCGAGGATGTGCCGCTCGGACAGGTCCGGCTCCACGAATGTGGTCATGCTTATCTTGTCGAGAGTGTATGTCACGGAACTCTTCTGGCGGACATCTATGCCGAGATACTTGGAGGCATACTTGGCATACGGGCCGGCATGGAAGTTCTCGCACACGGCCTCGGCTTCGAAAGCCAGAGTCGTGACAGGAAGGGAATACACGACGGCTCCCGCAGGGTCTGTCCCCTGGGGCACCTGGTTGTCCTTGGCTGTGGCCGGGCCGCTCATGACCACGGCAGCCGCAAGCACGGACATGACTGGGAAAATTGCCTTCATAACGTTACGATTTAAGAAATTTCACAAAACATGGACTAAAGACGCTTCCACCTCTTGTGGCTCCAGAGCCAGTTGTACGGCGTCTGTCTGATATCCTCTTCGAGGAGTCTAAGGTATTTCTCCATTATCGCTTCCGGAGCCATCTGCGAGGCATCGCTGCACACAGGCACGAATGTCATGAGGTAGCGTCCCCTGGAGACATGCTCCATCCTCAGATAAAGCACGCTCATCCCGAGCTTGTGGGCAAGGGCCGCGCTTCCGAGCATCACTTTTGTCGGCTGGTTCAGGAACAGGCCGGCATCGTGCGCCCCGGCGTACGGATACTGGTCCGTCGGATAGATATACACATATCTGGTGTCGCGGTGCCTTATCGCATAGCGGAGTATGCTGTTGCTCTCTATCTCGCCGTCGAAGCCCTTTATCGGATGGGAGCGGTTCCGCTTGAACACCTCGTCCCACACAGGATTGTGGAGCCGCTTGTACACCACCCTTATGCAGTTTTCATCCCCTGGATATTCCACCTCGGGATTGTAGTTGTAGCACCACAGGCCGCCTATGAGTTCCCAGTTTCCGCAGTGGGAAAAGAGCACGGTCACGCTCGGTGAAGACGCGTACGCTTCATTCAGCACCTCCAGATTGGTGATTTCGCATATCCTGGACGACCTTATGGCCTTGTAGTCGGCTCCGCTGAACCATACGGCCTCGGCGAAAATCTCCCCGAGATGGCGGTAGAATCCGGAAGCCGTGTTCCTGACCTCCTGATATGTCATCCGTGGAAAGGAGCGGGCGATATTTGTCAGCACCACGTTCTGCCTGTAGTGCAGTATGTTTTTCATGAACCAGGAAATGACATCGCCGCCAAAATAAAGTACCCTGCGAGGCAGTCTGGAGAAGAGCCTCATCACCCACAATATCGCTCTAACCTTGAACTCAAAAACTCCTTTTTTCATATTATCCGGCGCTTCAACAAGGCCAAATATACCATTTTTTTTCGGATGGAGGGCAAGACATAGACTTAATTTTACTACCTTTGCCCTCCGGCGGCCGGAGGCGTTCCCGTGTACGGCCGGCAATCCGCGAAAAATCAATAATATCAGAATATGTTCAAAGGTCAACCAAAAGGTTTGTTCGCCCTCGCCCTGGCCAACACCGGGGAACGTTTCGGGTACTACACAATGCTGGCGATATTTGTCCTGTTCCTGCAGGCGAAATTCGGTTTCGACACCACAGTCTCGGGGCAGATATACGCCATATTCCTTGCCGGAGTATATTTCATGCCTCTGCTCGGAGGCTATATAGCCGACAAGATAGGTTTCGGGAAATGCGTGACGATAGGCATCGCGGTGATGTTCCTCGGATATCTCTGCCTTGCAATCCCCACTGACGCCGATGCGGTAGGCAAGGCGGCGATGTTCGGGGCTCTCGCGCTGATTGCAGTCGGGACCGGTCTGTTCAAGGGAAATCTTCAGGTCATGGTCGGCAATCTGTACGACGACCCGAAATACTCCAACAAGAGAGATGCGGCGTTCAGTCTTTTCTATATGGCCATCAACATAGGAGCCATGTTCGCGCCGAGCATGGCGAACTACATCACCAATCATTTCCTCGGCAAGGACGGGCTCGTGTACAATCCGAGCATCCCGTCCCTCGCGCACCAGTATCTCGACGGCACAATCACGGCAGCGGACCTGGACAAGCTCCAGGGACTTGCAGCCTCGATGACAGGAATGACGGACTTGACGGATTTCAGCAATCTCTACATCGAGAAGCTCTCCACAGCATACAACTACGGTTTCGCAGTAGCCTGCGTCTCCCTCATAATATCCGTGCTGATATACTTCTCTTGCAGGCCGTGGTTCAAGCACGCCGATGTCAACGCGAAACAGTCCAAGGCCGAGCATCCGGAAGAGGCCGAGCTCACCCCGCAGCAGACAAAGAGCCGGATCGTGGCATTGCTTCTGGTTTTCGCAGTCGTCATTTTCTTCTGGATGGCATTCCATCAGAACGGAGGCACAATGACGGTTTTCGCAAAGAACTACACGGAAGGCACTGTTGACGGGATATTGAGGATAGGGTTCAATATCGGAAGCCTTTTCCTCATAGCTGTATCCATCTACACGCTGTTCAGCGTGTTCCAGTCATCCACAAACAAGGGAAAGGTGCTGTCCGCCCTGGCTACACTGGCTCTTTGGGGCGGGGCATACGCGCTTTATGCCGGCATGGAGCCGGAGATAAAGATTCTTCCGTCCGACTTCCAGCAGTTCAACCCGTTCTTCGTGGTTGCACTCACTCCTATATCCCTGGCCATTTTCGGGGCACTTGCGAGGAAGGGCAAGGAACCTTCCGCGCCGCGGAAAATCGGACTCGGCATGCTCGTCGCAGCCGTCGGATTCCTGATTCTCACAATAGGCTCCATCGGTCTTCCTTCCCCGAAGGAACTCAACGACAATGTGAGCGACACGCTCGTATCTCCTGCCTGGCTGATATCGACATACCTCGTGCTTACGTTTGCAGAACTTCTGCTGTCTCCGATGGGTATCTCATTCGTGTCGAAAGTCGCCCCTCCAAAATACAAAGGCATGATGATGGGCTGCTGGTTCGCAGCCACGGCAATCGGCAACTACCTCGTGTCCATTCCTGCCCTTCTGTGGACAAAAATTCCACTCTGGGGAGTATGGACTCTGCTCATTGCTCTCTGCCTCATCTCGGCGATATTCATATTCTCCATCATGAAGAAACTGGAAAACGCCACAAGGTGACCAAGAAGAATGTCCTGTGGACATTCGAGAGTGAGCAGATAGACTATTGTCTACGGGGGTTAAGACGGGTCAGTCTTTCGAAGAAAGACGTTTGGAGGTGACCAAAATTATTTTTTGGTCACCTCCTTTAATAATATCAGCCCGTAAACGCCGCCCTGTCACGCAGATGCCGGACGCCTACTGCTCATCCTCTGGAAAAACATAAGATGTAATGTCCACATATCCGGCTACGGTAAGGCCCCAACTTTCAGGCGTCCTGCATTCCTTTTCTTCTGCTGTTTCTCCGTCTTCTTCAATAATGGTGACCGAGTCCTTCGTGAGGTTTTTGTACGATAACTGAAAATAGGTCCTTTCTCCATCTGAAATAGTTACGGTGCCGCTCGTGGCATCAGTCTCGGTTACTTCACAGGAAAGCGCTTCTCCGGCGGATGACAAGAGAGAGTAATATGGTATCTCGTGTTCGGAGAGTTCTACCCCATAGAGAGTTTTCATCCTTTCCCTGAATTCTTCACTGTCCTGATAAGCTTCACACAAATGATACTTTCCGTCAATCATACCGAAATCCAGCAAGTAATAGCATTCCCCTAAAACATCATCTTCAGTCTTTGCCGCCCACACTTTTTTGATTGTCACCGGATCTTCCTCAGGTTCCGTCTTGTCCTGGCAGGATGTCAGCATTCCCCCCGCTGCTGCCGTCATCAGAAGGGCGGCATATTTCCAGAAATTCTTCATGATACTTGATTTTTTGTTTTCCTTCAAATATAACCGCCGCACCCCTTTCGGACAAGCCGCCAGGGGAACTTTTTGTTGTTTGAGCAAAAAAAATTGTCGGGAGAGCAAAACCGGAGACCGTTACAGATAGTAGTCGCAGTTGTACTTGTTCAGGATATCCATCTGAGTATAGTTGTCCTTCTTCTGAGGGCCGGAGTGCAGAATGAGGTAATCCGTGATGGCAGTGATGGCAGAAGCTGCCTGCCTGTCCGAATGCTGGGCGATGAGTGCCTGCACATAACCGTCCTTCAAGGCCGAGACATTTTTCTCGAGGACGTCGAACCCTACCACCCTGCAAGACCTGATTCCCCTGTCTCTGAGATATTCAGCCACAAAGTGCACCCTTGAGTTGCACATGACGATATATTTGTCCGGGTCCGGGTCCGATGCGAACATCTCGTCCAGTTTCCTGTAGCGTTCTTCCCTGCTCTTGGGATCAATGAATGTGTTTTCGACATCGCAGTCGGGGTAATGTTCGGAAATATAGTCGACAAGACCGGTACGGCGCGTGAGCGTGGGATCCGAAAGCCCCCTCTTGTCCCGGGCTATCCTTATGACATGCACCTTGCGGACATCCCTTCCGTCCGTGAGGATGTCCGCGCACAGGTAGCCGCTCTGGTACATCGGCATCCCGTAATATGCAAGATACCCGTCATCTTCAAGCTTGGAATCTATATATACATAAGGTATATGGTTCTCTGTAAGTTCCTTGACGAACTTGAGCGTCTCATTCCGGAACATCGGGGCAATCACGACCCCGGATGGCCTGGAAGCCAGCACTTTCTCGCATGCATCCTGAAAAGACTCGAGGTCATACTGGTCATAAAGCACTGCATTTATGCTTATCCCGAACCTCCCTGCGTATTCCCGTCCCTGGTCGATACCCTTTTCCGTCAGCTCCCAGAACTCTCCGTTGTTGAACTCCGGTATTATGCATGATATCAGATAATTTTTTCTTGACGCCAGAATCGAAGCATAGAAATTCGGCCTGTACCCGAGTTCCTTGATGACCTTGAGTATTTTCTCCCGGCTTTTCTGTGAAACTTCCCCCCTGTCGTGCAGCACTCTGTCCACGGTTCCCTTTGAAACCCCGGCGGCCTTGGCGACATCGTTGATTGTTATCTTGTTTCCCTCTTCCATAACTCCAGAATTCGTTCCTGGGGACCTGTACCTGCCGGCCCCGGACCTGCCCCTTCCGTTGCGGGCTTTCAAATATACAATATTTTTCCGTTACCGCACACGGAATTAAAAAATAATTTTTATCTTTGCGAAGATTGACACTAAAAAGACCATTTAACTTTCAAAAATCTAATAAAATGCCAAAAGTTATCACATTCGGAGAGATTATGCTCAGACTGTCTACTCCAGGTTACCTGAGATTTTCTCAAGCAAAAGAATTTGCGGCCACATTCGGTGGCGGAGAAGCAAACGTTGCCGTTTCGCTTGCCAATTACGGCATAGAGACTGAATTCGTGACCCGTTTCCCTAAAAACGACATAGCCGCAAGCTGCATAAAGGACCTCCACAGCTATGGTGTCGGCACGAAGCACTGCGTATTCGGCGGTGACAGGCTCGGAATCTACTTCCTCGAGACAGGCGCCGTTGCCCGTGCGAGCAAGGTAGTCTATGACAGGGCACATTCCGCCATCTCCGAAATCGAGAAAGGCATGATTGACTGGGAGAAAGTGTTCGAAGGCGCCGACTGGTTCCACTGGACAGGCATCACGCCTGCAATCAGCCAGGGAGCTGCAGATGTCTGCCTCGAGGCCATCAAGGCTGCAAACAGGCTCGGAGTCACCGTTTCATGCGACCTGAACTACAGGAAAAACCTCTGGAAATACGGAAAGACCGCTTCTGAAGTGATGCCGGCCCTTGTAGAAGGCTGCGACGTGATACTCGGCAACGAGGAAGACGCCGAGAAGGTGTTCGGAATCAAACCGGAAGGGTTCGATGTCACCGCGACAAAGGGAGAAGTGAATGCAGCTGAGTTCGAGAGCGTATGCAAGCAGCTGATGGCGAAATTCCCTCGTGCCAAGAAGGTCATCATAACCCTCAGGGGCTCCATCAACGCAAACCACAACACATGGGGCGGGGTGCTTTACGACGGCACAAAGCTCTACCAGTCGCCGAGATATGACATCACCCACATAGTGGACCGTGTAGGCGGCGGTGATTCCTTCATGGGAGGCCTCATCTACGGACTCCTCACATACAAGGGCGACGACCAGACTGCGCTCAATTTCGCCGTTGCCGCATCGTGCCTGAAACACACAATCTTCGGTGACTACAATCAGGTGACCGTAGCCGAAGTCGAGAACCTCATGAAAGGCGACGGCAGCGGACGTGAAAAAAAATAAAAAAGGATAAGTACCATGGCAAAATACAGTAAACTTGAAGTGCTGGCGGCCGTAAAGGAGACCGGAATGGTTCCGGTATTCTACAATGCCGACCTTGAAATAGCCAAGAATGTCGTAAAGGCCTGCTATGAAGGAGGGGTCAGGGCATTCGAATTCACAAACCGCGGGGACTTCGCACAGGAAGTGTTCGGGGAACTCGTGAAATATGCCAACAAGGAGCTTCCGGGAATGATTCTCGGAGTGGGCTCCGTAGTGGATCCCGCAACTGCAGCCCTCTACATCCAGCTTGGGGCAAATTTCGTTGTCGGGCCTCTGTTCAACCCTGAGATTGCCCCGATTTGCAACCGCCGCCTCGTGCCATACTGCCCGGGATGCGGTTCCGTATCGGAGATAGGTAAGGCACAGGAGCTCGGATGCGACCTCTGCAAGGTATTCCCTGGCGACGTCCTCGGGCCGGCCTTCGTAAAGGGTCTCCGTGCACCTATGCCTTGGAGCCAGATAATGGTGACCGGCGGTGTGAAACCGACCAGGGAGAATCTCGAAGGATGGTTCAAGGCTGGGGTTACATGCGTGGGCATGGGAAGCAACCTCTTCCCTAAGGACGTCATCGCTGTCGGGGAATGGAGCAAAATCACCGGGCTCTGCAAAGATGCGCTCCAGATTATCAAGGAAGTAAGATAAAAATCTCAGGAATGGAACAGACAACGACAAAGAAACTTATGACCAATTGGAGATGGTGGATGGTCGTGCTGCTCTTTGTGGCCACGACAGTCAACTATCTCGACCGTCAGGTGCTTTCCCTCACATGGAAAGACTTCATTGCGCCTGAATTCCACTGGACGGACAATGACTACGGTACAATAACCGCCATATTTTCAATAGTGTATGCCATCTGCATGCTGTTCGCGGGCAAATTCGTGGACTGGATGGGGACAAAGAAAGGTTATCTCTGGTCCATCGGCATCTGGTCTGCAGGAGCATGTCTCCATGCAGTCTGCGGCTGGCTCACCGTACACATCGAGGGCTATGAGAGCGCAGCAGCCATGACGGCGGTCGAAGCCGGCTCGGCGGCTGCCCTTGCGATAGCGTCCACAAGCGTATGGCTTTTCCTTGCGGCAAGGTGCATCCTCGCCCTCGGTGAAGCAGGAAACTTCCCTGCTGCAATCAAGGTCACTGCAGAATACTTCCCTAAGAAGGACAGGGCTTTCGCCACTTCCATATTCAACTCCGGTGCATCCATCGGAGCCCTCATAGCTCCGGCAACCATACCGTTGCTCGCACAGTTCTTCAAGGACAGAGGAGTCGGCGGCGGCTGGGAGATGGCATTCGTCATCATCGGTGCCCTCGGTTTCATCTGGATGGGTTTCTGGGTATTCATGTACAACAAGCCGGAGAAATCAAGACATGTCAACAAGGCAGAGCTCGAATACATCAACCAGGACTACTCCGCAGAGGAGAATGCCGCTGCAGCCGCAGAGGATGAGGGAAGCAAGAAGAAGAGCATCTCGCTCTGGAAGTGCTTCACATACAGACAGACCTGGTCGTTCATCGTCGGCAAGTTCTTCACCGACGGCGTATGGTGGTTCTACCTGTTCTGGGCGCCTGCGTATTTCTCGGACCAGTACGGTTATGCTTCAAGTTCAGGCATGGGTGTCGCCCTGATAACGGTGCTCTATGCCATTGTCACCATCCTCTCCATATTCGGCGGCTACCTTCCTAAGCTGTTCGTCGAGAAGAAGAAGATGAATCCGTACAACGGGCGTATGCTCGCCATGCTCATATTCGCATTCCTTCCGCTTCCGGCACTTTTCGCCCAGAGCGCAGGACAGGTATCCGTATGGTGGCCTGCAATAATCATCGGACTTGCAGGAGCAGGGCACCAGGCATGGTCGGCCAACCTGTTCTCCACAATCGGAGACATGTTCCCGAAGTCTGCAATATCCACAATCACAGGTATCGGAGGCATGGCCGGCGGTATCGGCTCGTTCTTCATCCAGAAGGGAGCCGGTGCGCTGTTCACCTACTCTGAAAATGCAGGGACAGCATTCCAGTTCCTCGGTTTCGAAGGGAAGGATGCCGGATACATGATTGTGTTCTGCGGATGCGCCGTTGCTTACCTTATAGCTTGGACTATCATGAAAACTCTCGTACCTAAATACAAGCAGATTACGGACTGATTTTCAATACCAAATCCTTAATACATCAAATCAACGGATTTTTATCCGGAAAAAGAGGATGGCCGTAGAGGCTCTCCTCTTTTTTTCGCCCCATGCTGACAAATTGTCAGAGCGCGGGAAGGTGGCAGATATTTTGTATCGGCAAAGCCGGTTTTTGCGTGTGAAAATGAAAAAAAGATAATGGAATATGGCACAGGAAAATTTGAAAGAGCAGGAAATAACTGCAGAAAACGATGCTCCAGAGGCTCAGGAAGCCGTAAATGCGGAAAAGCATGACGAAGGCGGAGAGAGCAGGAAAGAGTCACGGAAAGAAAAGAAGGAGAAGAGCAGGATTGAAGCTCTCGAGAAGCAGGTCAGCGAGCTGACTGACAAAATAGCAAAGGAAAAAGACGATTACGTCAGGCTGATGGCGGAGTTCGACAATTTCAGGAGAAGGACTTCGCAGGAGAAGCTCGACCTTGTGAGCGTAGCTGCAGAAGAGACCATCAAGGGACTTCTTCCGGTGCTCGACGACTGTGAAAGGGCTATGGACGTGCTTTCCAAATCTGACGACAGCCAGTCTGCCAAGGAAGGCACGGAACTCATATATAACAAGCTGACAGCCTACCTCAAGAGCAAGGGGCTGGACAGGATAGAGGCCATGGGTGCAGTATTCGACACGGACCTCCACGAGGCTGTCGCACAGTTCCCGGTGCAGGAGGAAGATAAGAAAGGCAAGGTCTACGATGTCGTGCAGACCGGCTACACCCTCAACGGCAAAGTAGTCAGATATGCCAAGGTCGTGGTAGGCATCTAATTGTTACGGGAGGCAGGAGATGGCAGAAAAAAGAGATTATTACGAGGTCCTCGGAGTGGACAGGAACGCCACTGACGAGGAGATAAAGAAGGCTTACAGGAAAAAGGCCATACAGTACCATCCGGACAAGAATCCGGGGAACAAGGAAGCCGAGGAAAAGTTCAAGGAGGCTGCCGAAGCATACGATGTGCTCAGCAACAAGGAAAAAAGGGCGAAATACGACCAGTTCGGACACGCCGGGCTCGACGGTCAGGCAGGACCGGACTTCAGCGGAGGTTTCGGAAACCTCAACGACATTCTGAGAGACCTCTTCGGAGGAGGATTCAGCGGAGGTTTCGGCGGTTTTGGCGGATTCGGGGGTTTCGGCGACAGCCAGAGACAGGGCTCTGCCCAGAAAGTGTACAGGGGCCGGGACATCCGCGTACGTGTCAGCCTCACCCTCGAGGAGATAGCCAGAGGAGCCGAAAAGGATATCCAGATAGAAAGGAACGTACCGTGTCCTGACTGCGGCGGCAAAGGGGCGAGGAACAGTTCCGACATCAAGGTCTGCCCGTCGTGCAAGGGCACAGGACAGATAAAGAGGGTCGTCAACAGTTTCTTCGGCCAGAGCATAACATACTCGACGTGCCAGCAGTGCAACGGTGAAGGCAAGATAGTCACCAACCCATGCCACACGTGCTCCGGCACAGGGCTCATACGCAGGAAGGAGACGGTTCATGTGAGGATTCCGGCCGGCGTCGAAGACGGCATGCAGCTCACCATGAGGGGCCAGGGACATTGCGCGAAGAACAACGGCGTGAACGGAGACCTGCTGATAGTCGTTAACGAGGTCGAGCATCCCGAAATCAAGCGCGACGGAAACAACCTCACCTACACCAAGATAATATCCATACCCGAGGCGATAATGGGCGGAGTCGTCGAAGTGCCTTGCCTCGACGGGAAATACAACGTGAAAGTAGACCCGGGCACACAGTCCGGGACCGTAATCAGGCTGAAAGGAAAGGGTCTGCCTACAGTCAACGGCTACGGCACCGGTGACATGTACGTAAAATTCATCGTATGGGTGCCGAAGAAACTCAACAGGGAAGAAAAGGAAATGATGGAAAAACTCGCTGCGAGCGAGAATTTCAGGCCGAACCCTTCAAAGGATGACAAGAATTTCTTCGAAAGGTTGAGAAATATGTTCTGACAGCAATGTTTTTTATCAAAAAAATTTGCTTAGTGAGAATTTATTTATACCTTTGCAGTCCCAAAAACAAAGCAACCTCTTGCGTCGGGTATTGAAAATGCGTAATGTTGCCATAAAATTTCAAGGAAATGGATTTATTAAAAGTTGTAGAGCAGGCTTTTGCCAACGAGAAAGTGGCAACGTATCCTAAGTTCAAGGCAGGTGATACGATAACCGTCACTTACAGGATAAAGGAAGGAGACAAGGAAAGGCTCCAGAAATTCAGAGGTGTTGTAATCCAGATAAAGGGTGCTTCACCGGCAACGAAGACTTTCACTGTCAGGAAAATTTCAAGCGGAATCGGAGTGGAGAGGATTTTCCCGTTTGCTTCACCGTTCATCGATTCTATCGAACTGAACAAGGTCGGCAAAGTCCGCAGGGCAAGAATCTTCTACATCAGGCAGCTTTCAGGTAAGAAGGCAAGGATAAAGGAAAAGAAACTTGTCATCCTCAAGGAGGAGAACGCATAACCAGGGTTGAGCCTGGATTTCGGCCCCATAGCTTAACTGAATAGAGCATTTGACTACGGATCAAAAGGTTACAGGTTTGAATCCTGTTGGGGTCACAAAGGGATGTCCAAAAGCGGGCATCCCTTTTTTCCTGTCACCACCAATTCATGGGACAATCTGTAAATACTGCACAAACATCGGTAAAAATGTTATCGGCGAGCCGCCACATACCATTTAAATTTGTCTTCTGAATTTGAACAGGGCTTCCGTATGACAGGTTTCCGGATAACAAAGGCAGATACCATAGCGCAATGCAACGCCATCTTCTCAAGGAAGACACTCCATCCACTGGTGAGCCTGATAGAATTGCGCTCCGGGGACTGCTGCACCCTGCTGCAGACCGGATTCTATTCCGTGCTGCTCGTCGGCAGCCCGAGTATGTCCTGCTCAGGCTGGGACGAGTGCGATTTCTCTGAAGGCATCCTGTCGTTCATACCTCCGGGCGGCATCGTAAACCTTGACGCATGCAGCGGATGCCTGCAGCGGCAGAGGACGCTGCTCTGCATCCATCCGGGACTGTTCGACGGTGTCCGGACCGGGAACGGGTTCACAGGGGATTCATTCTTCAGATACAGGAACAGCGAAGCCCTGCACCTCTCCTGCTGCGAACTCGGCATCATCAGGAAATGCATGGAGGGAATCGGGGAAGAACTGCTCTGGGATACGGACGAATACAGTGCGACCATCATCGTGGAGAAAATCGGGCTGCTGCTCGAGTACAGCCGCAGATTCTACAAGAGACAGTTCATCACCAGACACGAGAAGAACATCGAACTGATTGCAAAGGCAGACTGTCTTGCGGAAAAGTATTTTCTCTCCGGACAGGCGGTCCGGGAAGGCATGCCAACGGCAGACTATTTCGGAAGGATGCTCGGGCTCTCCCCTGCCTACTTCGAAGACATGCTGAAGTGCGAGACAGGAAGGTCCGTGCCTGAATACATCGGAGACCGGCAGTTCGGGATAGCCTGCAGACAGTTGCGGCAGAGCGGGAAAAGTGTCGCGGACATTGCGAAAGAGCTCGGCTACACCTCTCTCCGGAATTTCTGCAGCACGTTCCGGCGGCTGACAGGGTGCACCCCGACCGGCTACAGGACGGAGAACTGACACCCGTAAAAAATTCACGAGGCAATCACATGTGTCGTGACCGCCCCGCTACTTAACCTAAACTTAAACTATGAAAAACTTCGCGGCAAATATAACAATTTTCGCATTCAAACAATATCCACAATGCGAATTTTTGCATAATTCAGCATAAGATTCTTCTCTCCGAAATCATCGAAAAGAATCCTTGCACGCCTGTCTGAGGCATTTCCGGAAATCTCCCTGATGACTCCGAACCCGAATCTGTTGTGCTCAACCCTCTGGCCGACCGCAAGTTGCATTACCGGAGACGGTTCAAAACCTGCACTCCGCTCTTCCGGGACAGCCGCAGCCGGTTTCCTGAACGGAGTCACGCCGGATGAACGCGGAGCCGGAGCCGGTGTCCGGAAACCGCGGGAGACAGGTCTTCCGGCGAAAGAACTTCCGCCATGTCCGGAATCCCTCACCGCGGCATCCCCATCATCGCTTCCGAGAGGATTCAGTATGTAACGGCTGTCTATCTCCCTGATGAACCGGCTCGGATAATTCGATTCATGCTTCCCGTTTCTCATCCTTGTAGCGGAGAATGTCAGCCAGACTGCCTTTTCCGCCCTCGTGACCGCCACATAGAACAGCCGCCTCTCTTCTTCTATGTCGCTTTCCGAAGCAAGGAATCCGCCGGAAGGGAACAGGTTCTCCTCCAGGCCGGTTATGAACACATACGGAAATTCCAGACCCTTGGAGGAATGCACTGTCATAAGTGTGACCTTGTTGTCGGAATCTTCTCCGTCTTCCACATCCACCGCACTCAGCAGGGAGACATTCTCGAGGAAGTCCCCCAGTGTCACCACAGGAAGGTCCGCCTGGGTTATCTCCATGTCTTCTGTGGAACCGGCAAGCATCTCCTCGAAATACTCGTTCTTCCTCTCCTCGACAAATGTCTTCACGCTGTTCAGGAGCTCCTCGACATTCGCCGACTTCGACTGTCCCTCCACGGATGTGTCGGCCTTGTACATGCCGAGGATGCCGGACTCCACAGCAATGGATACGGACAGTTCCCCGGCCTCATCTCCCGGCACCCTTGCAGAGAATCCTGAAATGAGGTTGCAGAAAGCCCGCAACCTGTCTGTCGCAGCCTGTTTCAAGCCGTAGTTCTCGAGGTCGTCCGAGAAAGCCGCCCTGAACAATGTGGTCTTCTTGTCGAACGCAGCGGCGGTCAGTGCGGCGAGAGTCGTGTTCCCGATGCCCCTTGCCGGCTTGTTTACAATCCTCTTGAACGACTCGTCGTCATCGATATTCGAGCACAGTTTGAAATATGCCATCAGGTCCTTCACCTCGGCCCTTTCGAAGAACGAGTTCCCGGAATATATGCGGTAAGGGAGATTCCTTCTCCTGAGAGCCTCCTCAAGGGCGCGGGACTGGGAGTTTGTCCTGTAGAGAATGGCGAAATCCTTGTACGCCGCAGACGCGGACCGGATCTTCGAGACTATCTCCGAAGACACGAGCACAGCCTCCTCCTGCTCCGTGTACGCGCTCACGAGCTTTATCTTGTCTCCTTCCTCCCCTCCCGACCAGCATTTCTTCGGTATCCTGGCTGAATTGTTGGCGATAAGGGAATTGGCGGCATCGACTATCGTCCTGGTGGAGCGGTAGTTCCTCTCAAGCCTGAATATCCTGCATTCGGGGTAGTCCTTCCTGAAATTCAGGATATTTTCAATCTTCGCCCCCCTGAACGCGTATATGGACTGGGAATCGTCTCCCACGACGCAGATATTGCGGTATTTCGAGCTCAGTTTCTTCAATATCACGTACTGGGAAAGATTGGTGTCCTGGTACTCGTCCACCATGATGTACAGGAAACGGGAGGATATCGCCTCCAGAGCTTCCGCGTTGTCCCGCAGGAGAATGTTCATGTTCAGGAGGATGTCGTCGTAATCCATCACGTTCGACTGCCTGCATTTCTTCGCATACAGCAGATACACCTCGTACAGTTTCGGCTTCCTGGCCGCAGCGTCGTTCTGCATCGCCTGAGTGTTCCTTGCGTATGCCGCAGCCGTTGTCAGGTTGTTCTTCGCCATGGAAATCCTGCCGAGCACATCCTTGGGGCGGTAGACCTTCTCGTCGAGCTGCAGTTCCTTGAGGCAGGCTTTTATTGCACTCGTGGAGTCGCTCGTGTCATATATCGTAAAATCCTTCCTGTAGCCGATGCTTTCAGCATATTCCCTGAGAAACCTTATGAAAACAGAATGGAAGGTGCCCATGCACAACCTCCTGGCAGACTTGTCGCCCACCATGAGGGCCACCCTCTCCTTCATCTCGGCAGCCGCCTTCTTTGTGAATGTAAGGGCAAGCACACGCTCCGGAGGACACCCGTTTTCAAGAATATATGCTATCCTGCTCGTCAGAACCCTCGTCTTTCCCGACCCGGCTCCCGCAACTATCAGAACGGGGCCTCCGGTGCAGTCCACAGCTTCCTTCTGCTCCTGGTTCAGACCTTGAAAAATCGCACTGATTTTGTTTTCCATAATGGCGCGAAATTACGAAAAATTTAAGTATCTTCGCGGCGGTTTCATGAAATTACGCAAAAACGGTTTAAATAATGTCAAACATCATCGAATTGAAAAGAGGACTGGACATCCCCATATCGGGACAGGCAGTCCAGAAAGCAAAGAAGGTGATAATTCCTGACGTTGCAGCTGTAAAACCGACCGATTTCAGAGGGCTGATTCCAAGGCTGCTCGTCCGGGAAGGCGATACAGTGCTTGCAGGTTCACCGGTATTTGCCGACAAGGTATCCCCGGACATTCTTTTCACCTCCCCGGTAAGCGGTACTGTCTCCGAGATAGTCCGCGGAGAGAAAAGGAAACTGCTGGAAGTCCGCATCAAGGCGGACGTGGAGCAGAAGTCAGTGGATTTCGGAGCCAGGAAGATATCCTCGATGCAGGCGTCTGAAATCAGGGAACACCTTCTCAGAAGCGGGCTTTGGCCGGCTCTCGTGCAGAGACCGTACGGCATCATCGCCAGGCCTTCAGACACGCCGAAAGCCATCTTCGTCTCGGCATTCTCGACAGCACCTCTTGCCGCTAACCTCGAATACACGCTCAGGGACGGGTTCGAAGACGTCCAGACAGGAATCAACGCCCTTGCAAAACTGGCTAACGGCACGGTACACGTCTCATTCAGCAATGAAAACTATTCAGGCACACCTTTCCACAAACTCGAGAACATAACACCGCACATCTTCGCCGGCAGGCACCCTGCCGGGAATGTAGGCGTACAGATTAGCCATATCTCCCCTATCGTCAAGGGCGACGTGGTATGGACAGTCTCCCTCACAATGGTAGCTGCGATAGGCCGGCTCTTCAACACCGGGAAATACGATGTGAGCCGTCTTGTGGCCGTGACCGGTCCGGCAGCCTCTGAACCTGCATACGTCAAAGGGTTTGCAGGAATGCCGCTGGCTTCGGTAGCCGATTTCTGCAACGGCCCTGCCGAAGACATCCGCTTCATCAGCGGAGATGTCCTCACGGGGAAAAACGTCGGGAAAGACGGTTTCCTCGGATTCTACGACAACCAGGTGACCCTCATCAAGGAAGGCACCGGATGCGAGATTCTCGGATGGGCAAAACCGTTCAGGAGCAAGCAGTTCAGCGCATCGAGGACATATTTTTCCTGGCTCACCCCGAAGAAGAGGTTCGACATGGACACCAACACACACGGTGAACCGCGGGCTTTCGTCCTTTCGAATGTGTATTCCAAAGTCCTCCCTATGGACATTTATCCTGTCTATCTCCTCAAGGCTTGCCTTGCAGGTGACATAGACAAGATGGAGAAGTTCGGAATCTACGAGGTCATCGAGGAAGACCTTGCCCTCTGCGAGTTCGTCTGCCCGTCGAAGATTAATATACAGGAGATACTTTCCGACGGAATCAACCTTATGTTGAAAGAAATGGCTTAGAGGTATGAACGGATTAGTAAAATTTATGCACAAGATAAAGCCGACCTTCAGCGAAGGCGGCAGACTGAGTTTCCTTCACTCCACTTTCGAGGCTTTCGAGTCTTTCCTGTATGTTCCGGGCACGGTGACGGCGAAGGGGACTCATGTGAAGGATGCTGTGGACCTTAAAAGGGTCATGATTATTGTGGTGCTCGCACTCGTGCCGAGCCTTCTTTTCGGTATATGGAACACAGGCTACCAGCATGATGCCGCATTCGGACTCGGCTGGAACTTCTGGCAGATGGTATGGTACGGATTCGTGAAGATAATCCCTCTGTATCTCGTATCGTACATCGTCGGTCTCGGCATCGAGTTCATATCCGCACAGATTCGCGGGCATCAGGTCAATGAAGGCTATCTGGTCACCGGGATGCTCATTCCGCTCATCGTGCCTATCGACGTCCCTCTCTGGATGCTTGCGATTGCAGTCGCATTCGCAGTCATCATCGGCAAGGAGATTTTCGGCGGCACAGGCATGAACATCTGGAACCCGGCACTTCTCTGCCGTGCCTTCCTGTTCTTCTCCTACCCGAGCAAGATGTCCGGAGACACGGTCTGGACAGGCGGTCTTTCGAGATATCTCGCTGACGGCACTGCATATGCATGCGGCAACGGTGTCGTGGACGGCTTCTCAGGAGCGACACCGCTCGTACATGCAGGACAGGGTATCCAGAGTCTCGAGAGCGCAGGCATCTCCTTCCTCGACCTTTTCGTCGGGAATGTAGGAGGGGCGGTCGGTGAGACTTCCGTCATCGCCATCCTGCTCGGAGCCATACTTCTCATCTGGACAGGCGTCGCAAGCTGGAAGATAATGGCATCGTCCGTAATCGGAGCTCTCGCAGTAGGCTTCCTTGCAAATGCCCTGGCCACCGATGCCACCCCGTATCTGCAGCTTCCGGCTTATTACCACCTCGTGCTCGGAGGATTCGCCTTCGGTACGGTGTTCATGGCCACTGACCCTGTGACATCGGCACAGACCGAGACAGGCAAATGGATTTACGGATTCCTTGTCGGTGCGCTGACTGTGACCGTGAGGCTTTTCAACCCGGGATACATGGAAGGGATGATGCTTGCCATATTACTCATGAACACGTTCGCACCGCTCATCGACCACTATGTCGTGGAAGCGTCCCTGAACAGAAAGGCGAAAAAGGTGAAATCTCTTAGATGAATCAGGTATGAATACTAACGGCAACATATATACTGTAATATACTCGACCGTACTCGTCGTACTGGTCGCCGCGATTCTCGCATTCGTGGCAATGAGTCTGCAGGGGAAACAGAACGAGAACATCAAGCGGGAGACCATCAGCAAACTTCTCGGGGCGGCTTCCCAGGTGGACAGCACATTCGTGATAGAGGAAGATGCCGACATACTCGGGCTTTATGCCGAGAACATCAAGGACGCTTTCTTTGTGGACGGCACAGGAGAGAAGGTCGGCAAAATGGATACCGGAAAGGAAAACAAGAACTCCATCCAGGTGACATCCACTTCAGACCTCAAGAAACAGAACGACATCCTCAAGAAAATAGAGGATGGCGAAGGTGACAGGATATCCGAACTCGCACTCCCGGTCTATGTGTTCGACATCAACGGGAACGAGGTCACGGTGATACCATGCTACGGAGCAGGACTTTGGGGGCCGATATGGGGCTATCTCGCCATCGACAGCGACGGCAGCACCATAGACGGAGCCATATTCGACCACAAAGGAGAGACTCCGGGACTCGGCTCGAAGATAGCCGACAAGCCGTTCTACGGCAAGTTCCATGGAAAGACCTTCAATCTTGACGGGGAGAAGGTGTTCACTGTAGCAAAGCCGAACGCCATAACTGAGCCGGAACACAGCGTCGATGCCATAAGCGGGGCCACAATCACTTCTCAGGCTCTCGGCAACAGCATCAATCTCTGGGCTAAATACTACAAGCCGTATCTTGCCAAGGCAGCCGCAGCTTTCAAGGCTGAAGCAGCTGCAGCAGACAGCACGGCAACCGGCATTGCCGCCCCGGCAGCGGAAATCGCCGGGATAAAGTAAATGTGGAGGAACAGAAAATGAGTGATATCAATTATAAGGAATTACTGTTGAAGCCGATATTCAAGGGAAACCCTGTGACGGTCCTTGTGCTCGGCATCTGCTCATCGCTTGCCGTGACAGTGCAGATGAAGGGAGCCTGCGTGATGGCTCTTTCAGTCATTGTCGTGACAGGTCTGTCGAGTTTCGTCGCATCTCTCCTGAGGAACACCATCCCGAACAGAATCAGGATTATCGTCCAGCTTGTCGTGGTGTCCCTCATGGTGATTCTTGTTGACCAGATTCTCAAGGCATACGCATACAGTGTCAGCAAGACATTGTCCGTGTATGTGGGGCTCATAATCACCAACTGCATTGTCATGGGACGCATCGAGGCCTTCGCCCTCGGCAACAAGCCTATCCCGTCTCTCCTCGACGGTCTCGCCAACGGAGCCGGCTACGGTCTCATACTGGTGGTCGTGGCTTTCTTCCGCGAGATACTCGGTTCAGGCACACTGTTCGGGATGAGGATAATACCACAGTCGTTCTATGACGCAGGCTACATGGACAACGGCCTCATCATACTGCCGCCTATGGCCCTGATACTTCTCGGTATCATAATCTGGATTCAGAGGAGCTTCCAGAAGGACCTTCAGGAAAAATAACATCAAACTCGAATCGAAATGGAATACATAAGCTTGTTTGTAAAGTCAATCTTTGTTGACAACATGATATTCGCCTATTTCCTTGGTATGTGCTCATACCTGGCGGTATCAAAGAATGTGAAGACGGCTACCGGTTTGGGGATTGCTGTTGTTTTCGTGCTGCTCGTGACTCTGCCGATAAACTACCTCCTCAACGAATACGTGCTGAAGCCTGGTGCGCTTTCATGGCTTGGGGAGTCCTTCGCGGACATCGACCTGAGCTTCCTCAGTTTCATAGTGTTCATTGCGGTTGTGGCGGCCTTCACACAGATAGTGGAGATGGTAGTGGAGAAATTCGCCCCGGCCCTGTATTCGTCCCTGGGAATCTTCCTGCCTCTGATTGCCGTTAACTGCGCAATCCTCGGAGGCTCACTGTTCATGCAGGAGAGAGACTTCGTCAATGTAGGTGAGGCGACAGTATATGCGCTCGGTTCCGGAATAGGTTGGCTTCTCGCGATAGTGACGCTTGCAGCCATCAGGGAAAAGCTCACATACTCCAACGTACCGGCTCCGCTGCGCGGTCTGGGCATCACTTTCATAACAGTCGGACTCATGGCCATATCGTTCATGACCTTCATGGGCATCCAACTTTAATTCAGGAGGCAACGGAAAATGAACAATTTGATTCCTACCATAATAATCGCGGTGATAGCAATAGTTGTTGTCACCCTCATTCTTGTGGCACTGCTGCTGTACATCAAGATAAAGCTGACACCGTCCGGGAAGGTCACAATCAGCATCAACAACGGTCAGAAGGATGTCGAAGTGACTCCGGGAGGCTCACTTCTCGCGACTCTCGCGGAGCAGAAAATCTTCCTTCCTTCCGCCTGCGGAGGAAAAGGCAGCTGCGGACAGTGCAAATGCCGCGTCATTGAAGGAGGCGGCACAATCCTTCCGACAGAGGTCGGGTTCTTCAGCCGCAAACAGATTCTGGACAACTGGAGGCTCGGATGCCAGGTGAAGGTGAAGGAGGACATGAAAATCATAGTGCCGGAGTCTGCCCTGAGCGTGAAGAAATGGGAGTGCGAAGTGGTTTCAAACCGCAACGTCTCCACGTTCATAAAGGAATTTGTGGTGAAACTTCCGGAGGGAGAGCATCTGCACTTCCGCCCGGGTGGATATATCCAGGTGGATGTCCCTGCCTGCACGGTTGACTTCAAGGACATCGACGTCGACGGACAGTACCGTGAAGACTGGGAGAAGATGGGAGTGTTCGACCTGAAAATGGTAAACACTACACCGACACTGAGGGCATATTCCATGGCCTGCTACCCGGCCGAAGGCGACATCATCAAACTGAATGTGCGTATCGCCACCCCACCGGTGGACAGGGAGACAAGGAAGTTCCTGCCGGTAAACCCTGGAGTATGCTCATCCTATATCTTCTCGCTGAAACCGGGTGACAAGGTGACCATCTCAGGTCCTTACGGAGAATTCTTCCTGCCGGACAACCTGCCAGCAGATCAGGAGCTCATATTCATCGGAGGCGGTGCAGGTATGGCACCTATGAGAAGCCACATCATGCATCTGTTCAAGACAGAGAAGACCACCAGGAAAGTGAATTTCTTCTACGGTGCCCGCAGCCTGAAGGAGGCGTTCTATCTCGACGACTATCTCGAACTCGAGAAGGAATTCCCTAACTTCAAGTTCCATCTTGCCCTCGACAGACCGGACCCTGCAGCAGATGCTGCCGGGGTGGCATATACGGCAGGCTTTGTGCACACCGTCCTCTACGAGACTTATCTGAAGAACCACGAGGCGCCGGAGGATGCCCTCTATCTCATGTGCGGACCTCCTATGATGTCATCTTCCGTGGTAAATCTGCTCGACAGTCTCGGAGTTCCGGAAGAGAACATACTGT
>CALVDM010000015.1 GCA_944326335.1 uncultured Bacteroidales bacterium
TTCACCAAGATGGTGGAAGAGGAGCGCAAGAGGCAGATAAAGAGCTTCAGGGTGCAGTACGGCCAGAAATACAAGTTCTCAGGCAAGTACGGCGAGAATCTGATGGAGGAAGTCGCACGCTATGCCATGGTGGGCGCCACAATCGCCCTCCAGCATGAGGACGAGTTCGATGTCATCCATGCCCACGACTGGCTCACCTACCTTGCGGGCATAGCTGCCAAGCAGCTTACGGGCAAGCCTCTCGTCGTCCATGTGCATGCCACATCCTTCGACAGGAGCAGCGACGACAAGATAGACACGAGGGTCTACGACCTCGAGAGGAAAGGCATGGAGGCCGCCGACAAGGTGATTGCGGTGAGCGAGCTCACAAGGAATATCGTGATAAACAAATACGGCATCTCCCCTGACAAGGTGGTGGCTGTCCACAACGCCGTGGACTTCAGCGGCCGCGAGAACATTGTCGTGGAGAGGGGTGTCAAGGACAAGGTGGTGACATTCCTCGGGCGTATAACCTTCCAGAAAGGGCCTGAATACTTCATCGAGGCTGCCGCCAAGGTCCTCAAGAGATGCAGACATGTCAGGTTCGTCATGGCCGGAAGCGGCGACATGATGAACAGGTGCATCCGCCACGTGGCAAGGCTCGGCATCTCCGACAGGTTCCATTTCACAGGCTTCCTCAGGGGGGCCGACGTGCAGAAGATGTTCGCCCTGTCGGATGTCTACGTGATGCCTTCCGTATCGGAGCCGTTCGGCATATCTCCTCTCGAGGCGATGCAGACGAATGTGCCTTCAATCATTTCCAAGCAGTCCGGAGTGGCCGAAGTCCTGAAATATGCCATAAAGGTGGACTTCTGGGACATTGACGCCATGGCTGATGCCATGTACGGCCTGCTGAACTATCCGGCCATGGCAGACATGGCCGCACGCTGCGGACGCGACGAGGTGGACGCCCTCAAGTGGAACAACGCGGCATACAAGATAAAGAAAGTGTATGAGTCGGTAATCAACAGATAAAGGGACCGTCTTTAAAATTTCAAAACAGATTCTGAAGTCTAAACTTAAATATTTACGGAAATGAAAAAAAGTATATGCCTGTATTTCCAGGTGCATCAGCCAAACAGATTGAGATTATACAGATTCTTCGATATCGGAAAGGATTCACACTACTATGACGATTTCGCCAACAGGACCATCCTCAGGAGGGTCGCACAGAGGTGTTATCTGCCGACCAACGAACTTCTCCTTGACCTGATAAGGACATACAAGGGCCAGTTCAAGGTGGCGTTCTCCATCTCGGGGTCCGTCCTGGAGCAGTTCGACAGGTACGCCCCGGAGGTAATCGACAGCTTCCGCAAGCTCGCCGGCACCGGGTGCGTCGAATTTCTTGCCGAGACATATTACCACTCTCTCGTCTCCCTCGCTTCACCGAGCGAATTCAAGCACCAGGTGATGCAGCACAAGGAGACCATCGAGCACTATTTCGGGGTTACGCCGAAGTCGTTCAGGAACACGGAGCTCATATATTCCGATGAAATCGGTTCGATGGTATATGACATGGGCTTCAAGACGATGCTCACCGAAGGTGCGAAGCATGTCCTCGGATGGAAGAGCCCGAACTATGTATATTCCGGAGCACTCGCACCGAAGCTGAAGCTCCTGCTCAAGAATTCCACTCTGAGCGACGACATCGCCTTCAGGTTCTCCGACAAGAGCTGGCCTGACTGGCCTCTCACCGGCGACAAATATCTCAGCTGGATAAAGGCTTCCGCAAAGAACGACGAGATTGTGAACCTGTTCATGGACTATGAGACCTTCGGCGAGCACCAGAAGGCACAGAGCGGAATCTTCGACTTCATGAGGTATTTCCCTGAGGTTGTGATAAAGGACGGGGAATTCGAGTTCGTGACCCCTGAGCAGGCTGCCAGGAAGCATAAGGCAGTGGCAGTCCTCGATGTTCCGGACCCTATCTCATGGGCTGACGAGGAAAGGGATGTCACTGCATGGCTCGGCAACGAACTGCAGAACGACGCCTTCAGCAAACTCTACAGCGTCACGGAGAAGCTGTCCCTTGTGAATAACGAGCAGCTCTGGTCGGATTTCGGACATCTCCAGGAGAGCGACCATTTCTACTACATGTGCACAAAATTCTTCTCGGACGGCGCTGTCCACAAATATTTCAACCCTTACGATACACCGTATGAGGCATTTATAAACTATATGAATGTCTTGAGTGATTTTATTTTGAGGGTAGATGATGCAATTTCCGTTTCAGATGTTAACTTTGCAGCCGGAAAGAAGACGGCGTCTTCCAAACCTGCAAAGGCCACGGCGGAAAAGAAGACAGTGCGCAGGACCGCTGCCGCGAAGTCTGCCAGGACCGCTGCCTCGACGGAAGTGAAGAAGACTGCCGCCAGGAAAACGGTAAAAACAAAGAAATAATTTAGATGGATAACGAATTGATCAGACCGGATTATCTTTTCGAGGTAAGCTGGGAGGTCTGCAATAAGGTAGGGGGAATATACACGGTGCTTGCCACCAAATCCCTCTACCTTAAAACGGAATTAAGAAGGCATCATATTCTGATAGGCCCGGATGTCTGGATGGACACCGAGAACAGCAACCCCGACTTTATTGAAGACAAGGAGCTGTACAAGGACTGGAAAGCCATAGCCAACGCGGAAGGCCTGAGAATCAGAATCGGCAAATGGAACATTCCGGGGTCTCCGACAGCTATTCTCGTCGACTACAAACAATTCTTGACCAGGAAATCCGAGATTCTCACTGAATATTGGCTGCGCTTCGGGGTGGATTCCCTCACAGGGAACTGGGACTATGTGGAGTCCGCGCTTTTCGGATATGCCTCGGGCAAGGTCATAGAGAGTTTCTACAGAGCTAACCTTTCTCCGGCAGACAAGGTTGTGGCGCAGTTCCACGAATGGATGACAGGAGCGGGACTTCTCTACATAAAGCAGTGTGGCATTCCGGTCGCCACCGTGTTCACCACACATGCGACAGTGATTGGAAGATGCGTTGCGGGAAACAATCTTCCGCTCTATGACAACATGCATCTCTATGACGGGGACCAGATGTCCAAGCAGTTCAATGTCATAGCGAGGCATTCCCTTGAGAAGCATTCGGCGCAGAATGCCGACATATTCACCACGGTGAGCGAGATTACCGCAGCGGAATGCCTGCAGTTCCTCGGCCGCAAGATAGATGTTGTGACACCGAACGGCTTCGAGAACAGTTTCACCCCGTCCGAGGAAGATTATTCCATGGTCAGGTCCGCCGCACGGGAGAAACTTGTGCAGGTAGCCACCGCCATGTCCGGGGAGCCTGTCCCGGAGAACGCCATACTGGTGGGCATAGGTGGCCGTTACGAATACAAGAACAAGGGCATAGACGTGTTCATAGACGCCCTTGACATGCTCAACAGGTCCGACTTCAAGGGCAGGAGCATACAGGCATTCATCATGATTCCGTCAGGGCACAACGGACCTGACAGGGACCTTGTCGCAAAACTTTCCGGAAAGGAGCTTTCCTACACCACGAGGACTTCGCATTACCTGATGAACAGGGACGGCGACATCATCTCCAGGAGACTTGACGAGCTGAAGCTGGATAATTCCATAGGCGACAAGGTGAAGGTCTATTTCATCCCTTCATACCTGAACGGCAATGACGGGGTGTTCAACATGAAATATTACGACCTCATAGCAGGTCTCGATCTGGCCCTTTTCCCGTCATACTACGAGCCGTGGGGATATACGCCTCTCGAAAGCCTTGCATTCAAGGTCCCTACGCTCACCACCACTCTGGCCGGGTTCGGGTTATGGGTCAATACGCACTATAAGAAGGAGCATCCGGGCATAACCATTCTCGAGAGGAACGATTCCAATTACAATGACGTGGTTGCAGGAGTAGCCGGGCGTGTCAGGGAGATAGCGGGGCTTGACAAGGAGCAGAGAAAGGTGTACATGGAAAACGCCAAGGATGTCTCCGAGATAGCCCTGTGGGAAAACAATATCATTTACTACAAGGAGGCTTATTCAGAAGCTCTCAAGAAAGTTATATCAGACAGGGGGGCTTTCCCTGATTATAAGACAGACAAACCGATGCAATACAAGAAAATTGACGTGAACAAGCCGTCATGGAGCAGTGTATTCGTTTCGAGACATCTTCCGGACGGGCTTAAGGACCTGGAGACCCTTTCCAGGAATCTGTGGTGGTGCTGGAATGAACCGGCAAAGAACCTCTTCAAGAAAGTTGACCCAAAGACATGGGCAGAGTCGGGTGAGAACCCTATTGCCATGCTCGACAAGGTAAGCTACAAGAGATTCCAGGAGCTCGAGAAAAATTCCGAGTTCATGGGAGAACTCAATCTCGTGATGTCGGAGTTCAATTCCTACATGGCGCTCAAGTCTGAAAGGAAAGACCCGTCCATCGCATACTTCTGCATGGAATACGGTCTGGACACATCCCTGAAAATCTATTCCGGAGGCCTCGGCATCCTCGCCGGTGACTACCTCAAGGAGACCAGCGACATGAATGTGAATCTTGTGGCCGTGGGTCTTCTCTACAGATACGGATATTTCACGCAGGTGCTTTCCGCACAGGGGGACCAGGTGTCCAAATATGATGCACAGGATTTCATGAAAATCCCTGCAACCCCGGTGAGGGACGCCGACGGCAACTGGATGACAGTGAGCGTGGCATTCCCTGGGAGGAACCTCAACGCAAGGCTCTGGAGGGTGGATGTCGGCAGGACCGAACTCTATCTCATGGACACCGACTACGAGGACAACCTTCCGGAGGACAGGTCGGTCACTCATCACCTTTATGGCGGAGACTGGGAAAACAGGCTCAAGCAGGAGCTGCTTCTCGGTGTAGGCGGAATCAGGGCTCTCAGGAAGCTCGGAATCGATGCCCAGGTATATCACTGCAACGAAGGCCATGCCGCATTTACCGGCCTCGAGAGACTCCGTGAATATATCCAGAACGACAACCTCGACTATCCGGAGGCACTGGAGCTCGTGAGGGCATCGTCCCTGTTCACGACCCATACGCCGGTCCCTGCCGGACACGACGCCTTCGACGAGGGTCTGCTCAGGAAATACATAGGACACTATCCTCAGAGGCTCAAGATAGACTGGGAGACCATGATGGGGCTCGGCAAGATAAACGGGAACGATGTGAACGAGAAGTTCTCCATGAGTTTCCTCGCCGCCAATATCTCACAGGAGGTGAACGGTGTGTCATGGCTCCACGGAGAGGTCAGCCGCGACATCTTCGCCAACATGTGGCCGGGCTATCTGCCTGAGGAGCTCCATGTCAGCTATGTGACCAACGGTGTGCACTATCCTACATGGACGGCTCCGGAGTGGAAGGAGATACATTCGAAGGTCTTCGGAGAGGAGTTCAAGACGCACCACTACGACAAGAGCTGCTTCGAGGGCATATACAAGGTGTCCGACGCAGACATCTGGAATGTGCGTACGGAGCTGAGGAAGAAGCTCATAGCAGAGATAAAGGAAAGGCTCTCAGACCCTACCGTGGCCAACCATTATTCTCCTCGCCAGATTGTGACAATCAAGGACACCCTCAGGGACGATGTCCTGACGATAGGCTTCGCAAGACGGTTCGCCACCTACAAGAGGGCGCACCTGCTCTTCCGCGACCTCGACAGGCTCAACGAGATTGTGAACAACCCTGCGAGACCGGTGCAGTTCATCTTTGCCGGAAAGGCCCATCCTGCCGACAAGGCCGGACAGGATCTCATAAAGAGCATCGTGGACATCTCCAAGATGGAGCAGTTCATCGGGAAAATCGTCTTCGTGCCGAATTATGACATAACGCTGGCGAAGCGTCTCGTCCAGGGAGTGGATGTGTGGATGAACAATCCTACACGGCCGCTCGAAGCTTCCGGGACATCCGGAGAGAAGGCTGCCATGAACGGAGTGATGCATTTCTCCGTGCTCGACGGATGGTGGGTCGAGGGCTACAAGCCGGGTGCCGGCTGGGCTCTTCCGATGGAGAGGACATACGAGGACCAGAACTATCAGGACGAACTCGATGCCGCTACCATTTATACCATCATCGAGAACGACATCGCGCCGACATTCTACAACATCAGCCGCTCCACCGGACGTTCGACCGACTGGCTCGAGTATATCAAGAACACCATAGCCCAGGTGGCATGCAACTTCACAACCAACAGGATGCTCTCGGACTACATCAGGCAGTATTATGACCCGCAGTCCAGGAGATTCGGGTCGCTGCTCGCCGACGACTTTGCAAAGGCAAGGGAGATTGCGGACTGGAAGAGGCATCTCCGCAGGGAGTGGCAGAATGTGAGCCTCGTGTCTATCGTAAAGCCGGACAGCTCGAGCGAGGACATTGTTCTCGGCAAGGAATTCAAGTCCGAGATTGTCCTCAACATCGGAGACCTCAAACCGGAGGAAATAGGTGTGGAACTTCTCTTTGCGACTACGGATTCCAAAGGCAAGCTGCATATCAGTTCCGTATCGGCGTTCACTCCTGTGGAGGTGAACGACGGAGTGGCGAAATATCAGGCCGTGATAACTCCGGAAGTGGCAGGATTGTATCAGGTTGCAGCCAGAATCTATGCGAAGAACGAGCTTCTGCCTAACAGACAGGATTTCGAACTTGTAAGATGGTTGTAGCAACCGGATTCTTCGACGGTGTCCATATCGGACACCGTCTTGTTATAGAACGGCTTGTAAAAGCCGCCCAAGACAGGGGGGATGAGAGTATGGTGGTGACATTCTGGCCTCATCCCCGCACTGTTTTACAGCAGGAGGCGCGGGATTTCCGCCTTCTGTCTTCCATGTCCGAGAAGAAAGCCCTGCTTGCGGGTCTCGGCGTGGACAGGGTGGAGGTGCTCCGTTTCACGAAGGAATTCGGGGCCCTGACCACGGAAGAATATCTCGGATATTACCTGAAGGAAAAATTCGGGGCAAGAGCCATAGTCCTCGGCTACGACAACCGTATGGGTAGCGACGCCAGGGACGCGGCAAGCGTGAAGGCTATAGCTGAAAAGCTGGGTCTTGACGTATATACCGCGCCTAAGGTCACATCTGCCACGGGCATTGACGTGAGTTCCACCAAGATACGGGAGGAACTCGCAAGGGGGAACGTCTCCGGGGCGGCAACGATGCTCGGCTACGACTACAGCCTGTATGGAGTGGTGGTCTCCGGCGAGCGGATAGGGAAAAGGGTGCTCGGCTTCCCTACGGCGAACATGCAGCTGTACGAGCCGCTGAAACTTGTCCCCGGGAACGGGGTATATTTCGTAAAGGTCAAGACTCTCGGACGCGGATTCTACGGTATGTGCAACATAGGCAACCGCCCAACGGTGCGGGAGGGCAACGCACGGACCATCGAGACCAATATTTTCGACTTCGAGGAGGACATCTACGGTCTCGACATCGAGATTTCGTTCCTCAGGAAGATACGTGACGAGATCCGGTTCACCTCTTTCACCCAGCTCAAGGCCCAGCTCGAACGCGACAGGTTCTACTGCAGGTCCATGATACGCTGACGAACTATCTTGAAGGCTCTTCAGGGTAGAGCGAGTTCCCGGCATCGTCGTAGCGGATGCAGCGTACAGGTGCTGATGATGCGCGGTTCCCGTGGTTGTTGAGGATATATCCGTTGTAGGTTACATCAGGCATCGGTATCGTGATTGTGCCGTCTCTGACAAGCAGCGTACGCCCGCGATGGTTGTATGTGCCCGATGTCGGCTCCTTGTCTATGCGTCCGTTCTGATAGTCGCCGAGGACCCCGACCATATACCAGGTGTTGTCCCTGTCCGTACGGCCGACATCACGGCCCCTCCATCCTGAATACGGGAAGAAATTATCATCGCCGCTGCCTGTTTCCGTGCTGCTGACTATGGTTATGCCGTAATTGCTGTTCTCATACAGATTGTCATTCCGGGCGCAATATCCGAACAGTATCTCCAGCTCGTCGTCAGGCACCCTGTAACCGTATGGACATGGGTCGTATATCGTTTTCCTCAACACTTTGCCCCTCCCGCCGTCTGCAGATGCGGAATAGCCCCACAGCTGGTCCACGGAATTGTACAGCCAGTCGTTCGGGTATTCTTCGCCGAGCTGTGCTGAAGCTATGATGTCTACGGGATTCCTTGCCGCGGTCTCGACCGTAGGCGCTGTCTCCATCACTATCTTGACGGAGTTCCGTGCACCCTGGTCCATGTAATAGTATTCTTTCGTGGCTCTGTCGGACTGCTCGTGATCGTATGCCGGAGGAACGGGAAGAGGGTCTTTCCTGCCCCACTGATAGTACAGGCCGTACGTGTCCAGAGGCTCGGAACCTGGCATCGGTGATGAGGCACCAAGGTTCATGTTCATCATACTGAACTGGCTGCCCTCCACAGTGTATATGATGTCTTTCAGCCCTGACGGGGCGACCCATATATGCCAGGACCAGATGATATTTCCCTCCTTGTCATAGACGGCGATTACCGCGTTTCCGCCGTTTCTCAGAGGATTGTCCGCTTCCTGCACCCAACATTTCGGGTTCAGGGTGAACCTCACGTAGCCGTGGATGAGTTCCACATATTCAATCAGGTATTCCGAATCCTGCCAGAGAATCCTCGCGGATGACGGTTCGAAATACAGCTCGTCCGGATACAGGTCAGCACCAGGCACGCTCAGTGCGCCAAGGTCGCCGCGTCCCGCCACCATGGCCTGGAAATAGAACCCGGCGTAGTCTTTCCCGGTGTCATTCCCGTCATTGTCGAGGATATCCAGCATGTCCTGCGTTATGACATAGCAGTTCGAGTATTCGAAATTGTTGATTTTCTCGTTGTATGGCGCCAGGTCCCTGAATGAGTCGGTGTCCTCGTTGCCGATAATCACATCGAGGCTTCCGTCTGTCTTTATGTCTATGACGATTTTGTAGATGTATCCCGGTTTCAGGATATTCTCGTAATGCTCGTTGCCCTCGCTGTCGAGATATTTGGCCCTGACAGGGATGTTGCCCGAGAAAATGCCGGCATCGGTATGTATTTCGAACGGTGTGGACACATCGGGCTGCACGAGCATGTAGCCGAGATATGCTTCCTCCAGTATGATGCCGTTGTTCATCTTTACGGGATATTCCGGAGTGTCGGCGAATTCGGGATGGTCCGGGTCGTTGTCGGCCATTGCAGTCTTGATTATCGGCATGCTCTTCCTGTCTTCCCAGACAATCTCCCCTTTGCCTTCCTCACCTCCGAAGACAGGGGTCACCCCTTCAACCGGGAGGGTTGCAGTGATGTCTGTCAGGCCCGTGAGGGTTGAATTTTCAGTCCCCCTCGCCTGCACGGTCGGAAGCGGGATGGTGACTGTGGACGGTTGGGACGTGAACACCACGTCGTTTATCTCCTTCCATGATATGAGGCTGAGGTCGCTTTCGTCGGTGCGGACATAGAGCCTTATGCCCGTGAGGTAGTGCTTGAAAGTGAAATAGTTAAGATAGTCGTAGCCCTCAGAGGCGTCGAACCTGTTGGCGAACTGGTGCCCGTATGGCTGGATGGCGTAGTCGTTCCCCGGAGTGTCATTGTTCGTGAAGCGGTTTGGCCTCAGGTCGTAGCGTCCCTCCCTCATGTCCGTCATCATCACGTCTGTCTCCCCGTTGAGCTTGTTGTAGAAACGGACGCATACCGTCCCGTCATCCGCCACCCTGTAGGTTTCCCTGGCTTCCGAGAAATATGCGTTGTCCACGGGATTGCCTTCATCGTTGACAGGCAGTTCGTAAGTCCGGGGATACCAGCCGACCATGCGCGACACGTATCCTACGGCCAGGTCATCGTCCGTACTCTCTGTCTGAGGATTGTTGGGGTCGTACATTGTGTACTGATATGTCTGGCGCGGGTTGAAATAGATTGAACGCAGATATATGCCCTCGGTGTTGTCCGGAGAGGAAAGTATGGAGGCATCCAGGATTCTGGTCTGCGGGTCTGTCCAGCCCGCGAAGTCTTTCATGACGTAGTCTTCCTGCGTCCAGCCGGAAGTCACGGTTTCATCGAGTTTTATGAAATTCGCATCTATCGACGCTATCGTGGTCTGTCCTATGATTGACCTTGTCGCGATTCCGAGGCCTTGCCCATCGCCGCTTCCGGTCACGTTCACTACGGAGCACGATGCGTCTATGGTTCCGGAACCGGACTCTCCCGACGGCTGTCCTGCCGGTTCCTCAATGCCTGTCTTTGCGCATGAGGCGAAGAGCAGGGGAAGAAGGAATGATATGATGTGCCTGTGTTTCATCTCGAGTTTTTTTTTTGCTGCCGGTTATTCCATCTGGCATCTTACGACACGGCCTGCAGCCATTCCGGTCGAGTTGTCCTGCCTTATCAGGTACGTGTTGTCGTAGGTATTTTCCCTGTACCACCGGATTTCCCTCATGGCTTTGCCTGCAAACGGAGTTGCCGTCGCGATTCTGTGATTCGTACCAGCAAATTCTCCTATGTCCCTCAAAGCACCGCTGTTCGGGAACCAGATTCCGCCGGAAACAGCCTCATACCTGCCCCATAGAGTCCCTGTATCGCCCTCGAGCCTGTTTGAGTTTATCACTTCCATCCTGTCCGGTATGTATATGCCGAAATCATTGCTGCACGTGAAACGGAATGTGGAGGTGTAGTTGGCTTCGCAGATATTCGCGCTTTTGAATACATCGTGCTGCATCACCCTGTAGCCCGGAGGGCACGGGTCATACATCGTTTTGGCGAACGAGCTTCCCGATGTCACTTTCGATCCGACATAGCCCCACAGGTCATTTATCTGTCCGTCGGCGTCAGTGTACGTGCTCTGCCAGTTGTTGCCGGAGACATTGAAGAAACTGGTCGGTTTCCTTATGGACGACTCTATGCTTTCGGGCTGGCCAGTGTTGTGCTGCACCTCCCTGACCAGTGTCCAGCTTCCGTCATAGTCTTTCCTGAACCATGGCTGGGTGGCTCTTGTCGCGGAGTTGAATGCCGCAGGCTGGAAGAACGGGTCTTTCCTTCCCCACTGGTAGTAGAATCCGAGCCCGGCGTAGATGTTGTCGGAATTGAAACTTCCGGTCTGCCCCGGGCAGTAAGTCGCTCCGAGATTCCTGTCCATGAGGGTGTATTCTCCGAGCTGCACTGTCTGTATCCCCGGGCAGAGCCACAGGTGCCAGGACCACAGTATGTTGCCGAATTCATCGTATGCGGCAAGTCCTACATTGCCGTGGGTGTTGTCGTTCACCCTGATGTAGAGCAGCGGTTTCCCGTCCACGAGACTGCCTCCGTCGAGGACTGTGACAGGGCATTCCGCCTCTATCTCTTCATCTGAAGGATTGCCGTTCACAAGGCTTGTCCACCTGTCGTTCAGCAGGTCTCCCTGCCACCAGAGCACATCCACCTTGTCTATCCCGGTGATTGATGCTCCGAGTCCGGCACTGAAATCCCGGTTTACAATGGTGACATTGTGGTCGTCGTCTTCAAGGGTGATGTTCAGGGTGGTCACTCCGTTGCCGCGGACAGTCGCGTCAAATTCGTAGAAACCGGTGCTCGTGATGTTGTAGGAGTTGGCGGTCTGCTTGTCGCTCAGGTCCGTGACCGTAGGGGCGGAATCCTCGAACACGCATCTGACCGGATATGCGTCAGACCTCATGACATGGTATCTTGCCGGGTCGGCGATAAGGACGTTGTCATAGTCGCCTGCAGCAAAGGCATCCTCGTTGTACCTGAAATGATACGACACGTCGTCGTAGTTCACGCCGGCGTCGGGCCGTCCGTAGAGGTCAGGCTCGTAAGGCGTAGCCGAATACAGGAATACGTAGTTGTCGGAACTTTCCGAGAATGAGTCGTAGTCCTTGACTTTCACGGCACCGGCCTCGGATACGATACAGCTCGAGCAAGGATAGTAGATGTCAATCATCCCGTCGATATTGAAGTTGTACCCGGCGAACTTCCCGTTCGATGTCACTGGGACCCCGGACATGTTTTCGCTCGGGTCTTCCCAGATAGGGTTGCCCGGAACACGGTAGCCTGGAGGGCACGGGTCGTAGATTGTCTTGACTATGTCGTCCCTCATGGAGATATATCCCCAGAAATGTTCGGAATTCACATTGTCGGCATCGGACACCCAGCTGTTGCTCTGCCCGCTTCCGTCGAAGAAATATGTCATGGGATGCTGGACGGCATAGTCCACGGACACCCTCCTGTCTTCATAAACGGGATGCACCGTCCCGTCCACTCCTTCCCACTGCTCACCGTCGTTGAACGGAGCCGGGAAGAACGGGTCTTTCCTGCCCCATTGATAGTAAAGGCCAGTGTATGCGATATTCTCATTCAGGTCGATGCCGTGCTCGAAAAATCCGTCCCAGCTGTCGGTCACGGCTCCGAGGTTGCGGTCGAGTGCCACATAGCCGTTCGAGTAGCCCTGGTTTATCGGCTTGTCCGTTATCCAGATATGCCAGGACCATATGATGTTGCCGACGGCATCGTATGCTGCTATCTTGACATTCCCCTTGTACTGGAGGCTGAAGTCGGTCATGTCATATTCCACGGAACCGTCCGGGTTGGTTGTCCCTGCTCCGGGCACCTTGAAGATGACTTTGCCGTTGCTCAGTTTGTCCGACACGAGTTCGATGACAGGCGTAGTCGCCCGCTTGTCCTCCGGCACAGGCTCCCAGGAGTCTCCGACTTTCATCATAAGGGCGTCCGAACGCACTATCCCTATATGGTCCACATTCAGGGCTGTGCCGTCGCTGTCCAGGACTATGCTCTGCCCGTTCCTCCCTCTCAGCTCGTTCCCTTCGTCACCGTTCCCCTTGACCGTGCCGTCGAAGCAGTAGCCCCGGTTGGCGGAGGACACGATGTATGAATTGGCCGTGCCGTAGCGGGAAAGGTCCGTAAGCAGGTCGAAGTCCTCGTCAATGATGTATTCGTTGTCGTCAACAGTCCAGTCCATGGCCGACACCTCGGCGTTGATGATGCCTTTCGAGGAGAACTTGAGGAAAATATTATAGACATAGCCTGGCTTGAAATTCCTGGCAATCGAGACGGAATTGGCCGTAGTCTGGTTTTCAGTCGTCGCGCTTATCCCGAGCACCCCCGATGTCGGGGCGCCGCCGAGGACCGTGCCCACGGAAATCAGGGAAGTCTCTGACGGGATTCCAGGATGGAGTTCGAAAGCCTGGTCGTCCGGACCGAGGACCATATACTGATGAGTCGCGTCGCTGTATTCGAACTCCACTGCCTCGCCTGCAGTGATGTCGTCCGGAAGGAGGATTGTCACCTCATCGGGGAGGTTTGTCAGAGTGATTGACGTCACTTTCCCCCATTCGGCCTTCGTATCTTCGTCAACAGCGTATGCGTGAATCCTGTATTTGCACAGTGCATGCCTGAACTCCATCGCAGGTATGCCGCTGGAGTAGTTCCCTTTGACGAAATCGCTCACCATCACGTCCGTGTCGGCGGATTCGTCGATTCTGTATGTCATGTACGGCTTTGCATGGGTCCCGTCTGCAGGATGGATGACACGGCTGCCGTTGTAAAGTTCCCAGTTCGCTCCCGGATTTCCTTCCGTGTCGCTTTGCGCCGGATACCAGCCGGCAAATCCGGTCTCGGTTGTCCTGTCGATGAAAAACTGCGTCGGAGTGACGATGATGTCCCGTTTGAACAGCCCGTCGTTCGACGGTGTCCCGCTCATGGTGGCAGGAAGTTCCTCCTTGCCAGCAGGAGAGTCACCGCCGCCCTCATCCCACCGTATCAGGTTGATGTCGAGGTCATCGTATGTCCCTTCCTTGTCGAGGGCCGCCTTGGTGGAGACGGACACTGCATCCACCCTGGCGCCGAGTTCGATTCTCATGCTCCCGTCCGGAGCCTCGAGGTCTTCCCTGATGCAGCCGGCGGCTGTCAGGAGCAGGAGAAGATATATGATTTGGCTTTTACGCATGTTTCTGTGCATATCCGGTCCTATTCTTCAGTGTCGTCAGGGAGCAGTGTGCTTTCTATGAAATCCACTTCCTCCCATTTGGCTATGGTACCCTTGAGTTCAGTGCTTGTGTCTATTGAAAGATAATACCTTATCTTGTGTCCCCGGGTCCATGTGGCCGGAGAGAAACCGGACAGGTCGAATGTCACATCGTACTGGACATCGGTGCCGTTTTCTTCCGTCGTGTATGAAATGTGCAGCTGCACCGTTCTCGGCGTGGAGCCCGCTTCTTCGTATGTAGGCTGCTGGACGGTCAGGAAATACATCACCCTGTATTCAGGGCTGTAGGAGAACTTGCCGTCAGTCGTGCCGGACGGGTCGAATTTCTTGATTTGCAGGCCTCCCTCAGGCGCGTATTCATATTCTGTCACCTTGGTGTAGTCGCGGGAGAGCCGCCAGGCATTCTTCATGCCGTTGGAGCCGGCCGGGTCAGAGGATGTGGCAGGTTCCGACAGGATGAACGTGGCGGAGTGTATGACGCCGGAAAAGCTCACCGAGTTGAGACGGACGTTTTCCATGGCAGGGCTTGCGGAAATGTACAGTTCCACCCCTGTGGTCACACGTTCGAATTCCAGATTCACGAGTGCCGGCCTCGAACTGCTGGCGTTGACTGTGTAGGACATCAGGAAATCCGTCCATACGTTGTCGGCTGCAACATAGTAGTCCGGCTGTATTATGGTGACCATTTTTCCGTTGTTGGATATCGTGCCGGTGGAAGAGTCCCTTTCCGGAATCCGCCCTCCGCCGACGCTGTACGTGTAGGCGTAGAATGAATAATTTACGTTTCCCGAAGCCCAGTCCACCATGGAGCGCCAGACTCCGTTGTCCAGATAGTCCACCCTGGTGTTGTTGAATTCTGTCCCCCTGAGGTCTTCAGTGACATAGATGGCAGGTTTCAGGGAATTAAGGGTCTCGGTATCCTCGATTATTGCCTTTGTCGGGAGGGATTTGACGTAGAAGGCTATGCAATTGTCGCAGCTGTCCTCCACGCCGTCCTCCGGTTCTGTCCGGGTGCATGAGGATACTGCAGCCGCCAGGGCGATGATCGCCGGAACAACTGTCCCCGCAAGTATTCTTTTTGTCATGTATGCAGTTTTCATCAGTCTTCCAATGTTACGTCGTCGGTTACCCATGGCACCACTACCGCGCTGAAGGATATCCTGCGGTCGGCAATTTCGATGGTGTAGATATATCTGTAGCCTGAACGCCACTGCTCTATCATGTCCTTGATGAAAAGGCTGAATGTCTTGTCACCTGTCCATGATGTGCTTATCACCGCACTGGCATTCTGCAGCCCTTCGCTGTCGTGCGGCCACATGAGGATGCACCCGTCAGCCCCTATGTTGCTGTCCCCGGTAGCCCCATGATATGCGAACGGGTTTGTCTGCACGTTGTATTCGAGTTGCATGGACGGGCTCGAGAAGCCTTTCCCTATGCCTTCGTCAGTGGAGAGATGCTCAAGCGTCCCGTCTTCCATGATGGTGACACTTCCGCTGTTCGACAGTCCGGACAGGGACAATGTTTTGAGTGTGACTGTTTCCCCCGGTATGAGATTCACGATGTTGAACTGTACGGCAGCGAAAAGATGATGCATCTCCAGTTCCACCGGTCTGTACGGGTTCGTCTCGGTCATCCTGCGGGTGTGGGTGGCGTAGCAGAAATCGAACTGCTTGTCCTGGGTGAGCTCCCAGTCCTTGATTACGAGTGTGGACAGCCTCGGATTGTAGGTGAGTCCCTCAGGGAAGGTGCTTTTGGACGGGTCCGTCTCGTTGGAAGCCTTTCTGGACACTGTCACGCACTTATCAAGGAAGAGGTCCTTTATCCCGTTGCTGTATTTCCATGTGTACGCGGAAAAATAGTGTGTCCCGGTGGAAGTCCACCAGTAGTCTTCGTATGAGTCACCGACCTTGAAGTCCCATTGGGAAACGCCTCCGTCGGTGTGGTATTCGGCTATCCTGTCGTCGATGTATGCTTCGATATAATCATCCTTGTCGTCGCCGTCCACGCTTCCGATATCTTCGTGCGTGGTGAACCTGTCGTTGACTTTTATCTGGGAGCCCGGCACGGCGAAATTGTCAGGGGTGAGCAATGCCTTCGACATTGCCGCGACATCGGGCGAGAAGGAAATCACCGGGACGGAACGATCCGTTCCGCCGTCTCCTGTCGAAACTTCGGTTTTCGTGCAGGACAGCACTGCCGCCGCCGCGATTATGACTGCAAAAAATTTCATTATTCAGTTTCCGTTGCCGTATCGTCAGAAGCCGAGCTGCCGATACCCGGCGAATGTTTCACAATGCCTTCTGTCAGTGTAAGTGTGTAGGTGTAATGCCGTCCCGGCTGCCATTCCGCCTCGAGTTCCTCTGTCCGGTTTTCCTGCCCGGTGAGCCAGTTGCTGTCGGCAGTCTGGAAAGAGTACACCACCTTTACCGTCGGACGGGACTGCTGCGGGATGATATTCAATGTCTTGCCGAAAAATTCCGGCTCCCTGTCCACATCATCGCTGATGCCGGTCGAGGAGCTGTCATAGAAGACAATGTCGGTCTTTTCTCCGGAAGGTTTCCACCGGGGTTCGGCTGAAGAGTCGAAACTCCCCGATACATAAACTCCGCAGAGAACGATTTTCTCGAGTTTGACGGAAGTCACGTGGTTCAGCCCGTTCGCCACCCTGAAATCCACCTTGGAGGTGGCAAGGCTGAACCTTATGTAGACTTTCCCGCAGTCCTTGTCCAGCATCGGAGTCACGTCCGATATGTACAGTTCTCCTGAGTCCCCGTCCGTGTCGTAGCCTTCAATCGTCAGACTTCCGTCAGTCTCGAGATACATGTTGTGGCCGTATGGGGCATAGCCGAAGAACCGGAGCTGTCTGTCTTCCGGCCAGAGGTATGCGGTCCCGGTCGTCCAGCCGGTCCCGTCGAAACTTACCCTTTCCCTGTCCATGAACAGTTCCCCGTCTCCGGATGTCCCCCAGACCCCGAAATCCATGTCTTCGGGAAATGCCGCGGAATCTGCAGAACGCACATCCATTCCGATAACGGGGATGAAGCTGACAGGCTCCTGCCCGCCGTCCGTCTTTGTGGACGACAGGCAGGATGTCATTATCAGCAATCCTGCCGCAGGGCAGATGCAGGTCTTCAGAAATCCGCGCATGCCTGGTTCCTTATTTTACTTCGTAGTCAGATGCGTTCACATTCTCCCAGAGGTCGATAGACGGGTCTATGAGAATCTCGTCCGCACTCATTGTTATTGTGTAGAGATAGTGCTTGTTGATTTCCCAGCTGGAAATTTTGTTGGCAGAGTTGTCAGTGACATCGGAGAGTTCTATCGTGAGCGGATTCTGCTCTACGAAAGGCTGGTCGACAGCGGCTTTCTGCTCGTATTCGATTGTGAGAGACTTTGCAGTCTGAGGGATTACAAGGATTCCCTCGACAGGGATAAAGCCTCCGTTTACCAGGACGTTATCTCCCGCAGTGGTCTGGTTGAAGTTCGCGTCATAGATGACGAAGCTCTCCGGAGTGGAGTTGTTGGCAGTCCAGACAGGTGCAGGCCAGTTGTTTGTCCCGGCACCGGAAGTGAAGGTTTCCTTTGTGCTGACGTTGTTGAGGGTTATCTTGTTTACCTTGAACAGATTGTCCATTCCTGCGGCACTCCTGAACCTGAATGTGAGCCATGAAAGTGCATGCTTGAACAGGACAGGGTGTGTCCCGCTGTTCACTGACTTTGTGTCGGATGCTACGTCGAAGTACAGGAGGTCAACCATCTTGTAATTGGCGTTCTGCGCTATTGCATCGAGGGAATTGACATACGAGTAGGCTCCCTGGGTGAAGCCGGTCAGAGTCATTTTCGAGCTCCCGGTGTTGAATTCATACTCCGCATTTTCCACGGTAGCGTCTGCAGGGCTGTAACCTGAGAAATACAGGGAACCGGACTTAGGCCAGTAGTAGGGTACAGGTGTTCCTCCCCATACTCCTGAATTTTCCTTTTCCCCGAAAACGACATTGTCGAGATAGATGGAGAGTTCGGTGTTCATGCGGAATTCAGTTCCGGCATCGAGTGCGGTGTAGGCAGCCCATACCCTGAACTGTTCATCGCCAGAATACTCGTTTCCGGTGTACGGACCGGTAACGGATTTGGTTGCCTTGTAGTTGACCGGCGCAAGGTCGATTGCGACATCGGTGTCGTCATAGACGACCTCGCTCTTTGTGCAGGCTGCCATTGCTGCAACGGCAGCTGCGACGAACAATAATTTTTTCATTTTATCTGTTGTGTTGTTGATATTCATTTCATGTATTCCTGCCTCTCAGTTTACAGTCACGCTTCCAGGCCGTTCTTCCCATTCGAGCACATCAGGCTCCACGGTAATTTTGTGGAGAGAGAACACTATATCGTATGTGTAGTGCTTCCCCATTTCCCATCGTCCGTTCTCGGTTACGCTGTCGAGAGGGCAGACGTAGGTCTGTGTGAGAGGGGTGTCGTCCGACGTGTGCTGCAGGTACTCGATGACAAGCACCGACTCCTTCCCGGCGGCTTCATCCGAGACAGGCTGCGGTATCACTATCATATCTCCGAGGAAGAAGCCTTTTTCGTCTACCTTCACGAACTCTATCTCATCCGGGTCGGGCTCCTCCATGTCCCTGTCCCCGTCATGGCTGAACAGCACCGTCTCCCTGACATCACCGTTTGCCCCGGTGTCGTATCTGAAGTTGCTCCAGCATCCGGCTTCCCTCGAGTCGAAGTCTGCCTGCCAGTAGATGTCGCTCAATGTGACCTCCGAGATGCTGAACAGCCCCGGGGTCTCGGCGGTTATCCTGAAGTCCAGCCATGCGCATGCATGCTTGAATGTGACCGGAATCGCCTCCGTGGACGAGTCGAACGACATGTTGCCGGCATCATCCGTCTCGAACCACATGAAGTCGAAAGTCTCGTTTTCAGCCCAGTGGTTGTCGTGCTCCCAGTTGTAGTCTCCCTGCCTGAAGTCCTTGACTGTCAGTCCGGGGTTGGCATAGCCTCCTGCTTCGTCGATGTCGTAGACGGCATCTATCGGCGCGAAGTCCCTGTGCTCCACAGTCACTTCCTCATTGTCGACTTCTTCCGTTGTCTCGTAGAAATCGAACGTCTGGTACGGGCTGTAGCCTGCGAAAATCAGCGAGCCTGTATTGGGCCAATACTGAGGGACCCTCTCTACGGTTGAGAACACCTCTGTCTCGGAGAGTGCGATGTATGACGTCCCTTTCACATAGTCGGGACTTCCTGTCGCTCTTTCGTACACAAGCGGCACTTCGTTCTTGCCTCCGCCCCAGTATGAATCCCCGGCTGCGCGTTTGCAGAACGGGACCTTGTACAGGTAGGTATTCATGTCGCCTCCGGCGGAGGTGAATGCCTCCCATGTCTGCCCGGCTCCCGTGATTTTATGGTATGCAAAGACTCCGAATGTCTCGTATCCGTCAAATGTGGTCTCCATGCCTCCCGAGATGATTTTCGTGTCCGGCCTTGTCACAGGCGACAGACCTATCTCCGTCTGCGTGTCGTCATATACTGCAATCGTCCCGGTGCATGCGCCCGGAAGCAAGGCAATGGCCGCCGCTCCCGCTGCTGCAATGCAGCGGAGGATGAATCCCTGTATGTATCCTGTCCTTTTCATGTCCTGTCTGCGGCTGTCATATCTCGATATCCGCCTCGATATCCTCCCAGTCGTCGATGTCCGGCGAAAGTCCTCCGCCCCCGTCTCCCGGCGTGTCCGGCTCATCGATAATCACCTTGTCCGTGTTTATCCTGATAATCTGTTCAGGATTGTTTACGAACTGGTCCGACACGTCGAAGTCGAACTCGAACCCTTCACCGGAAAGGTCGGTCACCACGAGGGTCACAATCTGTCTCTGTGCAGGAAGATAGCCGAAGGTGTTGAACACTACCTCGACCTTGCCGTCGGAGTCCATGCTCAGGGTCTCGAAGAACACCGAAGCCGTTTCCCCCGTCTTTTCCCCGTCCGCGAGTGTCTTGGCTCTGGCGAGTCCGGAAATCACTCCGGCCACACTTGCGACATATTCCATCCCCTGTATCCTGTCGATGTACAGTTTCCATGTCTCCACTATGGTGGATGCCTTCATTTCAATCGTCACCGGAGCCGAGCCGACACTCCTTATGGGGACGTATGTCTGCGGCTCGTTCGCAACGAAGTGATGGTCCGGTTCGAAGACGATAAGCTCGTCGTCATACCTCGTCGCCCGGCTTTTCAACCGGCTCCTGTAGTTTTCCGGTATCTCGTTTGTCGAGGCCGTGATACCGTCCCTGTTGTATTCATTGTCCCACACCACGCTCTCCGTATCGAAGTTGTAGGCCATCACGTGGTAGGTCTCCATCGGCATTACGCTCGCGTATCCTCCTCTTGCAGGCGTGAAAGCGTGCGATGAGAAGTCTCCTTCGTCGTCGTTGAAGAAGACGACACGCATCATCTCCGGGTCTGCAGGCACGGTGTAGTTCACGATGTCATAGTCGAAATCGATGCTGACAATGACATTGTTGTCCTGCGTGGTGAGCGGACGCCTCTTGCAGCCTCCGAGCAGCACGGCCGCCATGCATGCCGCTGCCATAAGTCCGATTGCCCTCCTGCTCATCTCTCACCTCCTTTCGGCCTTACCTTCACCCTTATCGGAACTACGAGGGAAACTGATGCGCGCGTAGGCCCTACGAAATTATACTTCCTGTGCCTTATGCCGGGGTCCTTTATGAGTTCCGAATAATCGTCGGTAGGGGTATAGTGTCTCGCGACAGTGTGTATCCATCCGAGCCCTATGTTGAATTCCATCCTCAGCTTGCCTTTCGCCACCGGAAGGGAATAGGTGTAGTCCACACCTATATCTATGTACTCTCCCTGGTTGCCGCTCCGCTCCCACTGGTAGTCGTAGTAGCCGAAACCGGCGTAGGCTCCCAATGCATGGCCGCTGAGCTTGTCTTCCTCACCCCTGTCCTTGCCGAACCAGTATTTTGTGTCCAGAAACCACCCGAGCATCTCCATGCAGTACATGTTATTCTTCGCAAGCCACCACGGGAAATAGTAGTCTGCACCCACGGACCAGTTGTAGCCTATCGGGACCTCCACTCCCACATTCAGGGCAGGCACCAGCAGGTTTGTCCTTGCGGCGAATATCATCTTCCTGTCCACGGGCGGAGCCGGCACAGCCTGCGGCACTGCCCTGCGCATGATGTCCCCTGTCGCAATCCCGAGTTCAGGCGCAGGCAACCCCGGAAGGTAGCCGAGCGATATGGCCGGAACCGAGATGTTGAACGTCACGGCGGAAGACCTCATCAGATATATGTGATGTTTCAGTATGTACCTGAAGGTAGGCTTCATCTGCCTGAGCCTGCGTTCCTTCTCCTCGGGCGAGGCATTCGAGTCTATGAGCTCCAGTAATTTCTCCCTGTCCGGGATGTCCGGGTCTTCCATGGCCACTTTCCGGAATGTGCCCCAGTCCTCTCCGACCGGGTCTATGTAGAAAATCTCAGAGCTGATGTCCTGATACCTTGCCTGGAGAAGGCTCTGTGCTGCCTTGCCTCGCTTTCCGGAGAGCCATTTGTTGAAGTCGGTGCCTCCGTCGGGAGATGCTGCCGACACGATTGATATGGAGTCCGTGGTTATGATTCCTTCCGAAATGAGACTGTCGATTTCCCTGTACATCCTGCGGATTGTCCTGCCGTTGCCGTACAGGGCCGTATCTATGTCCCATTTGTTGATTTTGAAATAGATTGTGTACTGCTTCCGGAATGTCCTGGTCTCTTCCACGGGTATCCTCTCTCCGGAATCACCGGCTTGCCCTGCATGAATTACGGCAGAATTGCATAATGACATCGCTATCATTACGCAAAACAATAATTTTTTTTTTTTTTTTCTGTATATCCGTGTCATTAGGTTACTGTCTCTCTTGATGACCGATATCTTTCTTTAAAGCCATGCTATTTTATTGCCCCTCAAGGGCTGAATGATGATTAAGCGTACGTTTAAATCTTAAACGTACATTTAAAAGCAATAGTCGGTGCAAAGTTAGATATTATTTTCAATTTCTCAATATTTAAAAATCAATATTGGTTTTAAAATCTTTGACATCAGACATATATCCGGCTCTGGAGCCGTTCCCGGCGCATTTTCGCTTACGATTTTTCCTGTTTTCATTTTTTAATGTACGTTTAAGATTTAAACGTATGTTTAATCGTAAAGACATCCGTCCAAGGCCTCTTCTGGCACTGTGTGCAGGCCTTTTTCTGTCGCTTTCGGTGACTCGGGAGGCGGATGCTCAAAATTTTGCTGTCAAGACAAATCTTCTTTACGATGCCACGGCTTCCATAAATCTCGGTGCTGAGATAGCTCTCGCCCCGAAATGGACCATCGACGTGTCGGGAAACTACAATGCATGGGACTGGCGGGACAACAGGAAATGGAAGCACTTCCTCGTGCAGCCGGAGGCGAGATACTGGCTTTGCGAGAAATTCAACGGACACTTTTTCGGTCTGCATATCCATGGCGGAGAATTCAATGTGGGGAAGGTGCGTACACCTTTCAGCCTTTTCGGGGACTGCAGGACGATGCGCCATGAAGGCTGGTATTACGGTGCAGGTGTAAGCTACGGCTACCAGTGGCTGCTCGGGAAAAGATGGAATCTCGAACTCAACCTCGGCGTGGGCTATGTAGGCTCTGACTACGGTGTCTACGAACAGCCTGTCTGCGGAGCCTGGCTCGGCAACGAACACCACGACTATTTCGGCATAACCAAGGCGGCCGTATCGGTCATTTTCATAATACTTTAGGAGGCAATGATGATGAAAGGGATATTGATATATGTCGTTGCAGTCCTTCTGTATGCAGGGTTTTCTCATCCGGCGTCGGGCAGCGTGACCCCCGACCGCGGGACGGTGAGCTATATGGATGCACTTGAGTTTGAGGAGACGAGCATAGGAAAGGCCGGGCGGAAAGTGAGCCTGAGCATGCGGATAGTCCTTGACAGCATGAAGATAAAGCCGCAGCATACGGTCTCCCTGACACCGGTGCTCGTGTCTGCCGACGGGGCGCATGAATACGCTTTCGGGACATTCGTGGTGGACGGAAGGACGAGGAACAAGGTCTTTGTCAGGAAGGAGGCACTCGGAGAAGACAGCTATCCTGAAAGGGACTCCGCATTGGCCGTGGTGGTGAGGAAGAACGGTTCGGCACAGGAATACTCCTATCTGTCGGTCATACCTTATAATGTTGGAATGCTTGACGGCAGTCTCGTCATGAGGGAGTCCGTCACCGGGTGTGCAGACTGCGGGGAAGGCGAGTCCGAGACAGGTCTCGGTGGTCCGGTGCTGCCGAGATTCGTGCCGGTATGGAAGACTTCCGGGATAGAACCCGAGCCTGAGCCTGTGAAACACAGGGAGGAAAGCCGTATCGCACGTCTCCAGTTCAGATGGGACAACTACGAGATTCTCGGTTGGTGGAAGGACAATGCTGCCGTGCTGGATACAGTGACAAATTCCATCGCCCTTGTCAAGGAGAAGAATTACATAGAGATAGAAGGGGTCTATGTGGCAGGGTATGCGTCCCCGGAAGGTTCCTGGGACTATAACATGAAGCTGTCGTACGACAGGGCCACGTCGTTTGCCCGGTATATAGCCGGACACAACGACATTGACACATCCCTCGTGCACGTGGAGTGGGGAGGGGAAGACTGGCAGGGATTCAGGAGCGCCCTCGCGGCCTCAGATTTCCGTGACAAGGATGCCGTGCTTGAGATAATCGACGGATACGGAGCCGACAGGGACGGATGCGAACGCCGCATAATCGACCTTGTGTCCAGGAGCGGATACGTGTGGCTTCTCAGAAACATATACCCGTATCTAAGACATTGTACCTACAGGGTGGAATATTCTGTGAAGGGGTTCGACCTCGACCAGGCCCGCAAGGTGATATATGAGAATCCGTCCGACCTTAGCCTCAGCGAGATGTACATGGTGGCAGGTTCATACGGGAAAGACTCTGCAGAATACGGATACGCCATGCGGATGGCTGCAAAGTATTACCCGGATGCCCCCGCCGTGGTCGGAGACAGGGCTCTTGCCGCCCTTGAAGCCGGAGACCCGGAAGCGGCAGCGGGACTGCTTGAAGCCCTTGACCTTTCCGGAAAGCCTGAACTCGTCAACATGCTCGGCGTGGCGTACGCCGGATGCGGTGAATATGAAAAAGCCATGGAGGCCATTTCGGCGGCGGCGGAAGCCGGCTGCCTGAACGCCTCCCATAACCTGAACCAGCTGGCAGCCGTCATTGACCAGCTCTGAAGAACTGACATATAATGTTGTCATAATCAATTAAACCGATAAAATCATGAAAAGTTATTCATTGTTTGCTTTTTGCGCAATTGCCGCTTTCACATTCGCGGCATGCAGCAAGAACATTGAAAGTACGGAGGAAGGGAACCCTGATTCCGGAGTGAAGTCCGTGACACTGAGCATCAACGGTGTCAAGATGACAAAATCCCAGATAACGGAGGGAGACGGCTCCTGGCTCAAGGCATCCGGCATCAGCCAGCTCGACATCTATTTCACCACAGCCGGTGATGTCATCCAGTATTCCTACCGTCTGAGCGCAACCGAGAATCAGGACGCATGGAATGCAATCACTTCTCCGACCGACAACAAGATCAGGTTCATAGGCCTTGACGGAGTGTCCCGTGTCTATGTCGTGGCCAACTCCAAGTCAGCCCTCCTGACAAAGGGTGCGAACGTGAGCCAGATTTCCGCGGACCTTCTGCAAATGTACGGTACTCTCGAGAACGATGACGTGCTCTATGCCGGAGCAGACGTCGACCTGTCTCCGATAGGCAACGAGGTTGCCGGCGGTGTGGGAGATGACATCATTGAAGGCGGCGCGGAGATGGCAGCCCAGTATTATACTGCCGCAGTGTCCATCCGTCCGGTGATATCCAGACTGGAGATAGGCAAGGTGTCGTCACTCGTTTCCGGCAGCACTAAAATCCAGGGTGAAGCCGACCAGACATGGACCGTGACATGGACTGGCTTCCAGCCTAAGCTCACGGGCATCTACATGTCCGATTTCTACGGGACTCTTGCTCCAGTGGCTCCAACTACGGGCGATTACTTCGAGACACCTGCAGGAAACATGATTTCCGGTGGCGTGTGGGAGGATGCCGCAGGCCTCAGGGCCAATCTCAATGTCAGCCCTGTCACGCTTTACAGCAACTGGTCCGACAATGCATACGGAAACCTGTTCGCTGATGAGCCGGGTCCGGACGGTGAAAGCTACGTCTATTTCAATGGCAACGGCACGACTTGCGTACCGTTCAACTTCCTTGTGCCGTTCGATGTGACCAGCACGGCGCAGTCCGTGTCAGCCGCATCCGGCTTCATCGCTCCGAAGTTCCACTTCCAGTTCGAGTTCGACCAGGCTGCGATAGCCGGTTTCGACATTGTCTCCATAATCGATGACAAGACTACTCAGGAAGTGCAGGAGGGTACCGAACTCTACGACCAGCTCACGGCCAAACTCGTGTTCACTACCGCAAGCACAGAGGGCAATATCTATTATGCCAATGTGACCGGATTCGTGGAGGACAACAGCGGCACGGCGGGAGATGCCGTAACCGTGGCTCCGAATACGATATACAGGATGTCCGAGGTACAGATAAATCCTTTCAACATGACGGGAGGTACGGTGTCTTCGGATGACTACAACATCATCGTGAGCGTGAAAGTGCTCGAATACAACGAAGTTCCTGTGCTTCCTTCTTTCGAATAGGCTGATGGGACAGGTCCGGGAAATATACGTGGAACCATGTTGCTGAAGAAGTCCATATCTCTGATGGCACTCGCCCTTGTCGCCGGTGTCCTTGCGGGCTGTATCCGCGAGGACCGCTCGGACTGTCCGTGCGATGTGTTTCTGGACTTTGTATATACCGGAGACGGGGACACGGATATTTTCCCTGACAAGATAGACCGGGTGAACATGTACATCTACAGGGCTTCAGACAAGTCTCTTGCAGGGGAACTTGTTCTGGACAGTCCTGTCCTGGACCGGGAGCAGGGAACGCATCTGAGCCTTTCCCCGGGCGACTACAGAATAGTCTGCTGGGGAAATGTGATGGAGAATACGCAGGTGGAGACATCCTATGACGAGGCCAGAGTGGCCGAACCGGTGATGTTCCGCGGAACGGAGCAGTTCACGGGGACTGACCCGCTGTATTTCAGCGAGCTGGAGATTTCCGTGCCGGAGTCGTTGCAGGATGTGCACGCTACCTGCAAATTCGAGAGTGCGCATATAGACATGTATGTACATCTTAAAGGGTTCAGGGGTGCATTCGGACCGGATGCCGCCCCCGACGCCCGCATCAGTTTCTCCCACTCCGGATGCCCGGCGTACACGGATTTCTTCAACAATCCTTCGGACGGACAGCGGTGCGATGTGTTCCCGGAGCTGATGGAAGACCCTGAAGACGAAGAGTCCTATATCCTCGTGTACAATGTCCTGCGCTTTTCGGAGCAGGACGAAAACAGGCTCGTCATCACTGACCCTTCCGACGGAAGCGAGATATATTCCCTGTCTGTGCCCCGGTTCCTTGCAAACCACGGGCTTGGTGTGGACGGAATACAGGAGGCCGTCGTACCGGTCAGAATCATACTCGGCCCTTACGGGATACAAACAGTGGAATGGAATATAGAAGATGTGAAGCCAGGTTTTGACTGACAAGTGCCTTATGAAGACAATAGGGACATATATTGCGGCAACGCTTCTCATCCTGTCAGGTTGTGCGAAGGATGTCGTCACGGACAACGCCGTGGTGTTCGGAGGTCCGGCGGAGGTGGCCCTCGTGCTTTCCTCCGGGTCTTCCTCATCCCGGTCCGTTCCGGTTGACGAGACCGATCCGGTCCGTTCAGTGAGGATATTCGCCTTCAAGCACGACCCCGGCAATCCTCAGCATGAGGAGATGGTAGGCTACGGGTATTACCGGGACATTACCGGAGCAGGGCCCCACCGATTCAGTCTGGACCTCACAGCCAGCGGTCCGGTGGATTTCTATGTGCTCGCAAATGACGGTTCGGTGGAGCCGGACTCCGGTCTCGGCCCGGAATCCTCGAGAAGTGACATAGAGAATGTCAGATTCGAAGGCCTGGACCAGAATGCCCGTGTTGCCGTCATCCCTATGTCGAATGTCAGGACCGGGGATGTCACGGGAGACAACAACATGACTTTCCTTGTCCGGGAAGGCAGCGCACTCCCGCAGATAATCCATATTGACGTGACAAGGGCGATGGCCAGGATGTCGTTCTATTTCGCCAAGAGCATGGAGTCCACCACTGTCTCCGTAAACTCGGTCACATTGGCCGGACAGGGCCCCGGAAGCGCAGGTTATTTCTCTGCGGACGGCAATCCGGGGGACTGGTTCAACGGCTCGGCGGGGCAGGACCTGCTCGATTCGCCGGTGAGTATCGGGACTGTAAATGCCGGAGGGTCGCTGGATGAGGCGTCCCTGCAGAATATCCCCGGGGCCGAGACCTATCTCCTGCCGGACACCTACGGGTCATCCGACCCCGATGTCCTGCCCGCAGGGACATCTTATCAGACATCTGTCAGGACCTATATCGTGGATGTCGGATATTCGGTCAACGGTGCCGCAAGAACCAAGCGGATATATCTCCCGGCGGTGTCCCCGAACGACTGGCTCAAGGTGAAGGCAGTCATAAACGAAAAGGTGGATGTCTCCCTCAATGTCATCATCGAGGACTGGACGGACCACGAGGTAGAGATACCGCCTTTCAGCTGACCGTCGCTGAATTGAAAAACAGATTGTCATGAAGTGCAGAGCTATATTGTCGGCAGGGCTTGCAGCCCTGGTTTCCATGTCCGGATGCGTCGAGGAGGACCTCGGGCATGCGGTAGAGGAAGGTGTGCCTGTGAAGGTCTCCCTTGACCTCGGGACATCAGGCGTCGCGGAGACGGTGGTCACAAAGGCAGGCTCATATTCAAACCTGACCTCGCTCATACTGTTCATATTCAACTCGACCGGCGAAAGGTGCGAGCAGATTGTCGAGACTGCGGACGGCAGCCTTACCCTGTCTTCCGGCACTGACGGCACCTACCGCGCCACATTTTCCGCGACATCAGGAATAAAGCGCATCTGCGCAGTCGGCAACTATGTCAGCGACAACAGCTGGGAATATTACAATGTGCAGGAAGGCAGGTGGGGCAGCATATCCGAATACATCGCTTCCCTCAAGGAACTTGCAGAGGGAGGCAGCTCATCGGCGGAGCTCGGGACAAGGATATTCTTCCTCGAAAGAGGATTGAGTTCGAGGGGGAACACCCCGACATTCGATGAGGAGCAGATGATATCCACCGGTGCCGACGTGATTACCATAGGCGTGGACGGCCGCGCCTCCGGAAACCTGTATCTGGACAGGTGCGTGGCGGACATACAGTTCAGCATAAAGTCCGAATACGAGACGACGGACGGCCACACGGTCACTTTCGAGCCTACGAATTACTATCTTTACAATATCCCGGCAGGGACGCGGCTCGCTCCCGGCCGTGGCATAGAGACGGACCCGGACGAATCATACCGCGAATTCTACTATGACGGTTCCCGGAAGACAATCAATCCTCCTTCCGAAGGCGTGTACAGCTTCCAGTTCTTCATTCCGGAGAACATACAGGAATATGCCGACGGGTGCACGTCCTATTCCGCGCGTGAAAAATGGGACAGCCACGGGACAGACGAAGCGAAACCTTCCCACAAGCTGTGGACAAACGCCCCTCTGAACGCCACATACGTGGTCATAAACGGGAACTATTCAGAGACAGATGCCGACGGGAACCTCGTCCATGCGGGCGAAACCTCGTACACGGTCCATCTGGGGGACTTCAGCGGTGACAAGTGGGGAGATTTCACCGTAATCCGCAATCACAGGTATATCTACTCAATGTCCGTGACGGGCATAGAAAGCATACGCATAGAGGCCCAGACTGACGTGGAACGCCAGCCCGGAGCAGAAGGAAGCATCGTGAGCACCTCGGAGAACACGAGGAACTATTCTCTCGACTCGCATTTCGAACAGGTGTATCTCGAGTATGACCTTTCCTCCATAGCCGAGGCTGCCGGGAACACCATGGCCGCCTCCGGAGGGACAATGACATATCCGGAAGCGATAAGCAATCACCTCATCGTGACAATAGAGACCCCGTTCAATTCCACGGCCGAACTGAAACCTTATCAGAGTTATTCGGAAGGCGTGGACAAGGAAACCGCACTTTCCGGACTGGACTACAAGTGGGTGGAATTCTGGCCGCAGACAGGGACTGCCATCGAGCCATATCCCGGGCTGCCTGCATGGAAGGCTCAGGACGGACGTGATTCCCAGAGTGAATCCGCGTATCTGCTGGATGTCTACGATGCCTGCGTGAAGATGGGGAAGGTCGTGGAGAAGATAATGAAGAGAGAAAGTGTCAGTGCCGGAGTCGCGAGAGGCGAGGACGGGATAACGGTCGTGAGGCAGAACGGGGCCTATGTCGCACGATTCACGGGATTCGTGGACGAATACTACTACGCCTCGGACCCTGTGAACACCGGCCGGAGTGTCTCCTGGGGGCAGTTCGTGAACAAGACGCAGCGCAGGATGCTCATAAGCATGGATGTGAAGACTTCCGAGGACGGGAACAGTTCCTACAGCACCGTGCACACCAACATTTCCCAGAGAGCCATGCAGTCTTTCTACAACACCGCAGCGACGGACCTCAACGGATTCGGGATGGAAACGTTCAATGAAACCCCTCTGAGCCGGTATGGAACTCCTGTCTCGTCCGGGTCGAGCGATTCCGACGGACGGTCTAACCAGAGAACCATGGTTTACTCCCGGACAAGAGGATGGGACTACTATCTCAATGCCGACAGGAACGGATACACGGGAAATGTCACAGGTGTCAGAAAACTCGACGGAGCCTACAGGGAGGGCCGATCCAACAACAATGTGGTGAGGGCGTACTATGCATGCATGTCCCGCAACAGAGACCTCGACGGGGACAATGTGATTGATGACGACGAAGTGCGCTGGTATCTGCCGTCCATAAACGAATACCTGAGGCTGGGCATGGGGTCCATAGCCATGTCCAACGAGTCGAATCTGTATATCGGGGACAAGAGCACCATGCGCAGAGGTTCTGACACCAATGGCGACGGCTGGCCCGACAATGACAACTGGTACCCGGAAAACTATTATTCCGACGGAGTGCTGTACCATACCAGCACGGACGGCAAAGAGACATTCTGGGCTGTCGAGAAAGGTGCGTACGGAGGAGTCCAGACCAATGCCGACCTGCCGATACGGTGCATACGGCATCTTCCGGCGGACCCCGGGAATAACTCAGTCCCGGCAGACCCGATGTATGACCTCTACACTCTTCCGGACGGCTGCGAACTCCTGGATTTCCGGGACAAGTTCGACAATAACCTGTACAGGCCGGTGAGGACGGATTCCCAGTTGAACGAGCACACTGAAGACGATCTCCAGAACAGGTTCTACGACGGACTTGTGATAGGAAGCAAGTCTCCGGGCGGCACGGCCCAGCTGGATGACATCCTGAATGTCGGCAACAGCGGAGAGAACCCGTGCGCGGACTACTGGATAGGCTCGGAGAACGACCCTGTCAGCGGAAAAGGGCACTGGAGGGTCCCGAATCTCGCGGAACTGACTGTGATGTCGGCCAATTCCGGGCGGTTCATCGTCGGAAACCGGAATGAGTACGTCTATTGCTGCACGAGATTCTCGAACGAGAAGGTGCGTGTTGCGTTCAGGTGGGACGGCACGCAGATTTCCTGTCTCGGTGACAAGGGAGAACGTGTCGGCCAGTCCAGGCTAGTGGCATACCGCTGTGTCCGGGATGCCACTCCGGAAGACTTCGCCTCCGCCACCCCGTCCGCTGAGTGAGTCAGGCTCCTGTCTTGCGGCAGGCTTTCCCGAAGGCAAAGGCCTCCTCCACTTCGGCATGGCTTCTCCGGAATTTCTTGAATGTGTCCCTTGAAGTGTCGAATGTACGGCATATCGAGCCGATGCTTCTGCCTTCGAGGAGCATCTTCATTATCGTCTCCTTGTTCTCACGGAGAATCTTCGTCTTGGTGACGCTGCCTTTCCTCCTTCCGAGCACCACCCCTTCGGCCTTCCTGAGGGCGAGGGCTTCCTTGGTGCGCATGGATATCAGGTTCCTTTCTATCTCCGCGACGAGCCCGAACGCGAAACACAGCACCTTGCTGTTTATCGTGTTGTCGAAGGTGTAGCCTTCCTTCGTGGTGTAGAGCCTGATGCCTTTCTCGAGACATTTCCCCATGATGCCCATTATTTCGGTCAGGGTCCTGCTCAGTCGCGATATCTCCGTGACAATGAGGGTGTCGTCCTTCTGCATTGTCTTCAGGAGCCTGCCAAGCTTCCTCTCCTTCTCGCTCTTGCTTCCGCTGGCCACTTCCACCACCCAGCGGTCCACTTTCATGTTCTTCTGAATTGCGAATCTTTCGATTTCGTCTTTCTGGTTTGCAGGATGCTGCTTTCCAGTGCTTACTCTAAGATAACCTATTATCATAATCCATATTTTAACATCGGGTTTCAATTTAGGCTGATTCGCAGATTTTTCCGGACAAACTGTTTTTTGTAAATAAAAAAAACTATATTTGTAAGGATAACATCAGAAACGATATGGTTTTCGCACAGACACTCCGACTATCAATGCTAAGGGATTCAGTCTTCTGAAACTCTGCGGTATGTCGTGCTGTATTTCTGTGTGCAACAAAATATTGCATCAGCATTATGCCTCCGGAGTTTCTCCAGGAGGCTTTTTGTTTTTGCGTGAATACGGACTTAAAAAACACAATGATTATGGAGCAGAAACTTTATGTCTTTGACACGACGCTCAGGGATGGCGAGCAGGTCCCCGGATGCCAGTTGAACACCATCGAGAAGATAGAACTGGCAAAGCAGCTCGAGGCCATGAAAGTGGATATCATCGAATGCGGATTCCCGATTTCGAGCCCGGGCGACTTCAAGTCCATAGTGGAAATATCCAAAATTGTCACCGAGTCCACGATATGCGCCCTTTCGAGAGCCGTCGAGAAAGACATCGATGCAGCTGCGGACGCCCTTCATTTCGCGAGGAGAAAAAGGATACATACAGGCATCGGGACATCCGACTACCACATCAGGTACAAGTTCAACTCCAACAGGGAGGAGATTCTCGAGCGCGCCGTGGCGGCCGTGAAATACGCCAGGAGGTTCGTGGATGACGTCGAGTTCTATGCCGAGGACGCGGGGAGGACCGAGAACGAGTATCTTGCACGCGTCATAGAGGCCGTGATAGAGGCCGGGGCGACAGTAGTGAACATCCCGGACACCACGGGCTACTGCCTTCCGGAAGAGTACGGGGCAAAGATAAGGTATCTGTGCGAACATGTGCCGAATATCGACCGTGCCATAATATCCACGCACTGCCACAACGACCTCGGGATGGCCACGGCCAACACCCTTTCCGGTGTGCTTAACGGAGCCCGCCAGGTGGAGGTGACAATCAACGGAGTGGGCGAAAGGGCCGGCAACACTGCGATGGAAGAGGTCGTTATGGCCATAAAATGCCGCAAGGACATTCCTGTATACACGGATATCGTGACAAAGAATTTCTACAAGGTGTCGCATTCCGTATCCACACTTATGCGCATGCCTGTGCAGCCGAACAAGGCGATAGTCGGCAGGAACGCCTTCGCGCATTCCTCCGGCATACACCAGGACGGGGTGCTGAAGAACAGGGAGAGCTATGAAATCATAGACCCTGCCGATGTCGGCGTGAACGACTCCACCATCGAGCTTACTGCAAGAAGCGGCAGGGCTGCATTGAACCATCATCTGCAGAGGCTCGGAATCCACATGAACAAGGAGGAGCTCGATTCGGCATACGACAAGTTCCTCAAGCTGGCGGACTGCAAGAAGGAGATAAACGATTCCGACCTCTACATGATAGCCGGAGTCACCCAGGACAAGCTCAAGCAGAGGATGCATCTGAAATATCTCCAGGTGGTGTGCGGCAGGAACTCCATACCTATGGCCACCGTGAAGCTCGTGATAGACGGGGAGGACTGCGTGGCGACATCCAGCGGAAACGGCCCGGTCGACGCGGCTTTCAAGGCTGTCAGAAGCCTTGTCCACAGGAAGATAAATCTCGAGGAATACCTCGTGCAGGCGATAACCAGAGGCACGGACGATGTCGGGAAGGTGCATATCCAGATAGAGAACAAGGGGAACATATACTACGGCTTCTCCGCCAATACCGACATAGTGACGGCTTCCGTCGAGGCATACGTGAACGCTATCTCAAAGATATTATGACATGGGAAAGACTCTTTTCGACAAGATATGGGATGCCCATATCGTGAAACACATTCCCGACGGTCCGGATGTCCTGTATATCGACCGTCATCTCATCCATGAAGTCACATCTCCGCAGGCTTTCAGCGCGTTGAGGCGCAAAGGGCTCGGAGTGTTCCGTCCGGACAGGACATTCGCCACGTGCGACCACAATGTCCCTACACTCGACCAGGACAAGCCTATCGCCGACGAGGCGTCCCGCAAGGCTGTGGAGCAGCTTGCCGCGAATACCGCAGCCAACGGGATAACCTATTTTCCTCTCGGTGACCCGGGCAACGGGATAGTGCATGTCGTGGGCCCCGAGCAGGGAATCGTGCTCTGCGGGCAGACGGTGGTGTGCGGGGACAGCCACACTGCCACCCACGGTGCATTCGGGAACATTGCCTTCGGCATCGGGACAAGCGAGGTGGAAATGGTGCTGGCCACCCAGTGCCTCCTCCAGTCGAAGCCCCGCCAGGCGAGGATTACCGTGGACGGGACCCTCGCGGCCGATGTGACACCCAAGGACGTGATACTGCATGTGATATCGAGGCTCGGCACGGACGGATGTACGGGATGCTTCGTGGAATATGCGGGCGAAGTCTTCCGCAATATGAGCATGGAGGGCAGGATGACTGTCTGCAACATGAGCATAGAAATGGGGGCGAAAGGAGGGATGGTGGCTCCGGACAGGACCACATTCGAGTACATCCGTGGCAGAAGGTTCGCTCCTGAGGGTGAGAAATTCCAGGAGTGCATGGCTCTCTGGAGCAGCCTGAAAACGGATGCCGATGCGGTATTCGACAAGGAGTACCATTTCGACGCTTCTGAGATACGGCCTATGGTCACATACGGCACGAACCCGGGCATGGGTGTTCCGGTGGACGGTGTGATTCCTGACAGTGCTGTCGGGTGCGACGCTTCCACCTTCAGCAAGGCCCTGGCATACATGGGATTCCATAAGGGTGAGCCTATGGCCGGCAAGAAAGTGGACTATGTGTTTGTCGGCTCGTGCACGAACGGGAGAATCGAGGACTTCAGGGCCTTTGCCAGGGCCGTGGCCGGGAGAAGGAAGGCTGATGACGTGGTGGTGTGGCTTGTCCCGGGCTCCAGGGAGGTGGCGTCCAGGATAGAGTCGGAAGGCATAGGGGACGCTCTCCGGGCTGCAGGGTTCCAGATACGGCAGCCGGGCTGTTCGGCCTGCCTTGCCATGAATGCTGACAAGATTCCCGAGGGCAAGTATGCAGTCTCCACCTCGAACAGGAACTTTGAAGGGCGTCAGGGATACGGGGCGAGGACAATCCTCGCCGGACCTCTTGTCGCAGCAGAAGCCGCCGTCACCGGACGCATACCTTCATCCGTACCGGCATTGTGACACAATCCTGTGAATTTTCGTAAGACATGGAAAAGATAGACATTATAGAATCCAGGGCCGTGCTGGTCCCTGTCGATAACATAGACACCGACCAGATTATCCCGGCCCGTTTCCTCAAGACTACCGAAAGGGAAGGCTTCGGGGAGAAACTCTTCTACGACTGGCGGTATGACGCCGACGGCACACCTGTCCGGGACAACATCCTCTCAGGGCAGGAAGGTGTGATACTCGTGGCCGGAAACAATTTCGGCTGCGGCTCAAGCCGTGAACACGCGGCGTGGGCCCTGCACGATGCGGGCTACAAGGCGGTGGTTTCTTCATCGTTCGCCGACATATTCAGGAACAATGCCCTGAACAACTGTCTGCTGCCTGTCCAGGTGTCCGAGGAATACCTCGCAAAAGTGACGGAAACTCTCGGGAAGGCTCCGGACACTGTCCTGAAGATAGACCTCGGCGAGCAGACCATCTCTGTGCCGGGGGCAGGGGAGTACAGGTTCGAAATCAACGGATACAAGAAGGAATGTCTCATGAAGGGCTATTCCGACATAGACTACCTGCTCTCGGACAAGGAATCCATCCTGCGCTATGAAAACTCGAGGCAGGAAGGTGGTAAAAGGTAGAAAATTCAAATACATCATGAAGAAGACGATAGCAGTGCTCCCGGGCGACGGAATCGGCCCGGAGATAATAAGGCAGGCCGTGAAGGTGCTTGACGCGGTCGCCGCCAGGTATTCCCACGGATTCATATACAGGTATGCCGATGTAGGGGCGTCTGCAATAGACAGGACCGGCGACCCGTATCCGGCAGCTACGCACGAGGTGTGCATGACTTCCGACTCCGTGCTTTTCGGAGCCATAGGAGACCCGAAGTATGACAATGACCCCACTGCGAAAGTGCGCCCGGAGCAGGGTCTGCTGAGGATGCGCAAGGCTTTGGGCCTGTTCGCCAACATAAGGCCGGTGAAACCTTATCCGTCCCTGCTTTCGGCCTCGCCGCTGAAGGACGACATTGTCGGCGGAGCCGACTTCATAGTGGTGAGGGAACTCACTGGCGGCATGTACTTCGGGGAGCCGAGGGGCAGGAACGAGGCTGGTGACAAGGCATTCGACACATGCGTGTACTCCAGGGCCGAGATAGAGAGGGTGGCCGAGGTGGCTTTTTCCTATGCGGCGAGAAGGCATGGCCGGGTAACACTGGTCGACAAGGCCAACGTTCTTGCCACATCCCGGCTGTGGAGGGAGACTGTAAAGGCTCTCCATGAGGAGAAGTACAGCGACATGCAGCTGGACTTCCTCTTTGTGGACAATGCTGCAATGAAGATGGTCTCGAACCCGCGCGACTTCGATGTCATCCTTACCGAGAACATGTTCGGAGACATTCTGAGCGACCTTGCCGGTGTGATAAACGGCTCGATAGGCCTCCTGCCTTCAGCTTCTTCCGGAGCGGAGCGCAGCCTCTACGAGCCTATACACGGTTCGTTCCCGCAGGCTGCAGGCAAGGACATAGCCAATCCTGTGGCGACAATCCTGTCGGCGGCGATGATGCTCGAGGATGCATTCGGCCTTGCCGAGGAGGGGGCCGCCGTCAGACGGGCATGCGAATATGCAATAGCTTCGGGGGTGTGCACCCCGGACATAATCCCCGGCAGCCGTTACGGTACGGAGCAGACGGGAGACTTCATAGCCCGAAGGATAGGGGAGGAATGATGCCCCGGCCGGTCTCCGGATGAAATTTCTATGCGAATTGTTGGCATTTTTGAAATTATTGTTTTAATTTTGGGACTGGAGAATACGAAAAAGTTTTTCCGGGTATGGTTGCAAACGGAAATATTTCCATTATCATTTCCCTATCGGTGGTGGTCATTACGGTCATCTCCATTATTGCTGCACATTAGTATCCGGGAATCCTGAAGGTTATATAATTCATGCGCTTGCCTGCAGACGGATTCCGCTGGCAAGCGTTTTTTTTTTGAGCATATATGAAAGAACTCAGAAGCAGGAAAAGCACTTCAGGCCGCAAGATGGCCGGTGCGAGGGGGCTCTGGAGAGCCAACGGCATGAAGGAGGAGCAAATCGGGAAACCGGTAATCGCCATCGTCAACTCCTTCACCCAGTTTGTCCCCGGTCATGTCCACCTGCACGGCATAGGGCAGGAGATAAAGCAGCGTATAGAGGCACAGGGGTGCTTCGCAGCCGAATTTGACACGATTGCAATAGATGACGGGATTGCCATGGGGCATGACGGCATGCTTTACTCGCTCCCGTCGAGGGATTTGATTGCCGACAGCGTCGAATACATGTGCAACGCTCACTGTGCGGACGCCATGATATGCATCTCAAACTGTGACAAGGTCACCCCGGGCATGCTGATGGCGGCCATGAGACTGAATATCCCCACAGTCTTCGTGTCCGGCGGTCCGATGGAGGCGGGAAGGGTGGCAGGAAAGGATTATGACCTGATTGACATCATGGTGAAAGGTGCGGACGAGACTGTCCCGGACGAGGAGCTGGCGGCCCTCGAGAGGATGGGGTGCCCGACCTGCGGATGCTGCTCGGGCATGTTCACCGCGAACTCCATGAACTGCCTTTCGGAGGCTCTCGGAATGGCTCCGGTCGGGAACGGGACCCTGCTCGCCACACACCGGGAGCGGAAAGAACTGTTCATGAAGGGGGCGGACCTGATTGTGAAGCTCGCGAAGGCTTTCTATGAGGACGGAGACGAATCCGTGCTTCCTCGCTCCATAGCCACAAGGCAGGCTTTCATGAACGCCATGTCACTCGACATAGCCATGGGCGGGTCCACCAACACCGTCCTTCATCTTCTGGCCATAGCGAACGAGGCGGGGGTGGACTTCCGCATGAAGGACATCGACACTCTTTCGAGGAAAATCCCGGTGCTCTGCAAGGTGGCTCCGAACAGCAGCTACCATATCCAGGATGTGAACAGGGCCGGAGGCGTAATGGGCATTCTCGGCGAGCTCGACAGGGCCGGTTTCCTCGACACGGGTGTGCGCCGGGTGGACTACCCGGACCTTGCGGCCGCCCTCGATGCAAACGACATCATGCGGCCGTCCGTGAGCCCTGCCTCAAAAAGGAAGTATCTCGCCGCCCCGTCGTGGGAGCGCACCGTAAGGCTCGGGGAATGCGGGGACATCTATCCGGAACTGGACACCGACAGGACAGCCGGTTGCATAAGGGATGTGGCACACGCCTATTCCGCTGACGGCGGCCTCGCCGTACTCTACGGGAACATAGCCGGGGACGGATGCATAGTCAAGACAGCAGGAGTGGACGAAAGCATCCTGAAGTTCAGCGGACCGGCAAAGGTCTTCGAATCCCAGGAGGAAGCGTGCGACGGGATTCTCTCAGGCGCGGTGAAGGCCGGGGATGTGGTGGTGATTTCGTATGAGGGTCCGAAAGGAGGCCCGGGAATGCAGGAGATGCTTTATCCTACATCCTATATCAAGAGCCGTCACCTCGGCAAGGAGTGCGCCCTCATCACGGACGGACGGTTCAGCGGAGGCACTTCGGGGCTTTCCATCGGACACATATCCCCGGAGGCTGCATCCGGAGGGAACATCGGTCTGGTGAAGGACGGAGACATGATTGAGATAGACATAGAATCGCGCAGCATAAGGGCTGCCGTCACGGACAGGGAGTTTGAGGAAAGACGCTCCCTGGAAATGGGCAGAGGAAGCAGGGCGTTCACTCCCCATGCACGGGAAAGGAAGGTTTCCACGGCATTGAAGGCCTATGCAAGACTCGTGTCCTCTGCAGACAAGGGGGCCATAAGGATTCTGGACCAGAAAACGGACTTGACAGATGGATATGAACGATAACGGACAGGTTTCCGGGGCGGAGATACTGATACGGTCTCTGCTCCGGGAGGGGGTGGACACGATATTCGGCTATCCCGGAGGAGCTATAATGCCGGTCTATGATGCTCTCATGGACCATCTTGATGAAGTTGAACACATTCTTGTCAGGCATGAACAGGGTGCGACGCATGCAGCCGAAGGCTATGCAAGGTCTTCCGGCAAGGTAGGGGTGTGCCTTGTCACAGGCGGCCCGGGAGCCACGAACACTCTTACCGGCATTGCGGACGCGATGCTCGACAGCACCCCTGTTGTCGTGATAGCGGGGCAGATTGCCGTTGACATGATTGGCACGGACGCTTTCCAGGAGGTTGACTTCACATGTGTGACACAGCCTATATGCAAATGGAGCTACCAGATAAGCTCTCCGGAGGAAATCAGCAGGGTAGTGGCCAGGGCTTTCTATGTGGCGAAGCACGGCCGTCCGGGACCTGTGGTGTTGAGCATAGCAAAGAACGCCCAGACCGGGATGGCCTCCTACAGACCGGAGAAACTGGACTATATCCGCAGCTATGACGACGACCCGGAGATTGACATCACCCGGATAAGGGAGGCTGCCGCAGCCATAAATTCAGCCAGGAGACCGTTTGTGCTCGCCGGGCAGGGCATAGAGCTCGGAGACGCCCAGGAGGAGTTCAGGGCCTTCGTGGAGAAGGGTGCACTGCCGTTCGGCTGCACCTTGCTCGGGCTTTCTGTGATGCCGTCTTCCCACCCTCTCAACAAAGGCATGCTCGGGATGCACGGCAACTGGTGCAACAATGTCAAGACAAACGAGTGCGACGTGCTCATAGCTGTCGGGATGAGGTTTGACGACAGGGTCACCGGAGACCTTTCCACATACGCAAGGCAGGCCAAGGTGATACACCTCGACATAGACCCTTCCGAGATAGGCAAGAACGTCCCCGTTGACATACCGGTAATCGGCAACTGCAGGAAGACTCTTGCCATGCTCACCGAAAGGCTCGTGAAGGTGGACCGTTCGGAGTGGGACGCAAGTTTCGACAGATACCGCAAGGAGGAGTACGACAGGGTGATAGTCAAGGAACTCTATCCGCAGGAGGGCCCGCTCAACATGGGCGAGGTGGTGAACGCGGTGAGCGAGGCCACCGGACATGATGCCGTGCTCGTGACCGACGTCGGGCAGAACCAGATGATGGCATCAAGGTATTTCAGGTACTCCCGCAAACGGAGCATCATCACTTCAGGAGGGATGGGCACCATGGGCTTCGGTCTTCCTGCCGCCATCGGGGCCACTTTCGGGTGTCCGGACAGGACCGTCTGCCTGTTCATGGGAGACGGGGGCCTGCAGATGACGGTCGAGGAGCTCGGCACGGTGATGGAATACCGTACACCGGTGAAGATGATACTCCTGAACAACAACTATCTCGGGAACGTGCGCCAGTGGCAGGAGCTGTTCTTCAACAGGAGATACGCTTTCACGCACCTGATGAATCCGGATTTCCAGGTGCTTGTCTCGGCCTACGGAATCCCTTCACGGCGCGTCACCCGCAGGGAGGACCTGGCGGATGCGGTCAGGGAGATGCTTTCCACGGACGGGCCTTTCTTTCTCGAGGCTTGCGTGGCGGAGGAGGGGAACGTGATGCCTATGACACCTCCGGGACAGTCGATAGATAACATGTTGATGGAATGTTGAGGACTTGGCTATGGAAAAGGAACTTCTTTATACCATAATAGTGCATTCCGAGAACATCTCGGGAATATTGAACCAGGTGGCGTCGGTCTTCACCAGGCTTCAGGTGAACATCGAGAGCCTGAACGTTTCCGCGTCTTCCATGAAGAACGTGCACAAGTTCACCATAACATGCAAGACGACGGCAAGGAACATCGACAAGATACTCAAGCAGATAAACAAGAAACTCGACGTGATAAACGCCTCCTGCTACGTGGATGACGAGATATTCAAGAGCGAGATTGCGATGTTCAAGATATCCACCGACGAGTTCCAGAACTGCGAGGACACGAGCAGGCTCCTGCGCGGCTACAACACCCATATCGTGGAGGTGACTCCGGAGTATCTCGTGGTGGAGTTCGCCGGGGCCACGGAGGCCATCGACTCCCTGTATGCGGAGCTCGACAGGATAGGTTGCGTCAGGCAGTTCGTCCGTTCAGGACGGGTCGCGGTTACGGCATCACCTTTGGAGAAGGTGAGCGAACTGCTTTCCAAAAGGGAAAGAAGGTATATGACAAGATAAATCATCAAAACTAAGGAAGAATTATGGCAAAGATGAATTTTGGCGGAGTGGAGGAAAATGTTGTGACACGCTCCGAATTCCCTCTTGAAAAGGCGAGGGAAGTGTTGAAGGACGAGACCATAGCCGTGCTCGGCTACGGAGTCCAGGGCCCGGGCCAGTCCCTGAACCTCAAGGACAATGGGTTCAATGTGATTGTAGGGCAGAGGAAAGGCACAGGAAGCTGGGACAAGGCTGTCGAGGACGGCTGGGTGCCGGGTGAGACATTGTTCGAGATTGAGGAAGCATGCGAGAGAGGTACGATAATAGAGTTCCTTCTCTCAGATGCCGGCCAGATTTCAGCATGGCCGGCCGTGAAGAAACACCTCACGCCGGGCAAGGCCCTCTATTTTTCCCACGGCTTCGGCATCACATACAACGACAAGACCGGAATCGTGCCTCCTGCCGATGTGGATGTGATTCTCGTGGCTCCGAAAGGCTCGGGGACATCTCTCCGCAGGCTCTTCCTGCAGGGCAAGGGCATAAACTCGTCTTACGCCATATATCAGGATGCCACAGGAAAGGCATACGAGAGGGTCATCGCCCTCGGTGTAGGAGTCGGGTCCGGCTACCTTTTCGAGACCACGTTCAAACGTGAAGTCTATTCTGACCTGACAGGGGAGAGAGGCACGCTGATGGGAGCTATCCAGGGTATCTTCGCAGCCCAGTACCAGGTGCTCAGGGAGAACGGGCACACTCCGTCGGAGGCCTTCAACGAGACTGTAGAGGAGCTCAGCCAGAGCCTCATGCCGCTTATCGCCGAGAACGGGATGGACTGGATGTATGCCAACTGTTCCACCACCGCGCAGAGGGGAGCCCTCGACTGGTGGAAGAAATTCCGGGACGCAACACTTCCTGTGTTCGAGGAACTGTACAGAAGCGTGGCAACCGGGAACGAGGCACAGATTTCCATAAGTTCCAACAGCAAGCCGGACTATCGCGAGAAACTGAATGCCGAGCTGAAGGAGCTGCATGAAAGCGAGCTCTGGCGTGCCGGCGAGACTGTAAGGTCACTTCGTCCGGAGAGAAGCAGATAGCCCGGTCCTGGCTGTGTCCGGAAGAATATATGAAGATTCTGCGATAGGCACCGTGACGCTGTCCAAGAGCAGCGTCAGCCGCAGGATTTCAATACGAGTCCATCCCGAGGATGGAGTCAAGGTAATTATCCCTGAGCCCTTGTCCTATGACGAGGGGCTCAGGTTTTTCATGCTCAAGCGGGACTGGGTGATAGCCACTGTCGCGCGGCAGAAGGCGAAGTCGGAGGCTGCAAGGCTTTCCGGCAAGGCTGTGGACTTGCTGCATGACGGCTCGACAGTCCGGACCCAGACGTCCGAGATAGTGTTCAGAAGGGGCAGCCGGTTCCCTGATGCAGGAAAAGCGGAGGTGACGGTGGCCACCGAGGTTATCGGGGATGTGAAGGGCAGGATGTACTTCTCCCCGGAGGAGCCGGTGTTCAGGAAGACGGTGACCTATTCCGGAGACATTCCGGAAGAGGGTGGAAAGGCTTTGGACCCGATGCTCAGGAAAGTGCTTGTGGAAGTGATGCGTGCCGAGGCTAAGCTCATACTCCCGAAAAGGCTCGGCTTCTTTGCCGACAGGTTCGGCTTCAGATGCGGGAAGGTGACGGTGAAGCACAACTCGTCCAACTGGGGAAGCTGTTCGGTGAGGGGGAACATAAACCTGAACCTGAATCTTGTCCGCCTGCCGGAGGCTCTGTGCGATTATGTGATACTGCATGAACTGGTGCATCTGAGACACCCGGACCACGGCCCTCTGTTCCATTCCCTTCTCGAGAAACTGTGCACTGACAATGTGATGCGGCTCTCGGCTTTCCCTGACCCGTACATGAAAGTCCTCGTCGGCAGGATAAACGCAAGCCGTTCATCACAGCCTGTACACAGGACGCTCGAGAGGGAGATGAAGTCCTACAGGATTGTCAGATGACCCTGTCCTTCCATTTGCCGCTCAGCAGATACCATCCGCACAGGAGCATCATCGCACCTCCGTAGACATGCTCCGCTGTCCAGCACACTGCCACATCGGCAGCAATGACATGCATTATGAAGTAGCAGTAGGCCATGTAGACCGCGAGTGCGGTGAGCTCGAGCAGGAACGCCGTCCTCGTGTTGCCTGTCCCAGACACGGCCTGGAAGAAGATGTTTGCCGGGACCGTGAGGATATACGCGCTGCAGAGCACCCAGAGCGACGGCACGGAGGCTTCGATTATGTCCGGGATGTTGGTGTATATCCTTATCACGGCATGAGGGAACAGGGCTATGAGCCCGGCAATCACCGCCACGGCTCCGTAGCTGAACTTCAGTATGCGTATGACGAGGCCCTTCACTGCTTCCGGATGCCCGTTGCCGATAATGTTGCTGACGAGGGAGCTGCATGTGGACGAAAACGCCATGAGGACCATCCAGATGAGCCCGGACACGTTTCTGATGATGTTGGACACGGCAAGAGGCATTTCCCCGAGATGTTCAATGAACAGGAAAAAGATGAACCAGGTGGAGATTGACACTGCATTCTGCACCATCGTCCATACCGAGATTGTGAGGATGTTCCCGAGTTTCCTGAAACTGAAGCCGCCGAATCTGTCCAGACCGTATTTCGCGCAGTCCGTCCTTGTGGCAGTATAGACTATGAAGAATATCAGCGACACCAGCTCCGCGAGGGTTGAGCCTATGGCCGCTCCGGCAATGCCCAGAGCCGGGACCCCGAATTTCCCGAACACCAGAATCCAGTTGAACACCACGTTGGACAGGACCATCGTAATCGAGTTGAGGGTGAGTGTCTTTGTCTGCGTGGTCCCCACATAGAATGCCCTGAACATGGCTGTGATATATGCGAAGAAAAGCCCAGGAAGCCTCCATTTGACATAGCTCAAGGCTGCCTCCGCCACATTCTGCGAAGAGACCATCTTTCCCATGAGCCACGGGGAGAACATCTCGGTGAGTATCACGATTATGGCGGCGAGACCGAGCAGGAAGCACACTCCGTGGTAGAAGACATTGCCTGTCTCCCTGAAGTTCCCTTCTCCGTTCCTTCTCGCTATTATTATCTGGGAGCCGATGCTGAAGCCGAAGCCGATCATGAAGATGACCATGTAGTATATGCCGGCTATGGCGGATGCCCCGAGCTCCACCTTCCCGACCCTTCCCATGAACGCAGTGTCCGTCATGCCTATCATCTGTTCCATGATGAGGCTTATGAGTATCGGATACGCTACGTTCCAGATTTGCCTGTATGAATATGTCGGTGCGGCACCTGATGCCTTCACGGCAGTCTGCGTGTCTTTCATGCTCATCGGTTTGCGTTCAATATGTCAAGAGTCTGCCCGATTGTAAGGGCGTCTTCGATGCGGAAGTCTCCGCTCCTGCTCCTCTGCAGGTTTTCGAGATATGCCCCGCTTCCCAACGCCTCCCCGAGATCTCTCGCGAATGACCTGATGTATGTGCCTTTGCTGCATCTTATGCGTATTGTGGCCACGGGAAGCCCGAGCCCGCTGTTGTCCGCCACGTTTATCCTGGAACTCTTCCCGCTGACTTCCACGGATGGCGTTTCCCGGCTTGCGGTCCCTGAAGTGAACGAGAGCAGCTCGAGTGAGTCTATCCTTATCCGCGCACTGCGTATGAGCCCTGCGGCCGCCTCGTCGATGCCTCCGGGGCCATTCTCCTTCATGAGCCTGCGGGCTATCTCGTAGGCCCTGACCCCTTCCACTGATTTTGCGGAAAACAGCGGGGCCACCTGGTCCTGCTCTCCTGTGAAGGTCTCGAGTGCCTTCCTTATGGCGTTTTCGTCGATATGGTCTGCCGGAAAGAATCTGTCCGGCTCCTTTTCCTTGTCGTACGACGGGGTGGTGGCACCGAATGCTATTTCCGCCACATATTCCTTGTCGTGGGACTGCAGTGTCTCTGCAAGCTTCGTGGCTTTGCCTATGCACACGATGAGGATGCCTGTGGCAAGAGGGTCGAGCGTGCCTGCATGCCCGACTTTCAGGTTCTTTTTTGAAAAATGCCGCACTGCGGCGAACTTTATCTTCCGGATAGCGTCAGCCGATGTCCAGCGGTAGGGCTTGTCCAGAGGTATCAGAATCCCGTCAGGGTAGTCCTCTATGTTTCCGGAAAGTGTTGAACTGCGTGTCAGGACTGCCGGTGTACTCATAAAGGAATCTTGTCTATTCTTCTCTGGTGTCTCCCTCCTTCGAACTCCGTATCGAGCCAGGCGTCTGCCGTCGCCATGGCTTCCTCTGGGGATATGAACCTTGCCGGAAGCACGAGGATGTTAGCGTTGTTGTGCCGCTTGACCAGTTCCCCGATTTTCCTGTCCCAGGCAAGCCCGGCACGTATCTTCTGATGTTTATTCAGGGTGATTGCCATTCCGTTGCCGGTGCCGCACATCGCTATGCCTATGGCCGGGTCCCCTTTCTCCACAGCCGCCGCAAGCGGGTGCGCCACATCCGGATAGTCGATGCTTTCCGGCGAAAAGGTGCCGAAGTCCACAGGCTCATATCCCATGTCCCTGAGGTGTCCGATGAGGCGGCATTTCAGCTCGAATCCCGCGTGGTCGCTGCATACTCCTATCTTCATATCCGTAGCTTTTCCTTCCAGAACGTGCAAAATTAAGAAAAATTTTCCAGCCTTGCCATGCTGAATTCACACCCGCAATATTGCTGGTTATAGAACCCGTATTCACGGATTAGTTCACCGCGTCTTTCCTGCAGCCCGTCCTTTCTCCAGTTCCTGTCCCACCAGACGACATCGTCGAACAGTGACGCCGCAAATGCTCCGGCCTCGTTTATCTGCCGGATGTCTTTCCATCTCGATGATGCGAGGGTGGTGGTGATTACCCTGTAGCCGTGCTTATGGGCATAGCCGGCGGCGGACACGAGTCTCATCCTGAAGCATTCGAGGCATCTGGCCCCGCGCTCGGGTTCGTTCTCGAGGCCTTTCATCCGTCCGAGCCATTCTCCGTGGCTGTAGTCCGCGTCGACAATCTCCAGCCCCGACATCCTTGCGAACCTCGAGCATTCATCTTTCCTCTTGAGGTATTCTTCCTCCGGATATATGTTCGGATTGCAGTAGTATATCAGCGGTGTGATGCCGTTGTCCAGCATGCATTCGATGATTGCGGACGAGCATGGGGCACAACAAGTATGGAGGAGAACTTTCCGTTCTCCTCCAGGCACTTCAAGCACGACGCGGGCTTTCCTTTCCGTCATTGCGGTCCGGAATCATTCGACAAACATGCACCATCCGAACGGGTCTTCTATCTCGCCGTACTGGATGCCGCGTATGGTCTTGTAGAGTTTCAGGCTCTTCTCGCCGCACCGGTCCTTCTGTCCGAAGCTGTAGGTGGTGACTTCGCCGGACTCGAGGGCAGGCTTGTCGTCTATGCGATATACAGGGGTGATGACGACTGCGGTGCCGCACTCTCCCACTTCCTCGAAGGTGGAAAGTTCCTCTACAGGGACCTTGCGCCTTTCGACTGTCATCCCGAGTTCCTTCGCCACAGCCTCGAGAGACTTGTTGGTGATGGACGGGAGGATGGTGTCGGATTTCGGCGTGATATAGGAGTTGTCCCTGATGGCGAAGAAGTTGGATGAACCGAATTCATCGATGCAGGTGTGTGTGAGCGGGTCGAGATACAGCACAGCCTCATATCCGAGCTTGTGTGCGAGGTTGTATGAGTAGAGCGAAGCTGCATAGTTGCTCCCGAGCTTCAGGTTCCCGGTCCCGTTCGGGGCGGCCCTGTCATAGTCTCTCGAAATCACCGTGCATGACGGCTGGAGATTCCCTCCCGTGTAGGCTCCGACAGGTGCGCAGAGCATCAGGAACAGGCATTCAGTGGATGATTTCACTCCGAGCTGCGGGTTCGAGCCTATGAGGGTAGGCCTGAGGTACATCGAAGCCTGTGACTCGTATGGAGGCAGGAAGTCGATGTTCTCCTTCACCACCCTGACGCACATCTCGATGAAGAGCTCCGTCGACGGGGCTGCAATGCCCATGAAGGCTGCGGAACGCTGGAGCCTTGCCGCGTTTTCGTCCGGTCTGAAAATCCTGACCTTCCCGTCCGCGCCCCTGAATGCCTTCAGCCCTTCGAAGCATTCGATGCTGTAGTGCAGGGCACCGGCGAACGCGCTCAATTTAATGTTGTCGTCCGTGTGGCTTTCAACGGGGCCCCACTGCCCGTCTTTGTAGCTGCAGCTCAGGATTGTATTCGTCTTCCTGTAGCTGAACCCGAGGTTGTTCCAATCAAAATTTGCCATAGTCCGTTATTTTTATTCCTGTTGTTCCTGCTGTCCAATGTGAGGGGATATTCAGATGAGTATCTCGAACAGCTTGTTGTTTTCATTGATGTATTCGTATGCCACCTTGTTTACGTCCATCCTGTGCACGAGGGCCTCGAAGTCCTCCCTGGTCTCCACTTCGATACCTATGAGGGCAGGCCCGTCCTCCTTGTTGGTCTTCTTGATGTACTGGAAGAGCACCAGGTCGTCCTTCGGGCCGAGATTGTCCCTGATAAAGGAGAGGAATGCACCCGAACGCTGGGGGAAACTGACGATGAAGTAATGTTTCAGACCCTCGTAGAGCATGGACTTCTCCCGGATTTCCTCAGTCCTCGTGATGTCGTTGTTGCTTCCGCTTATTATGCATCCTACGCATTTCCCCTTTATCTTGTCGGCATAGAATCTCATTGCCGCCACCGAGAGGGCTCCGGCAGGCTCCACCACAATCGCGCTCTTGTTGTACATGTCGATGATTGTCGTGCACACTGCACCCTCGGGCACCACCACTATGTCGTCGAGGACCTTCCTGCATATTTCGTATGTGAGTTTCCCGGCCTTCTTCACCGCGGCGCCGTCCACGAACTTGTCTATGCTCTCGAGCTCCACGACCTCTCCTTTCTCTATTGCAGTCTTCATGCAAGGGGCTCCGGCAGGCTCTACTCCTATTATCTTCGTTTCCGGCGAGGCGAGTTTCATGTAGGCTCCGATTCCGGAGGCGAGCCCTCCTCCTCCGATAGGTATGAACAGATAGTCGAGAGGCTTCTTCATCTGCTTCTCAATCTCAAGGCCTATCGTGGCCTGGCCTTCGATGATTTTCCTGTCGTCGAACGGAGGGATGAATGTCTTGCCCGACTTTGCCGCATATTCCATGGCCTCCTTGTTGGCAGCATCGAAAGTGTCTCCGGTGAGCACGATGTCGATGTATTCCTTGCCGAACATCTTCACCTGCTCTATCTTCTGCCTCGGTGTCGTGGTAGGCATGTATATGGAGCCCATGATGTGCAGCTTGTTGCAGGAGAACGCCACACCCTGGGCGTGGTTTCCCGCGCTTGCGCACACTATCCCGTACTTGAGCTCCTCGGGAGGTATCGTCCGGATTTTGTTGTATGCCCCCCTAATCTTGTACGACCTGACTATCTGAAGGTCTTCCCTCTTGAGGAATACGTCAGCCTCGTATTTTTCCGAAAGTGCCGGATTCCGCTGCATCGGAGTGGGGTCTATGACTTCGTCAAGAATCCTGGACGCCGTCACCACGGCATCGATGCTCGGGAAATATTCTGTTTCTGCCATAATATTCAATGAAGTTTTTAACAGACGGTATGAACCGTATCCTGACAAAGTTAGAAACTGTTTTGAACTTTATCAAAATTTATTTTAACGTCAGTTCGACGAATTTATGTTGTCCCTGACCAGGGAATTCGTCGGACTGGCGTTAAGGATTTCTACGAAATCCAAATTTCTTAAACCCCAGTCGCTGTGGCGACCCTGCTCACTCTCGAATGTCCATCGGACATTCTCGTAAAACGTTCTCGACTATTCAAGGGGCGCCACCCCCATTTCTGCTCACTTTCGAATGTCCACCGGACATTCTCATGAACCGCTCCCGACCTCGCTGGGGGCTCGTCGCAGAACTGCGTTCTGCTCCTCAGCGGAAGTTCGATGACTTAATTCATCGAACTCATGTTGTCTCAGCCAGGTCAGTCGAGGATGACGAGGGCCATGGACCTGTGGCTGAATTCGAGATGGACCGTGTCTTCCGTAGCACGGTTCAGGGTCGCCTTCCACCAGTTGTCGAACACCACCCCGTCAGTAGGCCATTGCAGGCCGGTGGACTTTATCGTGAGGCTGTTGTCCGGGGAGAACAGGGAGAATTTCCTGCCTTCTCCGCAACTTATGTCCGTGCTGCCGGTTATTGCGAAAGCCGTGCACCAGTCGGAGACTATCTCGATATGCGGGCACGGGTTAAATCTGCGGCTGTATTCCATGAGCAGGGACAGGTTACCGATTGTGTGGTCCTCACGTCCTCCCGTTGCCCCGAGTATTATTATGTCCGAGACATCCTTGAAATTGTCTATCACATAGGTCACGGCCTTTGTCTGGTCGTTGTTCTCCTGCTCCGTCTCGTGGACGAATTTACCGGTGAACCGCCTTTTCACGGACCTGCCTATCGAATCCATGTCCCCGATGACCACGTCCGGCATCCTTTCCTCTCCGAAGACCTGCTCCATGTGTCTGAAGAACTTTGCAAGCGCACCGTCGCAGCACACTATGTAGTCCGCCTTCGAGAGCAGGTATCTCGGATATTCCTTTGTCGGGAATTTCCCGTTGTCGATTATCACGGCTGTCTTTCCCATGTCTGCAATCATTGTATCGAAGCCTTGTACCTGTCAATGATTTGTGAGGATGTGCCTTTCGTGAGGGAATACAGCTCAGGCTCCCTGAACCCGGCAAGGAAGTCCTTCACAGCCATCCTCTTCTTTCCTGCAATCTGCACGTCTGTCAGAGAAACGGCCCCGTCTGCAGCGAGCACGGCGAAGCACTCCTTCCCATCAGAGACGACAGTCCCGGCAGGTGCCCCCGGGGCAATCCCGCATTTCTTCATCAGGGCGTCAGCAGCCTCCCGGCTCATGGCTTCCGCCCCGTATATCTTCATCTGGACGACATTCCCGTCCTTTTCCAGCCCGGTGTATGCTGCAGGGTACGGACTGAGACCGCGTATGAGGTTGCATATTTCCCTGACCGGCCTGTCCCAGTCTATGTGGCAGAGCTCCCTGCTGAGCTTTGGCGCAGGCTTGAGCACTTCCGAACCCTGGATGAAGCTCTTCTGGAGACGAAGCTCCACCTTGTTGTCGAAGATGGCTTCCACGGTCTCGATTACAGTCCTGGCCCCGAGTGCCATGAGCTTGTCATGCACTGTCCCGGCATTGTCGCTGTCCTCTATCCGGCACTGCTCCCTGAAAATGATGTGCCCGGTGTCTATCCCGGAATTTATCATGAAGGTGGTGACACCGGTGTAGTGCTCCCCGTTGATTACAGCCCAGTTGATAGGGGCGGCACCCCTGTACTGCGGCAGCAGGGCGGCGTGCAGATTGAATGTGCCGTATTTCGGCATGCTCCACACTTCTTCCGGGAGGATGCGGAAAGCCACGACCACGAAAAGGTCGGCCTTCCACGCCTTCAGTGCCGATATGAATTCCGGGTCTTTAAGTGAGACAGGCTGGAGCACCGGCAGGTTGTGGCTCACTGCGTATCTTTTCACCGCGCTTTCGTTCACCTTCAGTCCGCGTCCGCTCGCCTTGTCCGCCACTGTCACCACTCCGGCGACATTGTAGCCCTGCTTTATGAGGGCATCGAGGGATGCCACCGCAAATTCCGGCGTCCCCATGAAGACAATCCTCGTCTTTCTCATCTTCCCGAGTATCCTGTTTTTGAATTTTCTGAACAGCGTCCCGATTCTTTCAGTGTCTATCAGGGACTTGTCATTTATGGCGTTCCATGTGAACACCAGCCCTATCGGCAGCAGCACAGCCGACGATATGAACACGCCCACGAATGCGGAGACAGCCCCGTCCTTCGCGAGTTTGTTCCCGGATATGTCTATCACCCAGTAGAGCACGAAGAACAGCACGGCTATGATGGCCGGAGTCCCGAGCCCGCCCTTGCGGATGAGAGCCCCTAACGGCGCACCTATGAAGAAGAAGATGAAGCATGCGAAGGCAAGTGCGAACTTTTTCTGTATCTCCACATCTATCCTTCTGAGAGTGAACGTGTTGTAATATCTTTCCCGTCCGTATGTCGTGAGCTCTCCGATGGCTTCGTTCACCCTCGACTTCGCTGTCTCCTCGGCTTCTATCTTGCGGCTGATGTCGTCCCATTCCCCGAATCCCTCGTATCTGAACACAGACTTCAGGTCCTCGTTCCTTTTCAGGGAGGTGTCTATCTGATGATGGTACCGGAGTGTCCTGCCGCTGTAGAATCTCTTGATGTTCTCCATCTGGGCAGAGTGGTCCACGCTTCCGAGGGAGTCTTCCCTGTGGGTCAGCTGCTTGAGGTTCATCGACCTCACCTCGTCCCCGAACCTGGTGTCCTCCGACTTGGTGAAGGCATAATTCTCGAGCGGTATCACCATCTCCTGCTTCTGGAATTCTATCTTCTGGAGCTGGAGGGTGGTGTCCCTGAATTTCCTCGTGTTGGTCTCCTCATAGTTCGAGCCGCTGTAGAGGATGAAGGTGAGGTAGGTCTTGTCCTCCGACATCTTCATCATGGCCGAATCCGCGAGCGTGAGGCTTGTGTTTCCTTTCTTTCCGGAGTGGTTGTAGACCATGACCCCGTGCATGATGCCGCTTTCCTTGTCCCTTTCGTCCACCCTGAGGATATAGCCGTCGATGCCGTCGTAGAATGTGCCGGTAGGTATCTTGATTTCCTCCTTGGTCTTGCCGATGTCGTCCCTGAGCGTGAAAATTTTGTTGTAGGCCACAGGTATCAGCTCATTGGATGCGAAGAACGCCCCGATGCTTATGACAGCGGAGACAATGATGAGCGGCATGAGCACCCTGCTTAGCGAAATCCCGGCGGCCTTTATCGCGAGAAGTTCGTTGTTTTCCCCGAGGTTCCCGAGGGTCATTACGGACGAGAGCAGCGTGGCAAGCGGGAGGGAAAGCGGGAGAAGCGTCGCGCTGCCCCACCCGAGGAATTCGAGTATTACCTTGAAACTCAGTCCCTTGCCCACAAGTTCGTCTATGTAGAGCCAGAGGAACTGCATCATCAGGATGAAAATGACGACGAAGAGGATCGCAAAGAACGGTCCTACGAACGAGCCAAGTATGAATCTGTCCAGCCTTTTCATCCTGACGTGTGTTGGCGGTGTGTGTCCCGGTTATTTCCCTGTCGCGGCTTTCAGCATGGTCTCGAGGGCGTCGCCAAGGCCGCTTGCGTCCCTGCCTCCGGCAGTCGCAAGCCCCGGCTGTCCGCCGCCACCTCCGGTGATGGCCTTGGCCGCCTCCTTGATGTCCCTGGCTGCATTGTGCCCGGCGGCAACCAGGTCTGCTGAATACATTATCAGAAGCTGAGGCTTGCCTGAATACTCGAACGCCCCGAGCACAGCCGTATTCGTGGTCTCCTTCTGGAGCATGGATGCCACATTCTTCAGCATCACCGGGTCCACCGGCATGTCCACGGTCACGACCTTCACGCCGTTTATCTCCTCGGCCTTCTTCTCGAGGTTTTCCTTCAGAGACTGAGCCTTTTCCCTTGCCACCTTCTCCATCTCCTTGCGGAAGCCGTCATTCTCCTCTATCATCTTCTTTATGGCACCGGCGAGGTCAGGCACGTTGTTGAACAACGCCCTTGCACCCCTGAGGGTGTTTTCCATGGTGTCCACGATGTTTTCGGCATTCAGACCGGTAGTGGCTTCGATCCTTCTCACACCGGCGGCTATTGCGGATTCTGATATTATCTTGAAGAATCCTATCTGCCCTGTCGCCTTTGCATGCGTGCCTCCGCAGAGCTCCACGGAGTCTCCGAAGCGGACTACCCTCACCTTGTCCCCGTATTTCTCGCCGAACAGGGCCATGGCTCCCATCTCCTTCGCCTGTTCCATCGTGGCATTCCTGTCTTCGCAGAGAGGCGAGTTTTTCCTTATAAGGGCGTTCACACGTCTTTCGACCTCGTCTATCTGCTCATCGGAGAGTTTCTCGAAGTGCGAAAAGTCGAACCTGAAATACTTGTCGCATACGTAGGAACCTTTCTGCTCGACGTGGGTGCCGAGGATTTCCCTGAGTGCCTGGTGCAGCAGGTGTGTGGCAGTGTGGTTGTTGGTTATGCCGAGCCTGCGCTCCTCGTCCACCACGAGCCTGAACTTTCCCGTGCAGTCTTCAGGTATGCTTTCGGCTATGTGGATGGTGAGGTTGTTCTCCTTGATTGTGTTGAGAATCCTTATCCTTTCCCCGCTTGCCGACTCTATGTAGCCGGTGTCTCCCACCTGGCCTCCCATTTCCCCGTAGAACGGAGTCTTGTCGAACACGAGCTGGTACATGACCTTGTTCTTGGCCTTGACGGTGCGGTGCCTCGTGAGGGTGGCGTCATCTGTGGAGACAGCGTCATATCCGAGAAATTCGACACTTTCGCAATGCTTGAACTCAATCCAGTCCCCGGATTCGATGGCTGTGGCGTTCCTTGCCCTCTCCTTCTGTTTCTGAAGCTCCTTCTCGAAGCCTTCGAGGTCGATTCTGAAACCTCTCTCCGACGCTATCAGCTCGCTCAGGTCGATAGGGAACCCGAAGGTGTCGTAGAGCGTGAACGCATCCTCGCCCTTGATGAGCATGGTGTCGGAAGATTTCTCCATTATGCTCTCTATGAGCCTTATGCCCCTATCGAGCGTGCGGAGGAAGGCCATCTCCTCCTCGCGGATGACTTTCTCCACAAGTCCCTGCTGTGCCGGAAGCTCAGGATAGAACTCTCCCATGTCCTCCACGAGCTGTCCCACGAGCCTGCAGAGGAAAGGTTCGTTGAAGCCGAGGAACGTGTATCCATATCTGACGGCCCTTCTGAGGATTCTCCTTATCACGTAGCCGGCCTTCACGTTGGACGGAAGCTGGCCGTCGGCTATGGAGAAGCTGATTGCCCTGATATGGTCGGCGATGACTCTCATCGCTACCTCTGTCTTCCCGGACTCGTGGTAGCTGTGCCCTGAAAGCTCCTCTACCCTGGCTATCATGCCTGTGAACACGTCCGTGTCGTAGTTGCTGGTCTTGCCCTGGAGTGTCATGCAGAGCCTTTCAAAGCCCATCCCGGTGTCCACATTCCTGTTCGGGAGCAGTTCGAGCTCTCCGTTGGCCTTGCGGTTGAACTGCATGAACACGAGATTCCATATCTCGATGACGAGGTGGTGCCCCTTGTTCACAAGCTCACGTCCCGGCACGGCCTTCCTCTCCTCGTCGGACCTCAGGTCCACATGTATCTCGCTGCATGGCCCGCATGGTCCCGTGTCTCCCATCTCCCAGAAATTGTCGTGCTTGTTGCCGAGCAGTATCCTGTCTTCCGGCAGGTGCTTCTTCCACTCCTCGAGTGCCTCCCGGTCCATCATGGTCCCGTCCTGCGCGTCTCCCTCGAAGACGGTGGCATAGAGCCTGTCCTTGTCTATCCCGTAGACTTCGGTCAGAAGCTCCCATGCCCAGGAGATGGCTTCGGCCTTGAAATAGTCGCCGAAACTCCAGTTTCCGAGCATCTCGAACATGGTGTGATGGTATGAGTCGTGCCCCACTTCTTCGAGGTCGTTGTGCTTTCCGCTCACCCTCAGGCATTTCTGGCTGTCGGTGACCCTTTTGTATTTGGGCGTGCTGTTGCCGAGAAACCAGTCCTTGAACTGGTTCATGCCTGCGTTTGTGAACATAAGTGTAGGGTCGTTCTTCACGACCATAGGTGCGGATGGCACAATGGTGTGCCCTTTTGAAGCGAAGAAGTCCAGAAAGGCTTTCCTTATTTCCTTAGAAGTCATATATCGTATATCTTTATATTCGGGAATATCCTGCAAAATTAGAAACTGTTTTGAAATTTTTCAAAAATTCTTTCAATTACGCGATTTGCGTGAGTCCGGTTGAATCCGTCTTGTTTTTCCCGTGAAAAATGCTAACTTTGCAGGATATGCCGAAATACATCTTCAACAAAGAGACCCTCACTTACGAGGTCTATACGCATTCCGGGAAAGGAAAGGTCTTCAGGGCGGTGTCGCTGTTCTGCGCAAGCGTCGCCATGGCTTTCCTCTACCTGTGGTTCTACACTTCCGTCCTGGGCTGCGACCTTCCGAAGACGGCTTTCCTGAAGAAGACGAATGCAAGGCTGAACTCGAGGCTCGAGCTCCTGAACAGGAATCTTGATGCCGATGCGGATTACCTTGCGTCCTTCCAGTCCCGCGACAATGATGTGTACCGTTCGGTATTCGGCATGAACGAGATTCCGGAAGAGGTGCGCAACGCCGGCTTCGGAGGAGTCGACCGCTATGCGTATCTCGATGCCGTGGACAGGACCGGTCTGCTCAGGAAGACGGACTCCAGGCTCGACGTGCTCACTAAGAAAGCCTATCTGCAGGTAAACTCGTTCGACGAGATAGAGTCCGTGGCCAAGAAGGCCGGGGACATGGCGGCATGCATCCCGTCGGTGCCTCCGGTGATTCCGGACAGGAACGTGTACCGCCTGTCGAGCTCTTTCGGCTACAGGTCCGACCCGTTTTCCGGAAACAAGAAACGCCATACCGGCCTCGATTTCGCCTGCAAGGTGGGCAATGAAGTCCATGCAACGGCGGACGGGGTCGTCGAGACAGTGAGGACGGATGCGTACGGCTACGGGAAATACGTCATCGTCAACCACGGATTCGGCTACAAGACAAGATATGCACATCTATCTCAGATAAACGTGAAAGTGGGGGACAAGGTGTCGAGAGGTTCGACGATAGCTCTTTCCGGGAACTCCGGACGCTCCTCCGGCCCTCATCTCCACTATGAGGTCATGTACAAGGGCAGCTATGTGAACCCGATAAACTACATGGACCTCGGCATGTCCGTCACGGAATATGTCCAGGTCGCTGAAAAGGCTGCAGGCAAGGATGGCAGGGATAATCCGGCCTGAGCGCACCGGAGGGCTTTGTGATGGGCAGGAAAAAATACGTTTTCGACAGCGACAGCTTCAATGTGGACAGGGATGAACGCAAGGGGCGGAAAATTTTGTCCGCTGCCTTGAAGCTGTTTGCGGCAAGCATAGTCCTTACCGTTGTGTATTACGTCTTTTTTTCCCTGTTCTTCAGCACCGACAAGGAACGGGCCCTGCAGAACGAGAACAGGATGCTCGAGAGGATGTATCCGGAAATGGAGCGCAAGGCCAGGCTTCTCGGAGATGTCGTGGAAGGGCTCAAGGTGCGTGACATGAAAATCTACGAGGAGATTTTCGAGACCGAGGCTCCGGAGCTGGACAGGATATTGGATATGAATCTGCTCCCTCTTACCGATTCCATCGCCGACGAGGACATCGTCCGCATGACAGAGGCCAAGGCGGACGTGCTTATGGCAAGTGCGGAAAAGGTGGAGGACAACATCAGGCGTATTTTCGAGCTGTGCGGCAGGGACAGCGTCCCGATGCCTCCCATGCATCTGCCGATAGAGAATTTCTCGATACCGATGACAGGGGCTTCCGTCGGGAAGAAGATGAATCCTTTCTACAAGGTGACAGGGGAGCATGAAGGACTCGATTTCATGGCTCCGCTGGGTGACAAGGTCCTGGCTACGGCCGACGGTACCGTCAAGGAGATTGTGCGTTCCCGCAAGGGGCCTGGCAATGTGGTGGTGATTGACCACGGCAATGGCTATGTCACCCGCTATGCGCATCTGCAGAGCATAGCCGTGGCCCGCGGCAGGAGCGTGAAGTCCGGCGATGTCATCGGATATGTGGGCATGTCGGGTTCGTCCTTCGCCCCGCATCTCCACTACGAGGTCTGGAGGGACACGGTAATGTGCGACCCTGTGAATTATTTCTTCGGTTCGGTGTCCCCGGAGGAGTATGCGAACATGCTCATCGTATCGGTGGTGACGGGCCAGTCTTTGGATTGATTATGCAGAAGCTGTTCTATACGATAGGCGAGGTGGCCGATATCCTCGGAGTGAATGTGCCGCACGTGCGTTTCTGGTCGGACACGTTCTCGAGGTTCATCCATCCGGTGAGGAATGCGAAGGGGAACAGGCTGTTCTCGGCCGATGACGTGGAGACATTCAGGCAGATAGACTATCTCGTGAAGACCGGGTTGAAGCTCGAGGGTGTTGCAAGGCGGCTCAGGGACGACAGGGCTTCCGTGGCAGCAGAGCTGAAGGTGCTCGATTCCCTCAGGAGAATCCGGGAGCAGCTTGTGGAGGTGCGCTCGTCAATGAAACCGAAACAGTAATATATGTAATATTGTAATGTTTAAGGTAAGGGATATAGTAAAGGTCATCGAAGACTTCGCCCCGCTTTCCCTCCAGGAGAAATGGGACAACAGCGGGCTGGGCATCGGGTCGGAAGACGCTCCGGTATCTTCGGTGCTGATAGGGTTGGACTGCACGCCGGAACTTGTCGATGAGGCGGTGGCCTGCGGGGCAGACATGATTGTCACACATCATCCGCTCATCTTTTCAGGGCTGAAGAAAATCTCTCCGGACAGCATTGTCGGCAGTGCTGTCATAAAGGCCGTCTCTGCAGGCATTGCAGTCTATGCCGCACACACGACTGCAGACAAGGTTGTCAGCGGGGTGAGCTGGGCCATGGCCGGAAGGCTCTCCCTTTCGGACGTGTCGGTCCTCGACCCTGACGCCGACGGCAACGGGCTCGGGGTGACAGGCCTCCTTCCCGAACCTATGTCCGCCATGGAAGCCGTGGCTTTCGTGAAGGAAAGGTTTTCCCTCAAGGTCGCAAGGACTTCCCGCCCTGTCGAAGGGAAAATCTCCCGGGTGGCTCTTTGCGGAGGTGCCGGCTCGTCGCTCATAGACAGGGCCATGTCGGCCGGTGCCGGACTGTACATCACAGGAGACGTGTCCTACCATCATTTCTTTACTCCGAAGGATTTCATGCTCATGGACATAGGCCACTATGAAAGCGAGAAGGACATAGTTCAAATTTTATTTTCATTGTTAAAGAAAAATTTTCCTAACTTTGCAGTCCGTATCACGGAAAACGAAAATAGTAACCCGATATATTATCTTTAAGCGAAATGGCTAAGAAAACGAAAAAAATTGAAACCCCTATAGACCAGAGGGAAACTTTCGTGTCCATTCAGAAGAATTTTGCGGATTCTGACCTCAGTGTGGAGGAGAAGCTCAAGACCTTATATGCTCTGCAGCAGGCAGATACTGCAATAGACAAGATACTCCAGCTCAGAGGTGAACTCCCTATGGAGGTAGAGGCTCTGGAGAACGAGATAGAGGACCTCAAGGCAAAGTCTGCAGGCATATCCGCCCAGATTGACGAGCTCAACGGCAAGATAAACGAGGCAAAGCACAGCATAGCCGAATGCGAGTCCCAGCTCGAGAAATACCAGTCCCAGCTCGACAATGTGGCGAACAGCCGCGAGTATGATTCCCTGAACAAGGAGATAGAGAACCAGGGTCTGCTGAAGGCGATTGCCGAGAAGAATATAGACGAGTCGAAGAGGGCCATCCTCTCGAAGAAGACCGAGCTCGAGGCTGTGAAGGAGAAGATAGACGTGAAGAACGAGGACCTTGCTGCAAAGAAGTCCGAGCTGTCCACGATAGTCGAGTCTACCGCAGCCGAGGAGGAGAAGCTCCGCGCAAGGAGGGATGCATGCGCTGAAAAGATAGATGCGAGGACAATGAGTGCATACGAACGCATCAGGAAGAGCTGCAACAACCATCTGGCTGTAGTCTCCGTGCTCAACGGCGATTCATGCGGGGGATGCTTCAATTCAATCCCTCCGCAGAGGCTCATAGACATCGCCTCCAACAAGAAGATGATTATCTGCGAATATTGCGGCAGGATTCTCGTCAATCCTGATTTCGACTGATAAGCAAGTATGGCTGAAGAGGGGAAAAGACGTTATTCCAGGAAAAATTCAGTCAACCTCGATACATTAGGGCTTGAGATGGGAAACAAACCGCCTCAAGCTCTTGATGTCGAAGAGGCTGTCATAGGTGCGCTCCTGATTGAGCCGTCCTGTGTGGATGATGCGGTGGACGAACTCACTCCGTCCGCCTTCTACAGCGAGAAGCACAGGATGATATACCAGGCCATAACGGCCCTTGTGACAGAGCATTCAAGCGTGGACCTCCTTACTGTTTCCCAGAAGCTTAAGGAACAGGGCAATTTCGAGGTTGTAGGCGGGGCGCAGGCTCTCGCAGCCCTTACCCAGAAGGTCGGGGCGGCCGCGCACATCGAATACTACATCAAGATTCTCAAGCAGAAAAGCATACAGAGGGAGCTTATCACCGCTTCCTACGACATCCTCAAGAACTCGTACGACGAAAGCGTGAATGTCGACCAGCTTATCGACATGGCGCAGACAAAGATTTTCGCAGCCATCCAGAACAATGTCCGCAAGGAAGGCGAGATGATAGGTTCTGTCATCAACAAGGCCATAGCGGACATAGAAAGGCTTCAGGAGACGACAGGGTTGAGCGGAGTGCCGTCCGGCTTCCCGTCCCTGGACAGGATAACCTACGGGTGGCAGCCTTCGGACCTGATAATAGTTGCGGCGCGTCCTTCCGTGGGAAAGACCGCTTTCGTGGTGAACGTGGCGAGGAACGCCTCGGTGGACCATCACATACCGGTGGCTTTCTTTTCCCTCGAGATGCCTGCCATCCAGCTTGCGAAGAGGATGATGGTCTCGGAGACCGGGCTTTCATCCGACAAGATAAAGGGAGGGACAAAACTCGAGCCCTTCGAATGGGAGCAGCTCGAGATGAAGCTGAAAGACCTGGCCAAAGCCCCGCTGTACATAGATGACACACCGTCGCTGCCGGTCATGGAGTTCCGCTCCAAGGTCAAGAGGCTCGTGAACCAGAAGGGGATAAGGCTGGTGATAGTCGACTACCTTCAGCTCATGCAGGGGCCATCCGAGCTGAAGGGCATGAGGGAGCAGGAAGTGGCTGCAATCTCAAGGACACTCAAGGCCACGGCCAAGGAGATGAACATCCCTATAATAGCCCTTTCCCAGCTGAGCCGCGACGCTGTCAAGAGACAGGGCAGCAACAGCATGCCGCAGTTGAGCGACCTGCGCGAGTCCGGGTCCATAGAGCAGGATGCCGACATGGTCCTCTTCATACACAGATACGACTACCAGGGGCTCAATGAAGACCCTGCCGATGCAGGAAGGACGGAGCTCATCATAGCAAAGCACAGGAACGGTGAGATAGGCAACATACCTCTCATGTTCCGCTCCTCCGAGGTGCGTTTCGTGGATGAAGCCGAGTCTCTGCCGTTCCAGGCGAATGTGTCTGTGGCTTCCCTGATTAACGGCGACGACCGTTTCCCGGACCCGTTCGACGGCATATCCTCAAATTCTGATTTCACGAACACGGAATTCTGAACCCATGCGCATAGCCCTGTCAATGCTCGTGTCCGTATTTCTGTCCATAGCCGCGTATGCTCAGACCCGGTCCTGGTCGGAAGGCGGTTGCGTGCCGGTGACAGACATATCCGACGGAGACTCCCTGGCATACCAGGCAGGGGAGAAGTTCTCGTTCTCCATACATTATGAATGGGGGTTGATAGACTCAGACGTGGGCTGGGCCGACATAGAGCTTGACACACTCAGGCTCAACGGCCGCAAGGCTTTCCACTGCAGGGTCCACGGCAGGACCACCAGGCTGTACGACCTGTTCTTCCCTGTCCGGGAGGATTTCCAGTCATGGTTCTCATACGACGGTCTCGAACCCCTCATGTTCACAAGGGATACCAAGGAAGGCAAGTACAGGGCGAGGAACACGTACGTCTACAGGCGCAACGGCATTGCCGGGGACCATATAAAGGCCGATGTCTACACTTCATCACGCGGGGACCGCTCCCTTGAGCTGCCCCTCACACCGTGCACGTTCGACCTTCCGGCTCTTTTCTATTTTGCCCGCAACATGGATTTCGATGTTGTCTCGCCGGGCGTCAGATATCCGATGACCTTTGCCATAGACGATGACGTGTACAACGTCTATTTCATACTTTACGGCAGGGAGACGATAAAGGTGAAAGGGGTCGGGACCGTCAGGACCATAAAATTTTCAGTCAAGCTCATATCAGGCAACATCTTCACCGGAGACGACGACCTCTCGGTATGGATAACCGACGACGGCAACAGGATTCCCGTGCTGTTCTCGGCCCCTATCCTCGTGGGCACAGCTTCCGGCCGGCTTTCGGGATGGAGTTCCCTGAAGCATCCGTTCTCTTCCCTCGAGAGGAAGTGAGCCATGGAAGAAGGAAAATCTCAGAAACATATATCATGGGAAAGAATGAAATCTCTCACAAAGGCAGAATCACGGCCATAACACCGGAATTTACAACCGTGGAGATAGTTTCCACATCGGCATGCGCGGAATGCCATGCAAAGGGGATGTGCGGGATGTCTGAGTCGAAGGTGAAGGAGATAACCGTGCCTACCGACCCGTATTCGGACCGCAAGCCCGGGGACGAGGTGGACGTGGTGCTGAAAAAATCCATGGGAATGAAGGCCGTATGGATATCTTATGTGATTCCTTTGTTCATTTTAATGATTTTAATATTATCTTT
>CALVDM010000016.1 GCA_944326335.1 uncultured Bacteroidales bacterium
TCATGCAGTTCGTCCTTGACGCAGCCGCCCAGCGTGAGCAGCAGCGCAAGGGAAAGAATCGTTGTCGTATATCTTGTCGTTGTCTTCATATTTTCCTCCTTTCTCTAAAACAGCTTCCACACTAAGGTGACCCCCGCATTAACCGGACCCCACCAGTTCTTCGTCTCCTTGCCGGCACGCACACGCACACCGTCAATGACCTCATATTTCTCATAGTCCGCGTGCAGGCAGCCCACGGCCACATTAAAATCCAGCGACAGAGCATCGCTGAGCCGCAGCTGGTAGCCGCCCGTGATGCCGCCACCCATCAGGTCGCCCTGCCTGCCGGTGGCGGACAGCTTGTAATTGAACTGCCCGGCCTTGTACATCGCGCCGATGTAGCCGCGCCTCGTCTCGCCAAGATACCACCGCACTTCGGGAGCCACCTCCCACAGCGCATAGCGGCGGTCTGCACCATTCCATGACCACGATGTCCATGAGCCGTTCACGGCTATGCCCACACTCTGGGTGATGCGCCATTCCAGACCGAGGTCGGGGGTCAGGGTCGCCCAGCGCAGCAGATTGGCACGCAGGGAGAGGGTGTAGCTGTCGGCCCGGGCCTGCTCTGCAGCGAGACGGGCCTGTTCCTGTTCTATGGCGATACGCTCCTGTTCCTTTCTCTGCTGTTCCATCCGCTGCTTCTCCGCCTGTTCAGCCGCTCGGCGTTGTTGCTCTGTGCGTTCGGCAGCAAGACGTGCTTCTTCGTCCTTGGCCTTGTCATCAGGCATGGCGATACGCACCGTCACATAGTCACCCATGCCGGAGTGGTTGCGGGTGATGAAGCATTCCTCTGTCAGTCCCTGCCGGATGATGAGTTCCGATTTCACTCGGTTGGAGCGCACTTTCGCTACGGCGAGATTCCCGTCCACACTTCCGGCGGAGGTGCTGTAGCCGTCCACATGGAGCGGGACTTTTCCGGCAAGGATGTTCGCCCTCAGCTGTTCCACGCATTCTTCCAGTCGTGCCAGCTCCTTGTCGTTTCCGCCCCACGGCACGTAGAACATGTCGTCCTGCGCCACGAAACGGAAGGTATAGACCGTATCCGGCTTCTTCTGCGCCGCAAGGGGCAGCAGGAGAATGGCCAATGCCGCTGTCAGTATGATTCTTTTCATCTTCAACATATTTTCATTGAGTTATTGTCGGGTTGGTACAAAAATCCCCGGGAACATGCGGACAGGAGGATGACGGCTGCCGCACAGCACCGGGGAAACAGGTATTTGTCGCAACAATAAAATTATTCCTAACCCATTGTGAGTTAACGAATTTAATGTATATTGACGCGCGAGCTCCTGTGTGTGTGTGTGTGTGTGTGTGTGTGTGTGTGTGTGTTTATACAGATTTCCCGGTTATCCAAATTTCCGGTCGTATAATTCACTTGTTTTTCGGTACTTTCACAATTATGAATCAGAGAGTTAAGGCATACGGCGAAATGACTCCCGCCATAACACCGAGCGGAATCCGTACAGCTGTCCTCCGGCTGGCGGAAGAAGCTCATTTGCCCTGTTTTGCCTATACGATTCATAATGACATAATAAACCAGATATAAAGGTAGGCAAAAGTCTTTGTTTACCACGACAGAATACGACATTATTTTATTGATAATTCAAAAAAAAGATCAGATAACTGTGTCTGGAACCCGTTTCGTTCCTTGTACTGTTTTCTGTTCGGTATTTGATTGTCATCCATTGATATAGCAGAACAGCCGGACTTCGGGCTGTCCACACATAAAAAGCGGCACCGTCCACACGGAAGTGCCGGCGGTGTCCAATGCTGTTTCCCGGTCCGGTCACTCGAACCAATCCGGATTGCTTTCTTTCAGGACTTCAACAAGTTCCTTGTCCGACAGAAGGAGATTCTGTGATTCCGTGAAGTAGAACACCTCGTCATAGAGGTCTTCCGCTTCCTTGCTGGCGAAGCCGTCGTTTTCACTCCCGAACTAGCCGGTAAAGGCTCTGCTGATTTGTCGGGTGCATGTCCAGGATTGCCGCAGCGAATTTTCCGGGGTTGAAACTGTAGCTGTTCACCGCCATTTCCCACTCTTTTGCGAGTCTGTACTCTTTCGATTCTTTGATGTTGTCCATAAACTCAATTTTTAATGGTCGTTATTTGTTTTTTCCCGCAAATTACGCTCGGCAGCCTACATTCGCACCGTAGAAACCCCGTGGCGGTGACGGCATGGAAGCAGAGACATGAGGAGAATTATCAGACGATAATGAATTACTTTGACAATCGTTCTACTAACGCATCTGCCGAATCATTCAACGTTAAGATAAAGGCCTTCAGAAGATAACTCAGAGGTGTCTCAGATGTCAGGTATTTCCTTTTCAGGCTATGTGACATCTATGCCTGATCTTTTTACTCACACAGGGTTTCCCCGGTGATCCGAAATCGCCCTTGCAGTGCGCTCTGTGAGGGATATGGACATAAAAGAAAAGGACACCTCGAATGAAGTGTCCTGCTTGGTAGCGGGGGAAGGACTCGAACCTCCGGCCTCCGGGTTATGAGCCCGACGAGCTACCAACTGCTCTACCCCGCGATATCGGATTGCAAAGGTATGAACATTTTTCAATAAAACAAAAATATTTTCAATTTTTTTCAATTTTCTTTGAGACTTTCCCGGGAGAGACAATCATGAACACGATTGCAGCCATCGCCAGAGAGATGCCTATCACGACATTTGCGGTTATATCCTCACCGAAAGCCATGGCACCGACAAGTATAGCCGTGACAGGCTCGAACACCCCGAGTACCGACGCCCTGGTAGCGCCTATAATCCTCGTCGCCATAGCGAGCGTGGCTGTGGACACTATCGTAGGCAGGACCGCAAGGCCCGTGAGGCTCGCCCATGAGGAAATCCCGTGCACACCGCTGAAAAGCGGGACATGTTCGACAGCCGCATATACCGAGAACACGACCACTCCGGTGAGCAAGGCATAGAATGTCAGCATCGAATTGGAAATCATGTGCACCGACCGGCTCCTGTTCACAATCACGATGAACATGGCATAGGACAAGGCTGAAGCGAAAGCAAGGGCGAATCCGGTCCACTGCATGGACTGCGCACCTCCCCCTTTGCTCAAAAAGAGCACTCCGGTGAACGTCATCACTATCGCCACCCATACCTGCCATGTAGGATATACCTTGAGGAACATCATTATGATGGCCACCAGCACCGGATAAAGGAACACAATAGTGGTTGCGATTCCGGATGGTATGTAGTGGTAGGCCTCGAAAAGGGAAAAGCTGCTGAGGGAAAAGAACAGCCCGAGCACCACAAGACGGCGCAGCTGATGCAGGTTCACCCTGAAACTCTCCCTTCTGACCACGAGCCACACCCCGAGTATGAGGGCGGCAAGAAAATATCTGAAAAAGAGAATCGTGTCCACTGACATCCCCTGTTTCATCAGGGGCACTGCAAAAAGAGGGTTCAACCCGTAGGTGACCCCCGTTATAATACCTGCAGCATACCCGAGGGCTTTGTTCCCCTCGCCGGTATGGAATGAAAGGCCTGTCTTCATGATATGAAAGCGAGCATTCCGTCAATGTCTCCGGCAGGGAAGCTCTTCTGCTCTCCTGTGGAAAGATTCTTCAGATTGACAAGGCCCTTCAGCCTCTCTTCCTCCCCTGTTATCGAGATGAACGGTATCGACTTCCTGTCAGCATAGTCGAACTGTTTCTTCAGTTTCACCTGGTCCGGATATATCTCGCACGGCACTCCGGCATCCCTGAGGGCCTTTGCAACCGGCAGCAGGTACATGGTCTCCTCCCCGCCCATATATGCGAACAGCACCTTCGTCGCGGACATGACATCCTCAGGAAACTTGCCGAGCCCCTTCAGTACATCGTATATGCGGTCTGCACCGAAAGAGATGCCCACTCCCGACATGTCAGGTAGCCCGAATATGCCGGTGAGGTTGTCGTACCTACCGCCTCCGCAGATGCTCCCTATCTGGAAATCCCTGGCCTTCACTTCGAAAATGGCTCCGGTATAGTAGTTGAGCCCGCGGGCGAGAGACAGGTCCAGTTCCACTTCCTGGGATATCCCGGCAGCTGCGACCAGACCGAAAAGCTCCTCGAGTTCGTCGAGTCCGGCAAGACCGGTTTCAGACACTGCACCGGACACCGAACCTCCGTCCATGAGAGGTCTCATGGCACTTATCTTCTCCCGTGCGCTGCCTTTGAGCGTCAGCACAGGTTCTATCACGGCTATGGCATCGTCGTCAAGTCCCTTTTCCTTCATCTCCTGCTTCACTGCATCGAGCCCCACCTTGTCTATCTTGTCAATGGCTACGGTCATGTCCACGACCTTGTCCGGAGCCCCTGCAATCTCCGCAAGCCCTGCAAGCACCTTCCTGTTGTTTATCTTTATCACGACATCGACCCCGAAAAGAGAGAACACCTTGTCGACAATCTGGACAAGTTCAAGTTCATTTATCAGGGACTTCGAGCCTATGACATCGGCATCGCACTGGTAAAATTCCCTGTAACGGCCTTTCTGAGGCCTGTCAGCCCTCCACACAGGCTGAATCTGGTACCTTTTGAACGGGAACGACAGCTCGTTCTGGTGCTGGACCACGAAGCGTGCGAACGGGACAGTCAAATCATATCTCAATCCTTTTTCGCAGATTTTCAACGACAGGGACCGGCTGTCAGCCTGGCCGTCCTCCATCTTGTATGAAGCAAGGTCTATCCCGGAGAAGGCGTCTCCGGAATTAAGTATGCGGAACAGGAGCTTGTCGCCCTCGTCACCGTACTTGCCGAGCAGGGTGCTGAGATTCTCCATGGCCGGAGTCTCGACCGGAGAATAACCGAATTCCCTGAACACGGAGCGGATAGTGTCGAACATATAGTTGCGGGCAGCCATCTCGGCCGGACCGAAATCCCTCGTACCTTTTGGAATGGATGGTTTCTGTGCCATGTATTCTATACTTTTTTTAACAGCGGACAAATATACGCAGAAGCCGAGAGCAATGCAAGAGCGTCAGGCAGGAATATACCGGTTTGCGGATGTCCGGCAGCGGTTAAGAAGTCCCGAAGGGACCGCGACTGTAAGGAGCGAAACACCCCCTGAAAGGGGGAACGGGGGTTGAGACGGGCCAGTCGGCCGCAGGACGACGTCAAGGGTTGCCGACGGCAACCCTTTGCCGAACGGAAGCTATAAATGGACACTAAGTGGACCAATATACGCAGAAGCCGAGAGCAGAACAAATTTATTTGTTATGCCGAGGCGCAACAGTATATGTGGACGCGAAGCGGACAAATATACGCGGAAATGATAATGACGACCGGGGACCCGAGCCATGCCCGAATCCCCGGAAGAATGTATCAAAAGTTGCAGATCGTCTATGACAGAAGTATAAACGAAGACAGTACGAGAGCTACCACAAGGAATGCTCCCACTCTTTTAAGTATTTCCAGGACCAGCTCTCTCATGATTTTCCGTATTATTAATCAAACACTGCCTTATAGATGCCGACGATGTCCGGAATGTTGCAGGAGTCGGGGAAATTTTTTACGGAATATACATACAAAAATCCGTAAAAAAGGTATGGATTCCGAATCCGGAAGAAGATAATTTTGTATCGTCTAATTTTATCCGTTATGAAAAAAACATTGTTATCGATCATGGCTTTGGGAGTTGCAATATCCTGCACCTCACAGCCCTCGCAAGACCAGACCGGTGAAGCCACGGTCTATATGACGACCAGCATCACGCCGGAGGCCCTCGTCAGCATCTATGAGGCTACAGGACGCAAAGCCGAGGGACGTGTGGCGGTGAAGATAAGCACAGGGGAACCGGGCGGACACAATTATCTCCAGCCTTCACTCATAAAGGACCTCGTGAAGAAAGTGGACGGGACGATAGTGGAATGCAACACAGCCTACGGAGGAAGGAGGTCAGACACGGAAAGCCATATCCAGGCCGCCCGTGAACACGGATTCTTCGACATAGCCCGCGTGGACATCATGGACTCCGAAGGAGAGTTCAACATCCCGGTCAAAGATACCAGCCACATCAAATACGACATTGTGGGCACTCATCTGAAGGACTACGATTTCATGATAAACCTCGCTCACTTCAAGGGACATGCTATGGCCGGTTTCGGAGGCGTGATAAAGAACCAGTCCATCGGTGTGGCGTCCGCCAACGGCAAGGCATACATCCACAGCGCCGGCAGAATCACGACGGTCGAGGACCTGTGGTCGAATGTGGATGACCAGAACGGATTCCTCGAGTCCATGGCGGCTGCAGCCCAGGGTGTTGCGGACTATTTCGGGGACAACATCGTCTACATCAACGTGATGAACAGGCTCTCAGTGGATTGCGACTGCGATTCGCATCCGGCCGACCCCGAGATGCTCGACATAGGGATACTTGCATCCACCGACCCGGTGGCTCTCGACCAGGCATGTCTCGACCTCGTGTATGACATGGAACCTTCCGAAGGAAATGACAACAGGCCTCTGATACAGCGTATCGAAAGCCGCAACGGAAGACATACTGTCGAATATGCTGAAAAAATCGGGCTCGGGACAAGAAATTACCGGATAGTCTCCATAGACTGACATCCCGGGAGAGGACTCATGTTCATTTAAGCCATTTCCTGCGGTAAAGGCGTACCAGGAAAATGACTCCGCGGAAACACAGTTCCGCACACATGGCAATCCAGACGCCTTCCAGACCATAACGGGGAGCAAGGGCAGCGGCAAGTGTAAGCCGCACGGCCCAGATGCTCCCCAAATTCATTATGCTCGGCACAAGAGTGTCTCCAGCACCTACAAATACCCCGTAAACCACTATTGATGCTGCATACATAGGCTCGGCAAAGGCCTCAATCCGGAGAATCCTTGCACCGAGTTCCTGCACGGAGACATCCGGGGTCATTATACCCATAGTCGCCGGAGCTGTCACATACATTATCACTCCCATGACCGTCATGACGGCTATGCCCATGAGCACCGAGATATGCGCGAACCGCCATGTGAGGTCCTTCCGCCTTGCCCCGATACTCTGCCCCACAAGGGTGGTAGCGGCGTTCGAGACGCCGTGCCCAGGCATGTAGCACAGGCTCTCGACTGTGATTGCAAAGGAATTGGCGGCTATGGCTATCGTCCCGAGAGGTGCTATTATGACTGTGGACATGATTTGCGCCCCGCACATTATCACCCTCTCGAGCCCCATCGGCAGGGCAATCCCGGCAGCGTTCTTCAGACATTGCATGGTAGGGCGGAAACTGCCTTTCTCATGGACGATACCAAGTTCAGGGGACTTCACGCAGAGGGAATGGAGAAGCATTGCAGCCACCACGACATAAGCGAGGGCCGTACCGAGAGCCGCACCCGTCACCCCGAGCCCGGCACCGGGCATGTGCATGGACATCCCGAGAAATTCCACCTCCCTTGCCGGGAAGATGAGGAAATAGTTGAACACCACGTCCAGCAGACACATCAGGACATTCAACATGCTCGGAGTCACCATATTGCCGCTGCTCCTGAGCATGCCGCTCGCAAGCATGTTCAACTGCAGCGCCGGCAAGGACAGGATGAAAATCAGAAAATACATCGACGCGTCCCGGTGTATCTGCTCCTCCCCTCCGAGCCATCGTGGGAGCGGTCCGCTTATAGCACAGCCTATCGCACAGACAATGGCGCTGAATATCAGCACCATGACTATGGACTGCCTCAGCACCCGGCGTGCGTTGAACGTATCTTTCGAACCGAGAAGATGCGAGACCTGGACATAGAAACCGGTAGCACAGGCAGCTGAAAGCCCGGCAAAAAGCCATGTCGTAGTGGACACAAGGCCGATGGAAGCCGATGCTTCCGCCCCGAGGCTTCCCACCATGGATGCATCAATGAACTGCATTATGATGGAAGACAGCTGGGATATTATCGCCGGGATACTGAGTTCCACGGTGAGACGGAGCTGCTGGCCCAAAGTCATCGGCAGCCCGTCCTGCACCATCTTCAGAAGCTGGCTCTGTCCTTTCTTCAGCATCTACTCGCTCAAAGTATATTCACCTGCCTCTTCCGAGACCTGTCTCTGGAGCTCTTCAAGGGAATATACCTTGTCTCCGGTAAATTCCACAACGGCCACCGCCGGTTCGAGAGTGACTGTCGCCTTGACCCCGTCAAGAGCGTTCAGAGCCTTTTCGACATGCATGCGGCAATGGTTGCACATCATGCCATCCACTTTGAATTCCTTCTTCATATCATTCTCCTTTACTGTCTGACTGTTGTCTGCCTGATGACTGTCCCCGGCAGCCGGTCTGTCCTCCCCTGTCTTCCGGGACTTCAGCCTGAGGCTGTTCGTGACCACACTGACGCTGCTGAATGCCATGGCGGCACCGGCAATCATCGGATTGAGCAGGAATCCGCACACCGGGTAAAGGACACCTGCAGCTATCGGCACACCTATAATATTATATATGAAAGCCCAGAAGAGATTCTGCCTTATGGTCCTGACCGTCTGTACGGACAGGTCGAGGGCAACCGGAATTTTGGCAAGGTCCGAAGATATGACCGTCATGGATGCCACATCCATGGCTATGTCGCTCCCGCTCCCCATGGCTATGCTGAAATCAGCCTGGGCGAGGGCGGCGCTGTCGTTTATCCCGTCACCTGCCATGGCGACGACATGTCCTTCCGCCTGCAGCCCCTTTACGAAAGAAGCCTTCTCCTGAGGCAATATCCCTGCCTTGAAATGAGTGATTCCCGCCTTGGATGCCACTGCCTCTGCCGTATGCACATTGTCTCCGGTCAGCATCCAGACATCGACTCGCCTCTTCTTAAGGGAAGCCACCGCCTCTGCAGCCCCTTCCTTTATCCGGTCCGTGACAGACAGGATACACAGAGCCCTTCCCCCTCCGGCGAACCACACTACAGTGCATGCTTCACGCTCGAGCCTCCCGGCCTCCTTCCCGATATCCCCGGGCACGGAAATCCCGCAGTCCTCAAGCAGCTTCCTGTTGCCTGCAAGATAGACGGAACCTTCATGTACGCATCTGGCCCCGGCACCGGTGATGCTTTCGAATCCGCTGACAGGGACTTCCCGGCATCCCTGCAGATAACGCACCACTGCTTCCGCGACAGGATGTTCCGACATGGACTCCATGGTGTACAATATGTCCAGGGCAGCTTTTCCCATCTCCACGGGACAGTCCCCGGACCAGGATATTCCCGTCACTTCCGGCTTTCCTTCGGTGATGGTTCCCGTCTTGTCCAGTACGATGGCATCCGTCTTGCGGGCCACTTCAAGGCTTTCAGCATCCTTTATCAATATCCCGAGCTCTGCCCCTTTCCCTATGCCGACCATTATTGCGGTAGGCGTAGCAAGGCCGAGGGCGCACGGGCACGCTATTATCAGCACCGTCACCATGGCGAGAAGCCCGTGCGTAAAACCGTTTTCGGTATCCAGAATTACCCACAATATCAGGGACAGCAGGGCGATACCCATAATCACAGGCACGAACACCGCAGCTATCCTGTCCACGAGTTTCTGCACAGGGGCCTTGCTTCCCTGAGCATCCTGCACCATGGCTATGATTTTCGAAAGAAGGGTATCTCCTCCGGTCCTGTCCACCACAACTCTGAAACTTCCCTTCTGGTTGATTGTCCCTGCCAGCACCTTCGAGCCGGGAAACTTGGCGACAGGCACAGGTTCCCCGCTTATCATGCTTTCGTCCACATAGGACTCACCTTCCACCACAGTGCCGTCCAGTGCGACCCTCTCACCAGGTCTCACCGCTACAAGGTCTCCCTCTTTCACATTCTTGACGGGAATCTCAACAAAGGCACCGTCCCTGACTACAGTCACAGTCTTCGGCTGCAGTCCCATGAGTTTCCGGATTGCGCCGGAGGTACTGTTCTTTGCCCGCTCCTCCATGAGCCTGCCGAGGAGGATGAATGCTATGATGACACCGGAAGCCTCGAAATACACATGCGGTTCTATGCCTCTCGAGAGCCAGAAATCCGGGAACAAGACATTGAATACGCTGAACAGGTATGCTATCCCCGTGCTGCATGCAACGAGAGTGTCCATATTGGCTGTCCCGTGCCTGAGCTGCCTCCACGCGCTTATATGGAAACCGCGTCCGAGCCAGAATACCACCGGGGTCGCCAAAGCCCACATCACATACCCTGCATGCGGCATGTCCGGGAAGAACATGCTTATCACCAGGAGGGGGATGGAAAAGGCCGCAGCCCACAGCGTCCTGCGCTTCAATGCAGAGTACCTGTCGTCCCTGACTTTCCGCGCCTCGTCCACGGCAGCCTCCGATTTGTCAGTCAGAAGGTCATACCCTGCATCGACGACTGCTGCACGCAATGTCTCCGGAGAGCATACTCCGCTGTCGTACTCCACGCTTGCGGTAGCCGCCGCATAGTTCACGGATGCACGGAGGACTCCGCTCTGCTTCCCGAGTGCCTTTTCCACTCTCGCAGCGCAGGCCGCGCAACTCATCCCGACCACAGGGAAATTATCCTTTACCGTATTCCGTGTCTCCATGCATGCAACGATTCCGGCCCCTATGCCGAAACAGGACGCAAAATTACAAAAATTTCATGCAACCGGGTTACAAAAAACAAGGCCGGCATGAAGCCGGCCCGGATAAATTACCTTCCAGATAAAAAACTATTTAGAACTCTCTACAGAGACTTTCCTAAAGTCCTTCATCATTTTCATGATGTTCAAAGCTGCCTTGCGAGCGCGTGCTCCAGCTGCCTTGTTGCCTTTCTCCACCTGAGCGTCAGCATTTGCTGCAAACACTTCATACTCTGCCTTGATCTGATCTACAAGCTCTTTCATTTCAGTTAAAATTAATTTTATGTTAAACATTAGGTGTCATAACCTTGCGAAAGTTAGGCAATAAAAACCTAAAATGCAAGTCATTCAATAAAAATGTATTATCAGAAAGTGAACCTGACCATCATCTGGACGCGGTGATTCGTCACCCAATGGAGGTTGTCCTTCGCAAGGCCCGTTGCGGCATCAAGATATCTCTTCCCCCCTGACACCTTGTAGTCACCGTACTGCGCGCTCGTGACATTGAGCTCGAGGGCGAATGTGAATTTCCCCACATTATATGCAAATGTCGGAACTACCCGCCACATGGAATTCAGGTTGGAAAAGCCGTTCTTGCTGAAATACACGTGCGAGTCATCCACATAGTCCACACCGTCTTCCGTCATGTCTGTCACGAAAGGGTCGGCAGAGCCGAGATTTCTGATATAACCTCCCATGAGCATCACCTGGAACTTCCTGCCATATGATATCGAGGCCCATGTCGATGAGGCGCGCAACGGCACATACTCGTAGTGGCCGTCACTTGTGACACCTGAGGAAGCCGCTTCAGCGATGTCCGGGGACATCATGGAAATCCCGTAGCCGCTCATGAGGTTCATGTGCTCCCCTGCCTGGCTGAACACGGTCTTAGCCTTCACCTCGAAGCTGCCTTTGCTATACTGGAGATACAGATACGGGCTTGCAGTGGTTATCCTGTCGGAAACCTTGACTGTCCTCTCCGACAGCACATTGCCGGAGTCGTAATACAGACCTGTACCAGTGCGTCTCGGCTTTATGCTCAGCACGCTCACCCCCGCCCTTGCGAGGAAGCCTGTCGAAGTCCTGAAGGTAAGTCCGAAATACCCCTCAGGAGTGCAGCCATACTTGATGTAGTCCGCGGAACTTCCCGCAGGTCCGGCAGACTGATACTGCATCTGCCACAAAGCTCCGGCAGAGATAATGAAATGTCTGCCGAGTGACGCGTCCATGAGCACCTGAGGGGTGCGGCTGAACGGGTTGAAAGGGGTTCCGGTCTCAAGGGCGAGGACATGAGGCTGGTCGGCAGCCATCGGATGCCATGCCTGTCCCAATTTCAGCGTAACGGCGGCCTTGCCGTCCCTGGCCATCTTCAGGTTGTCCCAGCCCACTGTCATATAGGCCTGGCGGAGCCGGAGCTGGGCCGTACCGCTTGACCCTGTCAGCCCGGCATAGAAATCGGTCTCCACCTTGGCTCCGAAACTCGTCCGGCCGACCTTGTAGCCGGAGACATCCACCCCGAGCCGCGAAGTCAGGGCAAGGAAACGGAAAGATGTCTGGGCATTCAGGTCCTGGGAGCCGTCCTCGTTCATCGCCACATCCTTGGGAAGGTAGTAGAACAGGTCTCCGAGGCTCGCCACGCTTTCCCGAGTGTCGAAAGCGAAGAAATTCCTTATGAAACCATAGAACTTGAAATGATTCTTCAGCTCTTCCCTGACAGGGGCGGCCGCGTCTTCTGCAGCCTCCGCGCCATAGGAAGGAATGGCTGCGGCCATGCAAGCCGCAGCCACAAATATGAACGACAGATGTCTTTTCATGTCAGATACCGATGATGAACAGCACGGCATATCCGAGGATATAGCCTATCACCCCTATCAGGATTCCGACCTTCACCATATCCTTCGTCGTGACGAGACCGGTCGAATGGGCGAGGGCGTTGGGAGGCGTGCTTATAGGGAAGAGCATTGCAAGCGAGGTGCAGAGGACAACCCCCACAAGAAGGGTCTTCAGTCCTCCGACGGCAAGGAGCGAATCGCCCATGCCCACTCCCACAGCACTCATGATAGGGACTATCAGGTTTGCCGCAGCCGTGTTTGATATGAAATTAGATATGAAATAGCCTATGAACCCGGAGACAAGCACCACAGCCACAGGCATCCACTGCCCGAACGGTATGGAGTTGACAAGATGCTCCGCAAGCCCGGTGCTCTGCAGCGCCAGACCGAGAGCGAAGCCTCCCGCGACCATCCACAGCACGCTCCAGTTGATTTCCTTCAGGTCCTCCTTCGTAAGGATGCCGGTAACTGCGAACACGCCTACAGGAATCATTGCCACTACGTTGGAATTGATGCCTGTGACCCTGTCGAGCATCCACAGGATTATGGTCACTGCAAATGTCACATAGACCACATACGTACGCCACGTCTTCTGATGTGTACCTTCTATCCGCAACTCTATCGTCTTCTGCTTGAAAGGGAAGAACACAAGGAGCAGCACCCAGGAAATCAGGAGCATGACTATCACGTACGGGACCATGACAAGCATCCACTCACCGAAGCCGACGCCGAGATGGAGGGAATCGTTAAGATATCCGAGGGCTATCGCATTCGGAGGTGTGCCTATCGGTGTTCCTATTCCGCCGAGGTTGGCCGCTATCGGGATAGACAGGGCAAGCCCTATCCTGCCCTTTCCGTCAGGAGGCAATGTCCTGAGCACTGGAGCCAGGAACGTGAGCATCATGGCAGCGGTGGCGGTGTTGCTCATGAACATGGAGAACAGCCCGATGACCATAAGGAAACCGAGCAGCACGAACTCCGACTTCTTTCCGAACGGTTTGAGCAGAACTCTCGCAAGCTGCACGTCGAGCCCTACCTTGGTCGTTGCGATTGCAAGCACGAAACCTCCGAGGAACAGCATTATGACAGGGTCGGCGAATGTCGCCAATATGGACTTGTAGCTCACGAACGTCCCCATCTCTGCCGGGATTCCCGACCCTTTCATGAACCAGATGCAACTGTCGGAAATCGTCAGGAGCATTATCACTATCGATATCACTGATGTGGTCCACGTCGGGATAATCTCGAACATCCACATCAATGCCGTGAACACGAAAATCGCAATGGTCCTCTGCTCAACCACGGTCAGCCCTTCGATACCGTAGAAATCAGTAGGGACGAGCCACAGGAAGCATGTCAGCGCCAGTACGAGCGGAAGCAGCAAGCAGAGCTTCACATTGGATTTTCCGGATTTCTGTCCTGCTGGAGCCATATCCTATATAACGCCTTGTTCGAGCATTGCCGTCGCCACTTTCATAAAGCCGGCGACATTGGCTCCCTTGAGATAATTGACATAGCCGTCAGGCTGGGTGCCGTACTGTACGCAGGACTTGTGGATATTGGACATGATTTCGTGAAGTTTCCTGTCCACCTCCTCTGCGCTCCAGCTTATATGCATGGCATTCTGGGTCATTTCCAGCCCTGAAGTCGCAACTCCTCCGGCATTCACGGCCTTGCCCGGGGCGAAAAGTATCCTGGCTTTCTGGAACGCGGCTATAGCCTCTGGCGTGCATCCCATGTTGGAGACCTCGGCGCAGCACCATGTGCCGTTTGCAAGCAGCTCCGCCGCATCTTCTCCCGTGAGTTCGTTCTGGTATGCGCATGGCATGGCAATGTCGCACTTTATGCTCCAGGCCTTCTTGCCAGGATAGAACACGGCGTCCGGGAACTTCTCGGCGAAAGGAGCCACAACGTCATTGTTGGAACTCCTGAGCTCAAGCATATAGGCCAGTTTCTCGTCATTCATGCCTTCCGGATTGTATATCACACCGTCCGGACCTGAAATGGCTATCACATGGGCACCGAGCTGTGTGGCCTTGGTGGCCGCGCCCCATGCCACATTTCCGAACCCGGATATCGCGACATTCCTGCCCTTGATATCCTTGCCCTGGAGATGGAGCATGTGCTGGACAAAATACACCGCTCCGAATCCGGTAGCCTCCGGCCTTATGAGGGAGCCGCCCCATGTCATGCCTTTTCCAGTGAGGACTCCGGTATGTTCGCGTGCAAGCTTCTTGTACATGCCGAACAGATACCCTATCTCGCGTCCTCCTACACCTACATCGCCTGCCGGCACATCCGTATCAGGACCTATGTTCCTCCACAGTTCGAGCATGAAAGCCTGGCAGAAGCGCATTATCTCGGCATCGGACTTGCCCTTTGGGTTGAAATCCGAACCGCCTTTGCCGCCGCCCATAGGGAGCGTGGTCAGGGCATTCTTGAAAATCTGCTCGAATCCGAGGAACTTCAATATCGAGAGGTTCACGGACGGATGGAAACGCAGACCACCCTTGTACGGGCCTATTGCGGAATTGAACTGTACCCTGTAACCTGTGTTCGTCTGGATGTCGCCGTTGTCGTCCACCCAGGTCACCTTGAACGTGAAGATTCTGTCGGGTTCGACGAGTCTCTCGATGATTCTGGCTTCTTCGAACTCGGGATGTCTGTTGTAGACATCCTCAATGGTTTCGAGGACTTCCTGCACAGCCTGCAGGTATTCCTTTTCATTCGCATACTTGACCCTGAGTCTGGTCATTATTTCAGATGTATCCATAAAAATGTGATTATTTTATAGAGGGCAACCTACCCCCATGTTGTCTCATTTCACCTCCCACACGGAGCCGCTGCAGAGAAGGTCGTCCATGCATCTTATCCTGGACCTGGCCGTGACTTCCCCGACCTGCTCCCTGACTGCCGAATCGTATGTGACAGCCTCAACATTCCTGATTATGCCGAGAGCCACAGGATATTCCGGATACTTCATGTCCGCAAGCATCGTGTGCAGCCCGAGATTGTCGCTGCGGGAGTCGTGTGTGAGGATGTCGTCTTCGGTGTAACCGTCCTTGCCTATCGTCACGACCTTCAGCTTCAGTCCGTCGAGCACGAGACCCTTGTCCCTGTCCTTGCCGAATATCATCTTCTCTCCATCCTTCAGCACGATGGTACGGTCTGCCCTTGTGGCCCTGTCGGAGATAGTCTTATGCGCCCCGTCGTTGAAAATCACGCAGTTGGTGAGCATCTCCATGACAGACGTCCCCTTGTGGACGGCCGCCGCGAGCATGATTTCCTCGTTGAGTTTCAATTCGCTGTCGAGGCTTCTCGCAAAGAATGTCCCCTTCGAGCCGAGCACGAGGCTTCCCGGATTGAAAGGAGGCTCCACCGTGCCGTACGGGGATGTCTTGGTTATGGCCCCGAATCTGGATGTAGGGGAATACTGTCCCTTTGTGAGCCCGTATATCTGATTGTTGAAAAGGATGATGTTCAGGTCGACATTCCTTCTTACCGCATGTATGAAATGGTTCCCGCCGATGGCGAGTGCGTCTCCGTCTCCGCAGGCCTGCCACACCACAAGGTCAGGATTCGCCACCTTTATGCCGGTGGCGATGGCCGTAGCCCTTCCATGTATGCTGTGGAAGCCGTATGTGTCCATATAGTAAGGGAGCCTCGAGGAGCATCCGATGCCGGACACGACCACGATGTCCTCTTTCCTGCAGCCCTTGGCCTCGCATACCCTGGGCATGACACGCTGCAATGCGGCCAGTACCGCATGGTCTCCGCAACCGGGGCACCATCTGACCTCCTGGTCGCTCTTGAAATCCTGGAATGTATATTCTGTCATGATTACTGTCCTGATTTGGTCCATAAACTTCATAATGCCTTCTCTATCGCGTCCACGATATCCTGCACGAGGAAAGGCTGTCCCTGCACCTTGTTGCACTGCAGGTATTCGTGGCCAGGGTATTTCACCTTGAGCCAGTCGGCGAACTGTCCGCTGTTCAGCTCGCATACGAGAATCCTGTCGAAGCCGGAAAGCACCTCACCCGTGTTGGCAGGGAGAGGATTGATATAGTCGAAATGCACACGGCTCACTTCCTTTCCGCCCTTGCGGACATCGTGCACCGCAGACAGGATATGCCCTGCCGTGCCGCCCCAGCCGACCACGAGCAGTCTTCCCGATGCCGGACCGTCCACTTCGAGCGGAGGGATGGCATCTGCGACCCTGGCCACCTTCTCTGCCCTGGCCTTCACCATGAGCTCATGGTTGAGAGGGTCAGAGGAAAGCACGCCCTGAGGGGATTTCTCAAGACCGCCGACCCTGTGCTCGAAGCCCTTCCTGCCAGGGAACACCCACTTGCGGGCAGAAGTCTTTCCGTCCCTTATGAAAGGCTTGTACGGCAAATCCTCCTCTGTGGCATACGGAGGCCTGATTTCAGGATAATCCTTCATGGAAGGTATGCGCCACGGCTCGGAACCGTTCCCGAGGAACCCTTCCGAAAGCAGCAGCACAGGCGTCATGTGCTCGAGAGCCAGTTTCGAGGCCATGAACGCAGCATCGAAACAGTGCGCAGGAGAATGTGCCGCCATCACCACCATCGGACATTCTCCGTTGCGGCCGTAGAGAGCCTGGGCAAGGTCCGTCTGCTCTGTCTTGGTAGGGATTCCTGTCGACGGGCCGGCCCTCTGGACATCCACCACAACGAGCGGGAGCTCTGTCATGACAGCCAGACCGAGAGCCTCGGACTTCAGCGAAAGACCCGGACCGGAGGTGGTCGTCACGGCGAGGTCGCCTGCGAATGCCGCACCTATTGCGGTGCAGACTCCGGCTATCTCGTCCTCAGCCTGCATGGTCTTGACCCCGAGATACTTGTGTATGGCGAGTTCCTCGAGTATGCCCGTTGCCGGCGTAATCGGATACGACCCGCAGAAAAGGGGTCTGCCCGACTTCTCTGAAGCGGCCATAAGCCCCCACGCTATGGCCTGGTTGCCGGTTATGTTGCGGTACGTCCCCTTTTCCATGGCGGCCGGGACGACCGTGTATGTATTGGCTATAGCCTGTATGTTGGACGCATAGTTGTACCCGTCGTCGAGCACCTTCCTGTTCGGTGCTATCAACTCGGGATGCTTCTTTCCGAATTTCCTGTCGAGATAGTCGTACAGATGCCCGACCGGCCTGCTGTATATGAATGAGGCCATGCCGAGGATGAACATGTTCTTGCACTTGTGGATTGTCTTGAGGTCGAGCCCGCTGTCTTTCAGGCTCTCTTCCGTCAGGGAGGTGACAGGGGATATGATGATGGTCCTGTCCTCTATCCCGAGTTCGGTTATAGGGTCCATCGTCTTGAAACCTGCCTTACGGATGCCTTCCTCGTCGAACGTGTCCTCGTCCACAAGCACGAGGGCCGTGCGCTTCAGCCACTTGGCATTGGACTTCAGGGCCGCCGGGTTCATCGCCACAAGCATGTCGCAGAAATCTCCCGGAGTGGTGATGTGTCCGGAGCCGAAATGTACCTGGAAACCGGAGACTCCCGAGACGGTGCCATGAGGAGCACGGATTTCTGCCGGGAAGTCCGGAAATGTGGACAACTCGTTCCCGTAGATTGCCGACATGTTGGCAAACAGGGAACCCGTAAGCTGCATGCCATCCCCGGAATCACCTGCGAAGCGGATGACGACATCGTCAACATCGATTACCTTGTGTTGCATCTCTTCTGGTTCTTTTAAAAGTTCGTTTTATTAATTAATTTCCTTTGAGCTCATGTTAATTATGGAAAACGGCACAGGAGTGTCCTCAGGCCACTTTCCGACATCTTTCCTACAAAGAACGCAAATTTAAGAAAATTTTTTCGTTCCGCGAGCACCCTTTCATGCCTGCCCGCATCACTTCAGGGCATAGTGTCACATTTATTGTATGGTATCAGGATTTTTTCTAATTTTGCAGATTGTTTTCGTCGGCTGCGCACAGCGGCTGACGGGATTTGAGGAGATAACAAGATTCACGATTATTTAAAATTATGCTGTTCAGTCTATTACAAGTGGCCGGAGAAGCCGGTGCCGCACCGCAACAGGAAGTGGTAAGTTACTCATTGCTGGAAATGGCCGCCAAGGGAGGCTGGCTCATGCTTGTGCTTCTTGCCCTTTCCATCATAGCCTTCTACATTTTCGGAAAGAAATGGTGGATGATACGCAAGGCGAGCAATGTCGACAGGAATTTCATGAGGAACATCAACGAGATGCTGCACGACGGGAAGACAAGGTCGGCCATAAGCTTCTGCCAGAAATACGACTTCCCTGTGGCCAGGCTCGTGGAGAAGGGGATAGAAAAGGCCGGCCGGCCGATGCAGGACATCCGGACATACGTAGAGAACACCGGCAGCATCGAGGTGGCAAAGCTCGAGAAAGGGCTTCCGATGCTCGCCACGATTGCCGGAGGCGCGCCTATGATAGGATTTCTCGGAACCGTGATGGGTATGATTCAGGCGTTCTTCAACATGGCGAATGCCGGCAACAACATAGACATCACCCTCCTTTCCGGGGGTATATATACCGCCATGGTGACCACCGTGGGAGGACTCATCGTAGGTATCCTGGCATATTTCGGATACAATTACCTGACTTCCAGGATATCGGACCTCGTGTCCATGCTGGAGAGCGTAACATACGACCTGATGGACATGCTCGGTGAGGGCGCGGACGGGGAGAACAGCGACGCCGGTTCGGCACAATAAGCATCTGGGGAAATGGCTATCAAGAGAAAGACAAAGGTATCCGCGGAATTTTCCATGTCGTCCATGACCGACATAGTTTTCCTGCTGCTCATATTCTTCCTGGTGACTTCGACGCTGATAAATCCGAACGCCCTGAAGCTGCTGCTTCCGAAAAGCACCGGGCAGGTATCGGCCAAGGCTACCGTCAGTGTCTCCGTGAAAGACAACAGGGACAGCGGCGGGTCTTTCACATACCATATAAACGGAGACATGACTCCGGTAAGGTTCGACCAGATAGAGGGGGAGCTGAACCAGCTGCTCATGACTGAAGAGGACCCGACCTTTTCCATATTCTCGGATGAGACTGTCCCTATCGGGGAGATAGTGCAGATAATGAACATCGCAAAAAGGAATCATTACAAGGTGATACTGGCAACGTCGCCGGAATAATACATCGGGACAGGAAATGGCAGGATTCGGGAACAGGGACAAATCCCGTGAGGAAAGGAAAAGCACGGCGGCAGGCATATTGCTTGCCGTGGTGCCGCATGTCCTGCTCATCGTGGTATGCGCCACAAACGGGCTGAAATACCTGTATCCGCCCCCACCCGAGCAGACCATGCTCGTGGAGTTCCTGGACGTGACGCCGGAAGCGGAGGAACCGGAACAGATAACATACGGCACACAGCCGCGGGCAGCCGACGCGACCCCTGAAGACAAGCTGGAGCTTGTCCAGAAATCGGAAGCCCAGATGACCGGGACAGGTGCCAACGAGGCCCCGGAGTCTACCGTCGGAGAAGACGGGGACGTGGAGGTCCCGGAGCCGCCGAGGAAAAAGGAGATAGACAGGAGAGCCCTGTTCCATGCGCCGGAGAACGACACGAGGAAAGACACCCTCGCACCTCAGGCGGCAGACAAGGTGAGCGACAGGCTGAAGCCTGGACATGCGCTCGGCAACACGGTCACAGGGAAGACTTCCGGGGAACCGAAGGCGAAACTCAAGGGAAGGACCGTCGTCGGCACTCTGCCGAAGCCGGACTACAACGTGCAGAACAGCGGCACGGTTGTGGTGGACATACTGGTGGACCGCCAGGGAAACGTGACAAACGCAGTGCCGGGCGGTGCAGGGACGACAGTGAACGATGTGAAACTGTGGGAAGCTGCAAGGAAAGCCGCGATAAACACGCAGTTCAATGTGAAATATGATGCCCCTGTACAGCAGCAGGGTACCATAACATACATATTCAAGTTACAATAAAATTTGCCGGGAGGCACAAGAAAAAAAATGGAAAATTACAACAAGGGCGGCTTCGGCCGCAGGACAGGCGAGGACCGTAGGGATTACGGCAGCCGGAATTACAACAATGACGAACAAAGACCATCGAGACCGAAGAGACCGAGAATAACGAGGTCCGGACAAGGCGGAGAAAAACTGTTCTCGTCAAATGAGGAGAGACGGTTCACTCCGGCAGGAGAACACAGAGGCCCCGGGAGCAGGACCAGAAACTACGGGGAACGTCGCGAGTTCGGTGAGCGCAGAAGCTACGGCGAGCGCAAAGAATTCGGGGAACGCAGGGAATTCGGAGAGCGCCGCGAGTACGGAGAACGTCGCGAGTACGGAGAACACAGAAGCTACGGCAACCGGAGAAGCAAGGACTCGGGCTTCCGCAAAGAATCAGGAGACAGGTCTTTCGGTCCGGACAGGAGCTTCGGAGAGAAAAGGTCTTTCGGGCAGCGCGGAGAAAGGCGCAGCACAGGAGGAGACCGCAGGTTCCAGCCTGGAAGGAAGCCGGGTGCAAAACAATTCGCAAGGCCGCAGAACACGATACCGAGCGGAATCAACAAGATGATAGACAGGAAGAGGCAGCAGGACGAGGCCAGCTATTCCGACAACGACTACATTCCTGTACCGGTAAAGGAGGAGGTAAGGCTCAACAAGTTCATCGCCAACTCGGGGATATGCTCACGCAGGGAAGCCGACAATTTCATTCTTGCAGGGGTAGTTACCGTGAACGGCTCCGTCGTAACCGAGCTGGGCACCAAGATAAACATCAACACCGACGACGTGCGTTTCAACGGGGAACGCCTCAAAGGTGAGAAGAAGGTCTATATCGTGATGAACAAGCCGAAGGGATATGTGACGACGACAAGCGACCCTCATGCCGAAAAGACCGTCATGGACCTGCTCAAAGGCTGCAAGTCCAGAGTATTCTCCGTGGGGAGACTCGACAAGAACACCACCGGGGTGCTCATGTTCACGAACGACGGGGAAATGGCGGAAAAGCTCACGCATCCGTCCTACAACAAGAAGAAAATCTACCAGGTGACGCTGAGCTCCGACCTGACGAGGGAAGACTACGACAAAATTCTCTCCGGGATAACCCTTACCGACGGGGAGATTGCCGCAGACGACCTTGAATACATAGACGACAACGACCACAGGAAGCTCGGCATCGAGATACACTCCGGGAAGAACAGGATTGTCAGAAGGATATTCGAATCCCTCGGATATGATGTCAAGGGGCTCGACAGGGTGTACTTTGCTGGCCTCACCAAGAAAGGGCTGAAGAAAGGCCAGTGGAGATATCTCACCGACGGGGAAATCAACATATTGAAAATAGGCTCATATCAATAGCAGGCTATGGCGGAACACAAGAAGCACCGTTCAGGATTCGTCAGCATCATAGGGAACCCGAATGTCGGGAAATCCACCCTCATGAACGCCCTCGTGGGCGAAAAACTGTCCATCGTCACCGCAAAGGCGCAGACGACGAGGCACCGGATAATGGGTATAGTCAACGGTGATGACTACCAGATTGTCTATTCCGACACTCCGGGAATCCTGAAGCCAAACTACAGGCTGCAGAAGAACATGATGGACTTCGTGGATGCAGCCATAGGCGACGCCGACATAATACTGTATGTGACCGATGTGGTGGAGAAGGGTGACAAGAACGCAGACTATATCGCCAAGCTCAGGGAGATAGCCTGCCCGGTCATCCTTGTCATCAACAAGATAGACATCAGTACGCAGGAGCAGGTGATGGAGCTCATGCAGTGGTGGAAGGAACAGCTTCCTGAAGCTGTGATATATCCGGCTTCCGCAAAGGAGAAATTCAATCTTGAGAATATATTCGATGCGATAGTGGGCAACCTTCCTGAAGCGCCTGCATGGTTCGACAAGGACACGTTCACGGACAAGAACCTCAGATTCTTCGCCTCCGAGATAATCCGGGAGAAAATCCTGCTCTATTACAGCCAGGAGATTCCGTACAGCTGCGAGGTAAGCATCGAGCAGTTCCGGGAAGGAGAGGAGAGATATGAAATAAGTGCGGTCATATACGTGATGAGAGAATCCCAGAAAGGGATAATCATCGGTAAGGGTGGCCAGACACTTAAGAAGGTAGGCACGAAGGCCAGGCTGGACATGGAGGACTTCTTCCAGAAGAAGGTCTTCCTCAGCCTGTTCGTGAAGGTGGACCCGGACTGGAGAGAGAACAAGCGGGAGCTCAGGCGTTTCGGCTACGAGCAGTGAAAATGGATATAAACACAGGCAGGAAAAGATGGACGAATTGGACAAGACAGCTGAAGAAATGAATGAAGATGCGGAGCTCGAACAGGAAATAGCCGAAGGCGAGCCGACCGGGAAATACGAGAAGCTGCTGAACGACAACAGCCGCAGGTTCCGGCTTTCCGGAATGTTCAAGGAGTGGTTTCTCGACTACTCCTCGTACGTCATACTTCAGAGGGCTGTCCCGCACATCAACGACGGACTCAAACCGGTGCAGAGAAGGGTTCTCCACACGATGGACAAGATAGACGACGGCACATACACGAAAGTCGCCACCATCGTCGGTGAAGCCATGAAGCTGCACCCCCACGGAGATGCGTCGATACTTGGTGCGCTTGTCCAGATAGGACAGAAGAACCTGCTTGTGGACTGTCAGGGGAACTGGGGGAACATCATCACGGGAGACTCCAATGCAGCTGCCAGATACATAGAAGGCAGACTGACGAAATTCGCCAGGGAGGTGCTCTTCAACCACAAGACCACTGAGTGGATGAACTCCTACGACGGCAAGAACCAGGAGCCGGTGGACCTTCCCGTGAAATTCCCGCTGCTGCTCGTGCAGGGTGCAGAAGGAATAGCAGTAGGGCTCGCCTCCAAGATACTGCCGCACAATTTCAACGAACTCATTGACGCTTCCATATCCATACTCAGGGGTGAACCGTTCGAGCTTTATCCGGACTTCCCTACCGGAGGGTATGCGGACTGCTCCAGATACAACAAGGGCAAACGGGGCGGAGTCGTGAAGGTCCGTGCGAAAATCGAGAAGATAGACAAGAACACGATTGCGGTCACCGAACTTCCCTACGGGAAAACCACGCACATGATAATCGACTCAATCCTGAAGGCGAAGGGGAACGGGAAAATCAAGATAAGGAAGATAGACGACCTTACAACGACCAAGGCCAACATCATGATACATCTTCCGAACGATGTGTCCCCGGACAAGACGATAGATGCGCTCTACGCCTTCACGGACTGCGAGATATCCATCTCTCCGAACACGTGCGTCATAGTGGACAACAAGCCGCAGTTCCTTGATGTTGACCAGGTCCTCCGCTACAATACGGAGCACACGAAGTCCCTGATAGGCAAGGAGCTTCAGATACGGCTCGGTGAACTGAACGACGAATGGCACTACGGATCACTGGAAAGGATATATTTCGAGAACGGGATATACAGGATACTTGAAAAGAAGGACTCACTCAGCTGGGAGGAACAGCTTGACGAAACCCTTGCCCGGATGAAAAAGTACCAGGACCAGGTGCTCAGGGAAATCACCATGGACGACATCCTGAAACTCGTCGAGAAGCCTATCCGGAAAATCTCCAAATTCGATATCAAGGCCCTGGAAGAAAAGCTCAGGGGCATAGAGGCGGAGATTGATGAAGTGCGCAACCACCTCGAGCACCTCAACGAATACACCATATCCTATTTCCGCAACCTGAAGAAAAAATACGGCAAGGACTGGACGAGACTCACGGAAATCACGAATTTCGAGACAATAACAGTCTCGCGCGTCGTGAACAACAACGCCAAGCTCTATGTGAACAAGGCAGAAGGCTTCGTGGGCACCAACCTGAAGAAGGAGGACAATGCGGAATACATCTGCGACTGCTCCGACCTGTCTGAAATAATCGTCATCCGCAAAGACGGGAAATTCGTCGTGACCAAGGTGAGCGACAAGGCTTTCTTCGGCAAGGACATCCTGCATGTGGGTGTTTTCGACAGGAACGACCAGCGGACCATCTACAATGTCATCTACCGCGACGGAAAGGACGGTGTATGCTATGCGAAGCGTTTTGCCGTGACAAGCATCTCGAGGGACAAGGAATACGACATAACGCAGGGCACCCCTGGGTCCAGGATACTCTGGTTCACGGCAAACGGCAACGGGGAGGCAGAGACTGTGAAAATTTATCTCCGCCCGAGGCCGAAGCTGAAGAAGCTGGTGGACGAATACGATTTCTCGAAGCTCGCGATAAAAGGCAGGGCGTCGAGAGGGAACCTCGTCTCAAAGAACCCGGTACAGAGGATAATGCTCAAGTCAAAAGGAGTATCCACAATCGGAGGCAAGGACCTCTGGTTCGATGAAGACATAAACAGGCTGAACGAAGACTCGCGAGGAAGATATCTCGGCCAGTTCAACAGCGGAGACCATATACTCGCCGTATTCAGCGACGGCACGTACTACACCACGTCCTTCGACCTGAGCAACAGATACCAGGGTGAAATCCTGCTTCTCGAGAAATTCGAAGCCGGCAAGACATTTACCGCAATCTACTACGACGGGCAGCAGAAATGCTTCTATGTCAAACGCTTCTCCTTCGAGATAAGCGACAACACGCCAATATCCTTCATTTCGGCAGGGAAAGGCTCGTACCTTGTGGAAATAAGCCAGGACAAGCACCCGCAGATAGAAATCACTTTCGGAGGGAAGCACGCCCACCGTTCTCCGGAGACTGTCGATGCGGAGGAATTCATAGGCAAGAAAGGCATCCAGGCGAAAGGGAAGAAGGTAAGCCAGTATGAAGTGGCGGAGGCAAGGTTCGGAGAGCCTGTACACAGGCCGGAGGACGACATTGAGGAAGAGATGCAGTCCGGTGATGCGGATGGGACGCCGGAAATGCCTCAGGATGACACGGAACCAACCCTTTTCTGAGCCGGCATGTTCATATCTCTCATAGGTTTCATGGGATGCGGCAAAAGCTGCGTCGGAAAGAAGGTCTCGGATGCACTCGGATGCACCCTGACAGACCTTGACTCCTATATCGTGGAGAAAGCCGGGAAAAGCATTCCCGAAATTTTCAGTTCCTGCGGCGAGCAGGCGTTCAGGCTTCTCGAGAAAGAGTCCCTCGGGGAAATCCTCTCGAAGTCGGGGAGCGGGGATACTGTCATCTCGGCAGGAGGAGGGACAGTGATGACACCGGCATGTGCAAGGATGCTGAAGGAAGACACACTGTGCATATATTTGAAAGCCGGCATCGAGACCCTCGTAAGGAATCTCGAGAACGATTACGGCTCACGTCCGATGCTGAAGACCGGTCAGGGCACGCTGAAAGAAAGGATAGAGGAACTGATGCGGCAGAGGGAAGCCGTATATGAAAGCACGGCAGCAATCACAGTCAACATAGACGGAAAGACATTCGGGGAAGTGGCGGATCTGGTCATGGATGCCGTCAGGGAGAAATCCCTCAGATGAAGTCTTCCCTGTCGTGTATGTCCTTAATCCTGAGCTGTATATTGGCTATGCCCCTGTAATAGTTCTCGACTATGGTATAGCAGATGTCTATCGGATTCCCGTTCTTGATATGCTCGAAATGCGATGACTTGTTGAAGGCTATCGCCGATATGTGTCTGTACGGCTGTGCCTCCTGTATGAGCTCTAGCTTCAGATGGCCGGCATCGGCTCCGACCCTGCGTCCGTTCCCGTTGTCATAGACATTCTCTGTCAGGAACACAGGTGCGCTGTTTCCAGGGCCGAAAGGCTGGAACTGCTTGAGAATCCTCACGAATTTCGGGGTTATGCTGTCGAAGTTCAGTTTCGAGTCCACATGTATCACCGGCGTAAGCATCTCCGGCGTGATGCGGCTTCCTATGAACTCCTCAATCCTCCGGCAGAACTCAGGGAGGTTCTCCTCCTTCAACGTGAGTCCGGCGGCATAGAGATGCCCTCCGAAATTCTCGAGAAGGTCCGCACAGCTCTCTATCGCATCATAGAGGTCGAAACCGTGGACACTTCTCGCAGATCCTGTCACCAGACCGTTTGACTGGGACCTGGTGAAGACAATGGTCGGTTTGTAGAAGGCTTCCACAAGACGGGATGCCACGATGCCCACGACCCCCTTGTGCCAGGACGGGTCATAGACTATGGTGGTATCCTCGGATGAAAGGCAGGCCCCTGACTGGACCATTTCGAGTGCCTGCTGTGTAATCTCGCGGTCTATGCTCTTCCGCTCATTGTTGTATTCGTTTATCTCCGATCCAATGCGCTCGGCTTCAGCCTCGTCCGTTGCAGTCAGGAGTTCCACGGCGACACGTCCGGACTCCATCCTGCCTGCCGCATTCAGCCTCGGGCCGATTTTGAAAACTATGTCGTCTATCGTGATATGTGCAGCGTCGAGACCGGAAAGCCGTATCATCGCACTGAGACCCATGCGAGGACTCTCGTTCAGCTGCTTCAATCCGAAATGGGCGAGTATCCTGTTCTCCCCCACCACCGACACTAGGTCGGACGCGATGCTCACGACGAGCAGGTCGAACAGAGAGAGCAGTGACTCGAAAGGAATCCCGTATGTGGCCGAATAAGCCTGCACGAGCTTGAATCCCACACCGCAGCCTGAAAGGTCATCGAAAGGATAGCCGCAATCCGCCCTCTTGGGGTCGAGGACAGCCACGGCGTCCGGAATCTCGTTCTCCGGAAGATGATGGTCGCAGATTATGAAATCCACACCCTTCGAGTTCGCGTACGCTATCTTGTCGTTGGCCTTGATTCCGCAGTCGAGGGCGATTACCAGACCGAAACCGCGGTCCGCAGCCCAGTCTATGCCCTTGAAAGAAATCCCGTAACCCTCGTCGTACCTGTCAGGAATGTAGAAATCCACATTTGGGGTGAGCTTCTTGAGAAAAGAATACACAAGGGCGACAGCCGTGGTGCCGTCGACGTCATAGTCCCCGTAGACAAGTATCGGGGTCCCCTCCTCTATCGCCTTGCGGATACGCAGGACAGCCTTGTCCATGTCTTTCATGAGGAAAGGGTCGTGCAGGTTCTTCAGGTCCGGGCGGAAAAATGCCCTGGCCTCGGAAAATGTACTTATGCCCCGGTGGACAAGAAGCTCGGCCAGGACAGAATCGATGCCCAGCTCCGACGCAAGCCGGCTGACCACTTCCGGGTCAGCCGGCTCTTTCATTATCCACTTCCTATCTTTGACCATATATACAAAGATAGGGAATTATTTGAAATTTTGTTACGGTTTTCGACAATGACGCAGAGCTATTTCAAACCCATGCTCCTTGCGATTCCGAGCTGGAGTCCCCTGAGCTCCGCGATACCCTTCATCCTGCCGTAGTAGGAATACCCCGGATTGGTCTTGCGGCAAAGGTCATCGCACATCTGATGCCCGTGGTCCGGACGCACCGGAATCGAAACCTTCCTGCGCTGCTGGACTTCGAGCAGGGCCTTCATCATGCCGTACATGTCCACGTCTCCCTCGAGATGGTTCGCCTCGTAGAAATTCCCTTCCGCATCGCGCCTGGTGCTCCGCAGATGCACGAAGCCGACCCTGTCCCCGAACTCATACATCATGGAGACCATGTCATTGTCCGCACGCACACCGAAAGAGCCTGTGCACAGGCACAGTCCGTTGGATATGTTCGGCACCGCCTCTATCAGCTTCCTGAAATCCTCGGCAGTGGAAAGGATGCGCGGAAGTCCGAGAATCGGATAAGGCGGGTCGTCAGGATGGATGACCATCTCCACGCCGCATTCGTCGGCTACAGGGCACACCTCCCTGAGGAAGTATATCAGATTGGAGCGGAGCTGCTCCGCATCCACACCGTCGTACCGCGCAAGAGCCTCACGGAACTGGTCGAGAGTGAAACTTTCCTCGCTGCCCGGAAGGCCTGCGATGATGTTCCTCGTGATAAGTTCCTTTTCAGCATCATCCATCTTCCTGAAGCGCGCCTCAGCCTTTGCGACATCTTCTTCGGAGTACTCCTTGCGGGCCCCTTCCCTCTTGAGGATGAACAGGTCGAATGCCATGAAGGCAGCCCTTTCGAAACGCAGTCCCCTGGAACCGTCGGCCATCCTGTATGAAAGATCTGTCCTTGTCCAGTCGAGAACCGGCATGAAGTTGTATGTCACGCATTTTATGCCGCATTCGGCAAGATTGCGTATTGACTGCTTGTAATTGTCGATATATTTCCGGAAATCTCCTGTCTGGGTCTTGATGTGCTCGTGTACAGGGACACTTTCTACGACACTCCACACGAGACCTGCATCGGCAATCATCTTCTGCCGCCTGCTTATCTCGTCGACAGTCCAGACTTCACCGTTAGGAATGTGGTGCAGCGCATGGACGATATCAGTAACTCCGGCCTGTCTTATAAAATCGAGGCTGACGGGGTCGTCCGGACCGTACCAGCGCCAGCTTTCTTTCATCAGATACATGACATTATGATTGTTTGCTGGTTAAAGACTTGTCTGAATCAGATGGAGAAGGCGTCAAAACCTCCGTCCACAACCGCCACAGTGCCTGTCACGGTCTTTGAGGCATCGGATGCGAGCCAATGGAGCGTACCGAGCAGTTCTTCCGGCTCAAGGAACCTCTTGATAGGGGTATGGGCGAGAATGGTGTGCGAACGGTCTGTGAGACTTCCGTCAGGGTTGGTGAGAAGGGTGCGGTTCTGGTTCGTGAGAAGGAATCCCGGAGCAATCGCATTCACCCTGATGCCTTCGCCGAACTTCATGGCGAGTTCAGCACAGAGATACTTGGTCCAGTTTGCGACGGCAGCCTTTGCAACGCCATATCCGGCAACCCTCGTAAGCGGCCTGAGGGCGGATTCGCTCGCGAAATTGATTATCGAGCCTGTCTTCTGCTCCGCCATAGCCTTTGCGAACACCATCGTAGGGATTATAGTACCGAACAGGTTGAGCTCGGTGACCTTCTTGACAGCCTCGACATCCAGGTCGAAGATGGTCTTGTCCGGCGGTACGGTCGCCGAAGCCATGTTTCCTCCGGCAGCGTTCAACAGGATGTCTATCCTGCCGTATTTCTCCATTATTCCTGCATAGTTATCTTCGAGCACAGTCTTGTCGAGGACATTGGTCGGGAAGAAGACAGCCTCACCTCCTTCTGCCTTTATTTCAGAGATAATGCGTTCAGCAAGCTCAGCAGTACGTTCAAGGTCGAGAAGCACGACTTTGGAGCCCTGAGATGCGAAATATTTGACAATTGAGGTTCCGAGAATCCCGCAGGCTCCTGTCATCACAGCCACCTTGCCGGAGATATTGAACAAATTTTCCATAACAGACAGATATGTTTTATATTGTTAATCAGTTTTCGTGTACGTCCACAAAAGTAGGGATTATTTTGGATTTTACAATAAAAAACACAATATTTGTTCAAAATCAGAAGGAGCGATGGCAAAGCAGGTAAAGATAAAGGACATAGCAAAGATGGCCGGAGTCTCTCCGGGAACAGTGGACAGGATTCTGCACAACAGGGGTAACGTGTCGCAGGCAAGCAGGACAGCAGTAGAAAGGGCGCTTGCGGAGACAGGCTACAGATACAACATCCACACATCGGCCGTTTCCCTGAAGAAAAGCTACAAGATAGTGATTGCCATACCGACGGCCGTGAAGGGTGAATACTGGGGGTCCGTGCTGAGCGGAATAGAACATGCCCTCGAAGAGTATTCCGACATCACGATAAAGTGCGAATACGCGTTCTACAACCAGTTCGACATATTTTCCTGTCGCAACTCTTTCGACAGCATACTCGACATGGAGCCGAGCGCAGTGATAATAGGTGCGACCTTCGTGTCCGAGACAATCCTCCTCTGCTCGAGGCTCGACAGTCTCGGAATCCCGTATGCCTTTATCGATTCCGTGATTGAAGGGACCAGCCCGGCTGTGACGTATTCATCGGACCAGAACGCCTGCGGCAGGATTGTGGGAAGGCTCCTCGACCTGTTTACAGGAAAAGATGCAGGGATTGCGGTCTTCGGTTCAAGACGAATCGGGAACGAAAGGGCCAACAACTCCATGGGCAGGATGTCCGGGATGCTCCAGTATTTCGGGAGTATCGGGAACGGCAGGGAAATAAGGGAATCCAAAATTTCGGTGGCGGACCCGGAAGAGTCAGAGAAAGACATAATCCGCTTCCTTGACAGCAATCCTGACGTCGGCGGTATCGCCGTGCTCAACTCACGCGGCTACATCGTGGCCGACACCCTTGCCAGCCACGGCATAACCGGAATACGCATCATATCCTTCGACCTGACGGTGAACAACATGCGATGCATCCAGAACGGGACCATCTCCGCCATAATATGCCAGAGACCGGAACTCCAGGGATTCCATGCAGTCAAGGCCATAATCCGCACCCTGCTGTACAATCTGAAGGAGAAGAACGAGCATCACATCATGCCTACCGACATAATCATAAAGGAGAATCTCCCGCAGTACCGGGAAATCTACAACGAATAGGCCTCGAGCACTCCGCTTCCGGAAGTCACGGACACCTTCACCTCGCTTGCCTTCACGGCCGGGAACCTGCATTCGGCGACCCCTTCCCGGCCAGAGCCGGAGAATACCGGGATGAACTGCCCTCCCCCGTCGGTCACAAGTATCTCGAATGTACATTCCGAACCTTCTCCCCACTTCAGGCTGAGGCTGTCTATCATTGGAGAATCACCCGGCACAAACGTGAATTCGTCACCTCTCGACATGTCGGCCGGAAGCCCTGCGACGGAGCTTTCAGCAGCCCCTCCGTCAACGGAACTGCCGCCAGGGGCCATGACCGTGAGCCTTCCGGTGAGCCGGATGTCCGAGGAAGATGCACCTATCATTATATCGAAATCGCCCGGTTCCACAACCCTGTCCATATTCCTGTCCAGCAGGGACAGGGCATCGGGACCGAGCTTCATGCTCAGACGGCGGGTCTGCCCGGGAGCGAGGTGTATCCTCTCGAATCCCCTGAGCATTTTCTCATAGACCGTCAGAGAACTGAGGCAATCGTGGACATAAAGCTGGACCACCTCGTCTCCCGCCATGTCCCCCGTGTTGGTGACATCGAATTCCACGGTCACGGAATCACCGGGCATTATCCTGTCCTGTGAAAGTTTCAGCCCGGAATACTCGAATGTGGTGTAGCTCAGGCCGTAGCCGAAGTCGTACAACGCTCCGTTGATTCGGCTCTGGTCTCCGTCAGGCCCCGGCTTCTTTCCGCCATCAACCTGGGAATTAGGCTTGTAAGGGAAATTGAACGGAATCTGGCCGACTGTCTTCGGGAATGTCACCGTCAGCTTGCCTCCCGGGTTGTAATCCCCGCAGATGACCTCAGCTATGGCCTGCCCTCCGTGCGCACCCGGATACCATGCTTCTATGATGGCATCGGCATTTGCGTCGGCCCAGTTGACCGAAAGCGGGCGTCCGTTGATGAGCACCACAACCATAGGAGTCCCGGTGGCCTTGACAGCCATCAGCAGGTCATTCTGGAAACCGGGGAGTTCAAGACTCGTACGGCTCTTGTTCTCTCCGCAGGTCCTCTGTCCTCCCCCGACAACGACTATCGCCACATCGCTCTGCTCCGCTGCGGAAACTGCCTCATCAATCATGGCCTTGTCCTCCGGACGCATCTCGACCGGCATTATCTCGGAAAGGGGCCACGTGTAGTCCACAAGGTCGCAACCTTTGGCGTACACGACATCCGCCTTGCCTTCCAGACGCGCCTCAAGCCCTGCCAGCACGGAGGTCACCTCTGTCGCAAGAGGGCCGTAATGAGTCAGCGCATACGATGTCTCGTCGGCATTCGGGCCTATCACCGCCACCTTGTCCAGCTTTTCAGGGTCGAGCGGAAGAGTCCTTCCGGCATTCTTGAGGAGCACTATCGACTCCCTTGAGGCCTGCAGGGCCACAAGGTTGTTTTCAGGAGAATCCACCTCCTCGTCGGCAGCCTTGTAGTCTCTCTGATAAGGGTCGTCGAAGAGCCCGACGATGAATTTGACACGCAGTATGTCCCTGACCCTGTCGTCTATCACGGACATGGGCACAGCCCCCTCCTCCACGAGTTCACGCAGAGGAAGCACATAACTGTCCGGAGAACGGAACGTACACCTGACATTCAGGCCGGCCATGACGCTCTGCCTTACGGCTTCCTTCATGTCTGCCGCCACATGGTGCTTGGAATAGAGATATTCAACCGCATCGCTGTCCGACACCACATACCCGCGGAATCCGAAATCGTTGCGAAGCCGTTCAGTAAGCCAGTATGCGCTGCCCTGGACCGGTTCCCCGTCGTAATCGTTGTAGGAACTCATGACACCGAGCAGTCCGGCCCGGCCTATCACCTCCCGCCATGGATAAAGATGTATGTTCTCCACTTCGTGAGGGGCAATCTGAGGGTCGACCCTGGCCATGCCTTCCCTCGCACCCTTGTTGTTCGAGTACACGGCGAAATGCTTTCCTGTCGCAGCCACCTGGAAATCAGTCTGCAGACCGGAAGTCATGGCCACGCCAAGCTCGGCGACAAGATAAGGGTCCTCCCCGTAGATTTCCTCGTATCTGCCCCATCTCTGGTCCCTTCCCACATCGAGGATTGGAGCATAGATATTGGTATAGCCGAGAAGACGTCCTTCCCTGCCTGTTATGTAGCCCACCTTCTTCAAGAGCTCTCTGTTCCAGGTATGTCCGAGACCGAGCTGTGTCGGGAAATTTGTAGCCTTGTACGATTCCACTCCCCTTATGCCTTCATTGGTGAAATCCACCGGTATCCCGAGCCTTGTCTCCTCCACAAAGAATTTCTGGACCTGGTTCAGCGCCCAGGCATGGCGCGATGCCGGCCACACGTTGGGATTGTCCGTAAGAGGTACGCCCCAGCCCCTGAAACTGTTGAGATGTTCGTCGATGGCACCTATGCCGTCTTTCCAGAGCTTCTCCTTCCATTCAGGAGTTGGCAGGTCGTCCTGGAGCACCCTCCTGTAGCCGTAGAGCGTGACCATCTGACAGGTCTTCTCCTCCAGGTTCATCTGCGAGAGCAGGTCTTCCACACGTGCATCTATGTCAGCCTCGGGGTTTTCGTACACATCCATGCGGCCGTTCTTGTTGAAATCAATCCAGCCCTTTCTGTAGATAGGGTTGTCTCCAAGTTCGAATTTCTTGACCTTCTGCCCCGGCTCCGGGACCTTTGCGCTTGAAACATACGGATTTGCGGCACATAGGATAACTAATGTCGCCACGACTGGGAGGATTCTTTTCATATATGGGTATCGTTGATTATTTCCGGCGGTTGCGGTCGCAGACCGTGTACGTACCCAAAGGTAAGAAAAAAAATTTTTATGTGCAAGAAAAAAGGAACAGGCTCATTCGAGCTTGTTCCCTTCATCATCGTACAATTCATTTTGCAGGACCATGAAATCAGAGATTTCAACCGGTTTTATCTTACACTTGTACTTCCTTTTCCATTTGCTCAATATCGAGAAGATGCCGCGTGACAGATACGCGCCCAATATGGGACCTGTCTTGAGCGTAAAAGACCTTATCCCCTTCTCGGAAACATAATATGCGAGTTTCCGTTCTATCGCTTCATCTATGAGCAGGCTCGATGCAATCTTTCCCGTGCCGTGGCATGTAGGGCAGACTTCAGTCGTGTTTATCTCCGTGGCCGGCCTGACCCGCTGGCGGGTTATCTGCATCAGTCCGAATTTGGTGAGAGGCAGCACATTGTGTTTAGCCCTGTCGTTCTGCATCAGCTCCTGCATCTTCTTGAAAAGCAGATTCCTGTGCTCGGAGCTTTCCATGTCTATGAAATCGACTATCACTATGCCGCCCATATCCCTGAGCCTGAGCTGACGGGCAATCTCTTCCGCTGCGAAGCAGTTGACATCGAACGTGTTCTGCTCCTGTTCCTTGTTCTTGGCGCGTGTTCCGCTGTTCACGTCAATCACATGCAACGCCTCGGTGTGTTCAATCACGAGATATGCGCCCTGCCTTATCGGCACGACCTTGCCGAAAGCACTCTTTATCTGCCTTGTGACCTCGAAATGGTCGAATATAGGCTGGCTCTCCCTGTACAGTTTGACAATTTTCTCCTGTTCAGGCGAAATGAGGGAGATGTACTTCCTCGCTTCCTCATAGACTGACTCGTTGTTTATGTAGATATTCGAAAACGAGTCGTTCAGCAAGTCCCTGAGCACTGTCGTGGTCTTGCTGTATTCCGTAAAGAGCAGCTGGATAGACTTTGACTTCGCTATCCGGGCCCATGAACTCTCCCACTTCTCGATGAGGGACAGCAGCTCCGCATCGAGCACCGCAGCGTTCTTGCCTTCGGCCGCAGTACGGATTATGGCTCCGTAGTTCTTCGGGAGGATGTTCTTCACAAGGGTCTCCAGTCTCCGTTTCTCTTCCTTGGAAACGATTTTCTGGGATACGCTCACCTTCTCCGCAAATGGTAGAAGCACTATGTTCCTTCCTGCCAATGAAATTTCCGCAGTCAGTCGAGAACCTTTTGTGGAAATCGGCTCCTTGACAATCTGTACCACCATCATCTGTCCCGGTTTCAGCACATTCTCGATGCGTCCCTCCTTCTGCAGCACAGGGCCAATCCTTATGTTGGAGTACACGGCCTTGTGGTCAGTGTTCGGGTTAATCTTCCTGACAAACTCGTCGAATGCGTTGAAATACAGTCCGAGGTCGAGATAATGGACGAATGCCTCCTTTTCGTCGCCGATGTCCACAAAGGCAGCGTTCAGGGCCGGCAGCAATTTCTTCACCTTGCCGAGATAAACATCCCCGACACTGAAGCTGTGGCCCTGGCTCGACTCCTTGTTAAGCTCGATAAGCCTGTGGTTTTCAAGCAATGCTATCGAGATTTCGGTCGAATTGACATCGACAATAAGATCTTTTACAGACTCCATTAATTCATTGACTACTCTGGAAAGCTGTCCGGATTTCCGCCGTGGCAATCCGGTCCGCTTCTAAAAAACAAAGGGGTGCCATCCTGACACCGCCTTATGTTCGGCTTACTGCGTCATGCGCAGATCGAGAAATCACTTTCTCTTCTTATGCCTGTTCTTACGCAAGCGTTTCTTACGCTTGTGGGTTGACATCTTGTGTCTTTTTCTTTTCTTACCGCTTGGCATAATCTAAAAATTTAACAATTATTTCTTGACAATATTCATAAATACTTTCGCAGGCTTGAATGCAGGGATGTCATGCGCCGGAATTGTCAATGTAGTCTTCTGCTTGATATTTCTGGCAGCCTTTTCAGCCCTGTGCTTTATTATGAAACTTCCAAACCCTCTGAGATAGACAGGATTCCCCTTTGCCAAAGAATCCTTCACACTCTCCATAAACGCCTCTACAACAGTTTGAACAGTAATTTTTTCAATTCCTGTCGCTTTAGCGACCTCGTTAACAATCTCTGCCTTTGTCATTGCTTTAAATATTTAAAAAATAATCTTTCCGATAATTCGTGCAAAAGTAGATTTATTTTTTTAATATTCAAAATCCTATCCTCTTTTTTGTTCAAAATATGTCTTCAGGATGGCCTGCAATGCGTCCCAGGGCTGTTTTTACGGCATTTCAGGCACGATTCCGGCCATCATGCCACACTGCTGTAAGGGCCTTTCCCAGGGTCCCTGAATATGATGGCGAAAAGGATTGCGACCACAAGGGCATATGCGGCGAAAATGAACCAGGCCGTACTCCAGTCCGGGTTCTCGGCATGTATCACGAGCGGGTTCACGACGAACTCCTGAGCGGAGAGAGTACCGATAGTGGCTCCGATACCGTTGGTCATCAGCATGAACAGGCCCTGTGCGCTGGACTTGATTTCGCCGGAGGAACGCTGCTCGACATACAGCGCACCCGAAATGTTGAAGAAATCGAAAGCAACGCCGTAGACAAGCATCGAAAGGATGAGCATCCACACTCCGGACCCCGGGTCACCGAGCCCGAGCAGGCCGAACCTGAACACCCACGCCACCATGGCTATGAGCATGACTTTCTTGATGCCGAAGAACTTCATTGCGAAAGGTATCAGAAGTATGCCGAGAGTCTCCGACATCTGCGATATGGATATCAATATGTTGGAATACTCGACCCACCAGCTGTCCCTGAACTCGGGCACGTTCTCGAAATGCTGTATGTAAGGGTTTGCGAATCCGTTGGTTATCTGGAGGGCAACTCCGAGGAGCATCGAGAACAGGAAGAATGTGAGCATTCCCCTGTCCTTGAACAGACGGAAAGCCTTTATCCCGAGAGCCTCGGCAAGGCTCTGCGACTTCCCGTGCCCTGCACACGGACAGTCGGGCAGAGTGAAACTGTACAGGAAAAGCAGCAGTCCGGCCGCACCAGACACGAAAAACTGGTTATATGTGCTCTGGAACTGCACCCCGTCGCCATCCTTCAGAAGGTTGACGAGGAACATGCAGCAGATGAAACCTATCGTGCCGAACACCCTTATCGGAGGGAAATCCTTCACCGTGTCGAAACCGTTCTTGACAAGGACCTTGAAGGCCACTGAATTGGACAGGGCGATGGTTGGCATGTAGAAAGCCACGCTCAGGGCATACATCGGGAAAAGGATGCCGAACTTCACGTCGGCTCCGGCGGACATGCCGTAGTACCCCGCCGCCACCATGGCGGCGCCTGCGATGAGATGGCATATCCCGAGAAGTCTCTGGGCCGGGACGTACCTATCCGCTATTATGCCTATTATCGCCGGCATGAATATGGAGACAATACCCTGGGTCGAGTAGAAAAGGCCTATCTTTTCCGCAAGGCCTATGGATGAGAGGTAATTGCTCATGGATGTGAGATATGCCCCCCACACCGCCCATTGTAGGAAGTTCATCAGGATTAGCCTGATACGGACCGCTTTATTCATATGATATCTTTTTGAAAATCCTTGTGGTTGTCTAAGTGAACAAGTCTCAAATATAAGAATTAATTCGGGATTTTTGGTTGTATGTGGCAGTTTCTTGCTATCTTTGAAAGTTTTTAACAGCTTCCGCTGAGCGGAATATGACACAATGCAAGACAGATAACAGATGATGAAATTCGTCAAGACGGCTTCAGATCCATCCTCCAGCGCCAGGTGCGGCATCATAACCACGGAACACGGGCAGATAGAGACACCTATCTTCATGCCTGTCGGCACTGTCGGGTCGGTGAAAGGCATATATCACCGGGACCTGAAGGAGGACATAGGTGCCGAGATAATACTCGGCAATACATATCATCTGTATCTGCGTCCTGGGCTCGAGATTCTGAAGGCTGCAGGTGGGCTCCACAAGTTCATCTCATGGGACAGGCCGATACTCACGGACAGCGGAGGCTTCCAGGTTTTTTCCCTGTCGCCCATCAGGAAACTCACTGAAGACGGATGCACTTTTTCATCCCACATAGACGGGTCGAGGCACACCTTCACTCCCGAAAACAATGTGGACACGCAGAGGATAATCGGAGGGGACATAGTCATGGCCCTCGATGAATGCACCCCTGGAGACGCATCATTTGAATACGCGAAGAAATCCCTGAAGCTCACGGAATCATGGCTCAGGAGGTGCATAAGGCATTTCGACGAGACGGAGCCGCTGTACGGCTACAGCCAGGCGTTCTTTCCTATCGTGCAGGGATGCGTCTACCCGGAGCTGCGCAGGGAGGCTGCCGAATATGCGGCATCGTTCGACAGGGAGGGCTACGCAATAGGCGGACTGTCCGTAGGGGAACCTACCGAAAAGATGTACGAGATGCTCGAGACCGTCTGTCCAATACTTCCGGACGACAGGCCGAGATATCTCATGGGCGTGGGAACTCCCGCCAACATACTGGAAGGCATAGAGAGAGGAGTGGACATGTTCGACTGCGTAATGCCGACGAGAAACGGCAGGAACGGGATGCTGTTCACCTGGGACGGGATAATGAACATGCGGAACAGGAAATGGGCCGATGATTTCTCCCCAATATGCCCAGAGGGAAGTTCATTCGTGGACAGGACATACAGCAAGGCATACCTGAGGCATCTCTTCATAGCCGGGGAGATATTCGCAGGACAGATTGCGAGCGAACACAACCTCGCCTTCTACCTCGACCTCGTGAGGGAAGCGAGGCGGCACATAAAGGCCGGCGACTTCAAGAGCTGGAAAGATTCGACAGTCAGGAGGTTAATGACGAGACTTTAAGGAACGAGCAAATGAAGCATTTTGAACTCAAGCCGAGACTGCTCGACTTGTACATAATAAAGAAATTCATATTCACCTTCTTCGTTGCCCTGATTCTCATCATAGGCATAGTCATCATCTTCGACATCAGCGAGAAGATAGACGACTTCGTGAGCAAGGAGGCCCCGCTGAAAGCCATAATCTTCGACTATTACTGCAACTTCATCCCATACTTCATGAACATGTTCAGCGCGCTGTTCGTGTTCATCACGGTGATTTTCTTCACCTCGAAGATGGCGGCCAACTCGGAGATAATAGCCATACTCTCATGCGGGATAAGCTTCCACAGGATGATGGTGCCGTACATAGTGTCGGCCACGCTCATAGCCATATTCTCGCTCTGCCTCAACCTGTTCATAATTCCTAATTCCAACAAGGTGCTGGTGCAGTTCGAGAACAAGTATCTGAAATCATCGACAAGCAACACCAACAGAAACATACATTACCAGATTTCCCCGGGGGAATTCGTGTATGTTGAATCTTTCAGCTCCTGGAACAACACGGCATACCGCTTCACCCTCGAGAAGATAAAGGACAACCAGCTCGTATCAAAGCTCTCGGCAGAGACGGCGGTGTGGGACACTACCTTCAACGGATGGAGGCTGAAGAAATATTTCATCCGGGACTACACCAACTCCCTCACGGACAATATACGCAGCGGTTCACAGCTCGACACCGTGATAAATCTCACGGTCACGGACTTCTACATGAAGAAGAACACGCTTGAATCCCTGAACTACAGGGAACTCAACCAGCTCATAGAGACTCAGAAGATGAGGGGTGACGCAAACATCAAGGATGCACTCATAGAAAAGAACAAGCGTTTCGCCATGCCGTTCTCAGCCTTCATCCTCACAATCATGGGAGTGGCCCTGTCGTCAAAGAAGCGCAGGGGCGGGATAGGATGGAACATCGGCATCGGGATAGCCTTGAGCTTCTCCTACATCCTGTTCCAGAGATTCAGCGAAATGTTCGTCTACACGGATGTCATGCCGCCAGGACTGGCACTATGGACTCCGAACTTCATCTATGCGGTCATCGCCGGAGTCCTGTACAAAATTGCGCCTAAATGACGGATATCATTGCAGATTGTGGATTTCCGAACCATCCAGCAGTTTCAGCATGTCATGTGCGGCTCCGCCGGTGTAGCTGATGCTGCAGCGATTCTTCAATGTCCCGGAGATTGTCCCGTCCGAATGGAACGAGGCTGAGCATGAGTTGCTGAGCGAGCACCTGAAATCCGGGATTGACAGGGCGAACTCTCCGTCCGCCGCGCCTGAAGTTGCAGGAGCAAGGTCAGACGAGTCATTCATGGTTGCACTGCATTCAGCCACGCTGCCGTCCATCGTCACATCGGAATTTTCTGAAAGATTGAGGGACATGCTTTCCACCTCGACATTCCCGGACATGAACCCGGAACCTCCGCTCAAGTTGAGCACAAGGGAAGGGGTGCTGAGGCCGCCGAACCGGAAAGAAGAGCCGGACAGGCCTTCGAGCTTCAGAGAACCCGGCACGGAGATATCGCAGTCTGCAGTGAAGCTGGCCCCGTCGAGCACGCGTACCACATCCAGCTCCGCCGGCACCGGGATGACAATCTCAGTCACAAAAGGCGACGATGGAAGTTTCGCGCCGTCATCATACTCGAACACCAGCGTGTTCCCCTCCTTCCTCACATTCACATACGGCAGGACATTGGCATCCGACACCAGTTCCATTACATCGGAGGAGGCGGACAGATGCACTGAAATCTGCCCGTGCACGAATATCATGGAACAATCGTCCGGGACGTTGAGGTATTTGGTCGCGGAAACCCCTGCAAGCTCTATTTTCGAGCAGCCTGCAAGAACGGCAAGTACGGCTATCGTCAGCAAAGACTTTATTCCCATCTCCTTTAGAAAAAACCGGGGATAAGATGAAAAAAGCCTTTGCCGCGTTGCACGGCAAAGGCTTTTTTCTACCTGTCTGTCAGGCCGAGCTGCCGCATCAGGGCCTCCGGCTCAGGATTATGGCCTCTGAAACGTTTGTAGAGTACGGCCACATCTTCGGAGTTCCCTTTCGAGAGGATATTGTCCCTGAATGAGCCGGACACCTCCCTGTTGAAGATTCCTTTCTCCTTGAAAAGTGAATATGCGTCAGCGGCAAGCACCTCGGACCACTTGTAGGAGTAATATCCCGCAGCATAGCCTCCGGAAAAGATATGCGAGAATGTCGGGGAAAAGGCGGTACCTGGAGTCTCAGGCATGACTAATATTCCGGCCTCCACCTTCTTCTCGAAATCCACCGTACTTTCAGCAGGCAGTTCCTCGAGCGTATGCCATGCCATATCCATGATTCCATACTGGAGCTGTCTCACCTGCGAATACCCGGCAAGATAATTCTTGGTCGCCGCTATCTTGGTTATAAGGGAATCCGGTATCACCTCCCCTGTCTTGTAGTCTCTGGCGAAAGTGTTGAGGAATTCCGGTTCGTATGCCCAGTTCTCCATTATCTGCGAAGGCAGCTCCACAAAATCACGCGGAACCGAAGTCCCTGTCAGGGATGGATAGCGGCCTTCCGCCAGGATTCCGTGAAGAGAATGCCCGAACTCGTGAAGCAAGGTAGTGAATTCGCTATGCGTGAGCAGCGACGGCTCCGTGGCGGTCGGTTTGGTGAAATTGGTCACTATGCTTATGAAAGGACGTTCCTCCACACCGTCACGGATGGACTGGCCCCTGAATTCGGTCATCCACGCTCCACCCCTCTTGCTCGGACGAGGGAAGAAATCCGCATAGAACAGGGCCATGTGCCTGCCGGCACTGTCTTTCACATCATATACCTTGACATCCTTATGGTACACCGGAACGTTGTCTATTTCGGTGAACGTGAGGCCATAGAGTCTGTTCGCAAGGCTGAAAGCGGCATCGATGCACGACTCGAGCCTGAAATACGGCTTTAACTGCTCCTCGTTGAGGGCATACCTTGCCTCCCTGTACTTTTCAGACCAGTAGGAGAAGTCCCATGACCTGAGTTCCGAATCCTCGAATCCGTTCTCTTTGGCAAATGCACAGATGTCGGCGACATCCTTTTCGGCATACGGGAGTGACGGCACAAGAAGTTCCTTGAGGAAAGTCCCGACAGTGGCAGGGTCCTTGGCCATCTTCTCCTCAAGTGCATATTCCGCATAATTCCGGTATCCGAGAAGTTTCGACATTTTTATGCGCAGGTCCACAATTTTGCGGACGGTTTCCGTGTTGTCGAATTCACCGCCGACACACCTTGTCATATATGCCATGTACACCTCCTTCCTGAGGTCGCGCCTTGAACTGAACTTCATGAAAGGACCGAAGCTCGGATAGTCGAGGGTGATGACCCAGCCGTCGAGGCCCTTTTCCCTGGCAGCCAGCTCAGCCATGTCGATGACATAACCCGGAAGCCCGGCAAGTTCCGAACTGTCCGTGAGATGCCTGTAGTATGCATTTGTCGCAGCCAGCACATTCTTCCCGAACTCGAGCGTGGCAAGGGAAAGCTCCTCCGCATATCTGCCGTATTCGGCCTTGTCCTCTTCCGGAAGGTCGGCCCCGCTGCGGGCGAAGGACCTGTATGTCTCCTCCAGCAGCCTCATCTGGTCCGGAGCGAGCCCAAGGGAATCCTTCATGGCATAAACCGCCTTTATCCTGTCGAACAGAGGCTTGTTCAGGGAGACATACATCGAGTATTCAGTCATCATCGGCGCTATCTCCTCTGCGATGGCCTGTTTCTCGTCGTCCGTGTCAGCCTCCATGACATTGTAGAATATGCCGGACACCCTGTCCAGCGTGCGTCCGCTGTACTCGAGAGCCTCTATCGTGTTGGCGAAATCCGGAGCGGCCGGATTGGATGTTATCGCATCTATCTCTGCCTTCGCCTCCTCTATTCCGGCCTTGAAAGCCGGTATGTAATGTTCATTTCTGATTTTGTCGAACTGCGGCGCACCGTACATGTCCGACGACACTGTCAACAATGGATTCTCCATATTGCAAGAAGTAAAATACACAAGCGGAATTGCCGCCAATAAAAACTTAAGGTTCATGATACTCAAATTCCGGGTTCAGAGTCTGCAAAGATAACAATTAATCCGTGCAATCCGTCAGCGGTTCACGGGAAGATGCGAAACTCACCTTCGAAATCGATATCACGGAACCGTTCCTCACCACATATTTCAGGTCGTAGCACATGAAAACCTCGGCGTTCCGGCCCTTGGAATAGGATGTGAAGTAGCCCGGGCGGAAACCCATCGTCTCGAGGTCCGACACGAGTATGGTCTTCAACGTGGTCCTGCGCACGGAATCGAGGATGAAATAGTTCTTTTCAAGGGAGGAGCTCACCTTCTGCCTGAATTTGCGGCTTGAACTCGCCTCCCTGTTATGCCATCTGTTCTTGCAAGCTTCGCAGCAGAATTTCTTGTCCGACCTGCCGTATTCAATCGGGTCTCCGCATTCAAGACATGCGGCATGCCCGGCTTCCTTTACCTTGTACATGATTCACTGAAGTTTTCAGGTTGCCCAAATTTTGCAGAAGCTGAGACAATAATCAAGACCCCGCCGGCAGGTTTTTCCTTTTCAATGCATATTTTACCTTTCATGTCAGGGCCGGCATAACCTTTACCTGACAAGCGGCATCCGTATGCGGAACTCAGAAAGAGAAAAAACACCTGTAAAAAGAAAAACATGAGCCAGGCATATTCCGGCAGATGATTTTATTCCCTTACTTTGCTTCAGGACCCGAGGTGCGCACCCATGGTCTTTTATCATGAACTTAAATTAAATAAACAAGAGCAAGATGGAACAGTTGAACAGAATCGAGTTGAGAGGCAATGTCGGCAATGTGCGCCTCACGAATGTCGGAGACAGCCGCGTGGCAAGGTTTTCCCTGGCGACCAATTTCATTTACAAGGGAAAGGAGGGAGACGCCGTCATAGAGACGACATGGCACAATGTCGTGGCCTGGGACAGCAAAGGCATGCCCGACCTCCACAAGATAGAGAAAGGAGTCCCGCTGTATGTCTGCGGAAGGCTCAGGACCTCGAAATTCACCGGAAGTGACGGCACGGAAAAGCAGGTCTACGAGGTGGTGGCAAACAAGATAGTCATGGAGGACCCGTCTCCGATGCAGTGCGGCCTATAGGTCCGGCATCCTCCTGATGACATACACCAGATAGTCACCAACCTGCACATTGTACATGCCGGACAAGGTTTCTGCAGCCGCCCGGTCATCGCGCAAGGCAGGCTTGCCTGCAATCAGAATCATGTCAGACAGTCCGGACACCGCCTCTCCGCTTTCCGTCCCGTCCAGGATGAGCACATCTTCCCCGAGGAACACATCCATGTTCTCGGGCCTGTGCACACCGTATGTGGCGACTCCCGATGCCCCTGAAATTTCTTTCAGTTCCTTGGCCACTGCAGCCAGGTTCCTGTAACCGATATAGTCGTTCAGCCGAGGTACGAGAGGGGTGATGGAAAGGACCACGAGAAGGATGGACGCCGACAGCCATGATGCGGCTTCCGTCCAGGATTTCCTGCGGAAGAGCGCGTGCATGGACATCACGGAGCAGAAGAGGAGCAGGGCTCCGGCCACATACACATATCCGGAGCGGGCCGTCTGGAGCATGTCCTCGGGCAAGGACAGCCCCGGGATGAAAGCCATGACATGCGGAGCGGAGAACATGGCCACAGCCACAATGGCAAGGAGCAGCGCCGGCACCAAGAATGCGAAACGCATCCACCCGTTGCAGCCTGTATTCCTTCCGGAAAGGGCCATGTAATAAATCAGGAAAGGCAGGACAGGGAGAAGATACACTGAAAGCTTGGAGCTGAAAAGCGACAGCATGATGAATGTCACTGCAAAGCTCACCACAAACAGTCTTCCGGCATCGGTGACATATCCCTGTCTTCCCGCCCTGGAGAACAAGGCATAGATTGCCGCTATGGAATACGGTGCGGCTACATACCAGATGGCCACCAGATAGTACCATACCGGTTTCTTGTGATGGAATGCATCCACGGCTCTGTCGAGGGTCTGGTGGAATAGCAGATTGTCGAGATATTCCCTGCCGCCCTCAAGCCACACCCCGAGGAACCATGCCCCGCACAGCAATGCGAGGATGAGCCATGTCCGCACGCCGAGATATCTTCCCGTATCCTTCAGCCTCCCGGACAGGAGCAGGAAGAAGAATATGCTCAGGACAGGCATCAGAATCCCTACAGGTCCCTTTGTAAACAAGGCAAGGAAGATATACACCGGAAGAAGGATGCCGTTTGCGGTACTGTTCCCTATCCCCCGGTACATCTTGTAGAAAGTGTAGAGGGCGAGGACTATGAACATGGTCATCAGCATGTCCATGCGCAGAATCACGGCGGTGCCGAGGAACATGGCCGACGTACCGAGAGCCATGGCCGCAGTGAACCTGTCCCCGAAAGGGAATTTTATGGACGTGAGTCTTGAAACCTGCATGAGCCATCTGTCCATGACTGCAATGGTCACTATTGCCGGTATAAAGGAAAACAGGCTGAGGATGAAGGTGTTGTGTCCTCCGAACAGAAGCTTCGACAGCATCAGCAGCCACAGGTAAAGAGGCGGCTTGTCGGCATACGGTTCGCCCTGGTTGGAGAATGTGAATACGGAGCCGTTTTCAATCGCCTCATCCGCAATGCTCAGGTAGCGGAGTTCGTTCGACGGGGATATGTCCTTGAGTGCCATGGCCGGCAGAAGGCATACAGCCATGAAAACGGCGGTCACGAAAACCGGATGCAGTCTGGAGTCAAGCTTCATTTGTATGTCCTGTTTTTTTGTCTGTCATTGAATGGATGCCTATAATCATGTTCCTGAGATATGCCACGAATCCGAAAGACTGTCCGAGTATGAGCACAGGGTCGAGGCGGAATATCCCGTACGCTATTATGACGGAAGAGCCTGCAAGGCTGATTATCCAGAAGCCGAGGGGCAGCACGGACTCCTTCCTCTTCACGGAGCATATCCACTGGTAAATGAAACGGAATGTGAAAATGACCTGTCCTGCAGAGCCGAACACCAGCAGGGCGAACGGGACCTCGTCATTGAAGATGAAGCGGTCGAGGAAGGCTGCGTTGTCTTTCAGCACGAAGACGGTGGCCACCACCGGGGTGAGCAGCAGGACGAGTTTCAGGGGCCAGATGAACCTCTGCCATATACCCTTCCATCCGAGATTCCACAGATATATGTAATAGGATATGAACTGGCCGAGCAATATGGCGAAATCATCCCTGAGCCATCCGTATATGAAGAACAGCCAGGAGCCTGCCACGCTGAGTATCCAGTATGACGCCGGAGACACTACCTCCCTGGCCTTCTCGGATTTTATCCACTGGAACAATGTCCTTGCAGAGAAGAATATCTGGGCAAGGAAGCCGATTCCGAATATGAGGACTGAGTCTTTCATCCGGGCAGGAAGGTTTTCAACGGAGGATGTCGGACTCACCTACACGGTATCTGATGTACCTCGACTTCATCCACCTGTATGCGAAGCAGTCTGCGAACGATGACATCATGCGGTTCCATATATTGAACTTGGACACCCCCGCGACCCTCGGCCTGTGGCTGACGGGAATCTCCTTGTACTTCGCTCCATCCTGAAGCAGCAGCAGGGCCGGAAAGAATCTGTGCATGCCTTTGAACATCGGGAACTGCTTTGCCGCAGCAGCCCTGAACACCTTCAGAGGGCATCCTGTGTCCGTGGCTCCGTCCCCTGTCATCATGCGGCGGAAAGAGTTGGCGAACCTGGACTGGAACCTCTTGAACGGAGTGTCGTTACGCTTGACCCTCACCCCTATCGCCATGTCGTAGTCTTCAAGGTAAGGCAGAAGGAGATTGAAGTCCTCGGGATTTGTCTGGAGGTCCGCGTCGATGTAGCCTATGAGAGGAGATTCCGCATAGTCAAAGCCGGCCTTGATGGCCGCGCTGAGGCCGCAGTTCTCCGAAAAGGAGATGTAGTGGAAGTCGCTGTTGCGGGAACAGATGTCGCGCAGACCGGCCAGTGTGCCGTCCCTGGAGCCGTCATTCACGAAAAGGACGCATGCTTTCCTGATGCTGTGCTCCAGAAAAGAAGCCAGACTGCTTTCAAGCCTGGCCATGTTGTCCTCCTCGTTGTACAGCGGGACGATTATGGTGAATCCGTATTCAGATGTGATATTGCTCATAGCCTCTCTGTTTTTCCATACAGAATAGAATCTGCAAATATAATCATTTACCTGCAACTGACAGAAACGCTGAAATATTTTCAAGCACCTTTCTGCTCAGGCGGACCGCCGCCTGTGCCGTACGTCCCGTCGAAACTGCAGGGCAGGAGACATTCGCATGTCCGGCAAGAGAGGCATCCCCGAGGGCTCCCGTGGTGTCGCAGCAGCACAGATTGTCACCGTCGAGCCATTTCACGAAGGCATCCATGTCCCATGCCGGAGATAGCCCGGTATTGAAAAGCATCTTCCCGTTCCCGAGACTTCCGAACTGGGCCTCGTGGAGCAGGACAGTATTCTTGTTCAGACAGCAGAACACAGCCTCGCTTCTGACGAGCAGCTCGTCGAGAGGAAGATAGACATAGCCTTTCGCCTCAGCCTCCGGTTTCGGGTTCCTCGAGAAATAGCATATCTCCGCACCGAAGAACTTCAGTGCGTCTGCAATCATGCCTCCGGACTTGCCGAGCCCCACGATACCTGCCTTCAGGCCAGTGATTTCCCTCGGGGCACCGGACCACGCCCTGGTCCCGAACCCGTGCAGATGCCGGACAAGTTCGTATATGACATATTCCACGACACCCTCGTCACCGTAGTCACGGATTCCCGTCACGGTGATTCCGTGCTCCCGGGCGTACAGAATATCCACATTCGCGCTTTCCGGGGAATACAGGGAGCAGCACATCCCGACATATCTCACAGACGGGCATTTCGACAGCACTTCCGCAGTAATCCTCGAGGTGTAGCTCAGCAGCACGGCGTCTGCATCCGCTATTCTCGAGACCACGGCATCGTCGCCGGCAGGCACGTCATCATACATGACGACCTCGGCAGCATAGTCCTCCAATTTTTCCAGAGCCGCAGGGACAAGCCCTACCGGCTCGATTGCAACCAGTTTCCTGAACATGGCAACAGCATTCAAAATTCCACTTCCGGGTGTAAAATTAGAAAACTGTTTTGAATTTCCTCAAAAAATTCTTCCGGCGCCTTCGCATGCCCTGACTTTCAGTCTCAAGGCGGTATGTCCCCAAATGTTGATATCCTGTTAACAATATAGTATAATAAATTTTAACAATTAAAAACAAGACACTATATTTGCGGCCGGATTTAAGAGATATGTTTATGGAATTGAATGCAAAATTCATCGACGGAAACTGGAGCAGCAAGATAGATGTTTCCGACTTTGTCTACAGGAACATTACTCCGTACACTGGAGATGCATCCTTCCTATGCGGACCTACGGAAAGGACAAAAAGGCTTTGGGACAAATGCCTCAAGGCCCTCGAAGAGGAGCGTGCCAACAACGGAGTGCGCTCGATTGACGCCAAGACCATTTCAACCATCACATCCCACAAGGCGGGATACATCGACAAGGAAGACGAACTGATAGCAGGACTCCAGACCGATGAACTGCTCAGACGTGCAATCAAACCGTTCGGCGGATGGAGGGTAGTCGAGAAGGCCTGCAACCAGAACGGCGTGGAGCTCGACCCTAAGGTGAAGGAGATTTTCACCCACTACCGCAAGAGCCACAACGACGGGGTCTTCGACGTCTACACTGACGAGATATTGAAATTCAGGTCCCTCGGGTTCCTCACCGGACTGCCGGACAACTATTCGAGGGGACGTATCATAGGCGATTACAGAAGGCTCGCGCTCTACGGTGCGGACAGGATAATAGAGGCCAAGAAGGAAGATCTTGCAAATCTCACCGGCCCGATGACCGAATCGCGCATAAGACTGCGTGAAGAGGTTGCCGAACAGATAAAGGCCCTCCAGGAAATCAAGATTCTCGGGGAATATTACGGGCTGGAGCTCGGCAGGCCGGCATACAATGCACATGAAGCCGTACAGTGGGTGTACATGGCATATCTCGCGGCAGTGAAGGAGCAGGACGGAGCCGCCATGTCACTGGGAAGCGTATCGTCTTTCCTCGACATATTCATCGAGTACGACCTCAACCACGGGATAATAGACGAGGAGTACGCCCAGGAGCTCATAGACCAGTTCGTGATGAAGCTCAGGATGGTGCGTCATCTCAGGATGCAGGCATACAACGACATATTCGCCGGCGACCCTACCTGGATTACGGAATCCATCGGAGGAAGGTTCAACGACGGCAAGGTCAAGGTCACAAAGACATCGTTCAGGTTCCTCCAGACCCTCTACAACCTCGGGCCGGCACCGGAACCGAACATGACCGTGCTCTGGAGTCCGGAACTTCCGGAAGGGTTCAAGGATTTCTGCGCAAAGGTGTCGATAGATACAAGTTCCGTACAGTACGAGAACGACAACCTGATGAGGGACGTGCGCAAATGCGACGACTACGGAATTGCCTGCTGCGTATCATACCAGGCTGTCGGGAAGGCCATACAGTTCTTCGGAGCGCGTGCGAACCTTGCAAAGGCTCTCCTGCTTGCAATCAACGGAGGACGCTGCGAAAACACCGGCACGCTCATGGTCAAAGGCATAGAGCCGCTGAAGAGCGATGTCCTCGACTACGGTGAAGTGCTTGCGAACTACAAGAAGGTGCTCCATGAGGTCGCCAGGGTATATAACGAAGCGATGAACATCATCCACTACATGCACGACAAGTACGACTATGAACGGTCGCAGATGGCGTTCATCGACACGGACCCTTCGATAAACCTCGCATACGGGGTGGCAGGCATGTCGATAGCTGCAGACTCGCTCTCGGCAATAAAGTTCGCCAAGGTGACGGCACACAGGAATGCCGACGGGCTCACCGACGGTTTCAACATAGAGGGAGAATACCCTTGCTTCGGCAATGATGACGACCGTGTGGACAACATCGCCAGGGAGCTCATCCACTATTTCAGCGGGGAGCTCAACAAACTGCCGATATACAAGAACGCCCAGCCTACGCTCTCCATCCTCACAATCACTTCCAATGTGATGTACGGGAAGAAGACCGGAGCCACGCCTGACGGCCGCCAGAAAGGGGTCGCCTTCGCCCCGGGAGCCAACCCTATGCACGGACGTGACAGCCACGGTGCGATAGCATCCCTCAGTTCGGTTGCGAAGCTCGACTACCATGACGCTCTCGACGGCATAAGCAACACGTTCTCGATAGTGCCGAAGTCTCTCGGTCCTACTGACAAGGAAAAGGTGGAGAACCTCGTGACGATGATGGACGGATACTTCACCAAAGGCGCGCATCACCTCAATGTGAACGTCCTCAACAGGGAAATGCTCGAGGATGCGATGGTCCACCCGGAAAAATATCCTCAGCTCACCATAAGGGTGTCGGGATATGCCGTGAACTTCGTCAAGCTCAGCAGGGAGCATCAGCTCGAGGTAATCGCCCGCACATTCCACAACAGCCTTTAGGTATCGGAGATGGAATTGAACGTACATTCATACGAAAGTATGGGAACTTACGATGGGCCGGGTCTCCGGCTCGTCGTTTTTTTGCAGGGGTGTCCTTTCAGATGCCTGTATTGTGCCAATCCGGATACAATCAGTTTCAGCGGAGGGACTCCGACCACTCCCGAGACAATACTCGGTATGGCCCTGAACCAGAAGCCGTTCTTCGGGAAGAAGGGAGGGGTGACATTTTCAGGCGGAGAGCCTGCAGCCCAGGCGGAAGCCCTCGTACCGCTCGTGCGGATGCTGCACGAAAACGGGATAAATGTCTGCATAGACTCTAACGGCGGGATATGGAACAGCCATGTGGAGGAACTGTTCAGTATGGCGGACCTTGTGCTTCTGGACGTGAAGCAGTTCGACAATGCGAAACACACTGCCCTGACAGGGATGCCGAACACGAGGACCCTGGCCACTGCGGACTGGCTCGAGAAACACGGCAGGCCTTTCTGGCTCAGATACGTGCTCGTGCCGGGGATAAGCGATTCCGAGGAGGACATCAGGGCATTGTGCCGGCATTTCGGAGACGGGAAATACAAGATGATAGAGAGGGTGGAAATCCTTCCATATCACACCCTCGGGATTAACAAATACAAGGCGATGGGACTGGAATACAAGCTGGAAAACGTGCCGCTGAACACGAGAGAGCAGCTTGAAAGAGCCAAAGACATTTTTGACGGATACTTCGGTTGCGCGGTGTTGAACTAATTCGTATCTTAGAAGTCTGATACAAATCGCCCAGCCATGAAAGAAGTCGCATTAGTTCTGTCGAGCGGAGGTCCGAGAGGCTTCGCATATATCGGTGCAATAGAAGAGCTTGAATCCAGAGGGTACAGGATAACATCTGTTGCCGGCACGTCGATAGGTTCCCTGATAGGAGGCATGTATGCCGCAGGCAAACTTCCGGAAGTGAAGGAGTTCCTTTTTTCCCTGAACGGATGGAAGGTATTCGGCCTGATGGACATATCCATAAGCCGCAATCATCTTGTCAAAGGGGACAGGATAATCGAGGCGTTGCAGGAGATTGTCCCTGACGTGGACATCGAGAATCTCGACATACCTTACAAGGCCATTGCCACGGATTTTTTCACCGGGGAGGAGGTCATATTCGACAAGGGAGACCTGTTTCCGGCCATAAGGGCATCCATCTCCATACCGTCGCTGTTCCGGCCAGTAAAGATGGGGATGAGGACACTCATTGACGGAGGGATAGCCAACGCGATGCCGCTCAACAGGGTCGAAAGGTCCGGGAACGACATACTTGTCGCATTCAATGTCAACGACATAGATGTCGATGCGATACGGCAGATTCTCGTGGACGAGGCAGACGCCGAAGCGGAGAAGGAGAAGGCGCTGACGGAAAGGAAGGCGGAAAGCAAGGCTGTGATAGATTCAGTGATGCATAACGACACCATGACATTCCTCGAGAAGGTGAGACTTGCCGGGATGCATGGGCACAAGCTTATCCACGAGGCGTTCACCAAAGAGGACAAAACTGTGAAGACCTTCGACCCGGATGCCAACTATTTCACCTTGCTGTCGAGGACGTTCGACCTGATGAACCACTGGAACACGGAACTGATGGTCAGGCTCTGTCCGCCGGACATACTTGTGAACATGCCGTTCGATGCATTCGGCGCCATATCCGACTATGCCAGGGCCGAAGAGATTTGCGAGGAGGGCCGCCGGCTCATGAAAGCCGCGCTCGACCGCTATGAGGAAAACCACGGCAAATGACCGCAGCCGCTTTGAATTTAAGGATTTATTTCAGTATTTTTGCAGGATTCACAAAAGGTTATATATGGAAAACATGGATTTGAACGAGCAGGAGCGGAACAGACGCGAAGCTCTGGCCAAGCTCAGAGAACTCGGCATAGACCCTTATCCGGCAGCTCTTTATCCGGTGAATATCACGACACGGAGAATTAAGGACGAATACGACGCCGAAAAAGGCAATCTCACGGACGTGGTGATTGCCGGAAGGATAATGTCCAGAAGAATAATGGGTGCAGCTTCATTCATCGAACTCCAGGACGAGTCCGGAAGGATTCAGGTGTATGTCAAAAGAGACGAGATATGTCCCGGGGAGGACAAGACGATGTACAACACCGTGTTCAAGAAGCTGCTCGACATAGGAGACATAATAGGAATCAGGGGATTCGCATTCATCACACAGACGGGCCAGCTGTCCGTACACGCGAAGGAGCTTACCCTTCTGAGCAAATCCCTGAGGGTGCTTCCGATAGTCAAGGAGAAGGACGGGGAAATCTACGACGCATTCTCCGACCCTGAACTGAAATACAGGCAGAGATACGTAGACCTCATAGTGAACCCGTCCGTCCGGGACACGTTCATAAAGAGAAGCCAGATTATCGCCACCATGCGCGAATACTTCAACGAGGCAGGGTGTCTTGAAGTGGAGACCCCGATTCTCCAGTCCATACCGGGAGGGGCCACTGCAAGACCGTTCGTCACGCACCACAACGCCCTTGACATCGACCTTTATCTCCGCATCGCCAACGAACTGTACCTCAAGAGGCTCATAGTCGGGGGATATTCCGGTGTCTACGAATTTGCCAAGGACTTCCGCAACGAAGGGATGGACAAGACCCACAATCCGGAATTCACATGCATGGAAATCTATGTGGCCTACAAGGACTACAACTGGATGATGGATTTCACCGAGAAGATGCTCGAGAAGATAGCCATGAAGCTCCACGGGACCACAGTGGTGACCATAGGAGACCGGCAGGTGGACTTCAAGCCTCCATACCGCAGGCTTCCGATGCTCGAGGCGATAAAGGAATTTGCGGGAGTGGATATCGCAGGAATGGATGAGGCGCAGCTGCGCGAGACCTGCGAAAAACTGAATGTGCCTGTAACAAGGGAGATGGGTGAAGGGAAACTGATAGATGCCATCTTCGGGGAATATTGCGAGAAGAACCTCGTGCAGCCGGTGTTCATAACCGACTATCCGGTGGCCATGTCGCCTCTCACCAAAAGGCATCGCAGCAATCCCGACCTTACGGAAAGATTCGAACTCTTCGTATGCGGCAAGGAGCTTGCCAACGCATACAGCGAGCTGAACGACCCGATAGACCAGCTTGAGAGATTCCAGGACCAGCTGAAACAGCGCGAGCACGGGGATGACGAAGCCATGTACATCGACATGGATTTCGTCCGCGCCCTCGAATACGGCATGCCTCCTACATCAGGCATGGGTATGGGTATCGACCGTCTGACCATGTTCATGACCAACTCCCCTACCATCCAGGACGTGCTGTTCTTCCCTCAGATGAGGCCGAAAAAGGCTCAGGGTCAGGACGCAGGGAAAAAGGAAGAATAAAGAAAGACGCCATCCAGAACTCCTTTTTCGGAGGACGGATGGCGTCTCTTCTTTGGAAAATTTATTTACCGGCCATTCACTTCAGTCCTGACGCCGTCAGGCGTTGTAATAATGCCTTCCGACAAATGCCAGTCATTGTCAATTTTTCCCACACCGACAGAATACTCCCCAGCCGTTCGGATATGTAGTATAGCCCGACTCGGACGCGACTCCGTAATATGCCCCGTCGCTATAACGGCCGGAATAGCAACTCATCCGGTACGGACAGGATTTGATTTGCCATGCGTTTTTGCTATCTTTGTCTCCTGCATGAGAAAGGAACAGATAACATCCGCACAGAATCCCAAAATCAAGGAACTGCTCTCCCTGTACGAAAAATCAAAAGCGAGGAGAGAGTCAGGCCTGTTTGTGGCGGAAGGCAGACGAGAAGTGGAGCACTGCATCAATGGGGGATATACCTTGCGCACCCTCTTCGTGTGCCCGGAAATTCTCGGAGAGGAAGACATTGCCACACTGGCGGCATCGGCAGGAGACAGATGTCCTGTCATTGAGGTGCCCGGAAGGCTATATGAAAAAGCAGCATACAGGGGAAGTACGGAAGGTGTAATCGCTGAAGTGCAGATAAAGGAGCGGTCGCTCGGCGACATTGTGCTGAAGGACAAGCCGCTGATAATCGTTCTCGAATCCGTGGAGAAGCCGGGGAATCTCGGGGCGGTGCTCCGGAGCGCGGACGCGGCAGGCGCGGATGCCGTGATAATATGCGACCCTTTGACAGACCTTTACAACCCGAACCTGATAAGGGCAAGTGTCGGAGCCATATTCACGGTGCAGACCGTTGCCGCAAGTTCCGAAGAAACGATATCATGGCTGAAATCAAAGGGGATACGGATTCTGACGGCACAGCTGCAGGACTCCGTACCGTACTACAGGACAGACATGACCCAGGCAACTGCAATAGTCATGGGTACGGAAGCGACCGGGCTCTCCGGGATATGGAGAGAGAGTGCCGACAGGCACATAATGATACCGATGCTCGGGAAACTCGACTCCCTGAACGTGTCGGTATCAGCAGCCATCCTGCTATATGAAGCCGTAAGGCAGCGCAACGGATAAAATCCCTGACGGCATAAATTCGTCGGACAGACGTTAAAACACATGCAATGAAGAAATTCGGACTGATAGGTTATCCCATAGCCACATCGGGAAGCCCGGCACTGTTCCGGGCCGGATACGGCGGCAGATACAGCTACGACCTCATTGAAGAACCCGACTTCGCGACAGCGTTCGACAGGTTCGTTGCAGGATATGACGGAATAAACGTCACTGCCCCGTTCAAGATTGACGCATTCAGGAAGGCAGACATCCGCACAGGGATATGCACCAGGACAGGTGCCGCCAACCTCCTGCTGAAGACAGACAACGGCATAATGGCTGACAACACAGACTATGCAGGGATAGTGCTGTCAGTGATGGATGCCCTGCTGCCCGACGGAGGCTACGGATTCTACAAAGCCCACGGCACGGATTTCTCCACGATACCCGGGCTTCTCAGAGGAATCTACGGGCACAGGCCCAAGGCCCTGGTCGCAGGATGCGGCGGTGCAGGCAGGGCGGCTGCTGCCGCTGCCGCCGAAATGGGCTACGAGACAGTGCTTGCGAACAGGACAGAGGACAAGGCGGCAAGAATCTGCGGGGACATGCCTGAATACGGTTTCAGTACCGCCCCGCTCCACGACTTCCCTGACCTTGTGAAAAGCTGCGCCCTGGTAATCTACACGATACCGGAACGGATACCTGAAATAGACCTCACAGGTGCGGACTGCTATGCCGGGAAAGGGAAAATCATCCTCGAAGCCAACTACAAGACACCTTCGTTCGGAAAACTCGAGACCGGCATCATGGAGCAGGCAGGATGCAGATATGTCACAGGCAGGCGGTGGCTTCTGTATCAGGCTCTTACAGGATTCAGTATATTCACGGGGGAAACCCCTGATTTCGAAAAGATGAGCAGCGGGGTCTGACATGTTCCGGAAGACCACATCATACACATCCCGATTTTTGAGAAATTTCCAGCCGATATCCGGCTTTACTCCGAAAATAATGACTAAATTGCGCGGTTGTTTCAAAACCACATATCATGTCTCTGAATAAAGTCATGCTCATCGGCAACGCCGGCAAGGACCCGGAAGTCCGCTATCTCGAAGGGAACGCGAAAGTGGCTACCATAAGGCTCGCGACATCGGAAAGATACAGAGACAAGGACGGGAACGTCAGGGAGACCACCGAATGGCACACGGTGGTGACATGGCGGGCCATGGCTGATTTTGTGGAAAAATATGTCCGGAAAGGCTCCCAGCTGTATGTGGAAGGCAGGCTCAGGTCAAGGACATGGAACGACAGGACGGGGAATCCGAGATACAGCACGGAAATACATGCCGACAACCTGCAGCTTCTCGGCAGACCGGAACCGCAGCAGAAGCCGGACAACGGAGCCAGGGACGCACAGGCACCCGGGAACAAGCCGGAGACGGATATCGATATCGACGATGACCTCCCGTTCTGAAAATGCCGGCAGGCCTGAAGAGGCAGCAAACTGACAATAAGTGAAAGGATAAAATTTATTATATTATGAAATTAGACGTAGTTCTCGGACTCCAGTGGGGAGACGAAGGAAAAGGCAAGATAGTCGATGTGCTTGCCGGCAACTATCCTGTTGTCGCCAGGTTCCAGGGCGGCCCGAACGCCGGACATTCACTTCATTTCGAAGGGAAAAGCTTTGTCCTCCGGTCCATCCCTTCCGGAATCTTCAGAAAGGATGCAGTAAACGTTATCGGCAACGGTGTCGTGCTCGACCCTATCACCTTCCGGAAAGAATGTGAAAACATTGAGGCCGCAGGAGCACCTGTAAAGGAAAGGATAGTGATTGCAAAGAAAGCACATCTGATTCTGCCTACGCACAGGCTCCTCGATGCCGCGAACGAGGCAGCCATGGGAAAAGGCAAGATAGGTTCGACTCTCAAGGGGATAGGCCCGACATACACGGACAAGGTCAGCCGCAACGGCCTGCGTGTCGGAGACGTGCTTGCGGACGATTTCAAGGCCAGATACGGCAAGTTGAAGGAAAGGCATGTGAAAATGCTGTCCCAGATGCAGTTCGAATGCAATCCTGAAGCCGAGGAAGCCGAGTTCTTCGATGCTGTCGAATACCTGAAGCAGTTCAGGCTCATAGACTGCGAATATTTCATGAACACCCAGCTCAAGGAGAAATCCATACTTGCCGAAGGGGCCCAGGGCTCGATGCTCGACATCGACTACGGTTCATATCCGTTCGTCACATCGTCATCCACAGCCTGCGCCGGGGCATGCATCGGCCTCGGGGTGCCACCGTCCTCGATAGGCCATGTCTACGGAATTTTCAAGGCTTACTGCACAAGGGTCGGAAGCGGACCTTTCCCTACAGAGCTCTTTGACGAGACAGGGGAAAAGCTCAGGAAGATAGGAAACGAGTTCGGGGCTGTGACGGGAAGGCCGAGAAGGTGCGGATGGCTCGACCTCGTGGCCCTCAGGTATGCCGTGATGATAAGCGGTGTCACGGACCTGATAATGATGAAATCCGACTGCCTTGACTCTTTCGGGACGATAAAGGTATGCACCTCATACAAGGTCGGAGGCAAGGAGACCGACATGGTGCCTTTCGACACATTCGCGGAAATAGAACCGGTCTACACAGAATTCAAGGGCTGGAACGCAGACCTCACCGGCTGCCGCAAGGAAGAGGAGCTTCCGGAAGAATTCAGGAACTACATCGCATTCATGGAGAATTATCTCGGCGTGCCTATCCGGATAATATCACTTGGCCCTGACAGGGATGCCACCATCATGAGATAAAACGGAGAAACTGGAAAATGGCAAGGACAGGTAAACTTTCAAGAGACAACAAGAAGACAAGATGGGGCATGCTGCTCATCATATCATTCGTGATGTTTGCGGCATACATTGCCTCCGACAACATATTCTCGGTCGAGCGGACACTGATGGATCCCGACACCTACGCCATCACGCAGACGGAATACGACACCCTCGCAGGCGCATACTCGATATTCAATGTCTATCTCCTGATGCTCATCTTCGGAGGGCTCATACTGGACAAGATGGGCATACGGTTCACGGGAATAATGTCATGCATACTGATGGTTGTCGGGATAGGCATGCTCACATTGTCGCTGTTCGACCTCGGCAACATGTCGGGAAGCGGTGAAACGGCGGGGTACATGAATTTCCTCGGCTCGAGGCTGCGCACACCTGTGTTCTGGGCAGTCATCGGTATCGGTGTATATGGAGTCGGGGCGGAAATCGCCGGGATTACGGCCACCAAGGCCATAGCAAAATGGTTCATAGGTTACGAGATGGCACTTGCCATGGGGCTTCAGCTTGCTCTTGCCAGGCTCGGGACCGGCATCGCGTACGGTGCCACTCCTGTGATAGTGAACGCAGCCGGAGGCAATGTTGGCGTAGCTGTCCTCATCGGACTGATACTTCTCTGCATAGGGCTCGCCGCATTCCTTTTCTACAGTGTGTTCGACAGGAAACTTGACAAGGAGATAGCCCAGGCCGGAATAAGCGACGAGAACAGCTCCGCAGAAGACGAATTCCACTTCAAGGACACGCTGCAGGTCATAAAGAACCCGGCATTCTGGATGATAGCATTCCTCTGCCTGCTGTTCTATGCGGCAGTGAACCCGTTCCTTAAATACTCTACAGGGATGATGACGGCGAAATTCGGTGTCAGCGAGACACTTGCCGGACTTTTCCCGCTCATACTCCCGATGGGCTGCATTGTGCTCACTCCCCTGTTCGGCAGAATATACGACAAGAAGGGGCACGGGGCCGACCTCATGATATTCGGCGCGTTCCTGATAACCGCAGTACACCTCCTTTTCTCGGCTCCGTTCATCACAAGCAAGTGGATTGCCCTGATTCTCATGGCACTGCTCGGTGTCGGATACGCCATGCTGCCTTCAGCGATGTGGCCGTCAATAGCCAAGATAATGCCCGCAAAGCTCCTCGGGACAACAATGGCCCTCACGTTCTACATACAGAACATCGGGTTCATTTTCGTACCGAAGGCCATAGGCGCAATAAAGGAATCTACAGGT
>CALVDM010000017.1 GCA_944326335.1 uncultured Bacteroidales bacterium
GATCCGTTTGGGATTCGAACCCAAGACCCCAACATTAAAAGTGTTGTGCTCTACCAGCTGAGCTAACGAATCTTCCATTCAAACCCTTTTCGGTACCAAACTTGACCTGTCTTTTCCGATTTGGGATTGCAAAGGTATGTGTTTATGCTTAAACTTCCAAATAATTTTGAAAGAATTTTAGAGAAATTTTCAAACGGCTCCTTAAAGTTCCACGAGCTCCCCGAGTATCATCCTCCTGGCGGACCTGGCCCAGTCAGGGAAGGATGCATCCGCCTTGAAATTTTCGGCGAATGAGAGCAGGGCGGACAAGTCGAAGAAACCGGAAGATATGCCTGCCCCGTTCCTCACGGCATCAAAAGCATTGCACTTCTGCTCGATGTGGGACGGGACCATGAGTATAGGCTTCCCGAGGTACATGGCCTCGCACACGGATTCGAAACCTGCAGTGCTTGCGTACGCCATGCAGCCTGACATCTGCTTCAGAAATTCCCTGTCGTCGAGCAGATAGAAAGTCAGTGTGTCGTCCACCTTCTTCACGGCAGGTTCCGTCCACCTGTCCCAGAAGAAGCGCAGCTCCACCTCCGGATGCACGGAATGCCATTTCATTATGTCTTCCGAAAAGCCGGCATTCAGCATGTAGCCATGTATGTATTTCCCTCTGGTCGGGACAGTCCCGAGCACGGACTCCCTCAACACCGGTGGCACCACCCTGATGCGCTTCTCCGCGTCATCTTCCATGGCCCTGAAAGACAATGCCAGTTTCTTGCGTGCCCCGATGCTCGTCATGCGGGTGAAGATAGTCAAACCTTCCGTTCCCTGGATTCCCGAGTCACCGAGACGGAAGCCTGAGTGGTTGAACAGGTACTGATGGCCTATGCTGACATTCGGGATGTCAATCTTGAAATTCAGATATGTTATGCCTGTCAGCAATTCATAGAAATTCACGACCACGTCGGCTCCAGATGCCCGGATGGCATCCTTCAGGAACATCACGCTCTTGAAATACTGCGGGAACTTCTCCACATTGTACACCACGCTTTTCAGCATGTTCACTGTCCTGTTCTCGGCGGAGGGCTGGAAATTCACACTGTCGAACTGCCTCACCGGAGCTGACACGCCCTTCACGAAAAATTCAGGCAGATGTCTGGCCTGGCTCTTCCCTACAAGCATCCCCACCACCTGATGGCCGTTTTCCTGGAGCAGTTTCTCCAGAGCCATCGCCTGAGTGAGATGTCCCCGGCCTTCGCCCTGGACAATGAACAGATATTTCAAACCATGACTCATATCTCAGATTATTTTCACCGGCAAATCACAGAAACTCTTCCCTGTATCTCATAATCCTCCAGTTCCCTTCATCATCCTCGAGAAGTGCAGACATGGACTCCACCCAGTCTCCGGAATTGAGATACCTTATATCGTCTATCACACGGTCTTCCGGATAATGTATGTGCCCGCAGATGACACCGTCGCACCGCTTGGACCTCGCGAGGTCCGTCAGCATGCGCTCGAATCCGGAAATGAACGAGACCGCCTGCTTCACCTTGTGCTTTATGGCCTGTGACAGCGAGAAGTACGGTTTTCCCTGGCGGCTCCTTATCTTGTTGTATATGCTGTTGAACCTGAGCAGGACCGTGTAGCTGACGTCGCCGAGTTTCGCGAGCCACTCCATCTTCGTGGTCACGCTGTCGAAGACATCCCCATGCGTCACAAAGAAGCGATGGCTTCCTGACTCGAGGATGTAGTCCTGCAACACCGATATGTTCCCCAGTTCGAGAGGGACGAGGTTCTCGAGGAAGTCGTCGTGGTTGCCCCTTAGGTATATCACTTCAGTGTCGTACTCCTCCATCATCTTCATTATGACATTCACGAACCTCGTATAGTCCGGTTTCCAACGTTTGTTGGAGGACTTCTTGCTGAGCTGCCACCCGTCCACTATGTCTCCGTTGAGAATCAGCCTGTCGCAATACACCTTGTCCAGAAAGTCCGCCGCCTCCTTCACCTTTGAATGCGCCGCACCGATATGGACATCGGAGATTATCACAGTCCTGTAGTGCTTCCGTTCCTGCATGGCTACCTCTTTGCGGAAAATTCCTTTATATGCTGTTCCTCGGACAGGCGGCACACTATCAGGGCCCCGTTCTTCTCGGCCACGATATATCCTTCAAGACCCTCGAGGACGGCGGTCTTGGTGTCCGGAAGATGCACGACGCAGTTCCTGCAGTTGAACAGCCTGACATCCGTGCCTACCACTGCATTGGCATCCTTGTCAGTGCCGATATGGGTCTTGACCGAGCCCCAGCTGCCGAGGTCGCTCCAGCCGAGGTCCGCGGCTATGACATAGATGACGGAAGACTTTTCCATCACAGCATAGTCTATCGAGATTTTTTCGCACTGCGGGAAGAGCTCCTTCAACACACGCGGCTCGTCTTCAGTGTAGAATGACGGGGCAATCCTGTCCATGATTCCGGCTATTTGCGGCGAATACTGCCTGAACTGTGAGATTATGGTCCCTGCCTTCCACACGAAGATGCCGGCATTCCAGTAATAATTCCCCTCACGCAGATATGCCCGGGCCGTGACAAGGTCAGGTTTTTCCTTGAAAGCCAGCACTTTTGTCACCTTGCCGTATTCAGGATGGGCGGCGCAGACATATCCGTACCCGGTCTCCGGACGGGACGGCACTATCCCGACTGTCACTATGGCAGGATTCGCGGCCGAGAACCCGAGTGCCGAGGATATCACCTTGGCGAACTCCTCCGTCTTCAGGACAAGGGCATCCGCCGGTGTCACCACGATGTTGGCATCGGGATATCTGGAGACTATCTTCCAGCATGAGTATGCTATGCACGGAGCCGTGTTGCGGGGCTCCGGCTCGGCAAGTATGTTGTCTTCCGGCAACCCTGGCAGCTGCGATTTCACGATGTCCACATACCTGTCGGAGGTGACGACCCAGAAATGCTCCATGCTGCACACCGGAAGGAACCTGTCAACTGTCAGCTGCAGGAGGGATTTCCCGACACCGAGCACATCAATAAACTGCTTGGGAGTCTCCGGGGTGCTGGCAGGCCACAGGCGGCTGCCGATTCCTCCGGCCATAATAACTACATGTGTGTCTTTGTCCATAACGTCAAAAATCAGAGGCTGCGCCGGAGACAAGCTCCATGCACAACCTCTCAAATATAGGTATTTTTTCCGTTGCCGCAACCGGTAATCGGAATATCTGCATCCCTGAAGGACTCAGAAGGAGATTCCGAGCTTGAACCCTGCGTTATTCAGACCGTTTATTCCGAAGGCCTGGCTGCGGTTGGTGGCATAGCTGTAATATGCCGCAATCTGAAGTCCGAGATTGCTCCTGTTGAACGGATGGAACGTCACACCTACCTCAGGTGAAGCATAGAACCCCCACTGCGAGGTATAGAGCCCCGTGGTGGAATACAGCTCGTATTCCCTGGCGTACTGCGCCCCTATTTTGGCCTCCACATACGGCTGGACCTTCTTCCAGGCGAATCTGTAGCGCAATGTCGCCCCGAACGGCACCTGATATATGGAGTGGTACATGTCAGTGGTCACGGCCGAGCCGCCTCCGACATCGTATGTAGCCTTCGGGAAATATTCGTTGTTCGTGTTGTAGCTCACGAACAGTCCGGCTGCCACCCGTGGGAGGAAATAATATCCGCCTTCGAGATATGCTCCCCATCCGCTTGCATTCTTCGCGAAACCGTTTGAGAAAGTCCCGTTGAACTGCCAGCCTGCATCCACATAGAACCGCCTGCCCACCTGGGCGTCCGCCACCGATGCGGCAAGGACAATCGCCGCCAAAATCAAAAGTATCTTTTTCATCTTCCTTATCTCCTATTCCATGTAAAACATTACTCGGATGTCCTGTCAAGGTATGAAGACTGGGCAAAAGCCTGCCTGATGGCTGTCCTGAATCTTGCAAGGTCGGAACGCGTACTGCCGGTATTGCCGTCTATGACGCTGCTCCACACGACAGGCACCTTCTCGTCTTCCGTGCCGGGTCCCGTCAAATCCACCATCTCGGCCATGAGGGAGTGGGTCGTGACCTCGTACGTCACAGGATACGGATAATACCATGCGCCGCCGTAAATTCCCCAGTAGCCTGCCGACCAGTAGCCCGGATATCCGGTCCACCAGTACGGGTCCACATAGTCGACATAATAGTCAGTGTCGGAGAAATATGTCAGCTGTATGCCGAGGTCGGCATCGGTATTGTCCCCGTCGTATGGCACATACGTGTAGCCGCAATCCTCCATCATCTGACGGTATTCCGCAATGAGATTGTCGGAGAAAGCGTTGGTCAGGGTGTCGCAGTCGTACGAGCTTATCACAAGCAGTCCGTCGGCAATCGAGAAAGTGGTGAATCCGCTGAAATCGACACTCTCGTCGTGCGATGTATAGACAAGGAATTCCCCGTCCGCATCCACCGTTGAAGGCAGTTTCTGACATGACCATAATGCCGGAACCGCCATTATCGCAAGCAAAATAAACTTTTTCATCGTCTTTTGTCTTTAATATCCATCAATCAGAGGCTCGTACCCTCGAACACCCTCGAGAAACCGTACGGGACGAGGTAGCCGTCTATCCTTATGTCATTTGAATTGAATGTGGGCGAGACTGTCGCCGACACCCTGTTTGTCCCCGGCACAGCCATTATGGACACGTTGGCGTTCACTCCCCTGCCTGTCACGTTCATGGAGAAATGCATGCGTCCCTTCTTGTCGAAGGTCTTCTCCACGTTCGAGACGTAACCTTCCACGGTGATGCCGCCGACACCGTTGAACCCGCTGTGGCTGTAGCTCGGCGAAATCTGTATCACCGCCCGGTTACCGTCCATCGATATGAAATTGGTGGTGGAATTTACCTGGATTCTTGTGCCGTACTTGAAGGTGACAGCCTCCGCTTCCAGCACAAACGAGGAGTCATTCATGGCTTTCTGTGCCTGGAGCCATGACAAAGTGTCCAGCAGGGCGTCTTCCTGCGCATCCTTGCCGTTGAAAGCATTGAACTCCGCCATATCGTTCTTCCATCGCTCAATCCTTTCCTTCAGGGTCTCCTTGTCCTGGGAGAACCCTGTAATACAGACTGATGTCATCATCAGCAATAATAAGATTCTCTTCATGTCCTGTAATTTTATCCGTTTATCCGCCGACACCACGTAAGCGGACGTGTCAGCATTGTCAAAGTGTGTGCCACATGAGTATAAATCCATAAACACTTGAATCTTGCATGAATCCTGATGATTATGACATGCCGGCAGCGGAGTCCGCACGGAATCTGTCCCGAATTATTGTGAAAATCCAAAACAGCTTTTTAACTTTGCCGGCGGTATGTCAGCATACGGCAAACATAAAACCATATATTGAAATGAAAGCAATAACCGGAACCGATTTCAACTTTCCCGGACAGGCAGGCAAATATGTCGGGAAAGTCCGCGATGTCTATGACATCGACAATGATTACCTCGTGATGATTGTCACCGACAGGATATCCGCATTCGACGTGGTGCTGCCGGAAGGCATCCCGTACAAGGGACAGGTGCTCAACCAGATTGCAGCCAAGTTCCTCGACGCCACATCGGACATCATACCGAACTGGAAGATAGCTGTCCCGGACCCGATGGTCACAATCGGACACAAATGCGAACCGTTCAAGGTGGAGATGGTCATCAGGGGATATCTTTCGGGCCACGCGTGGAGAGAGTACAAGGCCGGCAAGAGGACGCTCTGCGGAGTGCAGATGCCGGACGGCATGGTGGAGAACCAGAAGTTCCCGGAGCCGATAATCACCCCTACCACCAAGGCTGCAGAAGGCCATGACGAAGACATCTCCAAAGAGGATATCATAGCTTCGGGACTCGTAAGCGGCGAAGATTACGCCCGACTCGAGCAGTACACAAGGGCCATATTCCACAGGGGGACGGAGATTGCCGCAAAGATGGGGCTGATTCTCGTGGACACCAAATACGAGTTCGGGAAGAAGAACGGGAAGATATACCTCATGGACGAGATACACACTCCTGACTCATCGCGTTATTTCTACGCCGACGGATATGAGGAAAGGCTTGCCAGGGGAGAAAGCCAGAGGCAGCTGTCAAAGGAGTTCGTGCGTGAATGGCTCATGGCCAACGGTTTCCAGGGGAAGGAAGGACAGAAGGTTCCTGAGATGACACCGGAAATCGTAGGCAGCATCACAGACAGGTACATTGAACTTTACGAACACATCACAGGCGAAAAATTCGTGAAGGGAGATGACTCCCAGGACATCCTCGAGAGAATCCGCAAGAATGTGACCGACTGTCTTTCCACATTGCAGGACTGAACGGAGGGCCGGAAAATTGACGGTCCTCGGACGGAGTTTTCCTCGTGATCATAATTAATAAACAGCACCCCAAAAGTTTTGTCAACTTTTGGGGTGCTGTTTAATTCCGGCCTGCCATCTTCTTTCCCGGAGCCGGGCGCTACCGCCCGGAAACGAGCTTCGGCAGGGCATCCCCGTTCGCACGGTAATGAGGTGCATACATGCACTCCAGGACTGCGGCAGGGCACGAAAACTCTCCGGACTGCGTCACTACAAGCGTCTCCATAACCCTGGTGTCTTCCTCGGCGAGGACATCCATGTACCAGATGCTCCTGTCGGACTTTACCTCCCTGTATGAATAAGGGGCGAAGAACCGGCCCGTACGGAACGGGAATCCGTATATGCCGGAAATCTGGTTCTCCGGTCTCAATGACGGATATCTCGGGGCAGTTAGCCGCACGAAGCTCCTGTTTTCCGCACTCCACAGGTCGTAGACAGCAAGGACCTTGTCACCCGTCCGGAGTCTCTCCCCTTCTTTGAATTCCCTGTAACCGGCGATTTCAACATCTCCGCCGGCAGCAGATGCATCCTCCACGAAATACCTGCACCTGACGGACACGTCATTTCCCGCGGCCTTGATTTCAGGGAACGGTTTCTCATATTTCCGGGTAAGGACAAGCACCTTTGCCGAAAGGAGCCCCGCAGAGGCTTCCGAGACAGCGTCGAGTGCAAGCATGAAGGCTGGGTCTTCTCCCCAGTCCTGGGTTTCCTTCTGCACCATAATCCACAGCCTTATACCGTCTGCAACAGCAGAAGCCTCCACATCTGAAGCGCAGGCGCCATAGTCGGCAAACAGCCTGCACAACAGTGAATGCGCATAGAGCTCGCTCTCGAGCAGGCCTCTGAAAGGCAGCACCGCATTAGGGTAGTATTTCCCGCCGGACCTGTGGTCCACTGCATATTCCTTCAGTGAAGTCATGGCCTTCCGGAGCGAGGTCCGGAGACGGGAGTTGCATTTCACTTTCACGGATGCCAGGTAGCCGGAGTCGCTGGAGCGGAGGAAATTCAGCAGCGTGGCGGCCCTTCTCGCCTTGTGGAGTATCTGTCCCGGAGCGGGCTCGTCCTTGCCGCGGAGGTAATCCCTGCACTCCTTCGAGAAAGCCTTGAGAGTCTTCCTGTCAGGCTTTGCCCCGAGAGGTTCCGTGGCATACAGAGACCTTATGTACAGATATTGAGGCATGGTTATGTCCCCGGCCCATACAGAGAGCCTGTCAGCCGAAAAGTAATATCTGTCAAGGTATGATACCGCCTCCGAAGCAGCCTTCTCGAGAGCCGGGCTATCTGCGACAAGGCCTTTCCGCCCGAGGGTGGAAATGTATTCGAGCACGACCGCAGTGACCACCGGTGAAGACTTTCCACCCTTGAGCCATGCGAATCCGCCGCCTGCATTCCTGTAGGAAAGCAGTTCTTTCTCAAGTCTGCCGCACTCCGGGCACAAATCCTCCTCTCCGTCCATAAGATGCGACAGTCGTGAAGCCACATAAGAGCCTGCGACAGAAATCACGTCCGCCGAATGCAACCTGATGTTTTCAGGGATGGCTTCTTCAAGCATATCCGCTATGGAAATTTCCCTGGATTCAGCACCGTATCCCGACACATTCACAAATTCGTCCCTCAACGCCCTGTACAGAGAGTCTTCAGACATCCCCGGCAGAAGCAGGGACGAATGTGATTCATACAGAGTCTGTACGGGAGCATGCACCGGGATTGTCACGAAGACTCCGTCGGATACACCGTCAGACGCGCTGTAAATTATCTTAAGGCCGAGCGTGTCGATTCCGGAAGGCACCTCGATGCTGAATGTCCCGGAAGATGCGGAACCGGCACCGACAGATGCCGGCCGGCTCATCACCATCGCAGGTGAGACTTCCTCATGGCGGGCACCTTCATAGACATAGACGGCAAGGGTCCCTTCGGAGTCCTTCTCCGAGACGTTCGACAAAGCCACACTGATGTCGTAGTCATCTCCGGAATACAGGAATGCAGGCTCCACAACGGACACTGACACAGGAAGATACACGAGCATGTCCTTGCGGAGCACATTGTTCTTCATCGACTTGTCATGTGCAAAAAGCGACACGACATAGGTCGAGAGCTTGTCCCCGGCCGTGAACTCGAAGGAAATCCGGCCATCTTCATCGGAGCGGAGGAACGGATAGAAAGCCAGGGTCCGGGAAAAGTCCTCCCTTACAGTCACATCACCCGTATCGAGCAAGGTCCCGGCTACCGCTCCCTTGAGCATCGGTTTGTCCCCGGCATACTCCTCCACTGCCACGGAATTGTCCGGAAGCGGGACCGCAGACGTGAGCCGGAACATACGAGAGCCGTCCTCTCCATATCCTGCATATATTTCCCTTGAGCTTCCACCACCGGAAATGTACCCGTCGGACGAGAAGCCTCTCACATAAGGAAGCGCGACGTAAGGAAGCACCCTGCTCCAGATTTCAGGGGCAATCGCCTCGGATGCCTTGTCGAATACAGACACGGCACATTCCACTCCCGGCATGGTCTGAATCCCGTATATGCAGCGGCCGCCCGGGAAAGAACGGTCCGTGAATCTCGTAAATGCCAGAGGAAGTCCATAATCGGAGAACTTTCTCTTGAAATCATGGTTGAATGTGTATTCCTGCCCGTTCCTGAAATACGTCACAATCATCCTGACGACATCCGGGTAACTGTCTTCGAACCTGTACGAAAGGAGTTTCAAAGAACCTTCCCCGGAACAGATGCCCGGCAGATGCACCATCTCTGAACGGAGGCATTCGCTTCCCGTCCCGAAAAGCTGCACAGAGGCCCATACCGGACCGTCGGATGCGCCGAACTGCAGGGAAATGTCCCCGGACGGAATCACCTTGAACAGATTCTCGATGCGGAAATCGAGGAGACGGTCATCCTCCGATGTCTTTACAAGGTAATAGACGCATGTCTTCTCATGGCCCTTTACCCTAGCTGCAGCTTCAAGCCTGAAAACACCGGACGGCCAGGATGAAAGGTCTATCCACACCTTGCTGTCAAGGGCTGCTTCCCCGGAAGCGACAGTCTGCCCCTTGTATGACAGTTCATACGGTATCCTCACGTCCGCAGGCTGCTTCTCCCCGGCCATGTCAAGTGCAAACGAAAGGACAGCGAAATCGCCTTCAAGAGCCTTCAGGCCGTATATGTCGGCGGAATCAGCCTCTGCATCGCGGAGTGCGCCGCGGGCCGGTGTCATGGAAGCCTCGGCATCGTTTTCCAGATTGACAATGAAGGAGAAGTCATTCACGGCCACTTGACTGGAAAATTCCTGCGTCTCGCCTGTGGCATCCGTAATTCTCAGAGTCACGACATGGCTGAGATAACCGGTGCCTTTCCCTGCCACGAAACTGATTCCGAAACTGCCGTCCGGCGCCAGCTCCAGTGTACCTCCGTCCAGACGTTCTCCCCACAGGCTGGCTGTCCAGCTTGCACGGGCCGCGGCAAGGGACTGTCCTCCGTAGCTCAAGACCTTGCCTCTGAGCGTGACTGTGTCTTCAGCGAACCAGATTTCTTCCGCCGGCTCGAAGTCGACAGTGAATGAAGGGAGTATGAACTCGTCGACAAGTACGCTTTCGGACGCGAGGACACGGCCGTCATGGCTCACTTTGAGAGTGAACCTTCCGTTCGTCCTGTCTTCCGGTATGAGGAACCGACCTGACAGGGAGCCGAAATCATTCACTTGCAAGGTATCGGCCATGACAGTCTTCCCGGAGGCGTCTGAAAGCTCCACGACAACAGGGTCATCCGAAGTCCAGACCTTGAATGCCGTCCCTGTCCGCTTCCCTGCCCCGTCTGCGGCCTTCTCATAAAGCGTCGCCTTGAAATGCAGGGTGTCTCCAGGGTTGAATGCAGCCTTGTCCTTCAGGAGGACGGCTTTCAGCACCGAAGGCATCTCCTGCGGTACAGGGCTTCCAGGCCAGACATATACCCTGTCTGTCATCCTGAGCAGACCGTCAGGACCGGTATAGCTGCATTGCACGCTGTACCCTGTGTCCTGTTCCGGAAGTCTCGCCCCGACTGCCGTGAAACCGTCGAACGTCACGTCCGGTATATGCTGCACAAGGGAATCCCTGGAGTATATGTCCACATCCGCCTTCGTAACGGGCTTCCCGCTCATGAAATCAGCGAGATAGATTGCCAGTCCGCCAGACTGTATCTGCCAGGCCATCGACAAGGTGTATTTTCCCCAGATGAAAGAGGTCCTGACATCGCCGCCGGCGCACGAAATCCTGTATCTTCCGTCATCGACGGCCGGAAGCAGCATCTTCAACGTATCCTCGACATAATAGCTGCGCGCCGCATTCACGAGCGTTGTCTTCGACACATCCGTACTGTCCAGGGTCTGTATCAGAATATCTGCCTCCCCGAGATTCCGCAACGAGACAAGCAAGGTGTCGGTGTCGGGTACTACAACCGCCGATATGTGCCTTGAGTCCATGATTTCCACAAGAGTCCCGGGATAGCTGCACGAGGAAACGAGGTCCGGTTCTCCGCAGGACTTCATCTGCTTCATGAAGTTTCCGCATTCCTTCTTCAGGGCGATGTATTCTTCCTGGGATGCCCCAGACTTTTCCAGAGAGGCGAACTTCATCTTTATCAGTTCCTGCCAGGCCAGCAGACGGATGCCCTTGCCCTCATATTTTTCCGCGAAGGATTCCAAGGTCTCCTTCCTGAGTTCCGTGCTGTCCCGATGCATGCATGAAGCCTCCACGAACTCCACGTATGCGGCCTGCGGATATCTGCCGGAATAGTATTCCTTCAGTGCTTCCGCCGCGACCTGGAATGTGCGGGAAGTGTCTCTGTCCCTGTATGCGCTGCCGTAGGCGGAAGCCTTCATCAATGCCGAGAGGAGAAGGTACTCGTAATCGTTCCCGATATTCCCGACAATGGCTTCAGGGACACCGGTCTCCTTCAGGAACCTGTCATTGGCATAGAAGACGCTGTGGACTTTTTCCGTGAGTCCCTTCATCGACACTGTGCCGCTGACGGCCGGTGCTTCCAGGAAGAACGGATAGCGGTCGGAGAAATTCCAGGTCACGACCGGGTCGGCATAACCGGTGATTCTCTGCTTCAGGCTGTCGACCACATCACCGTACCGTTTCCAGTCCCGGCTCCGGACCACACCGGCGTATTTTCCGGCTGCGTCGTAGAAATCCCATGACAGTCTGCGTTTTTCCGCCTTGTCCAATATGTCCGCAAGGATTTTTTCCTGCGTCACCGGCAAATCTTTCTGTGCGGCTTCACCGTACTTCTTCCACTCGGCCACGAGGACGTGACCGTCAGCGTCCTTCCCGGCATTCCTTGCAAACACCGGGACTGCGGAAATCAGGACAATCGCAGCTGCCGACAGATGTCTGGCAATGGCTGAAAATCTTCCGTTCATAATTTTTCGCTTTAAAGTGTGAGTCTTCTTACGGGGGCGATGGCCTCGGAGACCACGTATGTGCTCCCGCCGACATATATCATCGGCCTTGCAGACCGGTCCTTACGCCGGATTTCCCCGGCCATGGCGAAGGCTCTGGCGATGGCCTCGTCCACCGTTCCGCAGGCTTCGGCATGAGGGATTTCCGCATCGGCGGAGGATATGAATGTCAAATATCGTTCCAGCAACTGTCCCGCAGGAAGGGCCCTCCGGCCGGAGGCATTTGTGAATATGTATGAAGCGTTGACCGGCATAAGCGGGAAAACCGCATCCAGGTCCTTGTCCGCCACAGCTCCGTACACTATTATCATGTCGGTGCATCTTCCGGAAGCGAGATACTGTTCCAGCTGACGGAAATTGTATCTGAGCCCATGGGCATTGTGGCCGATGTCGGCTATTACGGGAGGGTCGGAAGAGAGTTTCTCCCACCTCCCGTGGAAATCCATCCGCGATGCAGTGTGCTCCAGGGCATACGCGAGGGTGCCGGCATCTCCTCCTGCGGCATCATCATACATCCGTTTCAATGCCCCGAAACGTGCGTCGGACTCCGGCAGTGTCCCTATGCAGAGCACGTCGAGGGCGGAGAGCACAGTCCGGAGATTCTTCTTCTGGTAGCAGCCCTGCAGATCCATGTCCTCGAGCAGGGTGTCTCCGAGATGCCACAGGGCAGGCTCCTTGCTGTCCGCAAATGTGAGCAGCGACATAATCCTGTCCCTGCCGCCCATGAAGTCCGGCTCCGGAAGGTTGGTGTACAGAACCTTGCGTTCAAACACCGGGACAGTCTCCGGAGAGGACTCCCCTATTACCACCGGGCACCCTGGTTTTATGATTCCCGCTTTCTCGTATGCAATCTCGGCAAGGGTGTTCCCGAGCATGTCGCAGTGGTCTAACCCGATGTTGGTGATGATGCTCAGCACAGGGTTTATGATGTTTGTGCTGTCGAGCCGTCCCCCGAGTCCGGTCTCTATCACGGCCACATCCACCTTCTGCCCGGCGAACCATGAGAAAGCCATCATGGTGGTGATTTCGAAAAAGGAGAGGTCAAGGTGGTCGAAGGTGTCTCTCCAGCGGGAGACGAAATCCCAGACTTCCTTCCTGCCGATACATCTGACAGGACAGCCCGGGAGCCTTCCGTCAGCTATCCTCATCCGTTCCCTGAAATCAAGGATATGCGGCGAGGTGTACAGGCCTGTCCGCAGGCCGGAAGCCGAGAGAACGGAAGCGAGCATGTTGGAGACGGACCCCTTCCCGTTCGTGCCGGCTATATGGATGACCGGATATTGCGAGTGCGGGTGTCCGGTGAGCTGGTCGAAAAACAGCATGTTGCCGATTCCCGGCTTGTACGCCTGGCTGCCTGCATTCTGGAACGAAGGGAACCGGGCGAAGAGCCTGTCCAGCATTTCATCATAAGCCGTATCTGAATAATCCATGACAATAAATTTCCTGTTGAATGTCTGACATGCCGCAAAAATACGAAATTTGCCGTGGCGACGGATAAAAGAATCTTCGGAAAATTTCAGGACAGTTTCCCAATATTTTGTAACTTTACAAAAATTGACCTTCGCATGAAACGTTCAGTATCGGCACTGTTCTCCAATTATGTCATCGACGGGACAAGGATGGACTGCACGCCGGCCCAGATGCTCGAGGACTGCATGGCATCCGGGACGACGGCCAATCCCGACACTTCATACGACAGCATCGTGGACGAAATCGTGGACCCTGTCCTGAAAAAGACCTCCTATGACACGTCCGGGATTCCGGACTATATAGAGAAGATAAGGACATGCGGGAAAAAGCCAGGTACGGACGTAATCCCGTTTCCCCGCTCATACACTGCAAGGAAAATTGCAGCCGCCCTCCTGTCCGTGCTCTGGAAGAAAGGGCATTTCACCCTCGAGGATCTGGAGATGGAAGCTGCATGGAAGTGGGACTGCGCCCCGCTGGGAAACATGGCAGCCTTCTTCTTTTCGGTCGAAAAGGCAAGCAGCTACATGTTCGACCTCGGGATAAGACTGAAGGACTACACCTTCGACAAGGTTTCCGGATATTCCGACGTGGATTTCTCGGTGGGAATGGAGAACACGCGGGATGAAGACGCGGAGGACGAGTATGACTTCTTCAACGAAAAGGAGACTGTGGAGATGCGGTACCGCTGGATATCGGACGAGGAAAAATGCGGAGGGAAACTCGTCAAAGACAAGACTTCGTGGCTCGTGTACATCCCGTTCGACACATGCGACTACAGGCTCGGAGGCTCCATGCTCGAGAAAGTGGCCGGCCAGAGCGGTGAGACGGCACCGGAAGTGCAGGATCCGGACTACTTCATGGACTGCTTCGAAGTGGTGCGTGAGCTTGTGGAAGACGGGGTCGTGCTGTCCGGAGCCTCAGTCGGCAGCGGAGGGCTTGCGGCAGCTGCGGCATCCATGTGCTCGGAGGCAGGCATCTGCATAGACATCAGCGGGATAGAGCGTGCGACAGGAGAAAAGGATGTGATGAAGATACTGTTCTCGGAAGTCCCTGGAGCCCTGCTCCAGATAAGCGATGCGGACTACGACTACATGGATTCCCAGTTCCTGCTGCAGGACATAGCCTATTTCACGTTGGGGCATCCTGACCGCACGGACGGCTCCTTTTCCGTGATGCACGGCAACAGCCACAGCGTCTCGGACATACTGACATCACTCCTTCAGGGGCAGTTCCCGGAAGAGGAAAATCAGGAAGACTGTTTCTAACAATCAAAAGCTCTATATCATGGACACGGATTCCGGCAAGAAAGTCAAGAGACCAAAGATATTCGTGCTCGACACGAACATAATCCTGCACGACTACAGGGCCATCAGGAAATTCCAGGAGAACGACATAGTGATTCCCATGGCCGTGCTCGAGGAACTGGACAAGTTCAAGAAAGGCAGTGACAACCTCAGTTTCAACGCGAGGGGATTCATGCGCGAACTCGACAAGTTGAGCGGAGACAATCTCTTCGGCAAGGAAGGGGTCCCGATAGGCAGGCATCTCGGAAAGATAAAGGTGGAGCTGAACCATCCTTTCCCGGAGAACCTCAAGGGATGTTTCCAGGACGACACGCAGGACCACAGGATACTCGCCACGGCAATCTGGGTGAAAAGCCAGCATCCTGACAGGTTCGTCGCCCTCGTGACCAAGGACATCAACCTGAGGATGAAGTCCAAGGCTGTCGGGATGGAGGCACAGGACTATCTGACCGACAAAATCGACGAGTCCAAGGTGGAATACACGAAAAACGAGGTCATTGTCATCGAGAACCCGGACTGGAACGCTGTCCAGGGGCTCAATTTCGGACAAGGCGCCATACCGTACAACAGCATCCTGAAGGAAGAGCCGTCCCCTAACCAGCTGTTCAAGTTCAGATGGGAGAAGTCCGGAAACATGACGACGACATGCGCCCGGTACGACAGGAAGAGCAGGAAGCTCGTGCTTGTGAAATCGAAATACGCATACGGCATCTCCCCGAGGAACGACGAGCAGAAATTCGCGCTCGACGCATGCATGAATCCGGACATACAGCTCGTGTCGCTGACAGGCGGGGCGGGCACGGGAAAGACCCTGCTCGCACTGGCGGCAGCCCTTGAGCAGGAGCGGGACTTCGACCAGATAATACTGTCCAGGCCGACAGTCATTCTCGGGAACCAGGAGATAGGATTCCTCCCTGGAGACCAGAAAAGCAAGATGAGCCCGTTCATACAGCCTCTTATGGACAATCTCGACGTGATAAGGAACTGCTTCAAGCCAGGGAGCAAACAGGCGACGAAGATAGATGCCATGCTGAAAGACGAGAAGCTGCTCATATCGCCGCTGGCGTACATAAGGGGCAGGAGTCTCGGGAAGGTGTTCTTCATAGTGGACGAGGCACAGAACCTGACCCCTCACGAGATAAAGACCATAATCACAAGGGCCGGAGAGCACACGAAGATAGTATTCACCGGAGACATATTCCAGATAGACCAGCCATACCTCGACATGTATTCAAACGGGCTGACGCACCTCGGCGAGAAGATGTCCGGGCAGCCTCTGTTCGAGCATGTAAACCTGACGCGCGGGGAAAGGAGCGAATTGTCCGAAATAGCGAGCAGGCTGTTGTAATATAGGAAATTTTGTATTACTTTCGCACTCCAACACTTAACCTTGTGGGCAAGGGTATGTTTCCACAGAATCATTAATTCTAAAATATCATTTTTTCTTATGGAAGATAACAGGAAAAGAGTCTATCGTTTCGGAGGCAAGACTGCTGAAGGGGACGGTACAATGCGGAATTTGCTTGGCGGCAAGGGTGCCAATCTCGCGGAGATGTGCAGACTGGGCATACCGGTACCGGCAGGCTTCACAATCACAACCGAGTGCTGCGCCGAATATTACCAGCTTGGCGGCGGCTATACTGACGCTCTCCAGGCTGAAGTGAAGGAAGCAATGAGGGCTACGGAGAAGATAATGGGGATGAAGTTCGGAGACAAGGAGAACCCTCTTCTCGTCAGCTGCCGCTCAGGTGCCCGCAGTTCCATGCCCGGCATGATGGATACCATCCTCAACATCGGACTATGTTCTGAAACCATTCCCGGCATGATAAAGAAGACGGGGAATCCTCGTTTCGTCTACGATGCATACAGGCGTCTGATAATGATGTATTCCGACGTGGTCATGGAAAAGGCGGAAGGCATCGAGCCGGCAGACGGTCAGGGAATACGCCAGCAGCTCGACAGGATGATGGAGGAGCTGAAGTCGGAGAAAGGCTATTCCTCGGACACGGACATAACAGCCGAAGAGCTGGAGGTCCTTTGCGGCAAATTCAAGAAAAAGGTAAAGGAAGTCCTCGGGGTGGAATTTCCTGATTCGGCTGAGGAGCAGCTCTGGGGAAGCATCGGAGGCGTGTTCAAGTCCTGGAACGGGAAAAGGGCCATCGCATACAGAAAAATAGAGAAGATTCCTGATGACTGGGGTACGGCTGTGAACGTACAGTCCATGGTTTTCGGCAACATGGGCAACACGTCTGCCACCGGCGTGGCCTTCTCGAGGAATCCGGCCAACGGAGACAACAAGTTCTACGGGGAATGGCTCATAAACGCCCAGGGAGAGGACGTGGTCGCAGGTATCCGCACGCCGAACCCGCTTAACGAGTCCACCAAGAATCCGCACAACGCCAACCTCGAGTCACTCGAAAAGGCCATGCCTGAAGTCTATAAGGAACTGGACCAGATAAGGCTCCACCTCGAAGAGCACTTCAGGGACATGCAGGACATCGAGTTCACAATCCAGGACGGGAAACTCTGGATGCTCCAGTGCCGTATCGGCAAGAGGACGGGACTTGCAGCCCTCAACATGGCCATGGACATGCTCGACGAGGGAATGATAGATGAAAAGACAGCAGTGATGCGCGTGTCTCCGACACAGCTGGACGAGATTCTGCACCCTATCCTCGATTCTTCCTCAGAGAAGAAGGCGCAGGTGATTGCCAACGGGCTTCCGGCAAGTCCGGGAGGGGCCGTAGGCAAAGCCGTGTTCACTTCGGAGGCGGCAATGAAGGCCAACGCAGAAGGCATCAAGACCATACTCATACGTGAAGAGACTTCTCCTGAGGATGTGGAAGGCATGCGTGCAGCTGCCGGAATCCTGACGCAGAGAGGCGGTATGACATCCCATGCCGCACTTGTGGCACGAGGCTGGGGAAAATGCTGCATCGTAGGATGCGAAACCATGCAGATAGACCTGAAGAAGAAGGTGGCCAGGTTCAAGAGCGGTGTCGAGATACACGAGGGCGATGTCGTGAGCCTGAACGGTGCCAAAGGCTATGTCTATGCAAGCGAGATAGACACGATGGATGCATCGGAGAACCCTTGCTTCATAAAGTTCATGGATATTGTGGACAAATACCGCAAACTCGGGGTCAGGACAAATGCCGACACTCCTGAAGACGCGCAGAGGGCTCTCAGTTTCGGCGCTGAAGGAATCGGACTGTTCCGTATCGAGCACATGTTCTACGGGAAGAACTCAGAGACTCCTCTCGCCAAGCTCAGGAAGATGATACTCTCCCGCACAGACGAGGAAAGGAGGGCCGCCCTTGACGAACTCGAGCCATATATCAAGGCTTCGGTGAAAGGCACCATGAAGGTAATGGACGGCAAGCCTGTGACATTCCGTCTGCTGGATCCGCCTCTCCATGAATTCGTGCCTCAGACAAGGGACAAGAAGGAGGAGCTCGCCCAGGAACTGGGCATAAGCGAAGGGGAAATCGAACAGAGAGGTGCATCACTCCACGAAGTCAACCCTATGATGGGACACAGGGGCGTACGTCTCCACATAACCTATCCTATGATTTCCGAGACCCAGTTCAGAGCCATATTCACGGCTGCAGCCGAGCTTCAGGAAGAAGGTCTGCACCCTATGCCTGAAATAATGATTCCGGTGACCATATCAGAGCGTGAGCTCCGGTTCCAGAAGGCTATCTGTGTCAGGGTGAAAGCCGAGGTGGAGGCTGCCACAAACCAGCATCTCTCATACAGGTTCGGAACGATGATAGAGATTCCTCGCGCGGCTCTCACTGCAGACAGGATGGCCAAGACTGCCGAGTTCTTCTCGTTCGGAACAAACGACCTCACCCAGATGACATTCGGGTTCTCGAGAGACGATGTGGGAACTTTCATGGGAGACTATCTCGGGAACAAAATTCTCGACAGCGACCCGTTCCAGACACTCGACACCAAGGCTGTCGGCAAACTGATAGACTATGCCGTCTCTGCCGGACGCGAGACAAGGCCTGAACTGAAATGCGGCATCTGCGGAGAACATGGAGGTGACCCTGCATCAGTAGAGTTCTGCTACAAGATCGGGCTGAACTATGTGTCCTGCTCACCGTTCCGCGTGCCTATCGCACGCCTCGCCGCGGCGCAGGCTGCGATCAAGGAAGATGCCGGGAAATAGTCCTGGATGACATAAAAGGCATTGCAAACCTGCATGATGAAAAGGGATTTGCCCGTCGGGGCAGATCCCTTTTTATTGTATGCGGGACTGAACGTAAAGAGGCGTATTGCCGAAAACCAGGTCCATGTCATGTCCGAGCATAGGACTGGCGAGAGACTCGGGTATGAATTTCCAGCTTCCGAGCACGGATGTGTCCCGGATTTCCGACTCACCCACGGTCCCGCATCTGAGGAAGAAGTCATAGACGAGCTGCCTGATTTCAGGAAACCTCGCCACCACCCTTTCCTGCAATGCCTCCGCATCTATTCCTGCGCCGTATCTCATCAGCCCGCCTCCACCGCTGGCCCTGTAGGAAGTCATGGCTACCCGGTATGTGCTGTCAGTGCAGAAAACCCGGCCGGAAGCGAGCGAGGAAATCTCCACCCTCTCCCCTTCCGGTTTGCGCACATCTACAGTATAATCCAGGCCTGCCGCCGAGTCGAAATTATAGGCCCTGTTCACGAAGGACCATGACCGGCTTCCCGTCCGTGGATCCGGGCGGTTCTCTATTTTCAGGAGGTGCTCTCCGCTCCTGCCGGACACTGTATTAATCCAGTTTCCGTAGGACATCTCGAGGTAATCCTTTATCTCCTTTCCTGTCATCTCTACCACGAACAGCTGGTTCTCGAACGGATATATCTTGAAAAGGTCGTTGTAGACAAGCTGCCCCGGAAGAATCTCCCCGTCGTATGTAAGGGCGGCGGCAAAGGAAATGTCGGCAAGACCGCAGCCAAGACTCACGGTGTGAAGAAAATCTATGTACGGGCACATGCCCTTGTAGGTGTCCCTTGTGACAAAAGGCACGGACAGCCGGCCTACAGGCTTGTGCGTAAATGCCTTGACAGCCTCATAGTCCTGACGGAAAAGAGCCTTCATGGCAGTGTCCACATGTTCCCTGCGCACCGGAACGAGCGTCGCGGAACGGGTCTTTGAAACAATTTTCCCGTTCTTCACGGTCACTGTCAGTTTCCCGAGACCGAGATTGCGGCAATGGCTTCCGGAATTGACAAGGCAGATACTGTCATTCTGCAGCACGGCCGGAGAATGGTCATGGGCGCAGACCAGGAAATCCACTCCCCGCAAAGTCCGGAAGAGGGCAAGTCCCTGATTCTCGGACATTCCCGGCTGCCCCGGAGAGCATGTACCGTCTCCCATGCCCGTATGGGCCGCCACTATCACTATGTCCGGATTCTCCTTCCTGCGTACCCTGTCCACATACTCCTGCACATACGGTACCAGCGACACGAACTCCATGCCGCTCCACAGTTCCGGAGAAAGCCAGTTCCTGATGTTAGGGTTCGTGAAACCCAGGACAGCTATCTTCATCCCGTGCCTTCTGAGAATGACGTAATCCCGGAAATAAGGCCGGACCGCTCCGCCGGCATGTCCGGTCTCCACTGCATTCGCGGCAAGAAGCGGACATCCGAGTTCCTTCACGAGACGGTCATACACAGGATGCCCGGCCTCTATGTCATGGTTACCGACAACCACTGCATCATACCCCATGTAGCCTGCCATACGTGCATAGACATGTGTGCTGACAGTATCGATAAAATTGTAGTACCAGGAGGCGTTGTCACCCTGGATACAGTCGCCGGCATCTATCAGAATCACATTTTCACTGCCTGCCGCATGACGGATACTGTCCACCGTCGCAGAAATCGCAAGCAGGGAGCCGGCGGTGCCGTCACCGACATAAAGCGAATCGAAATAGCGGCCGTGCACATCGTTGGTGGTGCAGATGTTGAAAGTGTAGCTGCCGTCGCGGAGCCCGCATGAGACAGCCAGCAGGAGTGCCGGCAGCAAAGTCAGGTAATGTTTCATCATAATCCGATATTGAATTCGTCAATCCGGTCGAGGACAGGGAAGGCTCTGCGGTATCTGAGCATCTCCTGCCTTCCGAGGGTGGCCGAGACCACGGGACAACCGTCCACATCGCACGTCCTCCCCTTTTCGCGTCCGCGGTAATTCACAATCATGCAATGTCCGTCGTAAGCGAGCAGAGGGTCGGAACCGCTGCGGTTGCAGATTGCGGCATAGGAAGCATTCTCCACGGCCCTCGCTTTCAGCAGTATGTCCGCTGCCTTGCTCCTCGCCACAGGCCAGTTCGCGACATTCAGGTAAAGGTCGTATGGCTCCGTCCGGCTGTTCCTGCACCATAGCGGGAACCGGAGGTCGAAACAGATTCCCGGCAATATCTTCCACCCCTTGTAGAGGAACGGGCTGCGTACGGTACCGGCGGAAAGACTCTCTTCCTCCTGTCCGAAATAGAGGTGGCGTTTGTCGTATGTCCGCATCCATCCTTCCGGGCTGCAGAAACAGAACCTGTTGAAACGCGGAGCGTCATCTGCGCCCTGCCCGTCGGTCAGGAACACCGACCCTGCTATCGCGCATCCGAATCTCGCGGAAGCCGAGCTCATCCACGAAAGTATCGGCGAACTGCCGGAAAGTCCGGTCATGGAAGGAGACATGGAGCCTCCGGTGGCAAAAGCCTCGGGGAGGACCATGATATCCGTTTCAGGGAAGGCATCGAGAACGGCAGGCACGAGAGCGTCGAGCCTCCGGAGGTTTCCACGTATATCCTCCCATACGGGATTGAAACCCACGAGTGTCAGTCCGAGAAAGCCGGTGTCTGGAGAAAGGTCATCCATAATGTCAACTGTTTGTCATCGTCAATGTGAGGATTGGCTCATGAGGGACTCGAGGTCGAACAGCAGGGATACTGTCTGCTGCCACCCTCCCCCAGAAGATTTTCCGTTGAAATGGAAGGAAGCGGCAATTCTCAGGTCCAGGAAAGGAGCTATCCGCGGCTCATAATACACGTCGAGCCTGTCGTAGATTCCGTATCTGCCAGGACCGGATGTGCCGAGCTGCCAGAAAGGGTCGCCGAAATACAGGCTGTTGCCGTAACTTGTCCCTGCCGCATCGGTGCTTCCGTAATATGGCATGAGATTGGTGCCGTAGTACAGGCGGTTACGCAAGCCTACATTCCAGTTCCGGACTTCGAGGAGCAGTTCCCCGCCGCCAGGAAAGACATATCTGCCGACGTTGCGTCTGTCGTTCTGGAAAGACTGAAGCCAGCCGACCGAGATGCCGAGCCTCTGCATTCCGGCAATCCCGGAAAGGTCTGCACCTATGTAAGGGTTCAGCAGCATGTTGTCAACCACACCCCAGACCTGTCTCGAACTGGCATAATGATACAGTGTGCCGGAATACCCGAGGAAAAGCATGCCGCCGGCAAGTCTGGCCTCACCGGATGAGAATATCATGAAACGTTCCCTCGAAGTGTCTCCGAACATGCCCATCCAGTCGCATCCGAGTTCATAGAAGGCCGACGGTCTGCGGAATTTCAGGATCAGCCCCTCGATATTCGAGTCGTAGAATTTCAGGGAATCGGAGAAGAACGCGGTCGAATACCGCCCCTGCATCTCCCCTCTCGGGAAAATCCCTGCGACAAGTGTCATGTCCGTCTTCCCGAGACGCTGGTTCCATCTGTAGTACAGCTGCATCTCCCTGAACAGGCCGAGATTCTGCAGGGAATCCCCGAAATCCTTCCTTATGTCGATACCGGCCATCAGCCTGTGAGACGAGCCGGACGGGGAGATGAACTGCAGACCCACCGACGGAGTAAGCCGCACCCCGAAGATGGTCATGGAATTCGAGAGAGAGGACCGGTCGTACTCCCTGTTGTCGAAACGGAAATCCATGTCCAAATCATATGCAAGGCCCAGCCCTGGGATATGCCTATGCGAGGGGGCCGGTCTGTGTCGCCCTTCCGGAACTCCCCTGGCAGGGAGTCCGGCAAGTAAAAGCGATGCCGCAAGCAGAAACGGAAGGTACCTTTTCATCCCATGAGTCATTTCGGATTTCCAAAATTACAAAATTTCAGGAATTTTGAATTTATATGTAATTTTGTAGTCTTGACAAGATGAATGCAAGATGCTGAAACTGCAGACACCGGTGGACATAGCTCCGGGGAAGGTGAAGATATCGGCCGGGGACAAGGTAATGGTGCTCGGAAGCTGTTTTGCCGAAAACATCGGCAGGAAAATGGCCGAGGCCGGCATGGACGTGTGCTCGAATCCGTTCGGAGTCCTGTATAATCCGGCATCCATAGCATACGCGGTGGAAAGGATGCGGAGCGGAAAGGAGTTCGGGATGGAAGACTGCCGGATGATGGGAAGCGGAGCCGGGATGGTGTGCTCCTTCAGCCACCACACCTCATTCGCGAGACGCACTGCAGAGGAGTTTCTCGAAAATGCCAATGCCGCCCTCGGAAAGGCTTCGTCCTTCTTCAGGGAATGCGGCAAACTCATCGTGACATTCGGCACAAGCTGGTGCTACCGGCATATCGGGGACGGCAGGATTGTGTCCAACTGCCTGAAGCGCAACGAAAAGGAGTTCCAGCGGTTCAGGCTCGACCTTGACGGGACCACCGGGCTCATCCGCGAGACAGTGAAGGATGCACCGGGATGCTGCCCGAAACAGACGATATTCACGGTGAGCCCGATAAGGCATTTCAGGGACGGGGCGCATGAAAACCAGCTCAGTAAAAGCAACCTGCTTCTCGCCGTGGACAACATCTGCAGGGAAAACCCGTCATGCGACTATTTCCCGGCCTACGAAATTGTCCTTGACGAACTCAGGGACTACAGATTCTATGCAGAAGACATGGTGCACCCCTCACAGCAGGCGGTGGACTATATCTGGGAACGGTTCTGCGAAACCGTGATGTCGGACGCGGACAGGGCCAGGATAAAAGAAAAGGAGAAAGAATCCAGGCAATCGCGCCACAGGCCTGTCCTGGCAAGATGAGCCGATGTCATGCCTTGTACGGAGGTACGGTACCGTCATCCACGAGCTTGCGGAGAATGGTCAGATAGTCGGGAGCATAGCCGGACTCAGGAGCACCGAACACGGAGTCTATATCCTCAAGCGTATAATTCCCCTTCCTTGACGATATGAAGGCGCGGAGAGCCTCACCGGTCTTTTCCCGGAGACCTCGGTCTGCCTTGCCTGCCCTGCATATGTCACAGTTTCCGCAATCCCGGCTTTCCTCCTGCCCGAAATATCTGAGAAGGAATCGGCTGCGGCATTCATCGTCTTCCCTGACATAGGCGACCATCGCCTCCAGACGCACTCTCCATGCATCCTTCAGCTTTGCGAGCCGGTCCGGAGACAGTTTCACGTTGCCCGGGCGCAGCCTGTCTTCCTTCAGGTAAACGACTGACGAATGTGCGGCAGGGATATATCTGATGATGTGTTCGAGGGAGAGCCTGTACAGGAGCTGCCTGAGCTCCGGAACCGAGACAGCCGCCCTTGAGGCTGTGTACTCCTCGTCCACTCTCACAGGGAATGAGAAAAGTCCGGTGCAGGTCCTCATCAGCACCTCGAGCACCCGCTGCATGGCCTTGTCCGGAATCTCGATGTCGTAAAGTTCCTCCCTTGACGGCAGCACCTGCACCCGTGTCGGAATGTCAGTATCCTCGACATAAGTCCAATGCCCCTCCCGCTCGATATACTTCATGGCGTTGTAGACAGTGGAAGCGTTGAGCCTGAAATGTCTGCAGAACTCCATGATGTCGAACTTGAGTTCCCTGCCGGCTCCCGTGTCGTATGGTATTCCGAAAAAGACATGCACCTTATGATATATGTCCTCTATGTAGCCGATGTCCGGGAAAGACACCGTCTCTATCTGCCTCAGTTTCCGCAGGTCGTTGCCATTCCACAGCAGCACTGCATAGGACGGCTTCCCGTCGCGCCCTGCCCTTCCGGCTTCCTGGAAATAGGCCTCCGGACAGTCCGGCATCCCGAAGTGCACCACGAAACGCACGTCAGGCTTGTCTATACCCATTCCGAAAGCATTGGTGCAGACCATAACCCTTGTCCTGCCCTGTTTCCAGTCTTCCTGGACCGATGCCCTCGCGGACTGGGAAAGACCGGCATGGTAGAAGGAAGCCGAAACACCGGAGCTCTTCAGGAAAGACGCAAGTTCCGGGCATTTCTTCCTGTTCCTCACATAGACGATTCCGGACCCCTTGACGGCATTGCAGATGTTCAGCAGCTGGCCGAGCTTGTCTTCCCTGTTCCGGACTATGTATGACAGGTTCGGCCGTTCGAATCCGGACTTGAGCACAAGCCTTCCGCGAAATTCGAGCCTGTCCATGATGTCCTCGGCGACAGCAGGCGTGGCAGTGGCTGTGAGCGCGACCACGGGGGCGTCGCAAATGCTCCTGATGCCTGCTATCTTCAGATAGTCGGGGCGGAAATCGTACCCCCATTGCGATATGCAATGAGCCTCGTCCACAACTATATAACTGACATCCATGTCCTTCAGGTATTCCTGGAATGACCTCGTGGAAAGGCGTTCGGGCGACAGGTAAAGGAACTTGAAGTCCCCGTAGACCGCATTGTTCAGGGCAAGGTCTATCTCACGCCTTGTCATCCCCATGTAGACTGCGAGAGCTTTTATCCCCCTTGCATTCAGGTTCTGGACCTGGTCCTTCATCAGGGCGATGAGCGGAGTCACGACGATGGCGATGCCCGGCTTCATGAGTGCCGGGACCTGGAAACATACGGACTTCCCGCCTCCTGTCGGCAGTATGGCGAGCACATCCCTGCCTTCAAGGGCCGCTTCCACTATGTCCTTCTGCATGTTCCGGAACGAAGTGTAGCCCCAGTATTTCTCCAGCACCTCTATCGCTTCCATAAATTGGCATATTTTGTGCAGGCGACGCGGCGGCCCGTGCCGGGCATCTCCTGCCAGGGCAAAATTAGCAATAATTTGACTTGAAAATTTGTGCGGTCATAAAAATATTATATTTTTGCACGGATATACCGAAATGGATTTGTAAACTTTAATTCTGATACATTATGAGTAAAATTGATTTGACCAAGTACGGTATCACAGACGTGAAAGAAATTCTTCACAACCCGTCATACGAGGTCCTTTTCGAGGAGGAGACCAAGGAAGGGCTCGAGGGTTATGAGAAAGGTCAGGTGACAGAACTCGGTGCTGTCAACGTAATGACAGGAATATACACCGGACGTTCCCCTAAGGACAAATTCTTTGTTTACAATGATGCAAGCAAGGACACCGTATGGTGGACTTCAGACGCTTACAAAAACGATAACAAACCTTGCTCGGAGGAAGCATGGGCTGACCTCAAGGCAAAGGCAGTGAAACAGCTTTCAGGCAAGAGACTTTTCGTGATGGATACTTTCTGCGGAGCAAACCCTGCAACCCGCCTCAAAGTGCGTTTCATCATGGAAGTTGCATGGCAGGCACACTTCGTGAAGAACATGTTCATCCGCCCTACTGAAGAGGAGCTCGAGAACTACGGCGAGCCGGACTTCGTGTCATTCAACGCTGCAAAGGCAAAGGTTGACAACTACAAGGAGCTCGGACTCAACTCCGAGACGGCAACCGTATTCAATCTCAAGACAAACGAGCAGGTAATCCTCAACACCTGGTACGGCGGCGAGATGAAGAAGGGTATCTTCTCCATCATGAACTACCTCAACCCTCTCAAGGGCATCGCTTCCATGCACTGCTCCGCAAACACCGACAAGGAAGGCAAGAACACAGCCATCTTCTTCGGCCTTTCAGGAACAGGAAAGACCACCCTTTCCACAGACCCTAAGAGGCTTCTCATCGGCGATGACGAGCACGGCTGGGACGACGAGGGAGTGTTCAACTATGAAGGCGGATGCTATGCCAAGGTCATCAACCTCGACAAGGAAAGCGAGCCGGACATCTACAATGCAATCAGAAGGGATGCCCTTCTCGAGAACGTCACTGTAGACGCAAACGGCAAAATCGACTTCGCAGACAAGAGCGTCACCGAGAACACCCGTGTGTCATACCCTATCGACCATATCAAGAACATCGTGAAGCCGGTTTCCAAGGGTCCTCACGCCAAGCAGGTCATCTTCCTTTCGGCTGATGCATTCGGAGTCCTTCCTCCAGTGTCGATTCTCACACCTGAGCAGACTCAGTATTATTTCCTCTCAGGATTCACTGCAAAGCTCGCAGGTACAGAGCGCGGAATCACCGAGCCTACTCCGACATTCTCCGCATGCTTCGGTGCTGCATTCCTTTCACTCCACCCGACAAAGTACGGTGAGGAACTCGTGAAGAGGATGAACGCAGTAGGTGCAAAGGCATATCTCGTGAACACGGGATGGAACGGTACAGGCAAGCGTATCTCTATCCGCGACACCCGTGGAATCATCGACGCTATCCTCGACGGCTCAATCGAGAAGGCTCCTACCAAGAAGATCCCTTACTTCGGATTCGAAGTCCCTACAGAACTTCCAGGTGTGGACCCTGCCATCCTCGATCCTCGCGACACATACGCTGACGCAAGCCAGTGGGACGAGAAGGCCAAAGACCTCGCAGGACGCTTCATCAAGAACTTCGAGAAGTTCACAGGCAACGAGCTCGGCAAGTCTCTCGTAGAGGCTGGTCCAAAGCTCTGAGATGATTGAGGCGACAGCCTTTCAACGACAGGAGCGGCTCCCGGACGGGAACCGCTCCTGATTTTTTTACTGCAGAGCTATCTGACTGAAGGTATCCGGGAGATTTACACCGGAAAGACATCCGGGAAATATCCCAGTTTTATGTAGGATTTCCGAGGGGAAATTTTCCGGATACCTGAAAAGGATAGCAGAGCTATCTGACTGAAGGTATCCGGGAGATTTACACCGGAAAGACACATAAAACATCAGAATTTTATGCCGATGGAAACATAATACTGCATCCTGTTCAAAGTCCCGGCATCCGCCCAATCTCCTTTCAGCCTGTTCAGCAGACCATAGTCGAAACCGCCCTTGACGGTGATGAATTTCACGAGGTCAAGACCTATGCCGCCACCCATGAGCACGTCGAAACGGTTCATCCGAGTCTGAGGAAGGTACTGGTTGAGGGCATCGGCCACTTCATCGGAGAAATTCTCGGTCTTCACCTTGCCTGTGTAGCTGTCATATTTCATGCTGCCTTCAACACCGACACCCATGAATTCTCCGGTAACGGAGATTTTGTCTGTAGCTGCAAGTCCGACGGACATGGTAGGCCCGGCGAAAATGTACAGGCTGAGCGCAGGGATTATGTCGAATGTGTACTTGATGTGGACAGGGATGTTGAGCATGTGCTCAGTGGAGGTTCCGGCTATGTTGAATCCGACCTCTTCCCTGCTCTCCCGGGAATTGAGATAGTAGTATGAAAGTCCGGGCTGTATTGAAAGGCCGGCGAAAAGCCTCATGTCCTTGATGAGGCCGACATAGAATCCGCTCATCGGCTGCGACTTCTCGACGCTACCCTCGGTCGGCTTCAACCTCCAGGTGGAATTCAGGTACCCGACTTCTATGCCGTTCTTGGCAGGGAGAGCCGTTGTGCAAAGGATTCCTGCAGCGATTACTGCGATGGTCTTGATGTAACTTTTCATGATATTTCAGTTTAATGGATATTACGGCATCAAAACGACTTCTAAAATACTTCATAAAATCGATTTTATAAAGTATTTTTGGGTGAAATTTTTTCATACTGTTCCAAAATCTGCATAGCAATGGAAGATATCGACATACGGACAAGGGAAAGGGAGATATTCAAGGTGACCATCATAGGAAGCGTCTGCAACCTCCTGCTGCTCGTTTTCAAGTTCACTGCCGGAGTGCTCGGGAGGAGCGCGGCGATGATTGCGGACGCTGTGCACTCGCTCTCCGATTTCATCACGGACATCATAGTGATAGTGTTCGTGCGCATCTCCAACAAGCCTCAGGACAAGGACCATGATTTCGGCCACGGGAAATACGAGACTCTCGCCACGGCGATAATCGGTCTCGTGCTCTTTTTCGTGGGCATCGGCATCCTTTGGAACGGGCTGTCGGCAATCTGGGGCGTGCTGCACGGGAAACCTCTGGAAGAGCCGGGCATGATTGCCCTGTACGCCGCCATAGCCTCAATTGTCGTGAAGGAGGCATTGTACAGATACACGGTGATAACCGGCAGGAAACTGGAATCCCAGTCCGTAGTGGCAAATGCATGGCACCACAGGAGCGATGCCTTCTCGTCGATAGGTACGGCAGCAGGAATCGGAGGGGCGATACTTCTCGGAGACAGCTGGAGAGTCCTGGACCCGATAGCGGCGACGGTGGTGAGCTTCTTCATCATGAAAGTGGCATGCAAACTCGTGAAGCCATGCATCGACGAACTTATCGAGGCTTCCCTGCCGGACGACACCGAGCAGGCCATAACCGACATCCTGCTCTCCTTTCCGGAAGTGAGCAGCCCTCACAATCTCAGGACAAGAAGAATCGGCAACAACTGCGCGATGGACGTGCATGTGAGGATGGACGGGAACATGACCGTGGAGCAGTCGCACGCCGTCACGAGAGAGATGGAGAAAAAGCTGAAGGGACTGCTGGGAGCCGGGGCCTTCATCAGCATACATGTGGAACCGGTAAAGCCGCAGGAAAACCAGGGATGCGGACACAAGCGGTAATTGTGGTAATTCTTTCCGGAAATCAGGTTATTCCATACATCGGGAAATAAGTTTCCTTTGTAATGTAAAAGACCATATTACAGGAATATGAAGACAATGAACCTCACCACGGAATGGGACAAGGTGTTCCCGAAGAGCGACAAGGTCGCCCACAGCAAGGAAGAAAAGATGATACACCTTGATACAGTGGATACCTACAACCGGCTTTTCGGACTGGAGACGAAGCACCCTCTCGTCGCCGTGGTCGACCTGTCCGAGGCCACGAAGATCCCGTCTCACCTGGCTCTCAACTACGGGATTTATGCACTGTTCCTGAAGCAGGTGAAATGCGGAGACATAAGATACGGACGCCAGATATACGACTATCAGGAAGGGACCATCACGAGCTTCGCGCCAGGACAGGTCAGCGAGGTGGAACTGCCGAAAGGCACCAGCATAAAGGCGATGGGGCTCCTATTCCACCCGGACCTGATAAAGGGAACATCGCTCGGCAGGGAGATACGGTCATACTCTTTCTTTTCCTACAATTCAAACGAGGCACTGCACCTGTCCGAAGACGAAAAGGCAATTTTCTCCGAATGTCTGAAAAACATAAGGATGGAACTGGACCATCCGATAGACAGGCTCAGCAAGAGACTGATTTCAAGAAACATACAGCTCCTGCTCGACTATTGCATGCGGTTCTATGAGAGGCAGTTCAACACAAGGGCTTCCGTGAACAGCGACATACTTTCGAAATTCGAGACCCTGCTCGATGAGTATTTCCTCAGCGGACGGCCTGAGGACCAGGGCCTGCCGACAGTGAGATATTTCGCTGACAAAGTGTTCCTTTCCCCCAACTATTTCGGGGACCTCATAAAGAAAGAGACCGGAAAGACTCCTCAGGAATACATCCAGGACAAGCTCATCGACCTCTCAAAGGAAATGATTGCCGGGACCGACGAGACAATCAGCGAGATAGCATACCGGCTCGGCTTCCAGTATTCGCAGCACTTCAACAGGCTTTTCAAGAAAAATGTAGGCTGCACGCCTAACGAGTATCGCCGGTCCTGCGCCGGACATAACTAAAAAAGTGGTATATTTACCACTAATTAACGTGAATTCGATGAAATGAATGGAATGAATTTAAGAGAATTACCTCTATAGAGGACGAAGTCCGGCGTAAGTTCTCCCCTACGCAGGGGAGAATTTAAGAGGGGTGACACGAAAAAGGAAAGGGATTTCGAAGAAATCGTAACGTCAGTTCGACGGAATCTCTGATATTGAACAGAATAATTCGTCGAACTGACGTTATTTAGAGTGTTTTCAGGGATGAAGTATCTGAATGTTCACAAGGCGATAGCTGCCTGGAAAGCCATCCAGCCACTTTCAGAACGAGACAGGGAGCGTCTCGGCCGCAAGTTTACGGTGGAGTTCAACTTCAACAGCAACCATATTGAGGGCAACACGCTTACCTATGGTCAGACAGAGCTCCTGCTGCTCTTCGGCAAGGTGATCGGCGAAGCCGATATGAAAGACCTGGAGGAGATGAAAGCCAGCAATATAGGTCTGAAGATGATGCAGGAGCAAGCCGGCATCAAGGATATGCCTCTTACCCAGAACTTCATCCGCATGCTTCACAAGACGCTGATCCGCGAAGATTACACAGTCTGCCGTGAACTGCCAGGCGGACAGCAGACCAGCTACGTCATCCATGCAGGAAGATACAAGAGCCGCCCCAACAGTGTCATTACACGCTACGGAGACCGTTTCGAGTATGCTGCCCCGGAAGAGACGGCTGCACTTATGACAGACCTTGTGGACTGGTACAACAAGGAAGAAACGAAAGGCAAACTTTCACCCGTCGAACTGGCTGCACTCTTCCACTACCGTTACATACGGATTCATCCGTTCGAGGACGGAAACGGCCGTATCGCGCGTCTGCTCGTCAACTACATCCTCGTCCGACACGGTTACCCGATGATTGTGGTACGCAGCCGTTGTAAGAAGGAATATCTGGAAGCGCTCCACCAGGCCGACCTCGATGCAGGCCCGACGCCAGATGCCGGTGCTCACGCAGACCTGAATCAAATCCGTCCATTCCTGCGGTACTTTACCACACTGGTGGCTGAAGAAATCTACAACGACGTCCGTTTCCTGACTGAGCCAGACGAGAACGTATGGTGGTATGACGGCCAGCGCATCGAATTCCGTACGCCAAACTACGCAAGGATTCTCCGCATCATGCAGTCCCAGTCATCTGTCACCATCGACAGCCTGCGGGAACAGCTGCACATCAACAAGTCCGCAATCCAGCGGCTGCTCACCAGCCTGAAGGAGAAAGGATACATTGAAGCGCGCGACAGCAACGGAGGATGGCGAGTATTCATCACTCCGTCCGTATGACGTTACTTCTCTTGTCTCAGATGCACGGCTGCACGCCTAACGAGTATCGCCGGTCCTGCGCCGGACATAACTGAGGAATCTTCCGAGCCCTTCTTCAAGACGGGACCGTGGGCAGGCTATGTTCCATCTCATATATCCTTCGCCTTCCCGGCCGTACATGGTACCTGCATTGAGCCATATCCCGGCATCCTTCATGAGAACTTCCTCAAGGGTTTCCGACGGCATCTGCAGAGCGGAGCAGTCCATCCAAACGAGATAAGTCCCCTGAAGGTCAGCCAGAGGGAATTCCGGGAGATTCCTCTCACAGAACTCCCGCATGAAGACATAGTTCGACCTGAGATAGCCCAGGAGCTGCGACAGCCATTCCTCGCCCTCATCATAGGCGGCCATGGTGGCAACAACACCGAACGGATTCACGTCGCAGACTTCATTCACATTTATCGCCCTGTCGATTTTCTCCCTTATTTCCGGGCAGGGGACAATTATGTCGGCAATCTGCAGTCCGGCAATATTGAATGCCTTGCTCGGTGAGACGCATGTCGCCGAATTCATGGCGAACCTGTCCGACAGAGATGCGAACGGGACATGTCTGTACCCTTCATACACAAGTTCGCAGTGTATCTCGTCTGCAATCACGAACACATTGTGTCTGAGGCATATCTCCCCTATCCTTTTCAGTTCGTCTGCAGTCCATACCCTGCCTGCAGGATTGTGCGGACTGCACAGGATGAACACTTTCACGGCAGGGTCGGCCGCCTTGGACTCGAAATCGGCGAAATCCATCTCGTAGGTGTCCCCCTTGCGCACCAGAGGTGAGGCAAGGGCTTCGCACCCGTTGTTACGGATGGAAGAGAAGAAACAGTTGTACACAGGTGTCTGGACAAGAACCTTGTCTGACGGGGAAGTCATTGCCTTGATGATTGCCGACACTGCAGGGACCACACCGGAAGTGTATATAATCCATTCTTTCCTGATGTCAAAGCCATGACGGCGGCGGAACCAGTCCGTCACAGACCTGTAATACGCGTCAGGTACCTTGGTGTAGCCGAAAATGCCATGCGACACCCGGCGCGAAAGGGCATCCGTGACAGGGGCGGCAGTGCGGAAATCCATATCCGCCACCCAGAGAGGTATGGTATTGTCGTCCGGGCAGCTGTCCCACTTGTAGGAACAGGTGCCGCGTCTCGGGATTATCTCGTCGAAATCGTACTTCATCTGTGTATTCTGTTATGTCAGGCGTTTGCCCGCACCGTAATCCTGCAGTCCGCAGGGGCCTTGATGTTCCCGTCTATGGTGACTGACCCGATCGAGTCTGCCGTGACATGTCCGGACATCGGATTCTTTATGTTGGTGATGCCTCCGCGGATGTCGGCTTCGAGGGTGCTGTACTCGAATGCCCTGTCGCATGCCGGGTCGAAGGCGCAGTTCTCGAGTACAAGGTCATGCGCATAGCAGAGCGGCTGTTCCCCGCTTATGTGGCAGTTTACGAGGCGCAGGTTGCGCGAATGCCAGCCGAGGTACTCCCCGTTGAGCTCGGAGTCGTAGATTGTGACATTCTCCACTTCCCAGAACGCGTCCTTAGTGGTGATTCTGGCATTGCGGACCTCGACATTCTTCACATACTGGAAGACGTACTTGCTGTCGCTTTCCAGCCCGTCCACAACGATATTCTCACTGAACATGAACGGATAGGTACCGCCGTGGAGCGTGAGATTCCTTGCCTTGATATTCCTGCATCTCCAGAAAACCTCGTCAGCATCGTTCATCACGACGTTCTCCAGTTCGATGTCATGCATCTCGCGGAACATCTTCGGAGCGTCTATGACCGTGTCCGTCATTTTCAGGTTGTCGGAATACCACAGCGCGGAGCGTCCTCCCACATCGAAATAGCATTTCCTTATGGAAAAGCCATGGACATGCCAGAAAGGGTAGTTCCCCTCGAAACGGCAGTTCTCTGCCACAATATTGCTGCATTCCTTGATGGCAGACTCGCCTTCTCGGATGATGACATTCTCCAGGTACAGGTCGTGCGAAGCGAACAGCGGCCTTTCGCCTCCGAATTCGGCATTATGTATCTCTTTCATACTCATTTGATTTTGGAAGCAAACATAAGATATAATACCTGAAATGATGTATATGGATTACAGATATTTGTACCGGATTGGCGGAGATGTCATTTCCGGCGTGACGGATTCTCGGGGAACCAGCCTTTCTTCACACGTTTCTCCTGCTCGAACAGCTCGAGTATCGACCAGAATGAAGAGAATGCCACTACCCCGCAAATCGTCGACCATGTGAAACTGTACCGTCCGAGCAGGACGGAAAGCACGAGAAAGACGATACCCGCAAGAAGGAAAATCCACCAGCATCCCTTCCCGAGATGATATTCCGCCTTGATTACCAGCGGGTGGAACAGTCCAATTATAAGAAACGTACCGAGACCGATTACAATTCCTCTGAAATCACTGAAATCCATAAACACAAAATTCCGGCTGCAAATATAAGAAACCGTTTTGAGATTTTTCAAAAATTCTTCCGCCGGTATCAGCGGCAGGTGTCATGCCGACAGTCCGTCACGCATAACTGTGGAGTCCGCCGAGAAAATAATTCACGCCGAAATATGTGACAATCACGCAAAGGAAGGCCAGGATGCAGAACCAATGGAAAAACTCCGGATTCCCGAAGACCTTCAGAGTCTTCCCGTGCAGTGCGAAGGAATACACCAGAAGAGTGATAAGTGCCCACACCTCCTTAGGGTCCCATGCCCAATAGCTGCCCCACGACACATTTGCCCACACGGCACCGAGGAAAGTCCCTGCTGCAAGGAAGAAGACGGCGGGATAGAGGAATACGAGCGACACGTCAGCAGATGTGGAAAGACTCTCGCCGGACACCCTGTGCCTCACGAGCCCCATGATACTGTTGAGCATGACAAGCCCGAGGAGGGTGTAGGAAATCATCATTGACATGACATGGATGGACAGGAGCGGCGAAGAGAGCACCGGCATGAGATAGGCTATGGCCGAATCCGATTCCCCTATCGACGCCACCAGCAGAGCGAAGCCGCCGAGAAGGAATGCGAACGGCAGTATAAGGGGGAACTTCCTCTGGATGAACGTACCGAGCATCATGGTATGCCAGGCGAGCAACAGCATCACCTCGAATCCGTTGGACATGGGGACATGTGCAGAGACACACCACCTGAGACCGAGGATGAAGGTGAGGTAGACGAAGACAAGGGCCGACAGGACAGTCGCGGAAATCCGCCACAGTGAACGCCCGGCTGCCACACCGGGGAACAGCCCGTACAATATGAACAGCACGAGACCTGCTGACACGCAGAGCATGGAAACGGGCTTTGGCCGTTCCACCGCGTTGTACAGCCTTTCGGCGGCCGTCCTTGTCTCTGACGGCAGAAATTCCCCGGCAGTCTTCTCCTGGTATTCCCTTATCTTGCCGAAAACTGCTGCAGCGCTGCCGTAGTCCTGCTTCATGACGGCTTCCCCGGCCAGGCTCATGACCTTCCGTATGAAAATCCATTGCCCGGAGTCCATGTCCGAAGGAAGCCTGTCCACAGGAGAATACCAGACCGGCCTGCCGTCTTCTCCGACATAAGGGAATGTCTTAAGTATGGAGGCAGTGCGGACAAGCATAACGAGGTCCTGCTTCTCGCGGGCTTTTTTCCCGGCACGTGACCCCGGATCACCGGCTTCCTCCAGGGTGGACACCCAGCTGTCGGCATGGAAAATCCATCCTGTAAGGACCTGCTCCGGAGAAAGTCCTCCGTACGAGCGTCTGCCGTAGAGCTTCATCGTGAAATCTCTGGCGAATGTCTGCATCGGGCAGACCCTGCCATTGTAATAGACATACATCCGGCCGTATGCGGCAGCTGTCTCCTCAGGAAGATGTCCCGGAAGCTCTGCAGAGACTGATGCCGCAGATGCCGTGGCGGAGACGAGCCCGGCAGGCAACGCCATAAGGACAGCTGCAGCACCGGTCTTCGACAGCCTTGACAGGGCTTTGCGGAATCCGGTCCCTTTCTGGAAAAAGAAACCGGCAAGCGACAGCATAAGAAGCGAGTAACCGGCATAAGTCACAGGAAGGCCGGCAGGGTCGAGGCTTACAGACAGCGTGGAACCTTCAGCATCCTCATCGTAGCCCGACTGGTAGAACCGGTAGCCCCTGTATTTGCCGACCCTGTTCATTGAGACCTGCAGTTCCCCTGAATGTCCTCCGTCCACTATCTCCAAAGTGCTGACATAATCCGTAGGGGAAAAGGTGCCCGGATAATAGACCACCTCGAAATCCTTGAGGCTTACAGAGAACGGCAGCGGATGGACCTCCATGTCCTCAGAGAGGTATTCTGTTGCAGCATCCTCCCCCGTCCTGAGATGCATGGCACCCTGCCTGCCGCCGAGATGCGTGAGCAAGGCTCCTGCCAGTATAAGGACGAAAGCCAGATGTATCCCGGATACCGCGACGGACAGTCGGCGTGCGGAAATGAGATAAAGTACGGCCCCGGAAACCGCCGCAACGGCCCACATGGCGATAAACAGCGGTGAATGATAGCCCCATTCCATTGCGACAGCGGTCCCGGAGACCTTCTCCAGGACCGTCGACACCGCCATATAGACAATCAGCAAAGCTATCGTCCCGAAAGACAGGTATCTGCAGATTTTATGTACCATAACTTCAGATGGCATTGATGAATGCTACAACTGCATCCCTCTCCTCTGATGACAGTTCACGGAAGGCCTCAACCGAGGCGCGGGCATCGCTTTCAGCTGCACCATGCCACATGATAGCCTCGATGACATTCCTTGCCCTGCAGTCATGGAGCCTGTCCTGATGTCCTGAACATACGAGAGACAGCCCCCGCCCCCAGAGAGGGGTGGTGCGGCACCAGTCTCCCCTTATGTCGTTCTTCATGTAGAGCCGGTGCTGCATCATATCGCTGTACGGCCATATCGTCTGTTCCGGATAGCGGGGAAGCTCATTGCCCTTGAAGAAGCGGTTAGGGTCGTTGTAGTTGTCAGGACCGGTCTTCCATGAAGGTCTGTGACAGGTCGCGCAGCCTATCTCGCGGAAAATCTCTCGTCCCGTCTGTATCTGCGGGTCGGAAAGATTCCTCGCGGCAGGCACTGCAAGACCTCTGTGCCATATCATGAGGTCCGTGTATTCCTCGTCCGACATCTCCACAGGAAGCTCCTGGCTCATGAGGAAATTGAAGATGTCCTTCCCGACATCTCCGGTATTCCATCTGTCCCTGTATTCAGGGAAATATGTGTCGATGAAATGATAGAAACCGTCCCGGACATCAGGGTCCTGCGAAGCCGTGGTGGCGTAGGCCGCAGTCATATAGTGGTATCTGCGGTCTGAACGGGTCACGTTCGTGATGTTCCATATCGCATTGGCCCCAGGCCCGTCCTGCAGGGCTCCGCGGCTGAGCGCGTATGTGAAACGGTACGGATGCTTCTCTCCATTGCCCTGTACTGTGTTGGAATATTGCTTGCCCCACTCTCCGTCCTTGAAGAAAGCATCGTTCACGAGGTCCCTGCCGGTCTCCTTCTCAATCTTCTCGAGCCTTGCATACTGGACTTTCAGGGAGTCGTCCGGGATAGCATCGAGGAGGCCTGAACCGTAGATTCCTATCGTGGATTCAAGACGTATCCCCACCTCATCAGCAGTCAGGGTCACGGTCTGGCCGTTCCTTGAGGCCTGTATGGGGACATAGTACGCATCCTCCGGTATCACCACCTCGGGATATATGAGGTCGTATGTCTCGCCGTCAGGGAAGCGGTTGCCCCATTCATCCTGATACCGGAGCCAGTTTATCTGTATCTTCTCCTCGTCGAGCGGAGCCTTGAAAGGCTCGATGGCCCTGGTCTGCGGCATTCCGGTGAGGGAAGTCAGGTATGCGTCTGTCTGCTTGTCATACAGCACGAGAAGATATCCGTTACCCATCTCATCGTACCTGTATGATTCAGTCCTCTTTCCATGCCCGTAGCCAGGATGGCACATCAGGCAGGATGTCCTGAGATAGAGAGGCCCGAGTCCGTCGAACGGCTCCGATGTCGGTCCGTAATTGTGTTCGAATATCATCTCCCCATGCTTGAACTGCCGGACCATGCCGGCATTCTCCACTGCAGGGGTCGGGTCCTCGAAAGCGGATGCAGAGACATTGAATGTCGTCCCGAGCCTGCCTCCGGCGTATGTCTCGGTTTCCACCCAGTCCGGCACGGGCTGCTGCCCTGTTTCAGGCGATGCCGGGTCGTCTGTGCAGGCGGCCGCCGACAAGACGGCCGCTGCAATCAACATCATTCCCCTTTTCATGTCAAAATCACTCTGCCAAAGCGTTGACCGCAAGCGAAAGACACATGTCCAGCTCTTCGATGGCCTCGATTGCGGCAGCGCAATTCTCATTATTGTGGTTATCTATGAAAGGCTCCGGGATGGCCTTTATCTTGGCTATGGAATTGTCGATGGCGGCTGACACCCGGCTTTCGATGTCAGGAGCCGCCTCCTTGAAATATGCGCTGAGGGAGTTTGTGGAATCATAGTCACCCTCGACACCGCCGTTCCAGACATTGCGGATGCTTATCATGTTGTCCTCGAAATCCACTATCGACTTGTGGCTGTACGGAGACTCTACATAGTTCGGGTCGTTTCCTGAATATACCATGCCTATTTTCTGGGAAGCCACCTCGTCGGCAATGGTGTTGCAACCTTCTATTATCCATTGCATGGCCACAGTGGCATTGCGGCAGGAACTTCCCGCATTGCCGGCATTCAGGAGATTCTCGCCATAGTATGCACCTCCCGTTATGGTCAGGGGCAATTCGAGTTCGTCGTTGACCTTGGCATAGCGTTCAGGATTGTGGGACTCCCCGGCCCAGGCGAGTTCCATCTGCCAGCACTTGTTCCTGAGGTCCCCGGCCACTGCAACTGCGTATGTAAGGTAGTCCGCGCAGCTCACTCCGTTGTCATTGCCGCTGAACCATGATGCCTGGCGCGGACTGCCGTCCCAGAAAAGCACATACTCGATTCCATGGAAGCCGAGAAGTGTTGTGCCGAGTTTCTCCCCGGCATACACGTCGCCATCCTCTGCGGCAAGCCCCGCTATCTGGGCCTTGTTTGTAAGGGCCTCCCTCAAGCCTGTGAGGTCGAGCGGCCAGGTGTCGATATGCGGGTCGATGCCGAAGTCCGTGGCCGCACCCCAGAGGAAAGCCTCCGACTTCTCCCACCATGCACGCGCCGTGAGGAAGGTTGCGCAGGCCTTGCTGATGTTCTCGTCCGTGACATCGGCCTTGAGAGCCGAAAGGTCTTCGACAAGCTGTTCCGTATAATCCGAAAGATAAGTGTATGTCGGAATCACGGTATGATTCACGAAGCGGTCGGCTATGGCCATGAACCGGTCGTCCCTGACCGAGAGGTCGTCGAGGGTGTCGCCACCCTTGTCACATGATGTCATGCAGGCTATTGCCAGCATAGACAGAAGGATAAGTCTTGTCTTTTTCATTTCAATATGGTCAATTGATAAAATATGCTGCCCAGACTATCCCGAGAGATACGGAAGGCTCGGGATTATAAGGTGATTTCAGGAATCTGTGCGAATACTCCGCCTTTATGCCTATCTCAGGGAGAGGATAGTAGTTGACACCCGCTGCGAACCGATGCTTGTCAGTCCAGTCGTTCGGGGTTGTCCCTGACGCAGGTATGTATGAATCATAATACTCATACCTCGCGAACACGTAGAATTTCTGTTCCTTTTCCCTCAGTCTGTCCGAAAGGGAGAAGAAATCATAGCCGGCTTCAATCCCGGCGGCCATGGCTGCCCTGCCCACGAGGGAATTGGCATAAGGCGAGGATGTAGTGTGGTTCTGTGTGGAATTGCGTCTGTTTATGTAATCGATGTCGGTGAGATGGCCATAGTCGAAATTGCCTCTCAGGATGAAGTTGTGGTCGTTGTACTCGAAATCGAAGGCTCCTATCATCACAGTGCCGTTAACACCGGCATATTGCTCTGAAGTGTTGGTGGTGATGTCGTTGTGGAAGCTGTTGCCGATATAGCCGCTCAGCCCGAGCCTCAGTCCGTCCACGGAACGGTTGTCCACCCGGAAGGCTCCAGCCACCTGCGAGGCAGGCTTGAACTCGTACGGGGAGGCCGAACCGTCGTGTACCCAGCCTTCGGTGGAAAAGAGAGTCGAGTTCAGACCGGCCACCATCATGACCTCGTATCTCCAGTCACCAGCCAGGCCCCAGACGCTGATGCCGGTCTCGTGCCAGGTACACGGGATTATGGTATTCTCCCCTTCCGGCCTGTAGACAGTAAAGTATTCAGTGGGAAGATGGCGGCTGTTGGTGAGGCCTACCGGCACGACGATGTGTCCCGCCCGGACGTTCAGTTGCGGGAAGAAGGACTTCTCTATCCAGAACTGCTCCAGGGCGACTTCTCCGCCGCGTTCGATTTCCTTCTCGAATTCCCCGGCCTCTCCGTTCTCCCTCTCCACGGCTGCCTCGATCCCGCCATGCTCGAACTCTATCTCCATGCCGAGATTCCATCCCTTCCCGAAGTCATAACCGAGCATCAGCACGGCGTGGGGAAGGTCGAAGCGTCCGTGTCCCTTGCTGTCCCTGTAGGTGGCCGGGGAAGAATATATGCCGAAATTGTCGCTGTACATGTTGTAGCTCATGACGGCCTCTCCGTACCCTCCGACGGTGAGGCGGTCCCTGAATCCCTTTCCCGTTCCGGCAGATGCCTGGAAATCAACGGACAGGAATAAAAAAGCGATTGCCGCTGCAATGGTTCTGGTCTTCATCTTCTGCGTTTCATTTTCGAACTGCAAAAGTAGGGTGGACCTCACTGCGCGGCAATCACAAGTAATCGTGATTTTAGGGGATTCAGATAGACATTTCTTTGGATGGTCCGGGGCAGCATGCCGGACTGTTCTTCGGACTGATGTTCGGTCTCGGCGGCATCGGTTCAGCTTTCTCCCCGACATACGCCCGGCAAAAGGTTAAGGTATCACTTTCCGAGTTTCCCGTACTCTTCGTCGGACACCGGCTCGAGCCATTCATTGGAAGTGTCCTTGCCGGGAATCGAGAAAGCGAGGTGCGCGAACCAGCTGTCTGCGGCAGCACCGTGCCAGTGCTTCACATTCGCAGGGATATGGATGACATCTCCGGGAAGCATCTGCACAGCCGGCTTGCCTTCTTCCTGATACCAGCCCTTCCCGGCCACGCACACGAGCATCTGCCCGCCTCCCTCTGAAGCGCGGTGGATATGCCAGTTGTTGCGGCAGCCCGGCTCGAATGTAACGTTTGAGAATGGAATCTGCTCGGTGGATATCGGGGCAAGATAGCTGTTGCCTGTGAAATACTTGGCGTAAGCGGTGTTCGGCTCCCCTATCGGGAAAATCATCTCGTTCTGGAAGGCAGCCTTGCCGCCGTCGCCGGCATTGTCTTCCGCCCAGACATCCTTAGCAAGGCGGAATGCTCCCCATGCGTTAGGCCATCCTGCATAGAAGGCTATGTGAGTGAGCATCTCCGAGATTTCAGTACGTGTCACCCCGTTGCTTCTGGCGAACTGGAGGTGGTGCGAAAGGGAGGAATCAACGATACCCTTCCCTACCAGGGTCGCTATCGTGACCATGCTGCGGTCATGGGGACTGAGGCCCGGACGGTTCCAGACTTCCCCGAAAAGTATGTCGTCATTAAGTTCCGCAAACTCCGGCGCAAATTCGCCGAGCTGCACACGACCTGCGGTCTGTGTTATTTTTTCCTGTGCCATGGATATTTGTACATTAGACATCGAAATTGTCAAAACCAGCAATGCAAGTGCAAAGTTCTTCATAATCGTCCGTTTTTTAATGTCATATATTGATGGATAGTCCTCCCGTGAACGTGGCCTTGGGCATAGGGTATCCGGCAAGGATTACGTAACGCTGCGCCAGGAGATTTTCACCCTTGACATAGACGGAAAGCCAGTCCAGCACCCTGAATGTACACTGCACGTCCCACAGCACGAAATTCTCCGTGGTCCCCGCGGTGAGGTCGGTATAGAGGCCATTGACATACTGCACCCCGGTAGAAGCGTTCCAGCGGCCGCGGGTGAAATCCAGACCGGCATAAAGCTTGTGCTGCGGAGATGCAAGTACCGGATTCTCCATGTGGAGCCAGCTGTAATTCCCGTACACCATCCATGACCGGTTGAAGCGGTAGGACAGGTCTGCCTCGACGCCCCAGTTCTCTATCTTTCCTGAATTCTGGTTCAGCATGCCGCTGCCGGACGGATTCGGGAGCCTCATTATCAGATTGTCCCCGTTTATGTAGAAAACACTCACCCCGTAATGCAGCCTGCCGTTCAGGAGTGTCTGGTTGGCGGACAGCTCATAGCTCCACAGACGTTCCGGCTGCAGGTCGGGATTCTGCGGCGGGAACATGTACATCTCCCGTATGGTAGGATTGCGGAAACCCTTGCTTGCCATGGCCTTCAGCTCTGCATTCCCCGGCAGGTGGAATGCGAGTCCCGCCTGCGGAATCACCTCCGTGCCTGTCGCCTGATGATAGTCCACGCGCACACCTGCATCGAGTGTAAGCCAGCTGCCGAAATCCTGGCGGAAATCCACATAGCCGGCAATCTCGTCCAATGCCTTGTCGGCAAGCATCTCCACACTCGAGTCGAGGACATGCTCATTCCAGGACTCGCCCCCGAAGTGGAACCAGTCGAAACCGAGGGTCAGGCGGTTGCCCTTGAAAAGCCTCGCACTCTGGTACAGCGACACCCCGTACATCCGGTCCTCCGAATTGAACCTGTAGTCGAGAGGAGTGCCTCCGGGCCGGTAGCCGTCGTTAATCCAGTGGTCGCCCCAGCTGCAGAAGAAGCTCACAGAGCCGGAAGTCCTGTCATATTCATTCTCCACAGCTACGGCCGCCATTCCGCGGGTTATCCTCTGGTCATTGTCGATATACGGTTCATCGACAGATCCGGGGTTCGAAGAGTTGAAATGTGTCAGATTCAAGTCGCCCCACACCTTCCAGTTGCGCGTGAAATCGTATCCCAGCTTCAGATATCCGCCATACTGCTCGAAACCCATGTCCTCGCGATGCCCGTCAGTGCGGTTGTAGGAGGCCGTCACGACACTGCTGAAACGCCCTCTGCGCACCCTGTTCGTGACCTCGCTCAGAAAAGTCCCGTATGACCCTGCCCCGAGGTTCACGCCCGTGCTTGCACCGTCCTCGTCCATCTTCCTTGTGACGATGTTGACAACTCCGCCCATGGCATTGCTTCCATAGAGTACGGAAGCCGGTCCGCGCAGGACTTCCACCCGCTCCACGAGCATGGTCTGGTAGGCGTCAGCGATAGGATGCCCCATCAGTCCCATGTACTGCGGATGGCCGTCGACAAGGACAAGCACGCCGGTGGTCTGAAGGCCGGACTGTACCGGTCCGCCTATCCCACGCACCGACATCTGTCCTGCCGCACCGTCAGAGACTCCGTAGCCGAGAAGCCCCCTCGATGTGGAGAAGAAGCCGGGCACCCTGGTATTCAGCACAGGGAGGACCGAGGAAGCGTGGCTGCTCTCGACAGTTCCCCTGTCCACAACCGATATGGTCATCGGGAGATGTCTTATGTCGGTTTCGTTGCGTGTACCAGTGACGACGACATGCGATATCGTATCCTTTCTCTCGAGCACGGCCGTCTCCGAGGCATATCCGGAAGCTTCTCCGGCTGAAGGAGTCTCTTCGGGAGCTTCCGCGGCAGCGGACAAAGCCCCGATGAAAGAGACAATTGTAGCAATGACGTATATCTTACCCATATATTCCATCAAATCACGGCACAAAGATAGCATGCCGGGACATTGTCGGCAGTACACAGATTACTGCTTGATTTATATATTTTACAGATTGCTGCAGAATGTCACTTCACGGTGACGAGCTCATACCGGCGGCTTCCGAGCCCTATCTTCTCCGCATGGGCGAGACAGGTACGGTATTCAGTGTCCGGATTCGTATTCTCGAAATGGTCGTGACAGTCATGGAAGTCCGGGCGCGCCATCCGGTCAGTCAGCTGGCTTCCGGGAAGAGGGACTTGCCTGAGGCAGGCGTCCACGCAGGCCTGGTCGAGGGCAAGCGGGTCGGAAGAAGCGAACATGCCCACATCCGGTATTATCGGGGTGTCGTTCCCCGAGTGGCAGTCGCATGTCGGGGACACGTCGCAGATAAGGGAGATGTGGAAACCGGGCCTCCCGTCCACAACGGCCTTCGCATACTCTGCCATGCGGCAGTTCAGTTCCTTTACAGCGGCATTCTGGGCGAAGTCTATAGCATCGAAGTTGCATGCCCCTATGCAGCGGCCGCAGCCGACACAGTTCTCCTGGTCCACGGTCATCTTCCTGCGCTCGCTGTCGAACACCAGGCCGTTGTTGGCACACTCGCGCATGCATCTCCTGCATCCGCGGCAGGCGGATTCGTCTATCACCGGCTTTCCGTTGCAATGCTGCTCCTTCTTTCCGGCCCTCGAACCGCAGCCCATGCCTATGTTCTTTATGGCTCCGCCGAATCCGGTCATCTCATGCCCCTTGAAGTGAGTGAGGGAAATGAACACGTCGGCATCCATTATCGCCCGGCCTATCCTGGCTTCCCTGACATATTCGCCGCCTGCGACAGGCACCCCTATGTCGTCAGTCCCCTTCAGGCCGTCCCCGATTATCACCGGACAACCGGCACTGAGAGGTGTGAAACCGTTCTCCCAGGCACAGTAAAGATGCTCGAGGGCATTCTTTCTGCTTCCGGGATAGAGAGTGTTGCAGTCTGTAAGGAACGGTTTCCCGCCGTATTCCTTCACGACATCTGCCACCGCCTTGGCATAGTTCGGCCTCAGGAAAGTCATGTTTCCAAGCTCCCCGAAATGCATCTTTATGGCCACGAATTTCCCGTCGAGGTCCAGAGATGAGATTCCGGCGGCCTTGACCAGCCTTTTCAGTTTTGCAGCAGGCCCTTCATCCGGTCTGCATCTGAAGTCGGTACAGTAAACCTTCGGAACATTGTGTGAATCATTCATGATATACCTCCTTGTTATTGTTTACACATCGCAACGTGATGAGAGTTATCTCGGGCGGCACACCTATCCTGGCAGGGAACATGGTCTCCCCGAGTCCGTCGTTCACATACAGATACTGGCCTCCGTCCCTGTAGAGACCGCTGTTCTCCCTGAACACGAGGCGGCTCGGCTCAAGGCCGAATATCCTGAGCTGGGAATTGTGTGTATGTCCGGACAGGGTGAGGTCTATGTCGGTATGGCCAGCCACACCTGCCTTCCAGAATGTAGGGTCGTGGGACAGAAGTATCTTGAATCCGTCACCGGCGCCTTCCAAGGCCTTTCCAAGGTCTCCGTGCGTGTCGAACTGAGGCATCGCGGAAATATTGCCCACACCTGCCACAGTGATTGAGTCGCGGCCTCTGGTTATCCTGACAAAGGCGTCATCGAGCAGGTTCCAGCCCATCTGCCGCTCCATGCTCCGCACCCGCTCCACGGCCGCCTCCATCTCCGCCTCGGAATCCCAGTCGTTGTACGGGCAATAGTCATGGTTGCCCATCACTGAGACCACCCCGTCCTTTGCATCGAGCCGCGAAAGGATGGGTATGAACGGGTCTATCTCGGACGGGGAGTTTGTCACGAGGTCTCCGGAAAATGCCACAAGGTCAGGCTTCAGGGAACCGATTCTCCCGACTACTGATGAAAGAGCCTTGACACGATGTCTGTATGAACGCAGGTGCATGTCGGATATGTGGACTATCCTGTAGCCGTCGAAGGAAGCCGGGATGCGCTCCGTATTTATCACCACCTCGTTCACAATCACCCTGTTCCTTCCGACAAGCCACCCGTACAGGACAGTCGCCGGAGGGATTACGAGAAGCCACAACCCCTTTACGAATACCGTGCTGAACGGTATCCCGCACAGTGCGGCGATTCCGGCGGCGACGGAGATGAGAAGGATGAATACGAGGCTGACTGCTGCCAGCGATACGAGGACGAATACCAGTTCCATAATCTGATGTTGAAAGACATCCGGGATTTGCAGCTGCAAATGTATAAAAATTCCACGCTAAAATACTTCCGCAAATTCCGGAATAGTGTCCGAAATATTATATATTTGGGAATAACTTCAAATACATACTTATGAAAAAGTACATATCAGGCCTTGCGGCCCCGGCTATAGCAGCATTATTCCTGCTCATGACAGCTGCCGGATGCAAAGATGTGCTCATTGTCGAGCATTGGTACCCGTATTGCCCTGAAAACGGAGACAGCCAGCAGGACGGCTCCGGAAACCAGGGAGGCAGCGGTACGGGGAGCAATCTCGTGAGTTTCCACGCTTCAGTGGAAAGTCTCAACCTCTCCACAAAATCCATGTCTCCGATATCAGAGGACACGAAACTGACCATATACGCATTCCACGGCTCAATGAGCGACGCCACCACGTCATCGGCTGTGGCAAGAGGGACGTACACCGCACAGAAGACCGGCTCACTCACCGGAGACAGCGGATACAGGATGCTGCTGACAAACGGCAACTTCGACTTCTACGCCGTATCCACGAACACTTCCGACATGCCTCCTGTATTCTCCAACGGCATCTCCCCTGCTCTAGTTAACGGGGTTGACTATCTCTGGTGGAATATCGACAACTACGATGTCATGGGTTCTCAGGTGACAGTGCCGATTGTCCTCTGACATGCGGCCACGCAGGTGTCCTTCGAAATAGACAACGGTGACGGAATGTATGTGACGGAAATCGTTTCAGCCACCATAACGGTGCCGGAACCCGGGGCGAAGATGGACCTTTCGACAGGGGTCATCCCTCCGGCCACAGAATATGCTGAAGCCCCGGCTTCCATGGGAATCAACGGGATGAAACTGCAATACACAATGCTGCCGCTGAAGACGGACCAGCCGATGCAGCTTGAACTGCATCTCTATGCCAATGCGGAGCCGGACATCAAGACATACAAAGTGGAGGTACCGGTGCCTGACGGAGAACTGGCCGCAGGGAACTCATACAGATTCAAAGCCGTGATAGAAGGAAGCGATGTATCCTTCCCTGCCGTGAATGTCACGGACTGGGTGGATGTGGACGAGACCGGCAACCCGCTCTATCCTCATTAGACCGGGCCGGACGACGGTGAATGCACGGGATAATGGAACAACCCTGTTGAAAAGTTTCAAAACTGTTTCTTAAATTTGCATCCCAAACATCTGAGATGAAGACTGCCGTAGCGATACTGAACTGGAACGGAAAGGGACTGATGGAGAAGTTCCTGCCTCCGCTGCTGGAATCCGTCGGCCCCGGAACCGAGGTGATTGTGGCGGACAACGCTTCTTCTGACGGTTCCGTGGAGATGCTGAAAGATAAGTTCCCCGAGGTCAGGGTCATGGTCTTCAGCAGGAACTGGGGATTCGCGGAAGGCTACAACAGGACTCTCCTGCAGCTCGATGCGGAATATTTCGTGCTTCTGAACTCCGACATCGAAGTCCCCGGGCATTGGCTCGAGCCGCTTGTGGAATGGATGGACTCCCACCCGGAGTGCGGGATATGCGCTCCGAAACTTCTCTCATACAAGGACAGGAACATGTTCGAGTATGCAGGGGCCGCCGGAGGCTACATCGACAAGTACGGCTACCCGTACTGCCGCGGACGCGTGCTGAAACGGATTGAAGAGGACAGGGGTCAGTACGACACTCCGGAAAACGTGTTCTGGGTGAGCGGAGCCTGCCTGATGATACGGTCCGGGCTGTACCGGAAGAGCGGAGGGCTTGATGCCAGGTTCTTTGCGCACATGGAGGAGATTGACCTGTGCTGGAGAGTGCAGCTTGCAGGATACAAGGTGACTGTCGTGCCGGAATCCCATGTGTATCATGTCGGCGGCGGCAGCCTTCCGAACGGCTCGCCAAAGAAACTGTACCTGAACTACAGGAACAATCTCCTGATGCTCCGGAAGAACCTTGCAAAGACCATAGCCCTGAAACTGAAACGGGAAGGGCTCGGGACACGGGAGAGTGCGGCAAAAGGCATCTCGGCGGCAAAGAGGACAATTCTCGCGAGGATGATCCTCGACGGGATGTCGGCAGCTGTCTATCTCGCGACATTCAGGTGGTCCTGTTTCAAGGCTGTCGTGAAGGCTCACAAGGATTTCAGGAAGACCAGGGACAGGGTGACGGAAGCCGATGTCTCAATGTATCTGAAGCAATACGGGGAAAAGGGGGAGATTACCGGGATGTCAGACATCTGGATTATCCCGCATGGCCTGTTCTGCCGTGGCAAAGAGGTTAAAGAAATAAGGAATCGACATGAAGATAATAATAGCAGGAGCCGGTGACGTAGGTTCGCATCTGGCAAAGATGCTGAGCAGCAATTCGAACAGCATCACGGTCATAGACTGGAAGAAGGACAGGCTGATGATGTTGTCGGAATACAGCGACATAATAACGGTGGAAGGCAATCCGTCATCCATAGAGGTGCTGAAGGAAGCGGGGGTGGAAGATGCCGACCTTTTCATTTCCGTGTGCCCTGACGAGGCCCAGGAGGTGAATATCGTAAGCGCAATACTTGCGAAGAAGCTGGGAGCCCGGAAAGTGACTTCGAGGATTGACAACGAAGAATATCTGTCTTATGAGAACAAGCTGCTGTTCACGCAGATGGGGATAGACCTCATGTTCTACCCGGAGAAAATCGCGGCAAACGAGATAATGGAGCTGCTGAAAAGGACCGCATCGGCTGAGTCGATAGATTTCGCGAGAGGAAAGCTGCAGATGGCGGTGTTCAAACTGGAGGAGGACTCCCCCGTGATAGATATGAAAGTGGGGGAATTCGCCAGTGTGCTGCCTTCCGAGACTCTGACTTTCAGGGTCGTGGCCATCTCGAGGAACAATGAGACCATCATACCGAAGGTGGACACGAAATTCAAGTACCATGACCTCGTGTTCATCATCGCCAAGAGGGAAGGCATGCCGGAGCTCATGAAATTCATCGGGAAAAGCAACATAGAGGTCAACAAGCTGATGATTCTCGGAGGCGGTCCTATCGGCGAGATGGTGGCCCAGCAGATGAGCAGGCAGCTGGACAGCATCAAGATAATCGAGATGAAGAAGGAGAGGTGCATAGAGCTGTCCGAGACCCTGCCGGACAATGTGATTGTGGTGAACGGGGACGGAAGAGATTCCGACACCCTGGCGGAAGAATCCGTGAAGGACTACGACGCCTTCGTGGCGGTCACGAGCAGCACCGAGACAAACATACTGACATGTGCCGCCGCAAAGAAGCTTGGTGTAGGCAGGACGATTGCGGAAGTGGAGAATCTCGAATACATCAAGCTGGCAGAAGGGATGGGAGTGGACGCCGTCATCAACAAGAAACTCATAACAGCCGGAAGGATTTTCAAGTTCACACTGAGCGACAAGGTGCATTTCGTGAAATACATGAGCGGCACCAATGCTGAAATCCTCGAATTTGTGGTGGCTCCGGACAGCTGGATAACGAAAGGCAAGCTGAAAGACCTCAGCTTCCCGCAGAACGCCATCATCGGCGGTATCATAAGGGGGAATGAATCCTTCATAGCAGTCGGGGACTCCGAGATAGAGGCCTACGACAGGGTGGCGGTGTTCGCTCTGCCGGAAGTCGTCAAGGACGTGGACAAATTCTTCAGGTAACAATTTTCAGCACATGCCAAGCTATCTGCAGATAGAGGACATCTCGAAATCATATGGGCCGAAAGTCCTTTTTGAAGGTATAGGCTTCAACATAAACGAGGGCGACAAGATGGCCCTCATAGCCCCGAACGGGACAGGCAAGACCTCCCTGCTGAGAATACTGGCAGGAAAGGACAGGTCCGATTCGGGCGGAAAAATCACATTCCTGAAGAATATCAGAATAGCATTCCTCGAACAGGACTACAGCTTCGACCCGGAGAAAGGCATACTGGAGCAGATAATGGACCACAGTTCCGGATTCCTGTCCGACCTCGGGGAGGAGGAAGTGTGGCAATACGAGCTGAGGGTGAAACAGTTCCTCACGAATTTCAAGCTCCCGGACTTCTCGAAGAAGATGAAGGAACTTTCCGGCGGTGAGGTGAAGCGCGTGGCCATAACGGAGATGCTTTCTTCGGAAGCAGATTTCCTGATAATGGACGAACCCACCAACCACCTCGACATAGATGCCATAGAATTCCTCGAGAACTGGCTTTCGCGTGCGAGATGCACCCTTCTGATGGTGACCCACGACAGATATTTCCTCGACAATGTCTGCAACACCATAATGGAGCTGGACCACGGGAAACTCTACATCTACAAGGGGGACTACCGGAATTATCTGGAAAAGAGGTCGGAACGGATAGAGAACTACAACGCCGAGACCGACAAGGTGAGGAACATCCTCCGCAGGGAGCTGGAATGGATGCGAAGCACCCCGCAGGCAAGGACCGGGAAAGCCAAATACAGGATAGACGCATTCCACGACCTCAAGGACAGGGCTTCAAGGGTATATACGGAGAAAACCGTGTCCCTCCGGGAAGTCAAGGGTTCGGCAAGGCTCGGCACCAAAATCATAAACTGCAAGGATGTATCATTCCACTACGGCGACAAATGCTATCTCGACCACTTCACCTACAATTTCCAGAGATACGAGAGGATAGGCATAGTGGGGCGGAACGGGGCCGGAAAAAGCACGTTCATAAACCTGATGACAGGAGATTATACCCCGGAGATGGTGTGCACCGATGAAAAGGAATATGCCTCGAGGCCTGCAGGCGACACGAGAGGGTTGCTTACCGGCTCCATAGAGCGTGGCGAATCACTGAAGATAGGTTACTACAGGCAGACCGGCATCGGATTCAATCCTGAAGACACGGTGCTGGACGTGGTGAACGACACCTGGCTTCTCGGGAAATTCCTCTTCACGCACGACATGCTGAACAGCAGGATAGAAAAGTTGAGCGGCGGGGAAAAACGCCGGCTGTACCTGCTGACGATACTGAAGGAGAAACCGAACCTTCTGATACTCGACGAACCCACTAACGACCTTGACATTGTGACGCTGAACATCCTGGAAGAATACCTGATGGAATTCCAGGGCACACTCATTACCGTCTCGCACGACAGGCATTTCCTCGACAGGCTTGCGGACCATCTTTTCGTGTTCTGCGGAGACGGTGTCATAAAGGATTTCACAGGCAGCTACAGTGAATACAGGGCGTTCATAAAGGATTATGAAGCATCCCGGAAAGCGGCGGCACAGGCTGCCGCATCCGGAGGCGCGGCGAAAAATCCAGGACGCGACGTGGACAGCAGCAAGCCGAAAGACAAACCAGCAAAACTGACCTACAAGGAGAAGAAAGAACTTGAACAGCTCGAGAAGGACCTGGAAAGCCTTGCAGCCGAAAAAGCAGGACTCGAGGAAAGCATAAGCAGCGGGAATCTGCCATACGGGCAGCTCCAGAAAGCGTCCGAGCGTATCGGGGAGATAATCGCCATCACGGAAGAAAAGGAGATGCGCTGGTTAGAACTGTCCTGCATCTGACCTCGCCCAGGCCATGACGCCGGCAGGAGCCTTCTTCATGAACAGCAGTTCCTTCATCTTCTCCATGTAGCGTGCCGAATGCGAGAAGAACAGGTAGTATCCCTCGCACAAAGCATTCAACCCCGTCTCGCCGGATTCCGTCCTGTTGAAACGATGCTTCGGGCATTCGCCGTGACACGCGAAGAAATACTTGCAGCTCATACACTTGTACGGCAGGCCGTTGCGCTTGTCTATCCCGAATTTCGCCTGAGAGGCAGAACTCATCATCTCCCTGAGAGACGTTTCCGCTATGTTGCCGATCAGGTATTCCGGATATACGAAATGGTCGCATGGATACAGGTCCCCGTTATGCTCGAGCACGGAATTTCCCCCGCAGGTCTCGGCATAGGAACACGTCCCCGGCTGCGCTCCGCACCAGTTGGCAAGGGTGGAGTCGAACAGGTTCACGAAACAGCTGCCGACATCGTTCCTCACCCAATAGTCGAAAATCTCACACATGAACTTCCCGAACTCCCTCGAGTTCACTGACCACGGGGCTATGACCGCACCCTCTGTGTCCGGTGCGACTATGTAAGGCCTTGCACCCTTCATCGGTTTCCCCGAGGCGGACAGAGGATATTTCACATGCTCCACGACAGGCATGAACTGCATGAAGCGGGTCCCGAGCCCTTTCAGGAACAGATAGGTTTCAAGCCCGCGGCCCTGACTGGCCTTGTTCACAGTGCTCATGGTATTGTATTCCACACGGTGCCTGTACATCATCTCTATGGCACGCATCACCTTGTCGAACGTAGGGGCTCCCGCCTTGTCCTTCCGGTACTTGTTGTGGATGTCCTCGGGGCCGTCTATCGATATGCCGACGAGGAAGCCGTTGTCCCTGAAGAAATCGGCGAAATCCGGGGTCATAAGGGTGCCGTTGGTCTGTACCGTATTCCGCACCGTCTTCCCGCCGCAGTATTTCCGTTCCAGAGCCACAGCCTTCCTGAAAAAGTCGAGTCCGAGGACAAGAGGCTCTCCGCCATGCCAGTTGAACGTGACTTCAGGCACATCATTGGCCTCCAGGTATTCCCTGACGCACAGTTCAAGCATGTCGTATGTCATCACCGGCTCCTTTCCTCCGTATATCCCGGCCTTGTCGAGATAGTAGCAGTAGTGGCAGTCAAGGTTGCAGAGGGAGCCGGCCGGCTTGAGCATTATGTTGAACTGCATGGGACCAGACAGTCTCACTGCATCCGAGAATGTGATGGTGTCCTTGTGGGAATTTGCCATATTGTCATCGTTTACGGGACGTAAATATAGAATTTTTATGACATTTTGTCAACCAGTACGGCTCAGGCACCGATATTGCGGCTGACTGCCCTTTGTTGAAATGATTCAATACTTAAAATTCAGATATTATGATTTCAGAAACTTTACAGAAAGCAATCAACGACCAGATTACAGCTGAATTGTGGTCGTCCAACCTCTATCTCCAGATGTCATTCTACATGTCGAAGGACGGTTGGGACGGTGCAGCCCACTGGCTTGCAAAGCAGGCCGAGGAAGAAAGGGAGCACGCCCTCGACATGGCTGCCTACGTCATAAAGAGGGGCGGAGAGGCAAAAGTGTCGATGATAGACGTAGTCCCTGAAGGCTGGGGCAGCTATGCTGAAGTGTTCGACAATGTCTACAAGCATGAATGCCATGTATCCGAACTTATCGACAAGCTTGTGGATGTGGCTTCGGCTGAAAGGGACAAGGCCACACAGGATTTCCTCTGGGGATATGTACGTGAGCAGGTGGAGGAAGAGGCTACCGCTGCCGGCATAGTGGAGAAAATCAGGAAGGCAGGCGATGCCGGTCTGTTCTATGTAGATGCAGAACTCGGTAAAAGATAGCCCGTACGGCAATCAGGACTGAAAACGTTTAGAGGGTGACCCAAAAGAGATTTTGAGTCACCCTCTTTCATTTTTCCGCCCCGCCTGAAGCAGTCAAAGGACAATCAGTCACTTATTCTGCCGGCGAGATTGCACCCATAGGGCAAGCATCTGCGCAAGTTCCGCAATCGATGCAGACAGCAGGATCTATCTTGTAGATGTCACCCTCGCTGATAGCGCCTGAAGGGCACTCCGAGATACATGTGCCGCATGCTACGCAATCTTCTGAAATTTTGTAAGCCATAATTTATTCCTTTTAAATTGTTGAAGTCACAATTACAGTCCACAAATTTATCTGAATATTTTTAAATTTGCAAAAAATTAGAAGATGAGATACAGTTTCAGGATATGCGCAGCCCTTGCGGCATGCATGACCATGATTTCATGCAGATGCGAAGGGGCCGGCACGCAGCACAGGATACCGGAAACGGCTGATGCAGCCGGAGATGCGCCCCTTGTCGGGAACGTGGAGCAGGCGGATGCACCACGTGGGGAGAACGTAGACGATATTGTGGAATTTGACAGGACAATCCACAATTTCGGAGACGTGATGCTCGGCGACGGCCCTCTCAGCTGCACGTTCACCATGAAGAACATAAGCGAGAAGCCTGTCGTGATATACAATGTCGTGACCTCATGCGGATGTACGGACGTGAAATGGACAAGGGAACCGATAATGCCGGGAAAGACCGGGACAATATCTTCCACATATACGAATGACGAAGGCCCGTACCCGTTCGACAAGACTCTCACAGCCTATATATCAGGCATCGGCAAGCCTGTGATACTGCGTCTCAGGGGCATAGCCCACGAGAAGCAGCTGAGCCTCGAGGAACTTTATCCTGCCCGGATTCTGCAGACAGGCATGAAAGACCTCGGGCTGAAATGCGGAAATCTCGAGCAGGGAGGCCAGAGAAGCGACGAGACGAACATTGCGAACCTCTCCTCAAGCCCTGTGGAAGTGACATTCAGCAATGTCTCCCGCGGCCTGAGCCTCAGTGTCACACCCAACCCCATCCCGGCAAGAAGCGTCGCCCGCCTCCAGTTCACCGTGTCGGCGCAGAAAGACATCTGGGGAAAGAACCTCTACCATGCCACTCCGGTCATAGACGGAAAATCCTCAGGGCAGGAACTTTCCGTATATGCATTCACGAAAGACAGTTTCAGCGGCATGACGGCAGCTCAGAGAGCCGAAGGGGCGAGGCCGATATTCTCGAACAACACCTGCTCGTCAGGGAAAATCCGCAAAGGCGACACCGTCACGGGGGAATTTACGTTCAGCAATGTAGGGAAAGCCGACTTCCTGATACACAAGGCCGATGTGGACTGGCCGGGAGCTTCCGCCATATTGCCCGCGAGCGTGAAGTCCGGCTGCAAGGGCACAGTGAAAATAACCGTGGACACATCCGGCATGCCTGAAGGGGAAATGATTGTCATGGCCACACTGACAACCAACTCGCCTTCCCGGCCTGTGGTGAATCTCTATATCACCGGAACCATCGTGGAATGACACGCTCCGGCAAAACCTGGTTTTAGCTATGCTCATAGACGTACTTCGGAATTCTATCCTGATAACCGGACTTGTCACAGTGATGATGATGCTCATCGAGTCCCTGAACATAGAGTCGGGCGGCTCGTTCTTCAACGGGCTCAAGCGCACAAGGACTGGTCAGGTCATATTTTCCGCACTTCTCGGTTCAATCCCGGGATGCGTCGGAGGTTTCGCTTCGGTGTCCCTTTACACGCACAGGATGATAAGTTTCGGAGCTCTTATAGCCATGATGATTGCATCTTCCGGAGACGAGGCCTTCATGATAGTGGCAATGGTCCCCGGCAAGGCCATCATGATATTCGCAATCCTGTTCGCCATAGCTGTGGTGAGCGGGATAGCCACCGATTTCGTGTGCGACAGGCTCAGCGTGAAAACGCACGGCATCGGGGCCGGCCTCATTGAAGACACCCACTGCAAGCAGGATTTCGAGATCCACGAGCATGCCGGCAAGAGCCGGCGTCTGACCTGGAAAAGGGCCGTCATGTTCGCAGGTGTCCTCGTGTTCATCACAGCCCTCGCATCCGGCATCCTCGACCATGAGCATGCACCTGCCGCAGACGCATCGCCCGGCAGTATAGACCTTCTCGACGAGAAATGGATGCAGTATCTTTTCGCCGGGCTCAGCATCATAGTCCTGGCGTTCCTGGCGTTCGCTTCCGACCACTACGTGGAGAGACATCTCTGGGACCACATTGTACGGAAGCACCTTCCCACCATCTTCGCATGGACATTCGGAGTGCTGCTGCTTGTGGCGGCAGGCATGAAATACGTGGACATCAGCGGATGGATAAGCGGGAACACGGCACTTATGATACTGCTCGCCGCCGCGATAGGGATAATACCCGAATCCGGACCGCATCTCGTGTTCGTCACGCTATATGCAAGTGGGATAGTTCCCCTTCCGGTGCTGCTGGCGAGTTCCATATCACAGGACGGGCATTCATCGCTTCCGCTGCTGGCAGAAAGCAAAAAGAGCTTCGCCGCAGCGAAGCTCATAAACTTCGCCGTAGCTCTGGTCACGGGCTACATAACGCTCCTGATTTGACACATTATTCATTAATATCAATAGTTCGTTAAAAATCAGCCGAGCCTAAGCGGCTCTGGCAGTAAATAAAATGAGTTCCTTGAAAATTTTGTC
>CALVDM010000018.1 GCA_944326335.1 uncultured Bacteroidales bacterium
CTTGCGCGTGACCAAGTCTTGACAACCTCTTTCTTCATGCTACCTTCATTCATAGCAAGAATTTTCTTTTCCAGACTTGCCTGGATATAAGGACCTTTTCTTAATGAACGACTCATAATCTCTAAAGTTTTATTCCGTTATTTTTTCCTTCTTTCAATGATTAACTTGTTTGAAGCCTTCTTAGGATTACGTGTCTTGTAGCCCTTTGCCGGCAAGCCCTTGCGTGAACGAGGATGTCCACCGGATGCACGACCTTCACCACCACCCATCGGATGGTCTACAGGGTTCATTACGACACCCCTGTTGCGAGGCCTGCGTCCGAGCCACCTGTTGCGGCCGGCCTTGCCATGCGACTCCAAATTGTGATCTGGATTGGATACTGTGCCCACAGTTGCACGGCAGGTCACGAGCACCATCCTTGTCTCACCTGAAGGAAGACGCAGTATCGCGTGGTTGCCTTCACGTGCAGCAAGCTGTGCGAATGTACCTGCACTACGTGCCATGGCTGCGCCCTGACCAGGACGGAGCTCGATGTTGTGAATCAGAGTACCGAGCGGAATTTCCGATAGAGGAAGAGTGTTGCCGACTTCGGGAGCGACGCCTGGGCCGGAAGCGATTACCTGTCCGACCTTCAGCCCGTTAGGAGCGATGATGTACTTCTTTACACCATCTTCATATTGTACCAATGCGATACGTGCGCTGCGGTTCGGGTCGTACTCGATAGTCATCACCGTAGCCTTGCAGTCGTCCTTTGCACGACGGAAGTCGATGATACGGTACATTCTCTTGTGACCGCCGCCGATGTAGCGCATTGTCATCTTACCCTGGTTGTTACGTCCGCCGGACTTCTTCAGCGGAGCGAGCAATGATTTCGTAGGAACAGTGCAGGTAATGTCGTCAAAAGCACTAATTACCTTATTCCTCTGACCCGGAGTCACCGGTTTGAATTTTCTTACTGCCATTGTACAATTACCTTAAATGTTACTGTAGAAATCTATCTTGTCATCTCCTGCGAGGGTGACGTATGCCTTCTTGAAGTGATTGTCACGTCCTCTGAGTATACCGGCCTTGGTATAGCGGGATTTTTTCTTTCCGTGATAGTTCAATGTGTTGACGGAAGCGACAGACACATTGTACATCTGCTCCACAGCCGCCTTTATCTGTATCTTGTTGGCGTCACGGTCGACTATGAAGCCGTAGCGGTTCAACTTCTCGCCCTGAACCGTCATCTTTTCTGTTACTATAGGCTTAATTATAATTCCCATCACTCAATCGATTTAGCGTTTGATTCTTGATTCGAGTATCTCCTGTACGCCGTCAACCATTACCATGGAGTGTGCGTTCATGATAGTGTAGGTGTTAATCTCGTCAACCGAGATGACCTTGACATACGGGATGTTGCGCGAAGAAAGATAGATATTCGCCGAATTCTCGGGAAGCACGAAAAGGACTTTCCTGTCCCCGGCCTTTATGTTGTTGAGAATCTGGATGAATTCCTTTGTCTTTGGAGCTTCCATGACAAATGGCTCGACCATGATGATGGAGTTCTCCTTTGCCTTGTAGGAAAGAGCCGAGAATCTTGCAAGCTGCTTCACTTTCTTGTTCAACTTGGAACGGTAGCAGCGCGGCTTAGGGCCGAACACTCTTCCTCCACCCACATAGATACCGGCCTTCAAGCTGCCGTGACGTGCACCGCCGGAACCTTTCTGGCGTATGAGCTTCTTGGTGCTGTATGCGACCTCGCTGCGGTCCTTGGTCTTGCTTGTGCCCTGCCTCTGGTTTGCCAGGAACTGCTTCACGTCGAGGTAAATAGCATGGTCGTTAGGCTCGATGCCGAAGATGGCGTCATTAAGGACAACCTTCTTCCCCGACTCTGTTCCGTCAATCTTGTAAACTGACAATTCCATAACCTTAATCCTCCAAAATTACATATGAACCTTTCGCTCCAGGTACAGAGCCTTTCAAAACAAGAAGGTTGTTCTCAGGAATAATCTTTATCACCTCGAGGTTGAACACCTTCACCCTTTCGTTGCCCATGTGTCCTGCCATGCGCATTCCCTTGAACACGCGTGAAGGCCATGACGATGCACCGAGAGAGCCGGGATGACGGAGCCTGTTGTGCTGGCCATGGGTCTTTCCGCCTACTCCGGCAAAGCCATGACGCTTCACAACTCCCTGAAAACCTTTACCCTTGGAAGTACCGACGACATCCACATACACGGTGTTGGCGAAAACGTCAGCCACCGTAAGGGTGTCGCCTAATTTAAGCTCCTGAGCAAAATCCGCCTTGAACTCGACGAGTTTGCGCTTAGGTGTGGTTCCTGCCTTTGCGAAGTGCCCCATCAGAGGCTTGCTGGCGTGCTTTTCAGAAATTTCGTCATAGGCAAGCTGTACAGCGGCATAACCATCTTTCTCTACTGTACGAATCTGCGTAACAACACACGGACCAGCCTCAACTACGGTGCATGGAATATTCTTTCCATCAGCACCGAAAACGGAAGTCATTCCGATTTTCTTTCCAATTAATCCAGGCATTGGTTTGTTTAATTAACTGTTAACTAATAACTTAACTACCGCAATACACTTTTGCGGGCTGCAAATATACAACTAATATTTTAATTTTTAGACTTTTGTCGCGATTTTTTTAACGCAAGAACGGCTCAAAAGTTTTGAAAAGTCCCGAAGGGACCGAGCCGTAGGCTCGAAGCGCCCCTAATAGGTCGCGAACGTTTTCACGAGAATGTCCTGTGGACATTCGAGAGTGAGCAGATAGACAATAGTCTACGGGGGTTGAGAGGGGTCAGTCTTTCGCAGAAAGACATTTGAGGGTGACCAAAAGCCACTTTTGGTCACCCTCCCAATGTCCTACCAGCCGGGGTTGTTGGAGGTTATTGCTTTGTTGACCGAAAGCTCCAGTTCAGGGATAGGCATGAGCAGATGCCTTTCACTCACGTTGAGGAAGGACCTCGCCATCATCTCCGGCCCGGTAGGATTGCTGTTCATCGGGAATCCGGAACCGGACTGGGTGAATATCGGATTGTCCACGGACTGCTGGGTCTCGGGGTCCACCACTTTCAGCGGAATGGCGGCCAGTTCATTCCCTATTTCATGCATGCGCTCGAGGAAAATCCCCCAGCGGAGCATGTCGAGCCTGCGGTGGGACTCGAATGCGAGCTCTCTCGCCCGCTCTTTCTGCATGTACGCCATGAAGCCTCCGTCCGCATCGAAATCCGTCTTGTCCACTTCGGCAAGAGGTGTGTCGGGGTCGAAGCCGAATGCTCTGCGGCGGACCTTGTTCACGGCTTCAAGAGCCTCGGACGACACGCTTCCCGAAACCATGTAGTCGGCCTCGGCAAACATAAGGAGCACGTCAGAATAGCGGAGCAGAGGGTAGTTCGTGGAGTTGCCCCATGAATAGACCGGCAGGTTTATCTCGTATTCCCTGCGGAACTTGCCGGGCCAGCGGAAACGGAATTCCTCATTGTACGGTATCTGTTCGAACACGGCCTCGTTCCTGTACATGTACGGCATGATTGTCCAATCCCGCCTGAGGTCTCCGTCCTCGAAATACTCGTAGAACTGAGGGGTGCAGTAGAACACTCCCCTGCCCCTGGCGATGGATTTCTTGGTCACATTGTCTTCGAGGTAGTCCTGCTTCGAGTACATCGGTGTGTAGTAAGCCACGAACTGCCCTGTCTCCTTCATCTCCGTGGATTCGAGGTTGCCGTAGCACTCCACTTCCCAGATGGATTCCTTTATGTCGTACTGGTCCTGCATGAGCTTTATGAATATGTCCGTATAGTCAGGATTGAGGGAGCAGACATTCTCGTCGATGAGGCTTTTGGCCCAGGTCCTTGCCGACTCGTAGTATTCCGGCTTCCCGAGCCTTCCGGCAGCATTCAGGCACACCCTTGCAAGGATGCCCTTCACGGCCTGCTTGCTGACGCGCCCGCCGAAGCCGATGGAAGGAAGGTCGGCCACCATGTCCAGGGATGTCGTCATGTCCTTGACCACCTGCTCATATACCTTTTCCGAAGCTACGCGCGGAGACTGCACGTCCTCTGCGGATTTGGTGGACTCTAGCTTCATCGGCACATCTCCCCAGTATGCCGTAAGGAGGAAGTGGTAATAGGCCCTGAGGAACAGGGCTTCACCCTTTATCTGGTTTATCAAGGCAGGGTCGCAGTCGGCGCCGTCCGCATTCTCGAGCAGGACGTTGGCGTTGTCGATGCCCTTGTAAAGATATTGCCATACGAGTTTTACGGAATTGTTTCCGGTGTCGTAGTTATAGTAGTACGGCACGAGCTTGGGCGTGGACTCCTTGGAGAAGCATTCGTCGGTGCCCTGGGAAAATTCCACGCTGAGATATACGCTGTAGCAGTTGCGCAGAGGGTCGTAGACGGCTGCAAGGGCGGATTCGAGCTCTTCCTGGTTACTGTACCATGTGGACGGTGCCGTGAAGTCCAGCGGTTCCGTGTCAAGGCATGAAGTCATAAGTGCGGCCCCTGCGAGAAACAATATGATGAAACGTTTCATAATCAAAATCTGTAAACATGGTTTGACATCAGAACGAAATGTTGAGACCTATCGTGTAAGTCTTGCTGCGCGGATATGAAAGGTAGTCGAATCCCGGGGTCAGAGGCGAGTTGAATATCGAGACCTCAGGGTCATATCCCGTGTATGCGGTCCAGGTGAAAAGGTTCTGGACGGCCAGATAGACTCTCAGCTTCGTCAGATGCAGCTTGTCGAGAATCCTGTCCGGCAGGGTGTAACCCAGCTGCACTGTCTTCAGCCTGAGATAGGACCCGTCTTCCAGCGTCTTGTCGGAATAATAGGCCACCTTCTGTCCTCCCGGGACATAATTGTCAGAGTCCGGATTGTCAGGGGACCAGCGGTCCTCATACGAGGCGAACTGGTTTAGGCCGTAGCGGTATGTGCCTTCGAAGAGTATCCTGTTGGCGTTCATAACCTTGTTTCCGCCACTGAACTGGAAGAATATGTTCAGGTCGAAGTCCTTCCACACGAAGCTGTTGGAGAAGCCTCCGTAGTATTGCGGAGTAGGGTTGCCGAGCACCTTGCGGTCTTCAGTGCCGATATGCCCGTCATTGTTCTGGTCCTTGAACCTGACATATCCCGGCTGAATCTGGTTCCTGGCCATACCGTTGTCCGGGACATCATCCTTGAGGACGTACTGCCGCTCCTCGTGAGGTATGGACGGGTCGCTGTCGTTCTGCCACGTGAAGTCGCTTATCTGATACAGCCCGTCGTATTCCATGCCCACGAACATGGTTATCGGGCATCCGATGCGGGTCTCGTAGAGAGGCACGCTCTGATAGTCTGAGTTCCAGTTTATGAAAGAGTTCATGCTCTCCTCCCCGTCAGCAAGGCCGAGGACCCTGGAACGGTTGAGGGAAATATTGAAATTCGTGGTCCAGAGGAAATTGGTGCTCTGGATATTCACGGTGTTAAGGGTGAGCTCGAAACCGTAGTTGCGGACTGCCCCGATGTTCATCATCGCCCTCTGGTAGCCGGACGACAGCGGCATGTTCGCATTCAGGAGAAGGTCGTAGGTCTTCTTGTCATAATAGTCCATTGTGAGGGAGATGCGCTCTGCGAGGAACGAGAGGTCCAGTCCGACATCGAGTGCCTGGGTGCTTTCCCATTTCAGCTTGTCATTCCCGAGAGTGCTCGGTTGGGAGCCCTGGAAGAGCTCGTTGTTCCAGCTGTAGCCGTCGGTGTTGGTGAGGTTCATCTGCGACATGTAGATGAAGTCCCCCACCCTGTTGTTTCCCGTAAGGCCGAAACTCGCGCGGATTTTGGCATCGGATATCACCCGCTGCCCCTTCATGAACTCCTCCTGGGAGAGACGCCAGGAAACGGACCCGGAAGGGAAGTATCCCCACTTGTTGCCTGCAGGGAACTTCGAGGAGCCGTCGGCCCTGAACGAGAAGGTGGCATAGTACCTGTTGGCGTAGTTGTAATTGATTCGGGCGAGTCCGGAGATTGTCCTGTTGATGGTCTTGGACGAGTTCAGCGGCTGGGCCTCGCCTTCATCGAGTCCCGATATCCCGAGACTTTCCCTCGGCACGTTCCATGCGGTGCCACGGAAACTCGAATACTTGTATTCCTGGAATGTGACGCCGGCCACCACGTTCAGGTGGTGCTTGTTGAATTTGCGGTCGAATGTCAGGGTGTTCTCGTTGAGAAGGGACTGGCGGGTCTCATACTGGGCATAACCGTTCACGCCCTTTATCACGCCTGCGATTTTCTGGGAATACGGGTGCTTGCTGTTGAAGAAGTCTTCAAGGACCGCCACGTTCCTGTTTATTCCTCCCGTGACACGGAGCTTGAGGTATTTGCCGAAACGGTATTCTCCGTAGACATTCGCCACGAAATTGCTCTGTCCGTAGTTCTTCTCCTCATTGTCGAGGTAGAGCATCGGGTTGTACCTGTTGCCCCATGTGGTCATCTCGACGATTTCCATGTCTTCATCGGAATTGAGCAGGTCGTCGATGTCGCCGCCAGTGACCGGACGGTAGCCCCACATGTTGTACATCAGCGTAAGGGAAGCCTCCGCATTGCTCGACGGCATGCGGACCGATGTGCCGTACTGGTTCGTCCACGTGTAGCTCGTGTTGAAGCCTATCCTGAAATTCTTGAATGCGTCGATGTCGAGCCTGAGCCTGCCTGAGAGGCGGTCGTAGCCGGACTGGCGCACGACACCCTCCTGCCCCATGTAGTTGAGTGAGGCGGCGTATTTGACAGTCTTGGTACCGCCAGTCAGCGAAATGGTGTGGTTGTGCATAGGGGCCACCTGAAGCACACGTTTCTGCCAGTCTATGTACTGCGTGTTGCGGTAATAGTCGAGAGTCCTGGTGTCCAGTCCGAGAGAGTTGGGTTTCAGATAGCTCTGACGAGCCTGGTAAGGGTCTATCTCGAGCTGCAGCTTCACAAATTCATAAGGGTCCATGAGCTCCATGCGGTTTGTGGTGTTCTGGAGGCCGAAAGAACCTTCGTAGCTCACCTGCGCACGACCTTCATGTCCGCTCCTTGTCGTTATCATTATGACGCCGTTAGCTCCCCTCGCACCATATATCGCGGTGGAGGAAGCGTCCTTGAGCACGTCTATGGACACGATGTCGGACGGGTTTATGGACGAAGTGTTGAAACTTTCGAGAGGGAACCCGTCGACCACATACAGAGGGGAGCTGTCCTGCGTGAGGGAGTTCTGTCCCCTGACTATGATGTTGATGGACGAGCCCGGCTCCCCTTCGCTCGATGTGACGGACACTCCGGCGACACGGCCGGCGAGTGCCTCATCGAACGAGCGGACAGGTGCTTTCAGCATTTCCTGCGTGTTCACGGAGCCGACCGAGCCTGTCAGGTCCGCACGGCGCACGGAACCGTAGCCGATGACCACGACCCCGTCCAGGGCATTGACCTCCTCTTCCATCACCACGTTGATTACCCCTCGTGTCCCGACGGTTTCCTCAACCTGGCTGAAACCGAGCATGGAATAGATTATATGGCTGTCGTCGCTTTTGATTTCAATCGAATAAGTGCCCTCGGCCCCGGTCATCGTCGCTGCCTTTGAGCCTTTCTCGTAAACCGCCACACCCACAAGCGGTGCGCCGGAAGCATCTTCCACCTTTCCTGTCACATACTTGCCCTGCTGCGCGAAAAGCGGAATGCCCGACAGCACGGACAGGAAAATGATACAGAATATCCTATTTCTCATGGTCTATAAATTAGTTAAAGTGTTATTTCCGATTTGATTCACTGTGAGTCCCCACACGGAATAAGGGCACATCCCCTTCCTGCCGAGAACGACTCCGTCAAGTATCATGGCCTCATCGAGCGGCTCTATCCCTATCCTGCAGGCCCCTTCCGGAAGATTGACCGGAATGCTTTCGCGGGCCTGGTTCCTGAGCACGTTCACTTTCCACGGCTCCTCTCCGAACACCTCCGAAATGTCGTACTCGCCCATATCCCTGCCGTCCACCCAAAGGCGGAACCTGAGCGTACCTGAAGACTCAGGATGCCGAGGAAGGAAGCATGCAGTGATTTCCGCCTCTCCAGGGCCGGGGCTGCGGAGCAGATATTCCGCTTTTCCGCCCTTGTCTATGAGGACAGCCTGTCCGCTCTGGCCCAGGCCCTTCAAAGTCGTGACGCCTTCCGCTCCGGAATATCCGGAACCGGCCGCAGCCGAGATTCCTCCCACGACAGGCGCACCTGCCAGGGAAGTGTCATCTTCACGCCGGACAGAGACCGTGTAGTCCCGGCCGCCGAATGACAGCGACAGGGTCCCTTTCCGTGGGCCTCCTGCCTGGAAATCGGCGGAAAGCACCATATATCCGTGCGAAGGGACCATCTGCACGGTCCGCACATCCAGCCACTCCGGTTTATCCTTCACGGCAAGGCTGCCTTCCTGCCCGAACACATGCAGCAGGACTTCATTGCCTGCCGAACGCATGAATGCAGGCAGGGCGGCATGTACGGTGCCGCGCCCGGAATCCGGGGCAAGAGGAGAAGGTTCTCCTTCCACCCACAGAAGGCTGCGGTTTCCGGCATATCCTTCCGGCCAGTCCCGGAACTCCGGGGCTGAAAATACAGGAAGGTTGCGTGGAGACATTGACATGATGCCGTTCCACTTTCCTCCGGCAATCTCCCTGTTGTAGACATCCGTCAATGCGCGGATAGAGTCATAAGCCTCGACGGATGCATCGCGGTATTCGGCTCCGGCGGCAAGATTCTCAGCCGCATAATGTCTCGCGAACTGGGCGAAGAGCAGCTTCCTGTTCATGAGCGAAGCCCCTTTCAGAGGATATTCCACCAGTTCGAACCATGCGTCGCGTCTGTCTGCCGGGAGTTTCTTCCCGAGTTCTTCCGCACGTCTGCAGAGCTCGTCATAAGCTTCAATACGGCGGAATGCGGCAGAGCAGAAGGAACCGTATTCCGTGTCATGGACAGGCGTGATACCGCCCTTGACACCGGGCTGCTGGATGCGGCTCCAGCCCATGTGCTCCGGTTTGCGCTCAGCCGCCAGCCTCCAGTGTCCGTCCAGCAATGCCAGGGCTTCGGATGCCGCGTCGGTGCCGAAATCCCTCTCCAGCATGCCTTCTATATGGCGTCCCGCATCCTCAACGCTGACAGACCGGATATCCCAGGCCATGTCGAGGAAGAGTTCCATGTGGTATTCCGCCGGTTTCAAATCCCCGACATTCAGAATCCACAGCTTCCTGGCACCGTGGCTGTACGCCCTGTCCATCTCGGACACCATGAGGGCAGGCTGGGATGTGGCAAGCCACAGGTAGTCATGCGGCTTTCCGTAATAGGACACATGGTAATAGACACCGGAACCGCCGCTTCTCGACTGCTCGTCCTCGTCGGACAGGCGGGTTATGTAACCGTAGTTGTCGTCGCACCACATCAGGGTCACGTCCTGAGGAAGTTCCACCCCGTTACGGTATATGTCCAGCACTTCCTTGTACGGCACGAACACCTGGGGCACGGTCCCGACAGGGCGGTGCAGGCAGTCCGAAAGCAAAGCCCTCTGAGCCCGGATGACTTCATTGGTCAGGGCGGTCTGTTCTCCGAGGGTGACAGCCCCTTCCATCTTCCCGTCATGTATGCCTCTCATGCCGAGGGTGAATATGGTCTCGTCGGACGAGACTTCCTGCACCCTTTCACGCCAATACCCGAGGACTCCTTTCCTGTTGGACGCGAAATTATAGTCTCCGTACCGTGCGCTGTCCCATTCACCAACGTTGTTCCTCATCATCGGTTCGCAGTGGGAGGTGCCGGTCACTATTCCGTAACGGCTTGCCGCTTCACGGTTGCCCGGGACCTTGTAGAATGCCACTGTGGAAGCATGCATGGCCGGCCAGAAGGTGTTCGCACGGAGTCTGAGAAGCAGTTCGAAAATCCTTGAATAGACTTTCGGGCCGAGACAGCCGGGGATGGATGAGCCTTCATAGGCCGTACCCCACACGTCGAGTCCCCAGTCTTCGTCATTCAGGAAGATGCCACGATACTGCACGGACGGTTCCTGCATGATGTCCACACCTGACGGGAGAGAAACGTTGCCGGCTTTCCGCGGAGCGACATCGGCCCACCATTCCCATGGGGAGACCCCGAGCCTCCTGGAAAGTTCGAGCACACCGTAGGCTGTCCCGCGAGGGTCGCTTCCCAACACAAGCAGACGGGATTTGCCGTCTTTCACGACCTCGCAGATACGGAATGCCTCCCAATGGCCTTCAATCACGTCCGTGTCCACGCCCCAGGCTCTTGCAAGAGAGTCTGCGGCACCGGACTCCGAAAGAGTGCCGACAACGATTGTCCCGTCATCCGAGGCACTGCCCTGTCCGGGTGTCCGCCCGGTCACCTTCTCCACATCCGAGACATACATCCCGAGTGCGGTCCTGACAACTTCGGATTCTCCGAGGCAGCAGACTGGGGCGGGCCGGCCATCCCTGACTAGACGGAAACCTCCGATCTCCTTCCCGGCAGCCGCACCTCCGGCACGGAAAGGCCCTGCAAGAAGAAGGACGGCGGCGGCCAGGATTGAAATATATGTTTCAGAATATCGTCCCATCGGCAAAACTATTGAGCCTCACGTACGCAACGCACGATATACGAGTAGTTTCCTGAACCCATGGCAGTGGCGCGGCCTGCAGACGATATCTTGACTGACGGGTTGGAGCTCCTGTTCACAAGCAGTCTCCATGCCTGAGGCTGTGCATTCGCCCTGGTCTCGCAGGACCAGAGACGGCGTTCCGGATTTGTCCTGTCCGCCCCGAATATGTCGCCCTGGCTGCGGCTTCCGTCCCTCATGTTCCAATAGAAGTAGTACGGGTCGGTGTTGGCAACGCTCTTGTCGCAGGTCCATACGTCTTCAGCCATGATACGCCTCATCTGCGCCTCCGTAGGGGCATTCCATCCCTCGGGACAAGGATTCACCGGCGCTGTCTGGTTCGCAGAGGTGCCGTTCTGCTCCAGAATAAGCTCAGGGTCGAAGACATCGTTCCATGTCGTCTCAGGGGTGACACTGATATCGACTCCGGCCACATCTATCCCGCAGACAAGAGGATAATAGTAACCGCCGGTAGCCGTAGCGTCAGGCACCGCCCCTTCAGGCAGCTCGAGCCCGTACTGATAGACATCCACGAGGACGGTCTGGTCAGGCTTGTCGGACACGGACACCTCGAACACTGCCTCGTTAGGGACGAAGGTGATGTTGGGCTGGGAGGTGAATCTCAGGGAGGTAGGATTGTCCGCTGGCTCGAGGACAGGGGTGAATGCCTCAGAACCGCTGACATAAGTCACGGAAACGGTCCCGGTCCCCGGGTTGGCTATGACTCCGGTGTACAGCGAAGTCCCGTCGTCCGCCACCGTGTATTTGAACACGCCGCCGCCAATGTCGGCGCCTTTGTCGACAGAGAAGTAATTTGAAATCTGCAGCAGGGAGATATATTTCATTTCCCCGGAATAGGTCACGCAGACATAATCCTCGAGATTCACTTTCCCGGTGTTCTCGCCGATGGAGACAGTGAATGTGCCGGCCTCCTGGTCCGTTTCAAGCACGAATCCCTGCTGGCCGTCGAGAAGGTATGCCGACCAGCCGCCTTCAGCTCCGGAAACGGTGACCGCATAAGTGCGTGTGATTGCACGGTATTCATTCCTCGGCCAGTCCGTTGTGGTGGACTCGACTATGAATACGCGTTCTTCCCCTATTATCTGGTCGTCATTGCAGGAAGACAACAGCAGTAACGCAAGCAATAAAAACAAACTTCTTTTCATTGGATATCAGTTTTACATTGTGGTTCAATCGATTATTCAGACACAGGCCCGCTCTCCACGGTTATCGAAGCAGGGGCAAGCCCCCTTGAGACCGCCTTGAGCCGCACCGTGCCGGAGCTGCGTTCCGAGCGCAGTATCACGAGGGCCGCTCCCTGGTAGAGGCTCCGCCTGTCGGCCTGCCAGAGCTCGTCGCTCGTCATGTCCCCGTTTCCGACACCGGCTATTGCAGCCGGTCCGTCAACCTTGAAACGGACTTCATTGTCTGCATACGGGACGATGTTGCCGGAAGCGTCATGAGCTTCAACCCTGACATAGAGCAGGCTCATCCCGTCGGCACGGAGAGACGTCTTTTCCGGATAAAGCACCAGACGCACAGGGTCGGAAGCCGTCATCAGCGACTGGCTCGCCACGGCGGCACCGCCGTCATACGCGACAGCCTTCAACTCCCCCGCCTCATACGGGACCCTCCATATCATCTTCCTCCGCGGACAGTCAGACATGCTTCTGCGGCCGATGACCTTTCCGTTGAGTGTCAGCTCGACCTCATCGCAGTTCGAGAACGTCTGCACATCGAGCGTGTCACCTTCCGTCCCCTGCCAGTACAGATACATCGGCTTGGAGCGCATCTTCAGGTCGTTCCATATCCGCTCCGTCGCCTCGCTCCTGTCGTGTACGGCAATCCGCACCATCGGTTCTTCAGAATACAGGCTCCGGATGCTCCAGCCGACAGGCTTCAGTTCATCGCAAAGGTCAGACATGCCGTTTATCCACCCTTTGGAAGGCCAGCCGAAGGATTCTCCGATATATTCCGTCCCTCCCCAGTAGAATTGTCCTACAGACGATGCATGGTCATAGCCGAACCAGGCATATCCGCCCTCCCCGGTAGCCATCTCGCTCACGATGAAAATCAGCTGCGGATATTTCGCCTTGTCCTTCGCGAAGAAAGTCTCGCGATAGTTCACGCTCACCGCATCCATATAGAATGACAGCTGCGCAGGCTCGCTTTCCCGGAAACCTTCATCCTCCGCCCTTATCCCGTTGTATCTGGTGGGGAACAGTGCAGTGGTCACCATTCTGGACGGGTCATGCGAACGTACCAGGTCATACATCCTCGTCCACAGGGAAACCCCTCTTGTCGGGTCAAGGTCATAGTTTCTGGTCTGCCTCACTTCATTGCCGACGCTCCAGATGAACACGGAAGGATGGTTCCTGTCCCTTTTCAGCCAGACAGCCATGTCTTCCTCCCAATGTTCCTCGAAATCGGCATCCGAGCCGTAATACTGCCCGGACCATTTGTCGTACATCTCGTCATAGACAAGCATGCCGTTCCGGTCGCACCAGTCGAGCACATGAGACGGATACACGTTATGGCTCAGCCTTACGGCATTGCATCCTGTTTCCTTGAGTCTTCCGAGCCTCCTGTCATAACCGTCCGGGAATGCCGCAGCCCCGAGAGGCCCGAGGTCGTGGTGTATGTTCACGCCCTTGACAAAGACCTTCCTGCCGTTCAGTTTCAGTCCCTCTTCCGGTGTCATCTCGATGTGCCTTATACCGAAGCCGGTCCTGTAGGTGTCGGTGCAGTCCTCCCCCGCAAAGACACGGCTTTTCACCGTGTAGAGCACCGGCGTATCAAGGTCCCACAGCTGCGGGTCCATGACGTATGTCCGCTGTCTGAACACGAAACGTTCCCCTCCGGCCATCGGCACAGTGCTCCGGCATGCCGCCACGAGCACACTGTCCGGAGAGTAGATTTCGCTCACGAGTGTGCACACCGTGGAGTCGGGCCGGTCGTTGAAGACAGTTGTCTCTATCGCCACCTTTGCACTGTCCGGGAGTATCCTCGGTGTGTGGACGAAGGTCCCGTAGCGGTCTACCCTCAGGTCAGAGACTTCATGCAGCCAGACGCTGCGGTTTATCCCTTCTCCGGTGTACCATCTGGAAGACTCCCTGTACCTGTTGTCGTAATGTACCGCCACGAGGTTGTCTCCCGGACGGAGGGCTGAAGTGATGTCGCGCTCAAAGTCGAGATAGCCGTTCAGCCACTGTCCCTGATATTCCCCGTTCACCCAGAGTCTGGCAGCGCGGTACACACCCTCGAATTCCAGGATATACCGCCGGCCCCGGACAAGGCTGTCCACGGTAAAATGTTTCCTGTACCACCCTTGCGTCCTCGGACGGTAGCCGTTGGCCCTGTCTCCGCCGAGCGTGTCACGCACGAACGGCCCGTATATGGACGCGTCATGAGGAAGCTGCACAAGTTCCCATCCGGAATCGTCGTAACCGACGGATTCAGCCCCTGGCAGTTCTCCTCTGCAGAATCGCCAGTCGAAGTTGAACAGCTCGGTATGCCGTTCCTGTCCGGCGAGGCTCGGGACGGACGCCGAGAACACGCAGGCTGCAGCCATCACCCTTATGGCATGTGTGAATTTCATAGTCTGTCCTCCTTGTCCCGATGTCAAAGTCCGTAAGTCTGTCCGTCCACAGTCACCGTTCCGGCCGCACTGTCATAGGTTACGGCAGGCGGAGTCCCCGGAAGAGGAGACCAGCTGAAAGCCGTGACCTGGACCAGGGAAGAAGCATCGGCCGAAATCGTGGCAAGAGGCCGCTCCTCCCCGTCCGACGAACTGCGTTCCTCTATGAAGCTGGTCCCGAGAGTCAGGGACGAGTTCCCCGGTGTCAGATTCTCCATGCGTATCGAGTTGCGCGATGTCACTACACCTGCCGCAGACTCAGACTGCATTGAAAGCGCATTTTCAGGGTAGAAAAGCAGTTCTATGTGCGAGGAAGAAGCGAGAGCTATGTCGTCCTTCACGACAAGCACGTTCCTGTCCTTTATCCAGAGCAGTTCCCTGACGAATTTCTTCACTCCTGCCTCATCGAGGTAGCAGGCGGAAGCATCTCCCGTAATCCTGACCAGGTTCCCGTCCTCGAGCGCCTCCACTATCTTCGGGTCGCGGGAAGGGGTCAGAGGGAAAGGAGTGAACCATGTGTTGACTTCTCCCCATTGTCCTTTGCCGTTCACGAGCATCGTGTTGTGGTATCTGGTGACCCTCTTCACATACCCGTTGTTCCTCAGGATATATTCCCCGTTCGAATAGACTATAAAGTGATTGGCATCCGGATGGATATGGCCCATGTCGCCGGCTATGTAAGACCCTTCAGGTTGCTGCTCCGCGAAAGTCCCGAGAGGTGCGCCGCAGCGGAATATCAGGACAGATTCATTGCCGTCCCAGTCTGTCCGGGACGCCACAAGGCCCATGTTCTCGAAATGATGGAACACCGGTGTGGATGGAAGCATGACGGACGAGAGCGTGTTGTCGTACCATAGCAGGTTCAGCCATGAGGACGAGACATCGTATGCCCTGGCATTTTCAGCCGCATACTGTATCAGCGCATTGTGGTTGAGACTTGCAAGGCGGCGGTAAATATGGGACGGTCCGTACCATGAATAGCGCGGGGAGTCGCCCCAGTCTATGATGCTGTTCTCCTTGTCGCAGTGGTCTGCCGGGAGAGTCATGAACCTGGCGTATGTGGCAGTGTTCTCCCACCATGTGCTGTTTCTGTAGAAATCGTTCCCGAGGCTGAGGGACAGGTCGAATGCGGACATGAGAAATTCCATGCCGTACTGCCAGTAGCCGGGGCCTTCCTGGCTTGCCCCGTCCGGGGAAAGCAGCTTCGAGGATTTCCCGAGGACCTCCTGTGTGAAGGCTATCCATTCGTCAGCCTTGTCCGTGTCGTTCCTCAGCACCATCGCAGCAGCCAGCATACCGCAGATATTTATCCATGTGTGGTTCTGGGTGTATGCCTTGTCTATGGTCCTGTACGCATTATACTGGCGTTCCACCCTTGAAAGCAGTGTCTGCCGCAGGCTCACGAGAGAGGCCTCGGAGAGATAATCCTGGCCATAGTCGTAAAGCATGGCCAGGCCGAGCAGCTGATGTCCGTAGGCAAGGCCGTATTCAGCCCCGTCCGGAGTGTCGTCCGTGCCCCATGTGGGATAAGAACCTGCCGCCTGGGCCCAACGGTCCGCAGCCTCGAAATATTCCGTATCCTCTGTCAGGTATCCCGCCACAGCAAGGGCGGCTATGGTATTGCCGACATCGCGCTGCCAGAGCTGCTCACCCTCGTCGTTCCTGTAGGCAGGAGGGTCGCGTCTCACCTTGGAATCCGCGACAGCCTTGAAGTCCGTCCACTGGGTGAGATGAGTGGAGCTTATGGCTTCCTTGAGCTGTTCGCCTTCCCACCAGTTGAAGAAAAGCATGGGATGCCACACCTTTTCTTCAGTGACAGGCTCCTGTACATCTGAAACAGGATTCTCGGGAGTGCATGCCCCGAACATGAGCGGGATGAGCGCACAGCTGATTTTTTGCAAAAATGTCATGGCACAGAAAATTAGAAAATCCATATAATAGCGTCGGGATGACGGATTGATACCGGGGGATTACCGGTTCTCCCCGTCTGAGTAGAACTGTTTCAACATCCACTCGTCCGCAAGGCGGTTCTGGCGGGAGCTGCGGTGATGCCCGTTCCGGAGCTCGAGCTCGAGGACCTTCGGGGCCGAGACCACGTTATAGGCGGAATACATCGACGTGACAGGGCACGAAAGGTCATTGTAACCCCATGAGAAGAATCCCGGGACGCGGATAAGACGGGCGAAATTGGCGGCATCGTAATATCTCGAATTAAGAATACGTTCCGGAGTGCGGAAATAAGCCCTGTTCCTGTCGAACATGTGAGGCCATCCGCCAGCCCTGTCGTAAAGATATCCCGCATGGTCGCATAAAGCCGGGTAGAAGCAGACGAAATACTTGACACGCGGGTCAAGCGCCGTGGTGACAAGCGAAAGCCCGCCGCCCTGGCTGCCTCCGGAGACCATCATCCGTTCCCCGTCGAACTCATCAAGGGTGAAAATATAGTCTATCGCCCTGACACAACCCATGAAAACCCTCTTGTAGTAATACTGATCGAGGACATCGAGATTCAGATACTGGTAATTGTTCAGGGCTCCGTTCTTCAGGATTCCGTAGTTCTCCTCAGGCATGTCGAGCGGAATGCCATGTATGCCTATGGTCATGGTTATCACCCCTTTCTCAGCCATATAGAGCGAAGGCCCTATCTTGGCAACACCGGCCCCGGGGAGATACAGCACCGCCGGGTGCCTGTCCCCGGTCTTAGGAATGCAGACATAGCCGTAGACGTAATTGTCCTTGCGGAAATTCTGGAGACGGACATAATAGACATCCACCTTGTCCGTACACTTGTCCTTGACAAGTTCCACCTTAGGGTCCATCGGGATTTTCGCGTTTTCAGCCTTCGCCTTCTCCCAGAATGCCTCGAAATCTTCCGGCATCCATGTCATCGGACGCAGTTTCTCCGGCTCGAACGCAGCCTGTGCAAGATTGTCGGCCACGGTCCTGCCGTCCTTGTCGAGCAGGAAGACCCTGCATGAAAGGAATCCCGGGCAGTCCATGCCCGCAGTGCCGACCCTCATCGTGCCGTCGGCAAGCACAGCCTTGTCCGTCAGGTAGGCCGGCATCTTTTCGTAAGCGAAGGTGTATTTGACGGAAGCATTCTTCAGGGGCTTCCCGTCGACTGTTATCCTGACATCGAACCATACGCTGTCCCCGACAGCATAGCACCAGTCATCGGCATGGTCAGGAGTTATCTCAATGACTGTCTTCCCCTTCGGGGCAGCCGTCGCGAACTGCACCGTCAGCGCAAGCGACAGCATAAGCAAAAACCTCATTATCTTCATTTTCCTGTTGTGTTGATTGTCATGAAATCCGATCCGTGTCCGGGAGGATGTCAGTCCTCTCCGAGCATTTCCTTCAGTCGCAGGATTTCCATCCCGGCCTCGAGCAGCAGCCCCGTGCCGTGAATCTCGCCCGTGACTGCCGGTCTGTTGAAGTAGAACGGCATGTCGGTGCCTATACCTGTGCCGACGCATACATCCCTGAGTTCTCCCTCAGGGGTTACCTTGTCCCTGACAAGTCCTTCCCATCCGGCCAGTGCGGCAGATGCGTAACGTCTGTCTATCCAGCCTTCGCACACTGCATGCGCTATGCAGTAAGTGAAAATGGCCGAGCATGAGCTTTCCTCGTAGGAGCTCTCCCTGTCGAGCACCTGGTGCCAAAGCCCTGAGGCAGCCTGTCTCGGTATGATTCCGTCTATCTGCCTTTTCAGCAGCCCGAGGACAGTGTCCCGTTCCTGAGGGCCGAGCACGTCGAGAAGCTGGCAGGTAGCCAGCATCACCCATCCGTTGCAGCGTCCCCAATGTGCTCCGGCCGGCTGTCCGAGGTCTCCGTACCAGCCGTGCCACAGAAGCTCCGTCCCGGAATCCCAGAGGTAGTGGTGGAATTTCTCGACCTGCAGGACAGCATCCCTGAGCATATCCCCGTCTCCGTAGAGACTTCCGTAACGGGACATGAACGAAAGTCCCATGTACAGGTCGTCCGCCCAGAGGGTGCATTCATACGGCCATGTGCGCACAAGTGTGCCGTCAGGAAATCTTGCCTGGCTGCTCCGGATATGCTCTGCCGCGCGTTCTATGTACGGGGAATACTCCTCCGCCTTGTCCGGGCGGCGGCGGACAAGCTCTATCATGGCCGCGCATTCCGCACCGCAATGGTCCAGTTCATTGAATTTGCGGAGGAAATGGAAAGGTTCATGGTCCTCTCCTGTCTCCGGGCCGAATTTCTTGTAGACGGAAAGCGGATAGTCTATCTGACGCTCCACGAAGTCAGTGTAGCGCACATCCCCGAAACGGTCGGCCATCTTCAGCATGGCCATGTCGAGGACGCCGAGGCTGTAGTGCCAGTCCATATACTTGCAGGCCAGGCGCACCTTCGCACCTTCCGGAATCATGTCGGCCGAGGTGTATTCCTGTCCCGACGACCTGTCGACATAGGCTGTCCTGTATCCGGACACCACCTTGTCGGCGACCTTGAGCAGAAGTGCCTCGTCACGTGTCCCGGCTTCGGCGGCAAAAGAGGCCGACAGCAGGCACAACATCGGAATCAGTCTGATGGCAAGTGTCATTTTTCTGTGGTAAATTGGTCCGGGAACAAAGGAACTTATAATTTATCTAAAGGGATTAATCAAAATGTTCATTAATTTATCGCATAGTCTCAACCCTCTGTTTTGAGACAGGAACGCCCTCCGGGGCATGCAGGATTAGTGATTATTCCTTATATTTGACTCGGAAGCTTTCACTGGAGCCAACGGTATGGACAGACTGTACAGAATATTCGCCGCCATCGTCTGCGTTGCCGGCATCTCCCTTTACGGTGCGCAGGGAGGGGAATCTGCAGAAAAAATGCGCTTCGACTGCCTCAACGTGACAGACGGGCTGTCGCAGATGTCTGTCGTGACAATAATACAGGATTCCGAAGGTTTCATGTGGTTCGGCACGAGAGACGGGCTCAACCGCTACGACGGATATGAATTCAAGGTGTTCGTCAATGACCTGCACGACAGCACGACTATAAGCGACAATTATATAAAGTGTGCCGTGAACGACAGCGAAGGCAGGCTGTGGGTCGGGACCACCAACGGAGTCAACCTCTACTGTCCTGAGACAGGCAGCTTCAGACACTGGTACATAGACAGGGAAGACCACACCGGGAACACGAACGAGATAAACTCCCTGTGCGCCGATTCCGCCGGAGGGGTATGGGTGGGCACATACAGGGGGCTCTATCACATAAGTCCTGACGATGGCAGCGGCCTGGCTTCGGAAATCGGGGCATTCCCGGGATACAGGATATACAGCATGGCGAGCGACGGAAGCAACCTCTACATCGGGCACGACCGGGGGCTCTCCATGCTTTCCCCGGACGGCTCCCTGCTGGACATGACGGAGACGGACAGGCAAAAGGCAGTGAATCTCGTGTTCGTGGATTCGGGCGGCACTCTCAGATTCTGTCTCGCCAACTCAGGCACGCTCGGCTCGATAGAGCCCGGGACAGGAAGCTGCAGCCTCGTGCAGATAATATCGGATGAAGCCCATCTGAGGAACAATCTCATCCGCAGCATTGCAGAACAGGACGACGGAAGGTTCGTGCTCGGCACCTACGACGGGCTGTACATCTACAATCCGGACGGGGATACGATAGAAAGCTACAACTATTCCTCGCAGGACACCGGAGGGCTTTCGCACTATGCCGTGGAAGCCGTCTACATAGACAAGGAGAACACCCTTTGGGTAGGGACATACGCAGGCGGTGTGAACTATGCCCACGCGCAGAACATGCAGTTCCCGTTCTACGACCCCGCACAGGGAGACTTCTCCCCGGGGGTGCTGAGCGCGATTGCAGCCGAGCCGTCCGGCAAGGTGCTGTGGATAGGTTCGGATGCAGGCGGTGTGCTGAGGTTCGATGTCGGGGAAGGCAGTTTCGAGTATTTCCCGTGCTCGGAAAACTCCTCCGACCTGTTCAAGGACAACAACGTGAAATCCCTTCACGTGGACGGAACGACACTTTACGTCGGGCTGTACACGGGACAGCTGTACACGATGGACACAAGGACGTGCCGCTGGACAGGTGTCTGGAACAACCCGGAATACACGGCCATATATGCCATGGAGGAAAAGGGCGACACCCTGCTGCTCGGGACATATTCGGCGCACGGGCTCAAATACCTGTCGCCGCAAGGCATAAGGTACTACGACCTGCCTTCGGAAGGGAAGATAGTGAACATAAGCCAGATATCCTGCCTCTGCGTGGCCGGAGAAGAGATTTGGGTGGGGACCAGGAGCAGCGGGCTGTACCGCTATCTCGAGGACGGAAGACTCCTGCACTACACTTCGGACGACGGAAACTCCATCTCCGGGAACCGCATCACCACCATTGTCCGGGACAGCCGCGGTCAGGTGATGATAGGGACATCGGACGGCGGCCTGAACATCTTTTCGCCAGACACCGGGACATTCAGGACGATATCCGGAAAGGACGGCCTGAAAGACAACACGATATGCTCGATTGTGGAAGACCGCTCCGGGCATGTGTGGGTGATAACCAGGACCAGCATATCGGAACTTGCGGACGGAAGGGTGGCGAGGACATACGACCACTCGAGCGGAATCCGCATACAGGAATTCTCCCAGGGAGCGGCCTACATCACTCCTGACAATACCATCTGGGTGGGAGGCAACAACGGGATGATTAGCTTCAATCCGGACGACCTTTCGGTGAACGACTATCCGTCCCCGGTGGTCATCACCTCTGTTTCCGTGAACAACAGGCCTCTCGGGAATCCCGGCACCGGAAAAATCCGTCTGAAACACAACGAGAACAACATCACATTCTCGTTCAGCATCCTGAACTACATATATCCTAAAAGGAACACGTACAAATACAGGCTCGAGGGTGCCGATGACGGATGGAAGGACGCAGGGACCGTCAGGGAAGTGACCTACGCAAACCTTGCCCCGGGGAACTACCATTTCTGCGTGAAAGGGGCCAACAATGACGGGATATGGAGCAGCTCGACCGCTTCCGTCGATGTCAGGATAGCATATCCGGCATGGCTCAGATGGTGGGCCTTCCTGCTCTACACGCTCATATCCGCAGCCGCAGTGGCCATAGTCGCCCGCTACATACGTGAAAGGAGGAGACTGAAGAAGGACGTGGTCATGAAGCAGAAGCAGGAGGAGCTGTACAAGTCCAGGATAGACCTTTTCACGAACTTCGCACACGAGCTCAGGACCCCTCTGTCTCTGATAATCTCGCCTCTCGAGGAGATGCTTTCCGGGGAGAGGGTGCCGGGGGCGGAAGAAGACGAGCTGAGGATGATGTACACCAACGCCCGGAGGATGATGCTCATCATAAACCAGCTCATGGACATAAGGAGCAAGGATGCCAAGGCCATGACTCTCCAGGTGTCGGAGAACGACCTGGCATCATTCGCCGAGGAAATCTGCAACAGTTTCCGGGTACAGGCCGGGAAACAGGGGATAAGATATGGCTTTGAATGCCCCGAGAGGCCGCTCACGGCATGGTTCGACAGGTGGCTTTTCGACAAGGTGCTGATGAACCTGCTTTCCAATGCATTCAAGTACACGCCTGAAGGCGGGGAGATTGTACTTTCCGCCGAAAGGACAGACATCGGATGCATCCCGGACAGGGCAAGGCATGAAGACGGCATGTATGCCGATGCCGGGAGCTATCTGCACCTGTCGGTTAAAGACAGCGGCCCGGGAATAAAGCCATGGGACATGGAAAGAATATTCGACCCGTTCTACAGGGCTTCCGATGTCAGTGGTGTCGGCACGGGGATAGGGCTGTCCCTCGCGAAGGCCATAGTGGAGATGCACCACGGGGCGATTTGGGCTGAGTCCGTGACAGGGGAAGGCAGCGTGTTCCACGTGGTCATCCCTGAAGGACATGCCCATTTCAGGGACGAGGAGATAGTCAGCAAGGCCACGGAGACGGAAAGACCCCTCCTGCCTGGACCGGAGGAGAATGGCTCGGCAGCCGGAGAGGACCCGGGGAATGACACCGGACACAAAGCCGGGACCATACTCATAGTCGAAGACAATGCACAGCTGCGCACCTACATCCGGAAGAAGCTGCAGGGGTCCTGGAATGTGGTGGAAGCCGACAACGGCCGCTCGGGACAGGCTCTCGCCCTGAACAAGATGCCGGCTCTGGTGATAAGCGACGTGATGATGCCCGTGATGGACGGGATGCAGATGTGCTACAATCTGAAGCACGACCCGAGGACCGCCCACATACCTGTGATTCTGCTGACTGCAAAGAATTTTGAATTCCAGATGAAGGAAGGGCTCGAAAGCGGTGCCGACGACTACATCACAAAGCCGTTCCGGATGTGGGAACTCATGCTCAAGGTCAGGAACATACTGTCTTCGAGAAGCAGCCTGAAAGAGCTCTACGGGGAAAAACTCTCGATGGAGAACCTCGGGGTCAGGACCGGCTCGGCCGACGAGAAATTCCTGCGACAGCTGAACGATGCCATAAGTTCCGACATCTCCAATCCGGAGCTGAACCTTGACAATCTCTGCCGGGATATCGGGATGAGCAGGGCGACGCTGTACAGGAAACTCACTGCCGCCACGGGGCTCACCCCGGCGAGATATCTGAACCAGGTCCGGCTGAATCTGGCAGCAAAAATGCTGCGCGAGACTCCGATGAGAGTCTCGGAAGTGGCCGAGGCCACCGGATTCAACAGTCTCATACATTTTTCCACATTGTTCCGCAAGCAGTACGGTGTGCCTCCGTCAAAATATGCTGCCGGAAAAGACGGCTCACAGCCTGCCGGAGACCAGAATGAACCCCGTGGATAAATGTTTGAGAAAATCCATATAGTCCCCTCCGGACATTACGGCTACCTTTGTGTGAAAACACCTCGACATGAAAAGAATCCTCACAGCAGTTCTTCTGCTCGGCATGTTAACCGCAACGAATTCCCGTTGCGAGGAAAAGGTCCTCTCCATAGGTAACGAAGATTTCTCGGCGACAATAGTGGCCAGGGACGGACGCATATCGGCCTCATCCCTGGCCGTCAAGTCTCGGGAATGCCCCGCCGGACGGGAACTTCTCAAACCGGACGGAGCCCCGCTCTTCGAATTTTCCGTAAACGGGCGGACGGTCAGCTCCGACATGCCGCTCTGGACATATTCGGGCATGGAGGAACAGCACCTTTCCAACGGAGGCACCATAGCCACATACAAATTCGAGGGAAGGCGTGAGCTGCGCGGGCTGACCCTCCTCCTGGACAGGGAGTATTTCCCGGAAGGGGCGTTCATAAGGGAAAGATTGAGACTCGAGTCGGAAAAACCAGGCAAATTCCGTCTGACTGATGTCGGGGGAAGGAACCATTTCATATTCCCCCGCTACACATTCATCGGCCGCGGCAGCAAAGAAGTGACGGAGATACGGATGGGAAGCTACGGGCTCGAAGTGCTCCAGGACTACGACACCACCCGCACGGACGACCGCAGGCCGAGGCGGAATCTCGCCACCTGCCACATGTTCCACCCGGACTTCAGGACTCATGACGTTGAGGTTGGGGATACATGCGAGGTGAAGGGGCCGTTCCTGCTGATGGATTCGGACAACGCCCGGATACTCACTTCCTACGAACATGCGTCCCAGGACATCAGCTACATGACCGGGAAGAGCTCCGGTGCAGACGCCTCGATTTCAGACGCTTTCCAGGGAGTGCAGGGGGAATCCGAAACCGTCACGGATGATGACCTGTGGTTCATAGCCACCCGGGTCTCGAGGGGCAACGACTCGAGAACCCTGCAATGGCATATCCGCAGAGGCGGCTATCTCGACGACGAAGCCATCCCTTCAGGCAGCTGCTACGAGACCGTATGGTCCACGCTCACCGTCCTTTCCCCTGAAGAAAGCCCGACAGATGCCATAAAGGATTACCTGCTGGACAGGATTTCAGACAACAAGGAGTCCCGCAAACCTCATTTCTACTACAACACATGGGGAATGCAGAGGGATTTCACTCCGGACATGAGGGAAGCGTTCACACAGGAACGTATTGCGCGCGAAATCCGGTATGCTGCAGAGACAGGCGTGGACATATTCATATTCGACGACGGGTGGCAGCAGACCATGGGCGACTGGAGGGCAAATTCAGAGCGTCTTCCGGGAGGTCTGGAGCCGCTTGTGGATTCCGTCCGCAGCCACGGCATGATACCGGGAGTCTGGCTGTCGCTCATGGGCATAGACCCGGACACGGAAAGGGCCAAAGAGCATCCGGAGTGGATAATAACGGACATGAACGGCGAACCTTATGCCGCACAATGGAATTTTCCGGCATTCGACCTTGTAGGCGGTTTCTACGACTGCATCCTCGAGGACCTCAAGCGTCTGACGGACTGCGGGATACGATTCTTCAAATGGGACGCCATAAACACGTTCAACAGCGCATTGTCGGGACTCGGGCATGGAGGGCCTGAATATTCAAGGAAAGAACGCATAGACAGGTACAACTATCTGCTGCCCTTCTATGTCACGAAACTCATGAGGGAACTCCGGGAATATTGTCCCGATGTGGTCGTGGAGATAGACCTGACGGAGCCGGAGAGAGCCCTGATAGGGCTAATGCCGCTCCAGGAAGGCAAATTCTTCTGGATGAACAACGGGGCTTCCGGCTACGGGGATTATTCCACGTTCAGAACCAAAAGCATGCGCAATTCCATAAACGCCATGGGATGCCTGCTGCCGCCGGAACTTCTCACATACGCCGTCTATCCACACAACAAGGCGCCGTATTCGGCACAGAGATACAACACCAACACCATTCTGCAGGCCGGACACGGCATCTGGGGAGATTTGTCGGCAATGTCCTGCAAGGAAAGGGAATATGTCGGTAACCAGATAGGCAAAGCGAAACGCGTACTCGAGCACACTGCCGGCAGGCCGCTCAAAATTTCCGGGCAGATAGGGGCGGCTCCGGAGACCTATCTGCAGGCGGCTCCGGAGAAGGGCTATGCCCTGTTCACAGCTTTCAGCGGCTCACCGGCCGAGCACACGGAATACATAGACGTGGACACGGAACAGGTCCTGGGAGTGCTGAACCATGCCTACCGGGAAGAAGGAGGCAGGATACGGCTCGACCTCCAGTTCGCGGCGGCAGATGACACGAGGGAAGCTTTCGTGGTAGGCAACGGCGGATGCGGAGTCAGGGTGCTTTCCTCGACAGGATGGATAGACCGGCTGGAGGCCGACGGCGGCAGGTTGTCAGTGCGCTGCGGCAGCGATTCTCATCTCCGGGTCAAGCTACCGGAAGGGGCATCCGGAATCAGGGCCGACGTGCCGTTCCGGCAGGACACCGACGGGACAATCACCCTCTTCCTCCCCGCCGGTCAGGATGCGAAATTCACATGGAAGGTTTCCTCCTCCAGTTCAGGACAGGAAGAAGGAAAGAAATGACTGCAGCCCCTATCCAGAACGCTGACACATAGGTGAAATCATAGTCCACGATTTCTCCGGCGGCATCTTTAACGGCTTGCCCGTCAATCAGCCAGCCGCTTATGACATTCATCAGCCCGGCGGCAGCGTAGGATGCAAGTCCGACGATGCCGATTGCCGCCCCCGTAGCCTTGCGCGGGACCAGGTCAACAGCCATCAGCCCGCCAAGAAAGGCGATCAGGACACCTATCGCTATTCCGAACAGAGACATGGCGAGGATATTCACGAACCAGCCGTCTCCGCCATACAGGAACAGGGCGAGAGCGACCGATTCCAGGACACCTGCAGCAAATGCAGGGAATCTCCGGTCTCCCTTGAATGCCTTGTCGGACACGTATCCGGAAATAACTGTCCCTATTATGCCCATGACAGTGTTGACAGCTATTATGAGAGCTGCCTCGTGAAGGCTGAATCCCTTCACCTTCTGCAGAAAGAACATACCCCACTCGTTTATGGCATAACGGCTCATGTACATGAATGCACTGGCAAGGGCAAGAATCCAGACTCCGGGATTCTTCAGGACAGCCTTCTGCACATTTCCGGCATCTTCCGCAAATTCCGGCCTTTTCCCGGGCTCGTCAGGGCACGGGTCCTGCTCCCTTGCGGATTCTCCTGAGAGTTTTTCTATCGACGGGAGGCCCTTGCTTTCCGGAGTGTCATGGAGGAAAAACACAATCAGCAGCACGCCGATGATACCTGCGGCCGCCGCACTGAAGAAACCCCACTGCCACCCGGCCGCCGACACCGCCAGGCTTACAAAGATGAACGACAGCCCTTCCCCTAAATTATGGCTCGCGCTGAAAATGCCGTAGTATGTACCTCTTGTCCTCAACGGGAACCATCTCGACAATGAAACTATCGCCGGAGAAGCCCCCATAGACTGCGCCCATCCATTCACGCCCCACATGACGGCAAAGCACACCGTGAGCACGGCTCCGGACAGACCCGCTGCACTTCCTGCGAATCCGAGAATCCCCATGACTGCATTTGCGACAACAGACACCGCCAGCCCCGTAGCCATGAACCTTTTTATATTGCTTCTGTCCGCAAGAAAGCCGTTCACAAACTTGCCAATCGCATACGACCAGTACAGACATGCTCCCACAAGTCCCAGTTCCCCTGCCGAGAGGAAGCCGGAATCTATTACCGGCTGTTTCATGACATTCAGCGACGTGCGGCAGACATAATACAGGGAATACCCGAGAGTCGCCGCCGTGAAACACTGGAGACGCAGTTTCCGGTATCGTCCCGGGCACCTGTCCTGCGGCACTTCCGTTCCGGAAGGCGCGCTTATCCTGTAGAAATCAAGAAAACGTCCCATAGGCAATCATTCATGCAGGCCTTTGGAACGGAGATAGCCGAGCAGCATCTCCGGTCTGTCCGTCTGTATCATCGTGGCGCCGAGGGCAATCACCTGGTCGTATATTTCCGCAGGATTCCCGCAGGCAAGGGCGGCATCGTCGTCAAGATATCCGCACAGCGACCCCCAAATCGTGTTCACCCACAGTCTGGAGCCGCTATGGACAATCTTCTCCATGGCGTCCTCAACTTCAGGTGTCATCCTGGACCAGCAAAGTTCGAATGCGACAGGCATGCTGGCTTCCCCGCTCATGTACTCATCCAAAAGAGCCTTTCCTTCCGGTTTCAGGATATCTATTATCGGCATGTACATGAGATTTTCCTCATGGGCAGCCATCCTTGCCGCAACATCCTCCACCGGTTTTTTGCCTTTTATCAGTATCTGGTCCGCCACACCTGCCTCCTCTGCAACTGCAAGCACCATATCATAATACTCGTATCCCTTGTCGACATTCACGACTATCCTGTCCCGGCAGCACTCGAGAGCCTCGCGTAAAGAGCATATATGCATGGAATCAGTGACCACACCATGGGCCCTTTTCAGCCGCAGCTGCATAAGTTCCCCGTAAGTATAGCTGTCCACCGGACCGGACCCGTCCGTACACCTGTCCACGGTCCTGTCATGACACAGTACAAGCACGCTGTCTTCGGTCATCCTGACATCCATCTCCACGATATCGACGCCCATGCGTATCACTGACTCTATGGCAGGGATGCTGTTTTCAGGATAATTCCGCCAGTCTCCCCTGTGCGACACGACAAACACCTTTTCCGATGAATTGTCCTGCAGTTCCGCCATAATCCGGTCTGCCCGGCTGGCACATTCAGGCGCTTTCGCACCACATCCCGGCAGGAGCAACACCGCTGCCAGGACAGCAACATCAAATATTCTCATCTAACTCACATTGATTTATCAATCCGTCACTGGAGGTATTCGGCAGCCTCGGAATATATTTTCTGCGCCATATAGTCGAAGCCTGCCGCAGTAGGATGGCTGCCGGAAACCTTCGGTATATTGTCCGAATCCCCGGAAAAGCTGACGCAAGGTATTCCGAAATGACCGGCAATCGTCTCCACGGATGAGGCATAACCGTCTCCGAGTTTGTCCCCCACGACACAGATTATCGAAACTCCGCTGTAATTGGCCTGTATCGTCTTTATCAGTTTGATATACGCCTGCCTGAAATATCTGTTGTCGAGAGAAGCTGCGTCCGAGCTGTAGTCATAGGAGCCCAATATCACCCCGTTGTTGCTGTCATTAGTGCCTCCGTGTATTACAATCACGTCAGGGTCATCGAAATCAAGGCATCTCGACACGAAATCCTTGCCCGGATATTTCGGGTCTTCAGACACTCTTGTCCCCGCATAAGAACTGTTAACATCCAGTGTGGCGTCCGGCATCTGATTATAAATCAGCTTGTACCAGTATGTATCCTTCACACTCTGGACATCACCGGTCGGATAGTAGGCGCCATAACCGGCATCGATATAGCCTCTGAAAGTTGAAATGGAATCACCGAGAATCCCGACTTTCCTCAGAGGGCTGCTGTCCGCAGCCGACATGTCCAGAAGAATTTCCTCCACCGCCCCTGCCGCAATGTCCACAGGTCCGATGTCAAATGTATAAGTTCCACGGTCTGTCCCGACAAGGATTTTTCCGGTAAGCCCTTGCTGCGGGAATATGGTCATACCGACTTCTTCCGCGTTCTCATAGCCATGCGCAACCGTCACTCCGCACAGGACATCCACATTCACTTCGCCTGCACCCTCAGATATCTGTCCGCGATTTCCGGAGATGATATCCACAGGCATCTCTCCCGTAAGGAAGAAGCCGTCATCTGCCACGAATGAAACTCCGGTGACGGTTTCACCTTCCGCGCTATGTCCGGAGTCATAGATTTTCAATGCAATGGCTGAAGTGACCGGCACCATCTCCACTTCCGCCTGCCTTCCGTCACCGATAATGCCTGCCGTCGAAAAGAAGAGCATGTTCGAGGAAACATCCTGTCCGTAAGAGCCTGCTGCAGTTTTCGGCTGGTCTGCCGGAACAGAGAATGCGACAGTGCCGTCAAATCCGTCCGGCTCATACCCGCATCTGAGACACCACACTTTCCCGGCTGCATCGTCAACCTCGGCAACCGCTGTGGCGGATGCTCCGTCCGTCAGCGATATCATGGCGTCTGACACATCCCTTGCATCCGACACGACTGTAAATCCGGTCCCGTATTCCCACCATGGATAATATCCGTCTTCCGCAGATGGCGCCGAAATGCTGACCATCAGCCCTGACACCGAACCGGAAGGGGACACGAATATCGGGCTGTCCTTGCCGCAGGACGAAAGCATTGCCGCACATAGCGGCAATGCTGCATAAACCGACAATCTGGAAATATTCATATTCTGTCCTTTCATTTCTGCATTCCGGTACGTCTGGCGTTGCCTCCGAACTGCGACCAGTCAGAATCTGCCGCAGATGTCACGCCTTCAACCTTGAATGCGTACAATGTACATACACCTTCCTTTTCTGCAGCCACATACACTGTCCCGTCGTCCGCAATAGCCGGAGAAGCCCATGCCGAATCTCCGAGGTCGGTGGAGAACAGCTGTTCTCCATCTGGAGAAACTATGGTGTAACCTCCGCCCAGGTCACAGACATGGATATTCCCGAGATTGTCTATGGCAGGAACCGTCTGCACGTTTGCACCGAGAGATACTCCCCACTTCCGTGAACCTGTCGATGCATCCACTGCAAACACTTCGGCACCCTGGGAGCCCGCATAGATGGTGAGCCCGTCCGCACTCATGACGAATCCGGCACCTTTGCATATCTGCCCGCCGGTCACATCTTCTGAGAACCATACGACCGTAGCCTTTGAAGAACCGTCATATCCGTTTATGTCGAAACACCAGGCAGAGGATGAAGACCCGACATAAAGATAGCCCCTGGAGTCCACCATCGGCTGCACACCGTTTGCAGACACATCCCCGTAGCCTATTGCTCCGGTAATGTCAGGAATCACGGCGAACTTGCCGGTCGAATTGTCTATCCATATAGGCAGGAACCCGTTTGGGCCGGTCCCTGCAAAGAAGAACTGTCCGGCCTTGGTGGCACATATTCCGCCGCCGACCCCTGTCAGCTTGGAACTTGCCACCTTCCTTCCCGTTGCCTTGTCCCAGACATAGGAAGAGCCTGATGTGGCACGGTTTGCGACAGCTATATAATCATCAGTCACCACCGGGGCAAGCCACGGGATTCTCGACCCCTGGTTCGGCCATGTGACCTCCCATTCCTTGTCTCCGGTCTCCCCGTTTATCCTGAAGCCTTTGCAAGCCTCGGCCTTTTGCCCTCCCACTGCCACATAGACAGAACCGTCTGCCGGGTCTACGGAAGGGGATGAGCCTTCATTCTCGGACATTGCCGTCACTCCGTTGTCAATGAAGCTGAAACGCCATTTCTCCTCTCCGGTCTGTCTGTCGACGGCTACAAGATTGCCTTCAGTGGACAGGGCATACACATACTTGTCTCCGACTGCCGGGGAAGAACCTATCAGGCTCCCGCCCTCGGCATAAGGATAAGACCAGAGTATCGAAGCCAGCTGTTCAGGCTGGACCTCGATTTCCTTGGAAACAGTCCCTTCCAGACCCTCGCTGTCCTTTACCGTGAGTGTCACCGTGTATTTGCCTTCCGCCTGATATACGTGCTCCGGATCCTGTTCATCGGAACCTGTCCCGTCACCGAAAGTCCATTGCCAGGAAACCAAGGCTCCTTCCACCTCATCCGAGGAAAGGTCAGAGAATTTCACCGCCTCGTCCACATAGACGGCTTCAGGAGAATAAGAGAAGTCGGCGACAGGCCAGAGCTTTGGACATGTGGTACTCTACGGTTTTTGTGGAAATGCCGAGCTGCATGGAGATTTCCTTGTGTGAAAGCCCGTCGCGACGGCTCATGCGGAAGACTCTCCGCCTCTGTTCCGGCATATTCTCCACTGCCATGTTCATGAGCATGTTGAGGTCCTTGGCGGAAATTTTCCCTTCCATATCCTCGGAGCGGAGTATGTCGCCGAGCTCCATGCTGTCCTGCAGGCCGTTTGTGGGTTTGCGTCTGGAGAATGTATCATAGACAGCATTTCTGACCATCTTGAAAAGGTATGCCCGGAAAGAGTGTACGCCTGACATGGAACTGCGGTTCTCCCATATCTTCAGGAAGATGTTCTGTGTGATGTCATCAACCTCTTCCTTTCTCTTCAGAAGCGACAGGACGAACTGCTCCACTATCGGCGAGTACCTCATATATAATGTGTCGAAAGCTTCATAGGACCCTTCCGACAATTCCCGGAGACAGAGGCTGTCGTCCATACCAGTATCTTTTCCTTTCATATTCCTCCAGTTCAGGCCCTGCAAATATAGCATATACTTTCAAGAAACAGTCCCGTGTCCGTGTCATAAATTTTTATGAACTTTTTGCCGGAGCCCCGGGAGCAGCCGGCGTTCTTCCGGACCGCTTTCCGGTGTACTTCCGATCCCTCCCGAAAAGAATTTTTTGAAAATTCGACAGTTTCTCAAAACAGTTTCTTATATTTGCAGACTGAAAAACAGGCAGTTTAAAAGAAAAACAACCAAGTGGAACCTCCCAGTCCAATATTGAACGCTTCGAACGCCGCTGCGGACGCGATGTCTGATGATCCGCTGGCGGATTATATCCTCATGATACTCGACAGTGAGTCTGCGTCCGGAGACGGGTGCGGACAGCATCTCGTATGTGCATATACTGCGCGTACGGGGCTGCTGTACATAGGGGCGACCGGGGAGGAACTTTCATGACAATCATTTAAGTATGGGACTATATCTAAGGAAAACTCTTGATAATAAAGCAGAGATAGGTGTCTGGAAAATTACGGAGACCGAGAAGCAGCTCGTGGACATGAGTTCCGTGCCTTCCGACGAGATGGAGGAGATTTCCCTCATACGCAGCGAGAGTCTCAGGAAGCAGAAACTTGCTGTCAGAGCCCTTCTCAACGAAATGTTCGACGAGAAGGTGTATCTCGGACACCACGACAACGGCAAACCGTTTCTCGAGAACTGCATCACGAACATCAGCATCACGCATTCCGAGAAATACGTGGCCGTAATCACACACGACGAGGACGACCTCGGAATAGACATCGAGTCTCTCGACAGGGATTTTTCAGCCGTGGAGAAGAAGGCCCTCTCGGAGGAGGAGATAGAAGACCTCGACGACGACACGAAGAACGAGCAGCTCGCCATATACTGGTGCGCAAAGGAAGCCATCTACAAGAGGATGTCCCAGAACAGGGTCGATTTCGCAGAGCAGATAGAGGTGGAGAAGTTCACCCTGAAAGGCAAGGGGGAGCTCGAGGCCACCTTCACCCACAAGGACGGACACGAGGAGGATTTCGAGCTCGGATACGTCATCTTCGACAGGCATGTTCTCGTGTGGGTCGTCGGCTGACAGTGTAACAGTTTTGTTATGCAATTTTGAAGTTTTCCAAATTGATTCATTTATAATCTTCTGTTAACCAACATGTTAACAGAAGATTTTCTTATTGTGGATAACTTTTTACACCCTTTTCCTAACATCCTACGGATAATTGGAGTATCTTTGTTTTCCGTTACCCGGAAGAGGGCGGACATATTTTTCGTCGATTCATATTTATACTGATAAATCTCTGGATTATGGTAAAATTCGTTGTAAAGCGCGACGGGCGTATTGTCGACTTTGACAAGAGGAAAATCGTGGATGCCGTACTGAAGGCAATGGATGTGACGGAGCAGGGGGAAGACATCGTCCTCGCTGCCGAGATTGCAGCGGCCATCGCCAAGATAGAAACGGAAAGCATGAGCGTGGAGGACATCCAGGACCATGTGGAAATGGAGCTGATGAACAGCCCGCGCAAGGAAGTCGCAAAGAAGTACATCGCTTACCGCAACCAGAGGAATCTCGCCAGGAAAGCCAAGTCCCGCGAAATTTTCAAGGAGATAATCGAGGCCCAGGCCACGGATGTGACAAGGGAGAACGCCAACATGAACGCCGACACCCCTGCCGGGATGATGATGAAGTTCGCTTCGGAATCCACAAAGTCGTTCGTGGACGAATGCCTCCTGTCCGAAGATGTCAAGGATGCCGTAAGGAACGGATACATCCACATCCATGACAAGGACTACTACCCGACAAAGAGCCTCACCTGCGTCCAGCATCCTCTGGACAAGATACTGAAGAACGGTTTCTTCGCCGGTCATGGCGAATCGCGTCCGGCAAAGCGGATAGAGACGGCAAGCATACTCGGCTGCATCTCCATGGAGACTGTGCAGAACGAGATGCATGGAGGCCAGGCCATCCCGGCATTCGACTTCTACATGGCTCCTTTCGTGAGGAAGACCTTCCACGAGGAGATAGACAAGATAAGCGACATGCTCGGAAAGGACTTCAGCCATCTGAAGGATGTCCGGCTCGATGACTACATAAAGAGAGACCTCCTCGGGATACAGGGGGACGAGAGGGTGCTCCAGCATGCCATAAACATGACAGTGAGCAGGGTGCACCAGTCCATGGAAGCCTTCGTGCACAACATGAACTCGATTCACTCCAGAGGCGGGAACCAGGTGGTCTTCAGTTCGATAAACTACGGCACGGACACCTCCGCTGAAGGAAGGTGCATAATAAGGGAAATCCTCAACACCACATACGAAGGTGTAGGCAACGGCTCCACGGCCATATTCCCTATCCAGATATGGAAAAAGAAGAGAGGCGTCAGCTACCTGCCCGAGGACAGGAACTATGACCTCTACAAATTCGCATGCAAGGTGTCTGCAAGGAGGTTCTTCCCGAACTTCCTGAACCTCGACGCCACATTCAACCAACACGAGCTGTGGAGAGCTGACGACCCGGAGAGGTTCAACTACGAGGTGGCTACTATGGGATGCCGCACGAGAGTGTTCGAGAACCGTTTCGGACCGAAGACGTCCATAGCAAGGGGAAACATCTCCTTCACCACGATAAACATCGTCCGCCTTGCAATCGAGTGCATGCAGGAGCCTGACAAGAGCAAGCGCATCCAGATGTTCTTCGAAAAGCTCGACTGGGCCCTCAACATCACTGCAAAGCAGCTTTGCGAAAGGTATAATTTCCAGAAGACCGCCATGAAGAAGCAGTTCCCTCTGCTCATGAGCTCCCTGTGGCTCGGCAGCGAGAACCTGAAGGAAGACGACACTATCGAGTCCGTAATCAACCAGGGCACGCTCGGAGTCGGGTTCATAGGTCTGGCCGAGACACTCATCGCCCTCATAGGCAAGCATCACGGGGAGTCTGAGGAGGCACAGGACCTCGGGCTGAGGATTGTATCATACATGAGGGACAAGGTGAACGAGTTCTCCGAAAGGTACCAGCACAATTTCAGCGTGCTTGCCACACCTGCGGAAGGCCTTGCCGGAAGGTTCACGAAAATGGACAAGAAGAAATTCGGCATAATCCCGGGAGTCACGGACAAGGAATACTACACAAATTCCAACCATGTCCCTGTCTACTATCACTGCACCCCGAAACACAAGGCCGAAGTGGAGGCTCCTTACCATGCGCTGACAGGCGGCGGACATATCTTCTATGTGGAGATAGACGGCGACGCCACACATAACCCGGAGGCTATCATGGCCATCGTGGACCTCATGGACAAGTACAACATGGGCTACGGTTCCGTCAACCACAACAGGAACCGCTGCATGGACTGCGGATTCGAGAATGCCGATGCCGATCTCGAGGAATGCCCCAAGTGCCACAGCAAAAACATCGACAAGCTGCAGAGGATAACGGGCTACCTCGTAGGTACCACGGCAAGATGGAACAGCGCGAAACTCGCAGAACTGAAGGACCGCGTCGTTCATAAATAAATCCACACACAAGAAGTGAAAATACGGATACTGGACATTCTGGAGGAGACCATGGCTGACGGCCCTGGTCTCCGTACTTCAATATACTGCGCTGGATGCGGCCATCACTGCCCCGGATGCCACAATCCCCAGTCATGGGACTTTGACGGCGGACATGAGACATCTGTCGATGAGCTGTTCGAAGTCGTCAGGGCGGACGAATTCAGCAATGTGACATTCACCGGCGGAGACCCCCTGTATCAGGTGGAGGCATTCACTGCCCTTGCACGCAGAATCAAGGAGGAGACCGGCAAGACAATCTGGTGCTACACGGGATTCACCTACGAGGAAATCCTCGCGGACAAGAGGCTGTCAATGATACTGCCTTACATAGATGTGCTGGTCGACGGCCCGTTCATACTCTCCCTCAGGGACACGGAACTGCTTTTCAGAGGCAGTTCCAACCAGCGCATAATACACCTGCACGGAAATCCTGAAGAGGATGTCATCCCCGGGACGGTGAAGATAATACAGCCGAGATGAATCTGTTCTTCGCTGAAGGACGGATTTTCCCGATGTCATAGCCGCATTCCGGACACCAGCCACCACCGAGCAGGACATACTCGAGAGAAGCCTTGAACCTGTGCCCGTGCTCGCACTCCCAGTCGAAAACAACGCCCTTTTCCCCGACCTTCTCTTCAGGACCGAGAAATTTCCCGCCACGGAACTCCGCTGCGGCCGCGATTTCATCCGCCGTGAGCTCATATATGGACCTGGTGTCGTCATAGCCCTTCGGAAGGTCCACGACACACCCTGCCTGCCTTGCCTTCCCGAGATTCTTTTCAAGATGTTCCGGGCGCACCTGCTCCCATGACTTTATGGACTCGTACTCCTTTCTCGACCCGTAATAGGCCTCGAGCTTGGCTTCGTCATGTTTCGCCCACCACTGTGTCCCGAGCACCTTTTCATAGGCGAGAGGCTTCATGAATGCCTTGATGAGGCATGCAGGGACAAACCTTGCGAGAGAATAATACCACGGCAGCCGGGAAGCGAGACGCTTGAAATATTCCTCCACCGGAAGATTCTCCCTGAAATGGAGATAGTTTTCAAGGATATCGGCATCCTTGTACCACATCCCGTGGAAATTCCTTGTCGCAAACCACTGAGGCTCGAAGACCTTCTCGACATTGCCTATCCCGAGAGGACGGAGGAGCATGGTCTCGAAATCATAGTTCACGAGCCGGTATTCCTCGCCGCTGCTTATGTTGTAGAATCTGTTCCAGAACTCATCCGGCACCCAGTCTTCGACCACATTTGCGAGAAGCCTTCCTGAATCTTCTATCGTGGCCCACTCGAGGACGCCTTTCACCGGCACATGGAACGCGACCGGATTTATCTGCCTGAATATTCCAGGGTACAATATGCCTGTCTGGCGGAGAGACACCCACCATTTTATTCCGGAATCCACAATCGTCTTCTCGGCCATGCACTTCGACACGGAATAGCTGTCATACATGCTGGCGCACACCGGCTCCCCTGCCTCTCCCCAATGCAGCGGCGGCATCCTGTCCCCGCACTGGGCCACAGAGCCTATATACACCACCTTCACATTGTCTGAGTCCGGCCTGGAAAGCACTGCCTTCACGATATTCACGGCCGCGGCCACATTTGTCCTGAGAGTCTTTTCAGGGTAATAATCCGCCGCCGGAGACACCATGCCTCCCACATGCAGCACGAAATCTGCTCCCGACACACCTTCCAGCACACTTGCATAGTCGTTCAAATCGCCCCAGACCACAGTCACGGAAGGGTCGCCGAGATAAGGGGCGAGCTTCTTCCTGTTCTTGCGGCTCGGACGCGCAAGTATCTTTATGTTGAATCTGTCTTTTTTCTTCAGAAGTTCGCAGAAGCCTGCCCAGCCCATGTTGCCGGTGGCTCCGGTCAGAAATACGGTTTTCTTTGTCATATCATTATTCGTCTCACAGGTTTTTCCTATCTCGGGCGGAGCCATAGCTCGGGATTCTGGGGTTTGCTTCCCTCCCATATCTGGAAATGGAGCTGCGTCTCCCCGTTTATCGTGTCCACGGTGCCTATCTTCTGCCCCGTCCTTATCTTGTCCCCTGCTTTCACCGCAGTGGATTTCAGCTTGCAATAGAATGAGAAATAATTTCCATGCTGCACGAGCACGCACTGGTTATAGCCCGGCATCACCACAATCTGCTTCACTGTGCCGTCGAATACGGCGTCCACCTCGGTGCCCTCAGGCAAAGCTATGGTTATCCCGTTGTTGAACGGCAGCTTCACATGGGTGAAAACAGGGTGGTAGTGCTGACCGAACCTGTCTATCACCGCACCGGATGCCGGCCATGGAAGTTTTCCCTTGTTCTTCGAGAACTCGGCGGCGAGCTTGTAGTCTATTTCCTGTTTCTTGCCGGTTTTTCCGGAAGAGGCTTCCATGGCCTCCCTTATTATGCGCTTTATCTCCTTGTCGAGAGCTTCCACCTGGCGTTTTTTCGAGGCGAGCTCCTTCTGGTATCTCGTCTTGTTCTTCTGCAGCACGGAAACCACCCCGGCCACCCTTGTCTCCTCGGCGCTCAGGGATGCAAGTTCCTTCCTGCGCGACTCCCTCAGTTTCTCCGCATCGGTCTTCAGGATGTAAAGCCTGGACTTCTGCGCCTCAAGCTCCTCCTTTGCCTCGCGTATCTTGTCTGCCTGAACCTTCGTCTGGGCAGAAAGGTTCCTGAAATAGCTGTATCTCCGGAAGGCCTGGCCGAGGTCGTCGCTTGCAAGTATGTACATGTACCACACCCTCGCGTCCCTGTTCTTGTATGCGCTGCGTATCAGCTTGGCATAGTAGGCGGAAAGGGTGTCTATCTCCGCATTGAGGCGGTTTATTTTCTTCTGGGTCAAGTAAATGTCGTCCGAATAACGTCTTATCTGCCGGTCGCTTTCCTTTATCAGTTCGCGTCTGTTGGCAATCCGGGCCCGCAGGAGAGTGAGCCGGGACAGTTCGCTCCTGCTCCTGGATGCAGTCTCGGCAATCTGGCGGTCGAGAATCTCTATTTCCTTCTCTATCCGGGCCTTTCTCTGCTCATATTCCTTCGTGTCCTGGGCATGCACGGCCGGTACGGCCAGAGCCAGGAGGAAGACCAGCGGGACTATTCTGCGGAATACCCTCATCTCTCATCCTTTTTCATTTGACTTTTCCTGAGGCTGATACGGCTGTCGAGGTCTTCTATCTCACCGTTGTTTATCGCCTTTGCCTGGTTCCAGTACAGGAACGCGAGGTCATACTCCTTCAAGGCGAACAGCACTTCCGCGTAATGGTCAAGTATCACAGGGCTTTTCTTCCCTCCATACAGCATGACGGCGTTCTTGAAGAACGGCTTTGCCTCCACAGCACGGCCCTGCAGATAAAGAATCCATCCGAAAGTATCGAGGTATGTGGAGTTGTCCGGTTCCTTCTCGACAGTCTTCTTGCTCATGGCGTAAGCCTTCTTCAGCTGTTTCTTCTCCACACTCAGGAAATAGGCGTAGTTGTTCAGTACCGGAAGATAGTCAGGGTTTATGCTCAGGGCGCTGTCATACGACCTGAACGCTTTCTTGCGCTCGCCTGTCTTATAGTACATGTCCCCCATGGTGGTGTAGGCGTTCAGCAGTGTGGTACTGTCCTCGGGAGACGCGGCTATTATCTTCTCGCATATCGGAATCACCTTGTCATAATTGCCGAGATTGTACTCTCCGAGGGAAGCATATTCGAGGAAGCCGGTCTCGCCCGGAAAACGCGAGGAAGCCTTGAAAGCCTCGTCCACAAGAGCCTTCCAGTCTCCGGAATATGCCAGAATCTCCACATAGGACGCTGCGGCAGAGAGGCTCTCCGGCCAGTTCTCCATGTTCTTCCTGAAGCATTCCCTGGCCTTTTCGGTGTCCCCCTTGGAATAATAGTAGGCTCCGGTCATGGTAGCGACAGAAGAATCTCTCGGGTACTTCCCGGAACACAAGGCCATGAGCGAGTCCATCTGGCTTCCGAAACTCCTGAAGAACAGCTTGTCGGCAGACCGGACCAGGGCCCCGAGATAGCCGCACTTGCCTTCGGGTGCGATATTGTCATCGGCCACAAATTCATGCAGCACCTTGAAATAACTGTTGTAGTCCCTTGCAATCCTGTATGTCTCCGCCTTGCCGAGCATGGCCGGGGCATAGGACGAATCCAGGTCGAGGGCCTCGTTGTACAGGACGAGGGCAAGGGAATCGTTGTACATGGACAGCTGCCTGTCCCCGAGAAGAGACAGCACCTGTACAGACGAGTATTTCCTGTTGAAATCCTCGAGACACTCATAACCTTCCTCTTCCCTGCCCATCTTGCGCAGAAGGTCGAACCTCGCCAGGACGGTCATGTCGCTGGTCCCGAAAACGGTCTCAATCTGCGACAGGGTCTCGAGAGCCTTCTCCTGCTGTCCCTGACGCTGGTAGAGATCCACCATGGTGTAGTAAAGGTCGTACCTGTCCGGGAAATCCTTCACCATCTTCTCGAACATCGACAGCGTGAGCTCCTCCTTGCCGGCTGCGGAATAGACCATGGCAAGCCTGTAGCGGTACCAGAAATTCGAGGAATCTATCGCCACAGCCTTCTCGAGTTCGCTCTCGGCCTTCTCCACATTATCCATACAGAATTCCGAAAGTCCGAGATAAAAATGCGCTGCATCGTTTTCAGGATATTCACGCACCACATTCTCGAGAATGGATGCAGCTTCCGGGAATTGCCTGTCATCGTAGTGCTCGACAGCCGTAATTATAAGATTCTCCGCAACTTCCGGCTTTCCACCCTGAGCCTCGGCCGGCAAGCCGGCACAAAGAACCGAAACCGCCGACACAATCATTGCGTATGTTTTTCCCTTCATTTCAAATCCTCCAGGCAAATCTTTACAAAAATAGCATAAAAACGATTATCTTTGAAAAAAACGCGCCAATGATGCAACTTTCGTACTCAAGCGAGCATCTTTAACGCGCAGGTTGAACGAAAAATATGTTGCAGGCGGCCTCCTGCCGCCGGATATTCGGAGACGACACTGTGGACGGGACCTCGGAGCAAAGAACGATTGATTTGTGCATAAAAGGGGACAGAAACGCTCAGAAGGTCTTGTTTGACCTGCTGGCGCCGCGCATGTACCCTGTATGCATAAGGTATGTCGGTGACAGAGAGGTGGCACAGGACATATTGCAGGACGGGTTTGTGACATTGTTCTCCAAGCTCGGCTCGTACAAGGGCGAAGGGTCGTTCGAAGGATGGGCAAGGAGAATTTTCATCAACACTGCACTGATGCATCTCAGGAAAAAGGATGCATTGAAAATGAGCGACGAGCTTGAAAACGCACGACATCTGAGTTCCGACCTGACGGACCAGCTGGAGGACATGGGATACAAGGAACTGATGAGCCTTGTGACATCCCTGCCGCCCGGATTCAGGACGGTTTTCAATATGTATGTCATTGAAGGCTATTCGCACAAGGAGATTGCAGACATCCTCGGCATAAGCGAGACCACATCGAGGACCCAGTTGAGCCGGGCGAGGACATGGCTGCAGAAAAGAATCAAGGAAAATGGAGACAGAGGACGAAAATAAATTTGACCTGCACTTCAGGTCTATCCTCGGAGAGGCTGCGGAAGATGTTCCGGAAGGATTCTGGCAGGGGATAGAGAAACGTCTCGCCGACAGCGGGGCGGGTGCACGGCGTCGCAAGCCCGTGGCCGTGCCTCTGATACTCCGTGTCTCCGCGGCCCTGGCGGCCGCTGCGGCGACAGCAGCAGTGCTCTTCCTTTCAGGGACATTCGACAACGCCGGGGACAGCCGGCAAGAAAGATACCTGGCCGGCTCCGGTCCGGGCATAAACGTAATCCGCCAGACAGACGGCACTTCGCGGATGGCCATGGCGGAAATCCCGCAGGCCCGTCCGCTGGAAGACATCAGGCGCGCGGCAGGCAAGACGCAGGACACCCGGGAAGCAGGCCTTGAAAAGGAGAACCCCGCAGACACCGGGCAGGAAGTCCAGGCAATGACCGGCGACGCTTCCGCTTCCGGGACTGCACCATCCGCCCCTGACACATCCGCATTCGCTGACAGCCATGGATTCCAGTCCGGGACCGGGACAGACGAATTGGAGCGCCTTCTCATGGAAGACTCCGGGAAAGGCAGGGGACGGAAGATACGGACATCGCTGACACTGTCCGGCAACGCGATAAGCAACACAAATGCAAGCGCGTCAAGGAGTTCCTCGGCACCGATATCATACAGGCCAGGACGCAACGAAGCCCAGAACAAAGTCAGCGAGTCGAGCCCGTCTTCGTATTCCGTGCCGATTTCCTTCGGTGTGGGGGTGAAGGTGGATTTCACTGAAAGATGGGCTATGGGGATAGGAGTCAACTATTCCATGCTCCGCAGGACATTCTCCGGACAATACTACCAGGTGCAGGAGAACGGGGAACTTTCTTCCGGAGACTTCTACTCCAACATCCTCAACAGGCAGGACTACATCGGCATTCCGCTCAACGTCTATTTCAGCATACTCGAGAACAATTTCATAGACTTCTATGCGTATGCCGGCGGTTCGGCTGAAAAATGTGTCTCAAACACATTCAAGATGTCCGCAGACGGCTCTGACATAATACACAGGGAGGCTGTGGAAGGCTTCCAGTTCTCGGTGAACGCCGGCATCGGTATGGAATTCATAATAGCCCACACGTTGGGCATATACATAGACCCGAGCCTAAGATACTATTTCCCTGATGCCCGTCAGCCGCGCAGCATAAGGACTGCCCAGCCGCTCATGTTCGGGCTCGAGCTCGGTTTCCGCGTAAGGCTATAGATGCCTTTTCTCCATGATGTTGCGTGCAAGAGAATTTGCACAGACGAATTTCCGAAGTTCTTCGCATCGGGTATCGAATATGGTGTGACGGTCGCCCTGCCACAGCATCCTGCCCATGTGCAGGAATCCTATGTTGTCCCCTATCTCGAGAATCGAATTCATGTCGTGGGTGTTTATCACGGTGGTCATGCCGAACTCCCTGGTCAGCCCGTGTATCAGCTGGTCTATCAGAATCGAAGTCTCGGGGTCGAGGCCCGAATTAGGCTCATCGCATATCAGGTATTTGGGATTCAGGGCTATGGCTCTGGCTATCCCCACCCGTTTCTGCATTCCTCCGCTGAGTTCCGACGGATATTTCCTGTCACTGTCGGCCACATTCACCCTTTCGAGGCAATATTGCGCCCTGCGGATTTTCTCACGTCTGGACCAGTCCGTGAAAAAGTCCATCGGGAACATGACGTTTTCTATGACCGTTGCAAAGTCGAAGAGCGCGCTGTTCTGGAAAAGCACGCCGATGTTCTGCCTGAAACGCTTCTTCTCGTCATACTGAAGCCTGGAAATGTCAAGCCCGTTGAAGGTCACCGACCCGCTGTCCGGGGACATCAGCCCAATCAGGGTCTTCAGCAGCACGGTCTTGCCTGACCCGCTCGCCCCTATAATCATGTTGCACACCCCCTGCTTGTACTCGATGGATATGTCCTTCAGCACATGGAGGTCTCCGAAACTCTTGTTCAGGTGTTCTATCTTAATCATGGGCCGTGGTTGTCAATAAAGCATCAGCTGGGTTATAATCAGGTCGAACATAAGTATCAGGATACATGAAACGACTATGGACTTCGTGCTGGAGACCCCGACACCGAGCGCACCGCCCCTGGCATAATATCCCTTGAAGGCGGATATCGATGCTATCATGAAGCAGAACACGGACATCTTGACGCAGCTGTAGAATACGTAGAATTCCGAAAAGCTGTATTTCAGGCCTGCAACATACTTGGACAGGGGGATTATGGATGTCATGTACACAACCACCCAGCCGCCGAGAAGCCCGAGATAGAAACTGAGCAGCACAAGAAGCGGGCTGAGCACAGTCACGGCAAGTATCTTGGGGAGCACGAGAAATGAAGCGGAATTGACACCCATCATCTCTATGGCGTCTATCTGTTCCGTTATGCGCATGCTCCCGAGCTCGGAAGCTATGTTGGAACCGACCTTCCCTGCAAGTATAAGGGCCACCATGGTGGAACAGAACTCGAGTATCAGGCTTTCGCGGACCATGTAGCCCACAAGCTTCCTGTCAAGGAAGGGATTCTGCATGTTCGATGCAGTCTGTATGACGAGCACTCCTCCGATGAACAGGGATATGACCGAGACAAGCACCACGGAAGAAACTATGAGTTTGTCCGCTTCGAGGATGAACTGCTTCCAGAAAATCTTCCATTTCTCCGGTTTTCTGAAAACCATCTTCAGGAACAGGAAATATTGCCCCGTCTGTATGAAAAAATCTTTCAGCATGTTATTGGAATGTCTCTCAAAATTAGTTCATAAAATCCACAAAGGCAAAGAAACCGTTTTGAAAATTCGCACCTGCCATGCCGGTTTTTCTTTTTCTGGAAGTTGTTTTTCTTTTTCCGAACGTTTTTTCTTTTTCCATGAGCGACATTTGCGGAAAAAATGCTGACAACCGTTTCAAGCGCAAAATGTGCCGGGATAGAAGCTGTCCGGGTGAATGTGGAGGTGAGCATATCTTCCGGGGTAGGCATATACCTCGTGGGGCTGGCGGATGCAGCCGTAAAGGAAAGCCTGCTGAGGACAGTCACGGCGTTGCAGGCCGCCGGGTTCAGGATTCCGGGAAAGAAGATAGTCATAAACCTCGCTCCTGCGGACATGCACAAGAAAGGAAGCGGCTACGACCTGCCGATAGCCGTCGGGATTGTGGCGGCATCGGGGCAGGCGGACCTTCGGGACATGGGAAAGTACATGATTATGGGGGAACTCGGGCTCGACGCCTCGGTCAGGGACGTACCTGGAGCGATGCCTATTGCGGAGCTTGCCAGGGAGGAAGGGTTCGCAGGCTGCATACTGCCCGCCGGCTCAGCCCTCGAGGCCACAGGATACCATGACTACACCGTGTTCGGGGTCAGGACATTGTCCGATGTGCTGAGGATTCTCTCCGGGAAAGACGGATGTCCGGACCTGCTCGCCTCCGGGACGGATGCCCTCTCAGGAGGCACGGAAAGCCGGGACGATGAAATCACCGACTTTGCAGACATCTACGGGCAGCAGTGTGCGAAGCGCGGGCTGGAAATAGCCGCGGCAGGCGGACACAATGTGCTGCTGATAGGTCCGCCGGGGTCCGGGAAAAGCTCCCTTGCAAAGGCGATTCCAGGCATCCTGCCGCCGATGAGCCAGGAAGAGGCGATGGAAACGAGCAAAATCTACTCGGTGGCGGGGAAAGGACGGCCGCGGCGCGAGCTCATGCGGAAAAGGCCTTTCAGGGCACCGCACTACAGTTCTTCGCTTTCTGCGCTCATCGGAGGCGGCTCGGACAGTATAATGCCCGGAGAGATATCGCTGGCGCATAACGGGGTACTGTTCATCGACGAGTTCTGCGAAGCTCCCAAAAGGATTGTGGAAGCTCTGCGCGGGCCGCTCGAAGACAGGAAAGTGACGATATCGAGGCTGAAAAGCAAGGTGGAATATCCTGCATCGTTCATGCTTGTGGCAGCCACGAACCCATGCCCGTGCGGCTTCTACGGGGAAGGGGACAGATGCTCTTGCTCCCCGGGGAAAAGGATGGCGTACCTGTCAAGGCTGTCGGGCCCGGTAATGGACAGGATAGACATCCATCTGTGGCTGAATCCGGTGGACGCGTCGAGCCTGATTGCCGGGAAGAAGGGCGAGCCGTCCGCCGAAGTGGCCGCAAGAGTGCTGGAAGCCAGGAAGATACAGCAGAAAAGATTTGCCGGAGAAGCCACACATACCAATGCCGGAATGGGAAGCAGGCTTATAGGCCTGCACTGCAGGACGGACAGGGAAAGCAAGGCTTTCCTTGAGAAGCTGATAGACGGTGAGCATCTTTCCGCAAGGGCATACAGCCGGATTCTGAAGGTGGCAAGGACCATCGCAGACCTCGACGCGGAGGAAGACATCCGCCTGCAGCACATTTCCGAAGCCTCCGGCTACAGACTCCTCGACAAGAAAGATATTTTCATGATATAATCCAGGATGGCAGCTAGGAATCTGATACTGCTGGTTGCGGTCATCTCCGCCGCAATATATGCAGTCTCATGCGAAGACGCGTGGGACAGCAGAAGACCCGGTGCAGGCACGGGAAATGGAGAGGCAGAGCCGCCGGAAGCGGAGGACATCACGGTGTTCAACTTCGCCCTGGCGGAATATCCGGAAGGCTATGACTGGCTCAGGGACACTGAATACGGGACAGTGGACTGCGAGATTGTCATGCTCGACCAGGAGATGAAGGAGATGCACCGCTTCAAGGCCGGATACTACCACGACGTGGCCACAGACATGGACATGGTGAGATGCCTGGGCGGCCATGTGTTCACGGACTACTCCACATCCGGGGAAACCGTGATAAAGAGGGACGGGGTGGAGATAATCAGGTATGCAGGGCGGGAGATGATGGCAGGTTTCATCGAAAAGGACGGGAGCGTGTTCACCCTCGGGGTGTCCAGGGACGGGACCGGCTGGACATACCGCCGGAACGGGGAGGTGCTCGCCTCGTCGGGAGAGGGGCAGATAATGAACGGGCTGTACATGGACAACGGCTCCATGCACTTCGGGTACCGGATTGACGAGACGGTGCATTACCGTACCGTCAGAAGGTATTTCGCGGTCAAGGACGGGGTGAAGATGGAGCTGACCGGGACCGGGGACGAGGAGATTGTGGACTTCAGGTCATTGAAGGGGAGCATGAATGTGCTCACCTTCAACCCGGGGACCGGGGAAGCATTCCTTTCGGAAGGCTACCTGAAGTCCGCACTCGACGACACACGGGTGACAATCCGCAGCATGGACTTCCTTACTGCCGACGACCTCTCGGCTCATGCATGCGGGCAGGTGGACGACAGCGGCGGAGGGACAAGGACTGCCGTCTGGAAAGGAGCCCGGCTGTTCGACATACTCGGGAGCTCTTTCAAGGTAATAGCCCTGCACGTCGAAAAGAATGACATGAGCGCAGTGGGCTACTACGGAGACGACATCGACTCGCAGTTTCTCTACAGGAATGCAGAATACATCCCGCTGCCGGAAGGGTACCGTCTCGACTCGGAAGGATGCGCCGTGTTCACGGAAGGGCACTACTGCCTGTGCCTCAACCCGTCGTCGGCAGGGCTTCCGCCCGTCTTCATAATCGACGGCCGGCAATATGAGGTGGACATCAACGGGTGCTTCCTCGGAGCTGGCTATAATACCTTTTATCTACCAGGAAACGGTTCTTGAGTCGTCGGGATTGACCTCGATGCGGACCTCGAGGGTCTCTTCAGGGAGTATGCTCCGGACATTCTCCGCCCACTCGATAAGGCACAGATGCCCGCTGTCGAGATAGTCGTAGAAGCCTATGTCTATGGCCTCGGAGACATTCCCGATACGGTAGAAGTCGAAATGATAGACAGGCTCGCCGGAATCGGTGAGATATTCGTTCAGTATGGTGAATGTCGGGGAGCAAACCTGGTCTCCGACTCCGAGCCTCCTGCAGATGGCTGTCGTGAACGTTGTCTTGCCGGCCCCCATAGGAGCGAAAAAGGCTATGATATTGTGGCCGGCGGTCTTCTCAAGAAACTCCCGGGCCGCCTCATCGATGCTGTCAAGGTCTTTGATTACGATTCTGTTCCCCATATCTGTCGTGATTTTTCAGATGTCAGTCCTTTCTGTAAATGGCGAAAAGGGCGGAGCCGCTGCCGGACATCGAGGCATAGACGGCCCCGGAGTCGTACAGAGACTGCTTTATGCCCGCAAGTGCAGGATATTTCCTGAAGACAGTGTCCTCAAAAGCGTTTTTCACAGAGTCCCGCCACTGCTCCACAGGCAAGGCAAGCCTTGAGGCCAGAGGAATCTCCGGGACCTGAGGCACTATGCCTCGGTATGCATCGGCCGTAGACACCGATATCCCTTCCGGCACAAGCACCTTTATCTCATACTCATCGTCGAATCCTTCGGGAAGGTCATATTCCTCGAGCACTTCTCCGCGCCCGCTTCCGAACATCGGTCTGTCATGGAGGAAAAAGGCGCAGTCGCTGCCCGTCCTTGCAGCACAGGCGGACTTTTCCCCGAGACTGAGCCCGAGGCCGAAGATGCTGTCAATGATGTCTATGGCAGATGCCGCATCCGACGACCCTCCCCCGAGACCGGCCCCGACAGGAGACTTCTTTTCGAGATATATCTTCACCGGGCCCAAGTCATGGTCTTTGGCCATCTCCATGTAAGCCTTTACTGTGAGGTCATCCAGCGGACTCCAGTCCACACCTTCCTTCCTGGCAATGGTTATCATGACCTTCGCATCTTCCGAAACCGCCTGGGCTATCTGGCCGGAAGACGGGCTGTAGCGTGACATGAGTGCGGAAAGTGTCCTCGGATAGTCATCCGCCTTCACTATTTCCAAAGTGTCATGCAGCTCATGGTACGGCACGAACAGGGTCTCGATGTCGTGATACCCGTCCGGACGCTTCCTCAGCACGTCTATGCCGAGATTGATTTTCACCGAAGGTTCCGCTATCATCTCAGAACGCTTTTCTGACTGTATCTTCAATCTGCATCGCGATTCTCTCCCTGAGTTCCCCTTCCGGCAGAATCTCCAGCACGGACGAAAGGAAAGACAGCATCTGCAGCACCATGGCATCCTTCTCCGGAATGCCCCTGGACCTCATGTAGAACTGCTCCTCCGCATTAAGCTTTCCCACAGTGGCCCCGTGCGAGCACTTCACGTCATCGGCATATATCTCGAGCTGAGGCATTGTGTCCACCTTAGCCCTGTCTGACAGCAGCAGACTGTGGTTCTCCTGGAAGGATTCAGTCTTCTGGGCGTCCCGGGCCACGACAATCTTCCCAGTGAAGGCGGCCCTTGCAGTGCCTGAGACTATCCCCTTGAACTTCTGGCCGGAAGAGCAATGTCCGGACTTGTGCGACATCAGCACATTCACCCTGGCTTTCTCGCTGCCGGGGCACAGATATATTCCGGAAAGGCGGCAGTCCGCCCCGGGCCCGTCGAGTTCCACATTGAAATCCATGCTGCTGTCTGCACCGGGGAACATCAGGGCAAGAATCTCTGCCGAGGCATCGCGTTCAAGGACAAGATGCATCGAGAAGTCCCTGCAGAATACAATCCGCCACTCCCCTCCGGGCCCGGCCAGCGTTTCCGGTCCATCCGAAGATACGACAATAATCCTGCAGGACTGCCCCTGCCCGACTGTCAGCGTCTCGTTTGCATTCATATCGCGACCTCCGTCAGTTTATGCTGTCGTAACCGTTCTCCTCTATCCGGGCGACAAGCTCCTTTCCGGCTGTCCGGACTATCCTCCCGTCTTTGAGGACATGCACGATATCCGGTGTTATATAGTCCAGGAGCCTCTGGTAATGGGTTATGACTATCGTGGACTTTTCCGGAGTCCGGAGTTTGTTCACACCTTCCGCGACAATCCTCAGCGCATCCACGTCGAGCCCGCTGTCCGTCTCGTCCAGGATTGAAAGCACCGGGTCGAGCATGGCCATCTGGAAAATCTCGTTGCGCTTCTTCTCTCCCCCGGAGAATCCGACATTCACCTCCCTTTTTGCAAATTCCGGCCTCATCTGCACGAGAGCCATCTTTTCCTTCATCATCTTCAGGAACGCGGCTGCGGTGAGCGGCTCCTCCCCGAGGGCTTTCCGCCTGGAATTAACTGCCGTCTTCATGAAATTGGTGATTGTCACGCCGGGTATCTCGACCGGATACTGGAACGAAAGGAAAATCCCTGCCCATGAGCGTTCCTCAGGGCTCATCCCGAGCAGGTCCCTGCCCATGAATGTCACCTTTCCCCCGGTCACCGTGTACTGCGGTTTCCCGGCGAGCACCGACGAAAGGGTGCTCTTTCCCGCACCGTTGGGGCCCATCACAACATGGACTTCACCCTTGCGGACAGTCAAATCGACCCCCTTGAGTATCTCCTTGTCCTCGACACTTGCCTTCAGACCCTCTATTTTCAACAGAACATCGTTATCCATAGACTTTTATGCTTTATTCTTGTAAAGTTTCGACCAGTTGCAGAGAGAAATTATGCCGTTGAGCAGATAAAGGCCGCTCACCACAGGCATGAACACATGTCCGACAGATATGTGCAGCCACATCTGCGTCACGTTCACGAGCAGCCATGCCACCCAGCAGTCCCATTTCTTCAATGCAGACAGGAACTGGGCGACGAGTATCAGCACTGTCACGCATGAATCGAGATACGGGACAGGATCGGCAGGGAATACCCCCACGAACCACCTGTTGCCGAGAAGGCTCAGAAGCCATCCCCACAGCCCCGCGAGCACGAATACCGAAACCACTGCCAGAAGCCGCTGCGGCCATGTGAGCATCGTCACCTTCAGGGCGGTGTGGTCCCTGGAGCTTTCCTCGTCCTTCCGCGGGTGCGTCCATCTGTAGTGCCCGAGTATGTTTATGCCGAGAGAAATCGGCTGCAGCAGGATGCTCGCGTACAAGTTCTTGTTCCAGAACATGAGAAACAACAATGTTGTATATACATATCCTACCCAGAAATTGTATTTGCTGTTTCTGCCGGCAAGCACTACGCAGGCCAGCCCGAATATCGAAGTGACCAGGTCTATCAGCAGGACAGGGGTGTCCCCTCCTATGGTAAATAATGTGTAATTTATTATGTCAAACATGTTTTAACAAACTTGTTATCCCACAGAACCCTCAAGCGAGACCTGCAGGAGTTTCCTTGCCTCCACGGCAAATTCCATGGGAAGCTTGGCAAGGACTTCCTGCGCGTAGCCGTTCACTATCAGCCCGACGGCGTCCTCAGGGCCGATGCCTCTCTGGTTGCAGTAGAAAAGCTGGTCCTCGCTTATCTTGGATGTGGTGGCCTCATGCTCCACGACCGAAGAATCGCTCGAATCCATTATGTGCGGGAAGGTGTGCGCACCGCACCTGTCCCCTATCAGGAGGCTGTCGCACTGGGAATAGTTCCTCGAATTTTCGGCACTTTTCTCTATGCGCACAAGGCCCCTGTAGCTGTTCTGGCTGCAGCCTGCCGAGATTCCCTTGCTTATGATGCGGCTTCTGGTGTTCTTCCCGATGTGAATCATCTTCGTGCCGGTGTCCGCCTGCTGCATGTTGTTGGTCACGGCCACGGAATAGAACTCGGACGAGGAATTGTCCCCCTTGAGTATCGTGCTCGGGTATTTCCAGGTTATGGCCGAGCCTGTCTCCACCTGCGTCCATGAAAGGTGGCTTCCTTCTCCCCTGCACAATCCGCGTTTGGTCACGAAATTGAAGATTCCGCCCCTGCCCATGGCATCTCCCGGATACCAGTTCTGGACGGTGGAATACTTGACGTCGGCTCCTTTCTCCACCACAATCTCCACCACGGCCGCATGGAGCTGGTTCTCGTCACGCATCGGGGCGGTGCAGCCTTCAAGATAACTCACGTAAGAGTCTTCGTCCGCGACGATGAGTGTCCGCTCGAACTGTCCGGTCCCGCTTGCGTTTATCCTGAAATAGCTCGACAGCTCCATCGGGCAGCGGACTCCCTTCGGAATATAGCAGAAAGAACCGTCGCTGAAGACAGCCGAGTTCAGGGCCGCATAGAAATTGTCTCCCGGAGGCACTACCGACGCGAGGTACTTGCGGACGAGCTCCGGATATTCCCGCACCGCCTCGGAAAACGGGCAGAAAATTATGCCCTTCTCCGACAGGGTCTTGCGGAAAGTGGTCTTCACCGACACGGAATCGAATACGGCATCTACGGCCACTCCGGCGAGGGCAGCCCTTTCGTCCAGCGGAATCCCGAGTTTCTCGAAAGTGGCTTCCAGTTCCGGGTCTATGCTGTCCGGCCGGTCCCTTTTAGGTGCCGCGAAATATATTATGTCCTGGAAATCTATCTCCGGAATCGTAAGATGGGCCCAGTCCGGCATTTTCATCTTCTGCCATCTGCGGAACGCGTCAAGCCTGAAGTCCAGCAGCCAGGAAGGCTCCTCCTTCTTTGCTGAAATCAGCCTGATTATATCCTCGTTCAGCCCTTTCGGGATGAATTCCTGCTCGACATCTGTCACGAAGCCGTGTTCATACTCCTGAGCCGTCAGCTCCTTTATTATATCCTTATCTTCAGACATGGCCGGTTTTGTTTCAACCGGCAAAGATACGAGTTTTTTTGAAAACATTACGGATGGCTCCAGTTGTCTGCAGGGCAACCGCATCAAAAAGTATAAGGATATTTAAAGGAATGTAGTATTCCATCAGGATTACCGAGAGGAAGAGGG
>CALVDM010000019.1 GCA_944326335.1 uncultured Bacteroidales bacterium
CATAGCCTCGATTGAAGTCCTCAAGGATGCGTCTTCGACCGCAATCTACGGCAACAGGGGCGCAAACGGAGTCATAATGATCACCACCAAGAAAGGCCGCGGCTCCTCAGGGCGCATCCAGTACAACGGATATGTGAGCATGCAGATGCTTCCGCGCAAGCTCGACATGCTCGATTTCAGGGGCTATGCCTCGATGATGAACGAGCTCAACCCGTCCTACCAGCTTTTCTCGGATGCCGACGGGAATCTCAGGAATTTCGATTTCGACAGGATAGAGAGCATAGACTGGCAGGACAGGCTCTACAGGACAGGATTCATCCACAACCACAACCTGTCCATCCAGAACTCCACCGACAAGACCAATTTCATGATAAGCGCATCGTTCATGCAGAACGAGTCCATAATCATCGACACGGACTGGAAGAAGTTCACTGCAAAGGCGAACATAGACCACCGTTTCACGGACAGGTTCAGGCTCGGCGTGGACATATATTACAGCCGCATACAGGATGACGGGGTGCCTACTTCCGGGGGCGAGGGTACGGCTATAGGCACTGTCATGAGCGCGCTGGTGTCCCAGCCGTTCGACCTCACGGACCCGGACACCCAGGCCTATTTCAGGAGGGCTGGCGTGCAGCAGTATCAGATAGACCAGTTCAACACCGCCAACAAGCAGAATCCGGTGGTGATGGCGAACGACATAGACATGTTGAAGATACTGAACCGCACCATAGTGAATGCCTACATGGAGTACGATATCCTCAAGGACCTCAGGGTGAGGGTGACCGGCGGCATCGACAACTACTCTCTCGAAGACAAGCAGTTCTATCCGTCGACCACGCCTCGCGGCTATCTCTACAGCGGACAGGCCTGCATGGCCGGCATATCCACATTCGGATGGCTGAACGAGAACACTGTCACATGGACTCCTGTATTCGGAAAACACAAGCTGAATGTCATGGCAGGCATCACCGAGCAGGGAAGCCGTTACTACTACACCTCGACCGACGCTTCTTCATTCGAGAACGAGACCCTCGGGTTCAACAACCTGCAGATGGCAACCGACTTCAATTCCTTCTCGAACACCAGCACCACTGCAATGCTCTCTTTCGTGTTCCGTACCCATTATTCATACGATGACAGGTATATCGGGACCTTCACATTCAGGAGGGACGGCACATCGGCATTCGTGAAGAACAAGTGGGGTTCGTTCTATTCCGGTGCAGTCGCGTGGAATGCAAAGGAAGAGGAATTTCTGAAATATGTGCAGCCTGTAAGCACACTCCGACTGAGGCTTTCCATCGGCGAGGTAGGAAACTCCAGCGTGCCTACCACAGGGTCTTTCGCGCAGCTGTACAACACCAATACGGCCTTCGGCACCGATCTGGCTGTCGGCCAGTCTCCTGTCACCCTTGCCAATGAGGACCTCACATGGGAGAAGACGCTCGAATACAATCTCGGACTGGAACTCGGATTCTTCAACGAGCGGCTTCATTTCGACCTCGACCTTTACCATAAGACCACGCGCGACCTGCTTCTCGAAGCTCCGGTACTCAACATCTCGGGATATACAAAGGCATGGCAGAATATAGGAAGCATCAGGAACATGGGTGCCGAGCTGTCCATGTCGGCAGTGCTCATAGACAGGCATGATTTCTCGTGGTCCATGAACGCGAACATGACGCGCAATGTCTCCAGGATTCTGAAACTCGGACAGAACGGGGCTCCGATATATCTCGGAATCACCTGTCTGAACGGGCAGAACGCCGTGATTCTCCGCGAGGGAGGCAGTGTGGGAGAACTGTTCGGCTACCGTGCGACAGGACTGTATCAGCTGGACGAGTTCAACACCGCACCGAGCATTTCGGAGCCCGGAGAGGTGGTCTATACGCTTAAGCCGGGGATTGCCGGACAGGGAGGGGAACAGCCGGGTTCACTCAAGCTCCTGGACAAGGATGGCAGCGGGACAATCGACGACGAGGACAGGGAAGTGATAGGGAATTTCCTCCCGGACTTCTACGGAGCCTTCTCCACCACGTTCGACTACAAGTCGTTCAACCTGTACCTCGGATTCCAGTATTCCATAGGAAACGACCTGTACAACGCCAATCACACCATGATTGCGGCATACGCGGGGACCGCCGACAACCAGCTTTCCACATGGAACGACAGATGGACCCTGGACAACCAGTCTTCCCCGTACTATGCCCGGATACCTGACGGTCTCGTGTCGTCGGCCTTCGTGGAAGATGCTTCATTCCTGCGTTTCGCTACGGCAAGGCTCACATACACCCTTCCGCAAAGGCTCCTGCGCCGTACCAGACATCTTGAATCATGCCGGTTCTACATTTCGGCCGACAATATCTACGTGTTCACCGGATATTCAGGCTATGACCCCGAAGTCGGCATCAGCCAGAACTCTGCAGCGGCGATATTGTCCCAGGGCTTCGACTATGGCAACTTCCCGAAGGCAAGGACATTCACCTTCGGCGTGAACCTTTCTTTCAAATAGGAGGACGACAGATGAAAAAAGCATGTTTGATATTGATTCCGCTTCTTATGCAGGTCTCCGCGTGCGATTTCCTGGAGACAAAGGTGGAGAGCAACATCACCACCCGGAACTTCTTCCGGACCACAGCGGATTTCGACATGGCCCTGACGGGAATCTACTACACATTCACCTCGGTGGAATGGGACAACCAGCACCGCTACGGTAACTACTTCACGGGCTTCATGTACTGGGGAAGGATAGGCACCGACGAGGCATACATCCTTAACGGGAACAACGGGGAGGAGATGATAGGCTATTACACCTACACCCCGGAACATCTCTTCGTGGAGAAGGTCTGGTTCATGCAGTACCTCGGCATACAGAGGGCGAACGTCGTCCTGAACAGGCTTGCCCTGTATGACGGGGACGCCATATCGGAGGAGGACAGGAACAGGATAGCGGGGGAGGCGTATTTCCTGCGCGGATGGTTCTATTTCCAGCTCGCCCGTTATTTCGGGGAAGTGCCGCTTGTGCTCACGGAGACCACCGATATCGATGACATGGACACGCGCAAGGCTTCCCTTGCCGAGGTGTATGACAGGGTGATAAAGGACTATGAGGAAGCCGAGCGGCTCCTTCCGGAGACAAACACCGTGGGACATGCCTACCGGGATGCGGCCACGGCATTGAAGGCCAGGGCATATCTGCAGATGTCCGGGGAGCCTCTCAATGACAGGTCTGCCGCTTCACTTGCCGCACAGGCATGCCGCACTGTCATAAACGGCGGCCGTTTCTCCCTCGTGGAGGATTATTTCTCGCAGTTCGACGGGCGTCATGAGCATAACAGCGAGTATATCTTCGACGTGGAGTTCGACAATTCACACAGCAATTCCCTCTATGGAGGACAGGTCGGCACCACCGACGGCATCCCTCATCCCGACCAGATATACTGGACTCAGGTGAGGGCATTCCCGGAGATGTACGGTAAATTCGAGGATAATGACCTCAGGCGCGGCTCTGTGAACCATGGCGGCCAGGTGCTGCAGAATCCGCAGACCGGCAGGATGGAGCTTGTCTATGACGGACAATACGAGAATGACTACTGGATATACAAGTTCCGCCATGCACTTGAGAGTGCGGACAGGGGAACAGGATGGGCCAACTGGTGCAACAACATCAATTTTCCGATAATCCGCTATGCCGATGTGCTGCTGATGCTTGCAGAGGCCGAGTGGAGAGACAAGGGGGCTCCGTCAGCGGAAGCCATAGAGTATGTGAACATGGTGCGCCGCAGAGGTTATGGCGTCGACATCTATACTCCTGACGCCGCGGTGGACTATGATCTTGCGGACGAGCCTTTCGAGGACTTCATCCTCGACGAGCGCAGCCGGGAACTCTGCTTCGAGGGACACCGGTGGGCGGATCTTGTCCGTTTCGGGAAACTTCAGGAGGCCTACCGTTCTGTCGGGAAATCCGACCCGGACTGGCTCCCCGGACAGTATATCGAGATGGTGATAAACAATTGCCAGGAGAAGCACAGCATATTCCCGATTCCGCAGTCGGTGATAGACTCTTCCAATGGTTCAATAACACAGAATCCGTTATGGGACTGACACCCCGGATATCGTTTCTGCTCCTTGCGTCAGGTCTTGCAGCAGCCGTATGTGCCTGCAGCAAGGTCTGGGTTCCGGTGTCTGACAGCGGATACGGCGACACCTCCGTGCCTCTCCCCGGAGAGGACGAGGTATGGACAGATGTCACCGGCAATGTGGCGGTTGGCCGGACCAGGGTCGTCGGGCAGACTTCAGAGACATTCATGCGCGGATACTGGCCGGACGGCAAGCTCATACCGGTGAAGAAGGGAGACGTGTGGCAGCTGTTCTGGTGTGAATCCACCGATGCCATGACTGTGGCTTCCACCCCGTACCCCGAAGACCATATTCCAGGCCTTGTCTCCGGGAGCGAAGTGTGGGGAAAGGGATTTGCAGAAGGTGTGACAGACGGGTTCAACGACGGAGGTTCGTGGTTCATCGCCATATATCCGCTGGACACTTCAGGCAATTATGTGGGCTTCTTCCACGCGGAAAGCCACTGGGATGACAGCGGCACGGCACACAAGTCCATAGGTGTCGTCTATTCCGGAGACTACGGGCAGACATGGCATGGCCACGAGCCTGTAATCACGGACAAGTCCCCGAAGCCGGAAACTCCTGCATGGACCGGTCTCGGAGACGGCTGCGTCATCTGGGACGAAGCCTCCTCGATGTACATCTGCTACTATCAGGGCAGGATTTCTTCCGGGGCCAATGCAATCTGCATGGCAGCCTCCACCGACAGGAACGGCAGATCCGGCACATGGCTGAAATGGGACGGGAGCGGTTTCACTATCCCTGCATACGACAAGTCCACTGGGCTCGGCGGGGAGAACATACCTGTCGCAGGGCTTCTGTCCGTGCCGGGGGCCAATCCTTCGGTGATGTGGAATACTTTTCTCGGGAAGTGGGTCATGGTCTATGCCTCGTGGGGCAAGCAGGTGTACATGTCTTTCAGCGACGATGCGCTCACATGGAGCACTCCGGAGCTGATAACCGGGAGCAAGGATGCCCCGGCATGCTATCCCAACCTCATAAGCGGGGACGGCGACCTTGAGGGCGGGGAGACCGTGACCATGTACTGGTCCCATAATCAGGACGGGCTCACGGGGATAAGAGAGATGGCATACGCAAAAATCAGATTCAAGAAATGAAAAATACCATATTCCGTACAGCATTCCTGCTTCTGCCTCTGGTCATGCAGGTCTCATGCGGGCCGAGGACGGTCCGTATAGAGTATGACGCGTCCGTAAAGGACTACACTCCCGTGGTGAGGGAGATTCTCGAGGACAATCCTGACGGGAATGTCGTGCTGCATTTCCCGGAGGGGAAATACGAGTTCTTCCCCGAGTCCGCCTGCACGGAATACCTCAGCATGTCGAACAACGACAGCGGGGACCGCAAGGTGGCATTCCTTATCAAGGACATGAAGAATGTCTCTGTGGAATGTGACGGCGCCGAGTTCCTTTTCCACGGGGCGATGGTCCCGTTCGCGGTAAAGGACTCGGAGAACGTGAGGCTCTGCGGTTTTTCGATAGACTACGATTATCCGTGGACATTCGAGGGAGAGGTCATAGCGAACGACCCTCGGAACAGGACTTTCACTGTGAAGGTGTTTCCTGACAACAGGTACCGGATTGAGGACGGAAGGCTTTTCTTCGGAGGCTACGACTGGGAATACCCTCTTGCAGAGAACATTGTCTTCGATCCGCAGACCCGCAGGCCTCTTTACAATACGGCAATTTATGAACATCGCCATTGGGCAGGAGAGCTGAAGGCGAGGGAGATTTCGGAGGGGATTGTGGAATTTTCGGATTTCCTTGCCGTGGATGTGCCCCCTGTCGGCAGCATCTACGATGACAAGGGCCCTATGGAACTGAACCGGTCATGTCCGGGCTTCGCCATCCTCGGAAGCAGAGATGTCGAAGTCTCGGATGTCCACGTTTACAGGGCCGGTGCCATGGCTCTGATTGCCGAGTTTTCAGAGGACATAAAGGTATCCGGAGTCTCCACTGCTGCAAGGCCAGGTTCCAGGCGGATGATAACAATCTCTGCGGATGCCACGCATTTCGTGGACTGCAAGGGGACAGTCATTCTCGAGGACTGCGTGTTCGAGAGCATGCTCGACGACGCGACAAACATACACGGAGTGTATATGAAACTCGATTCCCTTGTGTCAGGTACGGTCTTCAGGGCATCTTTCGGGCATTTCCAGCAGGAAGGCAATCATTTTGCCGATGAAGGGGACATGCTCCGCTTCATAGACAGGAAGACCATGCGTCCCGTGGGCGAATCCACGCTGGAAAGCCTGCGGCGCATCGGACGCAACTGCTACGAGATGGAGACGGGGTTCGACCTTTCCGCATGCGCAGATGTCTCTTCCCTTGCAGTGGAGAATGTCTCGAGAGGATGCTCGGTGATAATCAGGAATTGTACCGTGCGCTACAACCGGGCAAGAAGCCTCCTCCTCTCCACACCTGGAGACGTGCTTGTCGAGAACTGCGATTTCAGCTCCATGATGGCCGGCATAAGGATATGCGGGGATGCGAATTACTGGTATGAGTCAGGGAACACGAGGAACATCGTGATAAGAGACAACACGTTCACCGACGGCGGTCTCGGAGGCGGCCATCCCCAGGCCATTCTCCAGATAGATCCGATTATCCCGCAGGAGTCGCGGGGGAACGACTTCTTCTATCACGGCAATGTGGTTTTCTCGGGAAACACCGTCAGGACCTTCGACACCCAGGTAATCTACGGCCTGAGTGTGGAGAATCTCGAGATTTCGGACAACGTGTTCATCGACAGCAGGTCTCACGAGCCGATATTCCCCGGTCTGTCGGTAATAGATGTGCAGCATTGCGGGAATGTGGACATACACGGGAACGACTTCTCCCGCTGGAAGGAAGACGCCACAATCAGTGTCCACGACTGCGTCGATGTCTCGAACTGCTCGGACCTTCCTGTAGTGGACAACCCCAATCCGTTCTTCTACGGCAGCTGAGGTTTTTTCTATGAAGAGGGGTGGCCCAAAAGCCCTAACAAGTCCCACAGGGACCGCACCGGGTAGGTGCGAAATCCCCCCTAATAGGGGGTATAGGGGGTTAGGATGGGGTCAGTCTTTCGCAGAAAGACATTTGAGGGCGACACAAAATTTCTTTTGTGTCACCCTCCTCCCGGCTTCTTTCTCCGGCAGTCTTTTCAGGTCAGAACGGTAAATCGTCTTCTACCTGATCAACGCTGCCTTCTGCCACATACCCGTGGTTCGTACTGGCTGCTTCGGCAGGATTCGGCTTGTATGTGTCGCCGGACCCTTCAACGCCAGTAGGCGCGAAACCAGTGGTGTAGTTCTCCGCAATATGGGATTCCGCCTCAATCTTCCATGCGCGCAGGTCGGTGTACCACCTGTTGTTGTACTCCCGGCTGCTGATGTTGAAAGAGACTTTGACCTTGTCCCCGATCTGGTATTTCTCCAGATCCTTGACCTTGTCTGGCCCCCATACGCTGAGGCAGACCTGCGAAGGGTAGTTGCCCTCCTGGTATTCTATCACGAATTCCTGTTTGGACCAGTCTCCCCTTGCCGATGTCCCGCTCTGTACACCAAGTTTCCTGATGATTTTACCTTCAATTTCCAAAGCCATGGTTTATGTTATTTATTGTCTTCGGTTTTCTCTTCTTCAGCGACTTTGCCCACCTTCACGAGCTCCACGTCGAAAATAAGGGCCGAATTTGGCTTGATGTCACCTGTTCCGCGGGCGCCGTAACCGAGTTCCGCAGGGATGAAGAGTTTTATCTTGCCGCCTTCACCGATATACTGGAGACCTTCCGTCCAGCCTTTGATTACGCGGTTCATCATCATCTTCACAGGGTCCTTCTCAGGGTCTGATGCGTCAAATTCGGTATCGTCGATGAGTTTGCCGGTGTAGTAAACATAGACAGTATCCTTCTCGCCAGGCTTCACTTCATTGCCCGGATTCTCGATTTTGTACTGGAGACCGCTTTCAGTTACGACCACGCCGTCGTTCTGTGCATTGGCTTTCAGGAATGCCTCGCTCTCGGCCTTGTTGCTCTCGGCCTCGAAGTTGTTCCTTGCGGAGAGGAACTCGTTGAACAGCCTGTTCATCTCGTCAGGGTTGATGTCGAACTGCTCGTTGAATTCCGGTGTGTTCATCCTGCCGTCGGCATTGATGAAGTCCATCATTCCCTTCTTGATTTTTGCATAGTCGAGGTCGTTGCCGAAATTGTTCGCCTTGATGAAGTATCCGAAGTTGATACCTACAAGGTAGCTTACGGAGTCGGTGAGTGATGCGCTCGGAAGAGATACCGTCACCTGCTCCCCATCCTTGTCCACTGTGATGCTTTTTGGCGAGCTTGTGCAACTTGCCATGATTGCTGCGACTACGGCAGCTGCCGAAATGAATTTGAGTGTTTTCATTTTATCTGGAGTTATTTGTTTTTATGTCAAAACCGAAATCATGCAAATATCGTAAAATTATTTGTAATAAGGCAAAATTAATTCTAACTTAGTAAAGATTAATTCTGCGAAACTATGGCGATCGACTCTAAAACACTACATTCCAGACTAAAAGAATTTTTCGGTTTCGACTCGTTCAAGGGGGATCAGGAGAAGATAATCAGGCACCTGACATCGGGCAAGGATGCGTTCGTGCTCATGCCTACCGGCGGCGGCAAGTCCCTCTGTTACCAGCTGCCTGCCCTTGTGATGGAAGGCACCGCCATAGTGATTTCCCCTCTCATTGCCCTGATGAAGAACCAGGTGGACGCAATCAGAGGATTCGTGGACGGCAACGACGGCATTGCGCATTTCCTGAACTCATCCTTGTCCAAGGCCCAGATAAGCGAAGTGAGGGAAGACCTCCTGTCGGGAGAGACCAAGCTCCTGTATGTGGCCCCGGAGTCCCTGACCAAGGCCGAGAACATCGAGATGCTGAAGGAGATAAAAATTTCGTTCTATGCCGTGGACGAGGCCCATTGCATATCGGAGTGGGGGCATGACTTCCGCCCCGAATACCGGAGGATAAGGGCCATCATAGAAGATATCGGCACTGCACCGATTATCGCCCTCACCGCCACGGCCACCCCTAAGGTGCAGAGCGACATACAGAAGAATCTCGGCATCCAGGACGCGGCGGTCTTCAAGTCCTCCTTCAACAGGCCGAACCTTTACTATGAGATAAGGGACAAGTCTGACCCGAAGAGGGATATCATCAGGTTCATCAAGCAGAATCCGGGGAAGTCCGGCATAATCTACTGCCTGAGCAGGAAGAAGGTGGAGGAGCTTGCGGAGCTCCTGAACATAAACGGGATAAAGGCTTTGCCGTACCACGCCGGCCTCGACGCGAAGACGAGGGCGGAGAACCAGGACAGGTTCCTGATGGAGGAGATAGACGTGATTGTGGCCACGATAGCTTTCGGTATGGGCATAGACAAGCCTGACGTGCGCTTCGTCATACATTACGACATACCGAAGAGCCTTGAAGGCTATTATCAGGAGACAGGACGTGCCGGAAGGGATGGCGGCGAAGGCAAGTGCATCGCATTCTACAGCTACAAGGACATAGTGAAGCTCGAGAAATTCATGCAGGGCAAGCCTGTGGCCGAGCAGGAAATAGGGAAACAGCTCCTGCTCGAGACAGTGGCCTATGCCGAATCGAACCAGTGCCGCAGGAAGCTCCTCATGAATTATTTCGGGGAAGACTATCCGCAGGACAACTGCGGGGCCTGCGACAACTGCCTGAACCCCAAGCGTCAGTTTGACGGCCAGGAGGAGATGTGCCTGATAATAGAACTCGTGGAGTCAATGCCGGAGCATTTCAAGATAGAGCATCTCGCCAACATCCTCGCAGGGGAGTCGAACGCGCTGATAAAGTCGTACGAGCACGACAAGATAGAGTTTTTCGGGGCAGGGAAGGACCATTCCTTCCGTTTCTGGTGCGATGTGATCCACCAGGGGATTGTCCGCCACTTCCTCGAGAAGGACATCGAGTCATACGGACTGATATATGTCACGGAGCAGGGCCGCGAGTTCAACCGCAAGCCTTATCCGCTCATGCTCACCGAGGAAAGGCATTTCGTGGACGGAGAAGATGACGACGATGATCTCCCGGCAGGTGCTGCGCGGTCCGGCGGAGGCGGTGACCAGGTACTTCTCGCAATGCTGAAGGAGCTCCGGTCAGACCTCTCCAAAAAGCTGCATCTCCAGCCGTGGATACTGTTCGGGGACCCGGCACTCGAGGACATGTCCATCACATATCCCGTGACATGCGACGAACTCAGGAACTGCCAGGGGGTTGGAGAAGGCAAGGCCAGGAAATACGGCAAGGAGTTCACCGAACTCATTGCCAAGTATGTGGAGGAGAACGGGATAGAGCGTCCTGACGACTTCGTGGTCAAGTCTGTCGCAAACTCTTCATCCGCCAACAAGCTCTTCATCATACAGGGGATAGACCGGAAACTGGCCCTTGAGGACATAGCTGCCGCAAGAAGCCTCGAGATGGATGAGCTTCTATCGGAGATAGAGTCCATAGTCGCCGCCGGGACAAGGCTGGACCTCGACTACTATATCCGTCAGACAGTGGATGATGACGTGGTGGAGGAAATCTACGATTATTTCAGGAACGAGGCAAAGTCCGATTCGGTGGAAGACGCCATGGCAGACCTCGGCATGGACTATGACGAGACGGAGGTCAGGCTTGTCAGGCTGAAATTCCTCTGCGAGGTGGCCAACTGAGCCGGTCTTTTCAGATTTTTTCCATCACCGGTCGGCGGCTTTCGAAGTGCACGGCATATCTGAAGCCGCAGTCCTTTATGAACTCCGCGTACTGCCCGAACTTGTCCCCGACACGCTCGGGACAGTGGGAGTCAGACCCGAGGCTGATGTATTCTCCCCCGAGTTCCCTGAACCGCAGGAGTATATTCCTGTCAAGTTCAGGCGTGCGGCCGTTGTAGTCCTGATATGTCTTGGTGTTTATTTCAAGGGCTTTCCCGTTTTCCGCAAGATATTCCAGTATGGCGTCTGTCACGTCCGGGAAATCCCTGTAGAATATGCTGCACTGCGGATATGGTGCATATCTCGCCACATAGTCGAAATGCCCGAGGATGTCGAAATCCTGGAGCTGCGACATCTCCTCCAGGATGGTTTCGAGGTAGTGTCCGTATGCTGTCTTCCAGTCCTTGCCCTTGTAATATCCGCCCCAGAACGGGTCGGTGTCGTCCAGGTAATGCACCGAGCCTGTCACCTGGTCGAACCGGTGCTCGGACAGGAGTTTCCTGTTCCGGTCCCGGCTCTTTTCCTCGAGCCCTATCTCTATGCCCTTGAATATCCGTATCCCTGGCAGGATAGACTGTACCCTGTCTATCTCCTTCTGCTGTGCCGGGATGTCGAACTGCTCCGGAATCAGATGTTCGTAGCTGGCCTTCATCGCAGGGACGAAGAAGTCGCAGTGGTCCGTGAAGCACAGGCCGGCGAGCCCGCATTCCAGTGCCGCCCTTGCGGACGATTCCACTGATGCATTCTTCCCGTCGAAAGAGAACTGGCTGTGGTTGTGGTTGTCGTAAAGTCCTGTCATGGCGCGAATTTTCAGCTCAAACCGTCTATCTGGCCGTCCACTATGTCTATCTTGAGCGCCTGGGGCGACTTCGGAAGGCCAGGCATCCTTATTATGTCTCCGGCTATTGCAACCGTCATCCCGGCACCAGAGTTTATCACGATGTCGTTGATTTCAAAATCGAAGCCTTCAGGGGCGCCGTATCTTTTAGGGTCCTGGGAGAAGGAATACTGTGTCTTGGCTATGCAGACCGGATACCGGTCCATGCCCGCCGCCTTTATCCGCTCGAGTTTCTTCAGACTGCGGTTGCTGAATGAAACGGAGCCTGCCCCGTAGATTCCCTTAGCGACGGCGGTTATCTTCTCCGCGGTGCCGGCCTCGTCCGGATATGTGAAAACGACTGGCCCGGACGGGTATTTCTCTATGATGTCAACCACCTTCGACGCGAGTTCCACCGCACCATCGCCTCCGCGTGCGTATGCATCGTTGACTGCGAAATGGACTCCTGTCTGCCTGCAGTGTTCCTCGACAAGGGCAATTTCCTCCTGCGTGTCGGATGCGAACCTGTTGAGGACCACGAGCACCGTCTGCCCGAATCCCTTCATGTTCCTGACATGCCTGTCGAGGTTGGCGAACCCTTTCCTCACCCCTTCCGCATCCGGCAGCGTGATTTTCTCCAGAGGCACGTCTCCATGCATCTTGAGCCCCTGCAGGGTAGCCACTATCACCGTCAGTTTGGGGCAGAGCCCGCTCTTGCGGCATTTTATGTTGAAAAATTTCTCGGCTCCGAGGTCTGCACCGAAGCCTGCCTCGGTTATGGTGTAGTCTCCGAAAGTCATCGCCTCCCTGGTGGCTGTTACAGAGTTGCAGCCGTGCGCGATGTTTGCGAAAGGTCCGCCGTGGACTATCGCCGGTGTGCCTTCGGTGGTCTGCACGAGATTCGGCTTTATGGCATCGGCCAGGAGGGCTGCGATGGCCCCTGATACGCCGAGGTCGTTGACAGTGAAAGGCTTGTCGTCGAATGTCCAGCCGAGAGTGATGTTCCCGATTCTCCTTTTCACGTCCTCGATATCCGTGGCCAGACACAATATGGCCATTATCTCAGAGGCGGGGGTTATGTCGAATCCGGATTCCTGCGGCAGGCCGTTCGTCCTCGGTCCGAGTCCCGTGACTATATTCCTGAGAGACCTGTCGTTGACGTCGAGGACCCTTTTCCACACGATTTCCTTCAAGGCGAAACCTTCTTGCTGGTGCTGGTAGAGATAGTTGTCGAGCAGGGCCGCTATCATGTTGTGTGCGGAAGTGACCGCGTGGAAGTCTCCGGTGAAGTGGAGGTTTATCTTCTCCATCGGGAGCACCTGGGCATATCCTCCGCCGGCAGCTCCGCCCTTCATTCCGAAGCAGGGCCCGAGGGAAGGTTCCCGCAGTGCGACGACCGCCTTTTTCCCTATTTTCGAAAGCCCGAGGGCAAGACCTATCGAGGCGGTTGTCTTGCCTATGCCGGCCTTTGTCGCGGTTATCGCTGTGACAAGTATCAGATTGCTTTTCCTTGCTCTCTCTTCGTCTATCAGCTCCACTGGAATTTTGGCCATGTAGCGGCCGTACTGTTCGATTTCATTTACTGGAATTCCGATTTCCGAAGCGACATCGGTGATTTCGCGCATTTTTATGCTTCTCGCTATTTCAATGTCGGATTTGTGTGGTTTCATAATTAAAAAATAAGCAGGCCGGAGCCCGAAGACGCGCGAAATTAGTAAAATTATTCTTAATTTTGCAAAATTGCATACCTTAAAGACAAATCGTCATGATAACTTTCGGATTCAAGAATAAATTCAGTGGCTGGACAAGGGCCGCAATCGCCATTCTCGTGGGCTGCTTCATGCTTGTCAGGCCCGGTTCGGCAATAGACATCCTCGTGTATGTGCTTGCTTCCATACTTGTGGCTTCAGGCATAGTGTCCCTTGTGTACGGCTTCGCCAACAGGAAGGCCGGAGGGCTCGGGCTGCAGCTGTTCAACACTGTCGTGGACATACTGATAGGCGCTCTCATATTCGCTTTCCCGCAGGTCGTTACCAACATCATCATGTGGGTCATAGGTGCGGCTCTCGTGGTCTTCGGCATGTTCCAGATAATCGTGATGATAAGCGCGGCCCCGTATCTCCGGATGACTGCGTGGACCTTCATCCTGCCGTCCGTGTGCGCTGTCGGCGGCGTGGTGCTCCTGTTCAACGCTTCCGATGTGACGGTTGCAATCACCCGTATCGCCGGAGCGGCAATCCTTGTCTACGGCGTGTCCGAGATATTCTCGACGTGGAAGATGAAGAAGGCCGTGCATGAATACGAGATAAAGTTCCCTTCATCCGGTCCTTCGGGAACAGCCGGCACTTCCGGATATGCAGATGTCAAGGATGCCGAGTTCGAGAAGGTCTCCAAGGATGAGGAGTGACAGATGATTCCGAAGGAGACTGTCGGCAAAATACTGGATTCTGCCCAGATAGTGGACGTGGTAGGTGACTTTGTCTCGCTCAGGAGGCAGGGTGCCAACTTCATAGCATGCTGTCCTTTCCACAATGAGAAGACGCCTTCGTTCTATGTGTCCCCGGCCAAGGGGATATTCAAGTGTTTCGGATGCGGGAAATCCGGCACGGCTGTCGGATTCGTGATGGAACATGAGGGGCTCACCTATGTCGAGGCGTTGAAATATCTTGCAAGGAAATATCATATAGAAGTCGTCGAGAAGGAGGAGACCCCGGAGGAGATTGCCCGGCGCCAGAGAGGCGAAAGTCTCCTGCTCGTGTCGGAGTTCGCCTCGAAATTCTTCAGGGAGAGCCTGGAAACGCCGGAGGGCAGGACAGGCTACGCATATTTCAGGACAAGGGGCCTGGAGGACTCCACCATCGTGAAGTTCGGTCTCGGCTGGGCACTGTCGGACAGGCATTCGCTCCTGGACGCCGCAAGGAAGGCCGGCTACAGGGAGGAGTTCCTCATAGACACCGGGTTATGTTACAGACGGGATGACGGCGTTGTCGTGGACCGTTTCCACGACAGGGCCATGTTCCCCATACATTCCCCTTCCGGAAGGGTCATTGCATTCGGAGGACGCACGCTCAAGTCGGACAAGACAGTGGCGAAGTACGTCAATTCCCCGGAGACTGAAATATACGTCAAGAGCCGATCTCTTTACGGTATATGGTTCGCGAGGAACGAGATAGTGAGAAAGGACAGGTGCATCCTCGTTGAGGGTTATCTGGATGTGATTTCCATGTACCAGCTCGGGATTCACAATGTCGTGGCTTCAAGCGGCACGTCCCTCACGGTCGAGCAGATAAGGCTGATAAGGAAATACTCCGCGAACGTGACCATAATATACGACGGCGACTCTGCAGGGATAAAGGCGGCCCTCAGGGGTATAAACCTCGTGCTGAAGGAGGGGCTCAACGTGAGGGTGGTCCTTCTGCCGGACGGAGACGACCCGGATTCGTTCTCGAGGAAGCACACCCTGCAGGAGGTGCAGGATTTCCTCGACAGCCATGAACAGGATTTCATAAGTTTCAAGTCCGACATCCTCCTTGCGGAGGCAGGGGATGACCCTCTGAAGAAGGCCAATCTGATAAACGACATTGCCGACACAGTGGCGATGATTCCGGATGCGGTGAAGCGTTCGGTCTATGTGGAGACGTGCAGCGCGCGCTTCAATATCTCGGAAGCCATACTGTTCGAGAGGATAAGACGGACGAGGGAGGACATGCTGCTGGCTGAGAGACGCCAGGAAGAGATGGCAAGGCGCAGGGAGGAACTTGCTTCCGGAATTTCGGAGGCCGGGACTGCCGGCACTACGGTCGCGGCAGTGCATGAGGCGCCTGGTGATGCCGTGAAGCTGGAGGATGCATTCCTCGCCCCGTGCGAGAAGGAGCTTCTCGGCTTTATTGTGGAGCACGGCCAGACGCCGCTGGAGTTCGACAAGGATTCCGAATACCATGTCAAGGACGACCGGCCGGATACAGTGGCGGAGTTCATAGACAGTGCCTTGTCTGCGGACGGGGTGTCATTCTCCAATTCCGCCTACCGCAAGGTTTATGACAGCTACTTCGAGATGTACGACGCCGGGCTCACACAGGAGCAGATACAGACGAGGCTCATGAACAGCACGGATGCCGACATGGCGGCTGTCACGGCGGACCTTCTGGTGGACAAGTACATGCTTACCGTGGAGAATTACCGCAATTCCATGACTGCCCTTGCGACGCAATTGGTTATATTTGTCCCCAAATCCCTGCTGGCGTACCAGAGCAGGAGGCTCGACAAGATGTCGAAGGAGCTGTCTTCACGCCTTGCATCGTCGGAAGACTTTGCCGGTCAGGGGGACATACTTGCCGAGATGGACAGGCTGAACAAGACGAGGATATTGATAAACAAGAAATTGGGAAGAGTTTAAAGTATATGGACAAGAATTTTGAAAGAACACTGGTTACATGTGCGCTGCCGTATGCCAACGGTCCGGTGCACATCGGGCATCTTGCCGGGGTGTATGTGCCTGCAGACATTTATGTGAGGTATCTGAGGCTGAGAGGGGAGGACGTGCTCTTCATCTGCGGCTCCGACGAGCACGGGGTGCCGATTACGATAAAGGCTAAAAAGCAGGGATGTACGCCTCAGGACGTGGTGGACAAGTATCACAACATCATAAAGCATTCGTTTGCCGGCCTCGGCATCAATTTCGACATTTATTCGAGGACTACATCCGATACGCATCACAGGAATGCCGCCGCATTCTTCCGCAGGCTTTACGAAGACGGAAAATTCATAGAGAAGGAGAGTGAACAGTATTACGACGAGGAGGCTAAGACTTTCCTGGCCGACCGCTATATCGTGGGTACCTGCCCCAAATGCGGCAATGAAGGCGCCTATGGCGACCAGTGCGAAAAGTGCGGGAGCACGCTCAGTCCTGACGAGCTTATCAACCCGAAATCGGCCCTCAGCGGAGGCGAACTTGTGAAGAAGACCACGAAACACTGGTATCTTCCTCTCGACCAATATGAAGGCTGGCTCAAGGAGTGGATTCTTGAGGGGCACAAGGAGTGGAAGACGAATGTCTACGGGCAGTGCAAGTCGTGGCTCGACGGAGGACTCCAGCCCCGTGCTGTGAGCCGGGACCTCGACTGGGGCGTTCCCGTGCCTGTCGAGGGTGCGGAGGGCAAGGTGCTGTATGTGTGGTTCGATGCGCCTATCGGCTACATATCTAACACCATGGAATTGCTCCCGCAGTCGTGGGAGAAGTGGTGGAAGTCCGGGGACACCAAACTGGTGCATTTCATCGGAAAGGACAACATCGTCTTCCACTGCATCGTATTCCCGTCCATGCTGAAGGCCGACGGCACCTATATCCTGCCGGACAATGTGCCTGCAAACGAGTTCCTGAACCTTGAAGGCGACAAGATATCGACTTCGAAAAACTGGGCAGTATGGCTCAACGAATATCTTGAAGAGTTCCCGGACAAGGAGGATGTGCTCAGATACGTGCTGTGCGCCAACGCTCCCGAGACCAAGGACAACGACTTCACCTGGAAGGACTTCCAGGCACGCAACAACAGCGAGCTCGTGGCGATTTTCGGCAATTTCGTGAACCGTGCCGTGGTGCTGACCCACAAATATTTCGCAGGCAAGGTGCCGGCAAACCTCAAGCCTGAGCCGATTGATGCCGAGACCCTGTCGCAGATTCCTGCAATCAGGAAATCAATCGGGGAAAATATCGAAAACTACAAATTCCGCGAGGCTCTCAAGGAGGCTATGAACATTGCCCGTATCGGAAACAAATACCTGACGGACACCGAGCCGTGGAAGGTCGCAAAGACAGACATGGACAGGACTGCATCCATACTCAATGTGTCGCTCCAGCTGTGCGCCGACCTTGCTGTGGCATTCGAGCCGTTCCTGCCGTTTTCTGCGGAAAAGTTGAGGAAAATCCTGAACGTGGGTATTTCTGCAGGGTTTGACCACAGGGCCGGAGAGGAAGGCAGCATCAAGGACAATATGTTCAAGGACGGGGAATCAGCCGCTCTCCATACTTCTGGCGGGGTGCAGTCTGAAGGCTTGGTTCTCTCGTGGGAAAGCCTGGGCAACGATGTCATACTTCCTGAAGGACATCTTCTCGGCGAGCCTGTCCTGCTGTTCAGCAAAATCGAGGACAGCGTGGTAGAAGCGCAGGTGAACAAGTTGAAAGAGGCAAAGGCTGCCAACGAGGCTGCAGCAAAGGCTGCGGAAGTCCTGAAGGCGGCTCCGCAGAAAGCCGGATGCACTTTCGAAGATTTCGAGAAAATGGACATCAGGACAGCCACCGTCCTTGAAGCGGAAAGAGTTCCGAAGACCGACAAGCTGCTCAAGCTCACGATAGATACTGGCATCGACAAGCGTACCATAGTGTCCGGCATCGCCGAATACTATACGCCGGAGCAGATGCTCGGCAGGCAGATATGCATACTTGCCAACCTTGCCCCGCGCAAAATCCGAGGCATAGAATCCAAGGGAATGATTCTCATGGCACGCCAGCCGGACGGCAAGATGCGTTTCATCACCCCTGAAGAAACCCTCACCAACGGTGCAGAGATAGGATGAGAATCGAGAATAACCATAGTCTTCTGAAGCAGAACACGTTCGGGATGGATGTGTCCTGTGCCTGCTATCTGGAATACGGAAGTGCGGAGGAACTTGTGGAATTTTTCGCTTCAGGAAGACAGTTCACCCTGCCTGAGCCGTTTCTGCACATCGGCGGCGGCAGCAATCTGCTGTTTACCAAGGATTTTCCCGGGACAGTCTTCCATTCCCGCATACGCTTCATAAAGGAATTGTCCGGGAGCGGCGGAAATGTCCTGATTGAGGCAGGTGCAGGCACTCTGTGGGATGACGTATGCGTCTTTTGCGCCGAAAACGGGCTCTGGGGGGTTGAAAACCTTTCCGGAATACCGGGGGAGACAGGTGCTGCGGCAGTCCAGAACATAGGGGCATACGGAGCAGAGATAAAGGATGTCGTGGAAGAGGTCAGATGCTTTGATGCAGTGACACTTGCCATGAAAACCATCAAGGCGGAAGACTGCGGGTACGGCTACCGGACCTCCATATTCAAAGAAGGGGCAAAGGGACGCTATACCGTGATGTCCGTTGTGCTGCGGCTTTCGGAGACTCCGAAACCCCGTCTTGAATACGGGCACCTCAGATCCGCTGTGGAAGCAGGTGATGCGGAAATTACCCCGGCACACGTGCGTTCCGTGGTTCTGGAAATAAGGAATTCCAAACTTCCAGACCCGTCGAAAATCGGAAATGCGGGAAGTTTCTTCAAGAATCCGATTGTGCCGAAGTCCTCTTTCGATGTAGTGGAGAATTATGCAAGGTCAAAATACGGGAAAGAGTATGAAGTGCCTCACTTCGATGCCGGTTCCGGCTTCGTGAAAATTCCTGCCGCCTGGCTGATAGAGCAGTGCGGCTGGAAAGGGTACAGGGAAGGCAATGTGGGTGTATATGAAAAGCAGCCACTTGTGCTCGTGAATGTCACAGGCCAGGCCCGTCCGTATGAGATTCTCGGACTTGAGACCAGGATAACGGCTTCCGTCCGGAATCTTTTCGGAATCGAACTTGAGCCCGAGGTCGAGCATATCTGATATGATTCACCGGACTGAAAAATTTGATTATGAGCTCATTTGTCATAGAAGGAGGTTACAGGCTTTCAGGAGCCATCAGGCCTCAGGGAGCGAAGAACGAAGCTCTCGAAGTCATCTGCGCAGTCCTGCTGACTGACAGGGAAGTCGTGATTTCCAACATCCCGGAGATTCTCGATATCCGCAACCTGATTTCCCTGCTCGAGGGCATGGGAGTGAAGGTCAGGCGTATCGAGAAGGGAAAGTATTCCTTCATCGCGGACAATATAGACCCCACCTACGTGGAAAGTGCCGAATTCGTGCGCAAGTGCGCCGCGTTGAGAGGGTCTGTCATGATTACCGGACCGCTTCTCGCAAGGTTCGGACACGCATATTTCCCGAAGCCGGGAGGCGACAAGATAGGCAGACGCAGGGTTGACACGCATATTGCCGGGATGATGAATCTCGGAGCGTCAGTCCACTACGACAACGACAAGAAGGCATATTATCTCCACATACCTGCCGGCACACGCCTTAAAGGCTCGTATATGCTCCTTGACGAGGCGTCCGTGACAGGTACGGCCAACATCCTTATGTCCGCTGTCCTGGCTGAAGGCCGGACAGTGATATACAACGCAGCCTGCGAGCCATACGTGCAGCAGCTGTGCAGGATGCTGGTGAAGATGGGGGCCAGGATAGACGGGATAGGTTCCAACCTCCTGACAGTCACGGGCGTGGATTCCCTCGGCGGTGCGGAGCATACGATATTGCCGGACATGATAGAGGTCGGCAGTTTCATAGGGATGGCTGCCATGAACAGGAGTTCCATAACCATAAAGGATGTCTCGTATGACAATCTCGGAATAATCCCGGAATCCTTCCGGAGACTTGGTGTGAACCTTGAGCAGAAAGGAGACGACATATTTGTCCCGGAGCAGGAGAGCTATGTGATTGAGTCCTTCCTTGACGGGTCGATAATGACCATTGCGGATGCCCCGTGGCCGGGCCTCACTCCGGATCTGCTGAGCGTCATGCTCGTTGTGGCGACACAATGCAGGGGCAGCGTGCTCATACACCAGAAGATGTTCGAAAGCAGGCTTTTCTTCGTGGACCATCTGATAGACATGGGTGCGCAGATTCTGCTGTGCGACCCACACAGGGCTGTGGTTATAGGCCACGACCACAAGTTCCAGCTGCGGGCCAACAACATGCTTTCCCCGGACATAAGGGCCGGTATCGCGCTTCTGATTGCAGCCATGTCGGCAAAAGGTACGAGCGTGATTGGAAACATAGAGCAGATAGACAGGGGCTACGAGGATATCGACATCCGTCTGAACATGCTCGGGGCGCACATTACGCGGCAGTAAGGCGAAGGTTTTTGTCCGGCTGAAATATAAAGTATATCGATGGTCCTGATAAAATTTTCTTGGTAGACCGCTTCATTTACGTGTGATTTCCGATATTATCTGATGTATGTTTTCAATGCAACCCGTATCGTCTTTATTGCCGGTCTTGTCTATATAAACGGGAGAATGGCATTTCAAATACTGTTTCCCACTATTTATTTAAATGTCCATCAAGACACGACAAATTTACATATAAATTTCGAATTCTCCATTTGTATAAAAGAGGCCGACTCAAAAGCCCTAACAAGTCCCGCAGGGACCGAGCCGGAGGCTCGAAGCGCCCCTAATAGGTCGCGAACGTTTTCACGAGAATGTCCTGTGGACATTCGAGAGTGAGCAGATAGACAATAGTCTACGGGGGTTGAGAGGGGTCAGCCTTTCGCAGAAAGACATTTGAGGGTGACACAAAATTCCTTTTGGGTCACCCTCATATTGAAATTCAGATTAAGTATGTGTCAATATAGGAATCCGAACATCCACAGGGGTATTCGGTTCCTGCTGCCTGTCTCGATATCGTCTAATGCGAGGTAACTGTCCTGCAGATCCGCAATCTGGCTGAAATCCTTGTAACTGCCGCCCACTTCGAATATGTATTTCCCGTTTACTGTGAAGTCGCCCTGCCGTGATGCAGTCAGATCCGCAACTGCTCCGACCTGATTTGCGAAGAATGTTTCGCGTGCCGTCCCTTCCGAAACCTTCCCGGACAAGGCATACATAAGGTTTGTATTGTCAAGATATATTTTCTTCAGACCTGTCAGATGCTTGTAGTTCTTGGTTTTGTCTGTCAGAAGCCGTAGCAGGGCGGCACAATCCAGCAGGTACAGCATTTTAAGGGTCTGGTCTCGTGTCGTTTCAAGCTGGGATGCAAGTTTGTTTATATTCGGCTCTAAAGGCACGTTCCCGGCGATGACCATCAGCAGTTTCTTTATCTTCTGTGTCGTGGCGTATGTAATATCTTCCGTAGCGGGAATATCGCTGTCAATGACGAGCCTTGCGACTTCTCCTATACGCATCGGATAATCATCTCCGGCTTCCTTGTAATACGGGTAATAGCCGCATCTCAGGTATTTGTCGAAGTGTTTGAGTATCTTTGTTTTCGATGTGATTTCAAGTGCATATTCCACGTGGGTTGCAAGAAGTTCTTCCAGTCCTATTGGAGCGACTGTCATGATACCTTCGTATTCAAGGTATTCCCTGAATGACATTCCGTGGAGCGTATGAAGCGACTGCCTGCGTGACAGGTCTGCCTTCGAATTGTCTATGGCAAGCATTGCCGAGCCTGTATAGATGATATTCAGTCCCGGATAATTGTCGTAGAAATTCTTGAGGGTCATAGTCCAGTCCTTGTATCTGTGCACCTCGTCGAAGCAGACTGTGGTAACACCGTGCGTGTACAGGAATTCTACAAGTTCTTCGAGACTGTGGCTGTTGAACCACAGATTGTCAAGGGATACGTAGAGCACCTCATCCGGATTCCGGAAAGTTTCCCTGATATGCTGCATAAGCATGGTGGTTTTTCCTACACCGCGTGCTCCTTTTATTCCTATAAGCCTTACGTTCCAGTCTATCCTGTTATAAAGATACCGTTTGAAGTGCAAGTCTGTCGCTGCAAGTTTCCTGTGAAATGCGTTCAGCAAAGGTTGTATGTCAGAATATTCCATAATGCATTTCTCCTTTTCTCTGCAAAAATAATAAAATCGCTTTTTGAAAAGTGAAAATAATGCTGAAAATCACCTTTTGAAAAGTGTTTTTGTCCGGAATGGGAATTACAGTTTCCTGATGAGATTGAGCCCGTCCCGCACGGGGATTATCACGGATTCCACGCGCGGGTCGGATGCGACGATGTCGTTGAAGCGGGCTATGCCCAGTGTCTGCCGGTCCTGAGGCATCGGCGACTGCCAGACCTTCCCGTCCCACAGCACGTTGTCCGCAAGGATGTAGCCTCCCGGCCTCACGATGTCGAATACGAGGCCATAGTATTCCGGATATTCCCTCTTGTTCGCGTCGATATAGACGATGTCATATTCCGGACGGCTCCTGTCTTCGAGAATCTCTTTCCGGAGCATCTCCAGACTTTCCCTGGCATCCCCGAGCATGAGGGTTATCCTGTCTTCCACGCCTGCCCTCCTGAACCCTTCGAGAATCAGGTCTTCGAGCTCGTCGTTTATCTCGAGGGTGTCGAGATGTCCTGTCTCAGGCAACGCCATGGCAAGGCACACTGCGGAATACCCCGTGAATGTGCCTATCTCGAGAATCCTTTCCGGCGAGAGGGCTTCCGCAAGCATCTTTATGAACCTGCCCTGGACTGCTCCGGTGAGCATCCTCCCGTGGTTTGTCCTGATGTGCGTCTGCTTCTCAATCCACGACAAGGCTTCCGTCTGGGCCGAGGAATGTTCCGTGATGTATCTCAAACTGTCTTCCATAGCTGGAAAATTAAAGGAATACAAGCCGGCACAGGCTTCCTTCGTCGAACACCTTCCTCGCCGCTTCCCTTATCTGTCCGGAACTCACGGCTTCTATCTTTGCTTTCGAGGATTCGTCCGACAGCACATTGCCGTATGCGAGGAGGCTTTTCCCCATGGCAAGACATTGGGTCTCCCCGTTGTCCGAGCTTATCGCGAGCTGCCCGAGGAACTGTTTCTTCGCTGCGGCGAGCTTCGACGGGGACAGCAGCGTGGTCTGGAGCCTGGATATCTCCTTCCCCGCCAGTTTCAGGCATCTTTCAAGGTTTTCCTTGTCGCAACCCATGCACACGGTCACGATGCCGCTGTCGCTGTACTGCGTGTAGGAGCATTCGACACCGTAGACGAGGCCGTTCTTTTCCCTGAGGATGTAATTGAGGATGGAGTTGCTCGCAGGCCCTCCGAGTATGTTGCACATGAGCACCGTGGCAATCCTGTCTTCTTCATCATAAAGGGAAGGCCCTATCCCTCCTATGACGCAGTTGACCTGATGGTTTCTCTTGTTCACGGTCTTGTCGAACTTCCCCGGACCGGACGGTGCGCATGCCAGGGCTCCGGCTCCTTCTTCAACATTCCCGATGTGTCCTGGAAACCATTTTCCGGCAAGCCTGGTGGCGAATTTCACCATCTTCTCCTCATCGATGTCGGCCACCACGCTGAATGCCATCTTCCCGGGCAGGAACTTCTCCCTGACGAATTTCTCCAGTTCCTTCCTCCTTATCTTCCTGACCGAAGCCACAGTGCCGAGTATCGGAGCGGAAAGCGGATGCCCCTTGAACAGCATCTCCTCGAACTTGTCGTATATGTCCTCCGACGGGGAATCCTTGTATGAATTTATCTCGTCCGTCACCACTCCCTTCTCCAGTTCTATCTCGTCTTCGGGGAATGTGGCGGAGGTGGCGAGCTCGAACAGCAGATTGGCCGCCTTCGGCAGGTCCTCCTTGAGTACCGTGGCATGCAGCACGATTTCCTCCTTGGTGGTGAATGCGTTGAGCTCTCCGCCGAGTTTGTCGAGGTAGCTGCTTATCACCGACGCACTCTTGCCGGATGTCCCCTTGAACATCGTGTGCTCCGTGAAGTGGGCGATTCCCGAACTGTAGCCGGCCTCGTCCCTCGTGCCGCACTTTATGCTGAGGGCACAATAGGCCACTGCCGACCCGGACCTCCTCACGGCATACTGCAGTCCGCAATCTGTACTTCCGTATATCATCCTTATCTTGTAGCTATCCTGTGAATGTCTTCGAGAAGGAATCCGGAGCCCGTGTGGCTGTTGAGCCTGTGCTTCCTGTAATAGTAGAGTTCATGGGTCTGTGCGTCGATGAGCATCTTGTAGCAGAATGAACCCTTCCGGCTGTCTGCCGGCGTCACGGTGAAACTAACTATCGTGTCCGGGGTGTTGTCCGACATGACCCTGTCCACGCTGTCTGCCGGAGCCGCGCCGATTCCGTTCTTGAAATACACCTTTCTCACCTTGTCCGTAATCTCGTCCGACAGGTCTTCTTCCGCGAAAAGTATCTTCTTGCCGTCTGTCTTTCCTATCTTTGCGGTATAGAGCTCGAGACCGGAATAGCCAGCCACATCCTTCTCCATGGAAAGCAGTATATGTTCCTGAAGGATGTCGAGAATAGCCGGAAGGAACGCGAATTCCCTTCCGGAAGGGTCTTTAAGCGACATTATCGGCACAGTGACGACGTCGAGCATCCTGTTGAGGCCCTTCGAGGCGTTTTCACCGCCCTTCACGACCGTTATCATGGACAGCCCGGGCTCCATCTCCTTGCGGAACTGCCCTTTCACAAGCAGCAGGAAGTAGTAGTCGCTGTCGGTTTTCAGCTCCTCGAATTCCTGAGGGGAGCAGAACTCGAACGGTGATATCCTCCACCTGTTCTGGACCTCGTCCTTGAACACCTGGTCGAAGAAGAGATTTCCCCCGAGCACAACTTTCAGCGTCTTTTCCGTGAAGTCCTCTATCTTTACCTTTTTCGTATTTATCTGTGCCTGTGCCGACATCAGCACCGGAATGACGGCAGCCACGGCAAGCAGAAGAAATTTTTTCATCTGATACACGTTTTTATTTTTCCGCGCCAAATTTACAAAATAAATAGTTACTTTTGTAAGATAACGGGAAACTGTCTGCAGATGGTTTCCTTTACCCGGTAAATATGTCGCAGTATATAGTCTCAGCAAGAAAATACAGGCCTGACAGCTTTGAATCGCTTGTCGGGCAGGAAAACATAGCAAGGACACTCAAGAACTCAATCAAGCGCGGGCAGCTTGCCCATGCCTACCTGTTCTGCGGTCCGAGAGGGGTCGGCAAGACGAGTACGGCGAGGATTTTCGCCAAGACGATAAACTGCGAGAATCCGGGACCGGACATGGAACCATGCGGGAAATGCGAATCCTGCCTTTCCTTTGCAGAGGGCCGTTCATACTGCATCCATGAGCTCGACGCCGCCTCCAACAACGGGGTGGACGACATAAAGGCTCTCATAGACCAGGTGAGGATACCTCCGCAGACCGGGAGATACAGCGTGTATATCATAGACGAGGTGCACATGCTCAGTTCGTCCGCCTTCAACGCCTTCCTCAAGACCCTCGAGGAGCCGCCGGCATACGCCATATTCATCCTGGCCACGACCGAGAAGCACAAAATCCTCCCTACGATACTTTCCCGCTGCCAGACATACGATTTCAACAGGATAACCGTGGAGGGCATAGTCGGCAACCTGAGGGCAATAGCGCAGAAGGAGGGTGTCGACATAGACGACGAGTCCCTGCATGTGATAGCCATGAAGGCGGACGGAGCCATGAGGGATGCCCTGACCATCTTTGACCAGACCGTCGCGTTCTGCGGCAGGACAGTCAGGTACGCGGAAGTGCTGAAGAATCTGAATGTCCTGGACTATGAATATTCCTTTTCTCTTGTGGATGCGTTCCTTGCAGGGGATTACAGGACGGCTTTCCTGAAGTTTGACGAGATTCTGTCCAAGGGGTTCAATGCCTTGCATTTCGTGTCTGCCATGAGTTCGCATTTCAGGAATCTTCTCGTGAGCAGGACTTCGGGGCTGGATGCATTGCTTGAGCTGCCCGAGTCTCTGAAGCAGAGATACAGGGAGCAGTCGTCGAGGTGCAGTCTGCAGTTCATATACGAGGCCATGAATATCACTGTGCAGTGCGAGTCCGCATACCGTGCAAGCACGAATCCGAGGTTGCTTATTGAGCTGGCTCTGATGAAGTTGAGTTTGCTTGAGGCGCGGCTGGGCGGGCAGCCTGCCAAGGCTGCGGAAGCTGGCGTGCCAGCTTCCCAGGCCCCGGCCCGGCCGGAGCCTGCGGCCCGTTCAGCGTCATCTTCCGCTCCTTCACCTGCGGCCCGTTCAGCGTCATCTTCTGCCCCTTCGCCTGCGGCTTCCCATGCCGCTCCGGCAGCGGCTCCTGCGGAGCCTGCCGCCCCGGCGCAGCCGTCACCGACGCCTGCGCCCGCTCCCGCTCCGCGGAAGCGCGCGGCCAGGAACTCCGCCCTGTCCCTCAATTCCCTGATGAACCAGCCTCAGGAACATTCCGCGGCTGCCGCTCCTGCAGACACTGCGGCTGCATCCGGAGCACAGGTCTCCGATGCCGATGTCATTGCAAAGTGGCCGGACCTTGTCACCCTGTATAGCGGCAAGCCGCGTCTGCACAGCGCACTCGGCTCTGCGAGCCTTTCCATATCCGCGGACTCAGGCAGGCGCATCCTCACATTCAAGGTCTCGAATGAAGCCCAGAAGTCATGGATCGAGTCCAAACTCCTCCACGAACTTGAAGGACGCTTCAGACAGGTCTCCGGAGTGGACGACATATATCTCAGGGTGGACACGGCGCCGGAGGAGGAACGGCCCCAGACCATCTACATGCCGAGCGAGAAGGCAAAGGACCTGATGGCGCATAATGGCGAGGTACGTGATTTGGTATCGGACTTCGGACTTGATGTGAAATGACAAAACAGATGTTGCAAAATGAAACTTCGCTGCGAGAATCTTGTAAAGAAATATGGAGTCAGGACAGTTGTGAAAGGCGTCTCGATGGAAGTCGAGCAAGGGGAGATAGTAGGTTTCCTCGGGCCGAACGGGGCAGGCAAGACAACGAGTTTCTACATGATTACGGGACTGATTGTCCCGAATGCCGGGAAGATATATCTCGACGATGAAGACATCACCGGGCTTCCGATGTACAGGCGGGCCCAGAAAGGTGTCGGCTACCTTGCCCAGGAGGCTTCCGTGTTCAGACGCATGACAGTCGAGAACAATATCATGTCCGTCATGGAGATGTCCTCCTTCACGAAGGCCGAGAGAAAGGAACGCCTTGAATCCCTTATCGACGAATTCAACCTGCACAAGGTGCGCAAAAGCCTCGGAGTCCAGCTTTCAGGAGGTGAACGCCGCCGTTGCGAGATAGCGAGGGCCCTTGCCATAGACCCCAAGTTCATCCTGCTCGACGAGCCTTTCGCCGGAGTGGACCCTATCGCTGTGGAAGATATCCAGCATATAATCGCAAAGCTGAAATACAAGAATATCGGAGTCATCATCACTGACCACAATGTGGGCGAGACCCTCGCAATCATCGACAGGGCTTATCTGCTTTACGAGGGGAACATACTCCAGAGCGGCACTCCGGAGGAGCTTGCGGCCGACGAGGAGGTGAGGACGAAGTATCTCGGTTCCACCTTCGTGCTGAAACGCTCCGCAGCCGTGAAGTGACGCATCCCGGACTCCGGACAGAGGGTACAGAAAAAAAGTGTGGAAGGCAAACCGCTTTCCACACTTTTTTCGATGTGACATCCTGCTGCCGCGCAGGCAGCTGACATTATTTCACCCTTTCTCCGTATGAGTGGTCGGTGGTGTTGACCCTGATTTTCTCTCCCTGGTTGATGAACAGAGGAACCATTATCTTGGCTCCGGTCTCGAGGGTCGCCTCCTTCATTGCGCTTGTGGAAGCGGTATCTCCCTTGACTGCAGGCTCGGTGTAGGTCACCTCGAGCTCCACGTATGTAGGAAGCTCGCATGTGAGGCACCTTTCCTCGTCCGCGAGGAACATCATCTCCACATGCTGGCCTTCCTTCATGAGGTCCGCATTGTCCACGAGCTCCTCACCGAGGTGTATCTGCTCGAAAGTCTCCTCGTGCATGAAGTTGTATCCGTCCTCATCCTTGTAGAGGAACTGGTACGGACGCCTCTCGACATTTATCGTCTCTATCTTTGCCCCGGCGGTGAAAGTGTTCTCGAGTATCCTCCCGTTCTCCAGGTTGCGGAGTTTCGTCTTCACGAAAGCAGGGCCTTTCCCCGGCTTCACATGCTGGAACCATACTATCGAACACGGCTTGCCGTTGTAATTGATGTAAAGACCGTTCTTGAAATCAGCTGTTGTTGCCATATTTGTGTTTTTTAATGATTTTCCTGGTTTTGAGGGTGCAAAAATATAAAAATGAAACGTTTCCGCCAAATTTTTGTCCGCAGAGGCTGTTGCGGCGGTCATTCTTCCGAATTGTAGGCAAGTATGTCGTTCGCTATCTCCTCAAGCAGCCATTTCGGAGTCGAGGCCGCCCCGCACACTCCCACCTTGTCGTCTTCCCTGAACCATTCCCTCCTTATCTCGTCCGGGGTCTCGATGTGGTATGTCCTTATGTTCAGGGATTTGCACCTCTCGCAGAGCACTTTCCCGTTTGAACTTGCCTTGCCCGACACGAATATGAGGATGTCGTGGTCAATCGCGAATCTCGAGAGCTTTGCATGCCGGGTCGCCACCTGTGAGCATATTGTGTTGTGTACTGTCAGAAGCCCCCTTCCCGAGAACCTCTGCATCGGCAGCTCGTTCTCCTTGGCCATCAGTTCCTCGAGTCTCGAGCATACGGAGGAGTATTCCGCCGGGCTCTTGGTGGTCTGGGAGAATATCTCGATATGCTTCTTCAGGTCTATCCTGCCGTCGTCAATGAGCTCTTCGAGCATCCTCATGTTCTCTACCACGATAGCATGCCCTTCCGCCTGGCCCACGAGGCCGAGGACCTCGGCATGGCCTATCTTGCCGAATATCACTATCTGCCCGTCGATGCTTCCGTCCTTTATCTTTGCGTATGCTTCCCGTATGCTCTCCTGCAGCTTCAGGACAACGGGACATGTGCAGTCGATTATGTTGAAGTGTACCTGCCTCGCCTTGACGTATGTTGACGGCGGTTCTCCGTGCGCCCTTATGAGAAGGGACTCTCCGGCAGCGTCCTGCATGTCTTCGAGGTCCTCCTTGTCTATGGTCACGAGCCCCTTGGCCTCGAGCCGGGACAGCTCTGCGTCGTTGTGCACTATGGAGCCGAGGGAATAGAGCCGCCCCTGAGGCTTGTCGAGCTGTTCCTCAGCCTTCCTTATCGCCCTTGTGACTCCGGCACAGAAGCCGGAATTAGCATCAATGTCGACAGTCAGTTTCATATTGCCATGTTTTAATCCGATGCCCCGGGAAGCCTCGAGACGATATCCCTTATCCACACCATCTGGTCGTCCGGAGTCATGTGCGAGTTGTCGAGCACCACGGCGTCCGGAGCCTTGGCGAGAGGGGACACTTTCCTGTGGGAGTCGATGTAGTCCCTTTCCCTGACATTTTCGAGCACGTCCTCGAATTTCACGTCCTCGCCTTTCCCGATCATCTCCTTCATCCTTCTCATGGCGCGGACTTCAGGGTCGGCCGTCATGAATATCTTCAGCTCCGCATCCGGGAAGACGGTGGTGCCTATGTCCCTGCCGTCTATCACTACACGCTTCCTGCTCCCGAGCTCCCTGAGCTTCCTGTCCACATACCCGCGCACACAAGGTACTGCAGAGACCGGACTAACCTTTCTGGACACCGCAAGGGAGCGGATTTCCTTCTCGATGCATCGTTCCCCCATGTACGTCAGCGAGCCGTCCTTTCCTGCCTCGAAATGCAGGTCCAGCCCCGGAAGCGCGTCCGCAAGCCTTTTCTCGTCCACCGTGTTGTTGCTGTCTATCATCCCGTTCTCTATTGCGAACAGGGTTATGCCCCGGTAGAGAGCCCCGGAATCCAGATACAGGAATCCTGCTTCCCTGGCAATGCGTTTCGCGAAGGAACTCTTCCCCGTGGAGGAATATCCGTCTATGGCTATTATGATGTCAGGTATATGCATCGGTGCACTCGGATGGTCAGTTTTCAAGACAGGCAAAATTACAAAAAATTTCTGAAGTGATTGAAAAAGTCCGATATTTGTATCGGCAGTCTGCCGTTTGAAATTTCAGAATCATGAAGATACTTGTCATAGACGACGAAAGGTCGATAAGGAATTCCCTCAAGGAGATATTGCTCGATGAAGGATATGAGGTGGATGTCGCCGAGGATGGCGTCCAGGGTTGTGAAATGGCTGAGAAAGAGAAGTACAGCGTCATATTCTGCGACATAAAGATGCCCAAGATGGACGGGGTGGAAGTCCTCGAGAAGCTCGAGGCGGCGGGCATAGACTCCGCCGTTGTCATGATTTCCGGCCACGGGGACATAGACACTGCCGTGGAGTGCATAAAGAAAGGCGCATTCGACTTCATCCAGAAGCCTCTCGACCTGAACCGCATCTTCATCACCATCAAGAACGCCACCGACAAGGTATCTCTCGTGAAGGAGACCAGAATCCTCAAGAAGAAGGTGTACGGGCAGGAGATGATAGGCGAATCCGAGCCGATGCAGCACATCCGGGACATGATAGACAAGGTGGCCCCGACCGATGCGAGGGTGCTCATCATAGGTGCCAACGGAACCGGAAAGGAACTTGTGGCCAGAAGCCTGCATCAGAAGAGCGCCCGCTCATCCATGCCTTACGTGGAGGTGAACTGCGCCGCAATACCGTCCGAACTTATAGAAAGCGAGCTTTTCGGGCATGAGAAGGGAGCCTTCACATCCGCCATAAAGCAGCACAAGGGCAAGTTCGAGCAGGCCGACGGCGGCACGCTTTTCCTTGACGAGATAGGCGATATGAGCCTTGCCGCCCAGGCGAAGGTCCTGAGGGTGCTCCAGGAGAAGAAACTCTCGAGAGTGGGCAGCGACAAGGATATCCTCGTGGATGTAAGGGTGCTGGCCGCTACGAACAAGAATCTGAAGGAAGAGATTGCAAAAGGCAATTTCAGGGAAGACCTCTACCACAGGCTTAGTGTGATTGTGATAAATGTCCCGAAACTCGACGAGAGGAAGACCGACATCCCTCTGCTTGTGGATTATTTCATAGACCAGATATGCAGCGAGACAGGGATGATGCGCAGGAAAGTGGAGCCGGATGCGTTGAAGCTGCTCGTGGACAAGTCCTGGTCCGGGAACATCCGTGAACTCAGGAATGTGGTCGAGAGGCTGCTGATTCTCTCCGGAGACAGCATCACCGCACAGGATGTCCGCAACTACGTCTATTGATTACTGGCTGCTCTGCCTGGGCAGCCTTACCGTGAAGCAGGCCCCGTACAGGTTGTAAGACTTCCGGTAGAGTATTTCCCCGTTGCACTTCTCCACAATGTTGCGGCAGATGGCAAGTCCGAGTCCGGTGCCGCCGCTCTTTGTGGTGAAATTAGGGGTGAAGAGCCTGCTCCTGTTCTCCTCGCTCACTCCAGGGCCGTTGTCTTCGAACACCACGTCGTAGTATCCGTCCTTGGTGCTGTTCCTCAGGCATATCAGGATTTCGCCTGTCTTCACCGGCTGTCCGTTCTCAAGAGCCTGTTTCTGCTGTATCTCTATAGCCTGTATGGCATTTGTCAGCAGGTTCACGAACACGCGTATCAGCTGCGGCTTCGGTGCCATGACGTATGCCTCCGGCATCCCGAGGTATGATATGTTTATGTTGTCCTTGTTGTCGAAGATTACGAGCTGGTCCCTGAGCGTGGCGTCGAGGTCTAGCAGCACAGGCTCCTCGCTGTACAGCTTGGCGAATGTCGAGAACTCGTTGGCCGTCTCAGTGAGGATGTCGATGTGTTCCAGTATCACGGAAGCCACCTTGTCGAATTTCTCCTCCCACTTCGGGTCGTTCTTCTGCTTCAGGCGCATGAGCCTCTGAATCTCCAGTTTGATAGGGGTGAGCGGGTTCTTTATCTCATGGGCCACCTGCCTTGCCATCTCGCTCCATGCCTTGTCCCTCTCGGCCTGGGCGAGCTTCCTTGCGCTCTCGGACAGGTCGGTCACCATCCTGTTATAGGCATTCACAAGTGTCGAAATCTCGTCGTCCCTGTCGTATTTGATGTAGTCGAGCGAATGAATGTCCGTCGACGACATCTTCTTGCCTATCTCCGTCACAGGCTTGAATATGGCGTTCACAAGCGTGGTGCTCAGGACGATGGTCGCGACAAGCAGTATTATGAATACGTTGAATATTAGCGCGCTGTAGAAGAAGGCGTCGTGCCTGAGCACGTAGTTCTGCCCTATGTACGGCGAGTTGAGGATTGCCACCATCACGCCCTCTTCATTGAATATCGGGGCATACAGCGAATAGAACCTGTGGTCCGCCACTTTCTCCCTGCAGATGTAGAACCGCTGGTTCTTGACCCTGATGTTGTAGTAGGCCTGCTGGTTCATCCTCGACCCGAGTATCATCTTCTCGAACACTTCCGGTGTGGTGGAGCGGAAAACCTTGCCCTGTGGAGTGTAGAGCGTGAGATCCGACCTTGTCGTCGTGCTTATGGCCTCTATCGAAGCCATCATGTCGGGAGTATTCATGTCCTGCCAAGACCTCGCATATTTCGCCCGCGACTCTATGAGCCGCTGCAGGGTGTTTATCTTGTCGGTCATGAGGTTGTACGTGTTGGTGGAGTTCCTCTTGTAGACGAAGGCCACGCTTGCGCTGGTCATGACAATGAGGGTCAGGAACAGCGACAGAGAAAGCACGGAATTGATTCTCGACCGGTAGTAGTTCTTCGGGGATGCCTGCCTCCTGTCGCTTCGCCAGAACACCACGAGATACAGGAGACCGTATATCAGTATCAGCAGGTACGAGAAGTTTATCAGGTAGGTGAGCCATCCTCTTATCGGCCGTGAGGTGATTATCACCTCGTTGTCCGATATCCTGTTTACGAAGTGTGTGTACTTGTTCTCCCTGAAATGCGTCAGCCCCTTGTTGTTTATCCTGTCTTTCAGCCCTGAATCGAGCACGGCAGGGAAAGCATAGTTGCCCCGGTATTTCGTGAGCTTCCCGAACATGAACCTGGCATAGGAATAGAACGGCGGCAAATCCACCTGGTCCGGCTTCCGGCTGCCCTTGAAGATGCTCATGTAGCCGTTTTCCCCGAGATGCGTCTTCTCCTCTATCTCGAGGAACATGTGCACTACCCCTGATGTCCTTGAATAATAGATGAATGACCCGAGATAGGATGCGTTCCCGAATTCGTCGGATACGAACCGGAATCTCGAGTTCTGCGCCAGCGGCACGCCTCCGATGAATTTCCTGCCGAAATAATCCAGGCACGGGGCTTCCTCACCGTGAGAGTCCCTGTGGCCTGCATTGTCCCGGCAGAGTGTGACAGTGACCGAATAGTCCTGTGATATGCGGTAGAGATAGTTCTCGTTCAGCCTGTTCAATATTATGAGGTCGCTCCTGTCAAGCTCCGAAAGCGGCGCCACCATCGGGTCCGTGGCTATCGCATCCTCTATGGACCTGAGCTGGATTTCAAGCGAGAGATCCCTGTCCACGGCGAGCCGGCTGGTGAGCACCCCTATCTTGTCCTGCTCCTTCCTGAATCCGAGCACTCCTGTCATGACGGTCATGTAGAGTGCGCAGATTGCTGAGAAGACGATGAAGCATTTCTTTGTCATCAGGTTGTACCTCCACCCTGTCAGCTCCCTGACCACCGGTCTGAGCATCTGGAGCAGAAGCAGCATGCAGAACAGGATGGCCGTGTATGAAATGTAGACTGCCATGCTGTAGACGGAGAGGTTGAACCATTGGTACAGCTCCAGGGTGATGTTCGAGTTCATCGTCAGGCTCACGATGGATACATGCACATATACTGCCGTGCAGACTATGGTGGCGATTATGCCTGTGGCGTAGAGGGCCATGCGTCCCTTCCTCCGGCTCTTGAGCATCCGTTCCATGAACTGTTTGCGGCAGATGTAGACGCATATCAGATAGCTGAACACGAGGCTGTTCAGGATGAACAGCGCCCCGAACGAGAACAGCACCGACCCTCCGGCATAGATTTCCGGGGAGAATATGGGAAATACGTTGCGCAACTGCAGCCCCCAGCTGTAAGCCACGGCGGCGATTCCTGTTATCGCTGCCACAGTGACCGTGAAGTTCCTTATGGTCGGATGCGCCCTCAGATACAGTATCACCGACACGAGCAGGGATATCAGGGCAAGCCACCTGAGCAGCGCGTTCATCGGGAAGGGGATGTCCCTGTTGGTCTCGGAGATGATTTTGAACAGCGGTTCGCCGTTTATGGTTACAGGCACTCCTCCGGTGTGGTTTATGGCCATCACCACGTATTTCCTCGGCAGTTTCAGTGCAGGGTTCACCCCGGATTCGGAATTTTTCCTGTTGGCAAGGAGAGTGTTCTGTATCTCGAGCCCGTACACGGCCTTGCGGCCCATATTGTCGGACTTGTTCCCCATTATGTACCACTTGGAGCCGATGTTCATGTAACTAATTCCCTGCGGAATCGTGGCCAGGGGGGAGGACAGGCCCTGCCTGAGGTTGGACAGCTTCTGGAGCACGACCCGCGTGCTTATGTCGTCGTTGTTTATAGGGAACTGGTTGCACCACGACTTCAGCGTGTCATAGGAGTAGCTGTATATGACCATGTCCGGCGGAAGCTTCTCCAGCTCCACCCACACGTTGCAGTCAGGGTCCATGGCTTTGTCCACATATCTGTCAAGGAGCCTGAGACGTTTCTCGACCCTCTTGCCGAGATTCTCGGCCGCCTTCTCCGCGCTCTCCGAATTGATTTTCAGAGACACGGACAATGTGAACAGGACCAGGGCGAGGCCGAGAAATATCTTCCAGCCGTCCCTTATCCAGTCTATGTGCCATCTTTTCCCTTTCATTGTGCGCTACTCGTGGTGATACTGCTCTCCTCTGAGGATTGTAAATGCTCGGTACAGCTGCTCAAGGAATATCACCCTTACCATCTGGTGCGGGAATGTCATCTTTGACAGTGAGATTCTTTCGTCGGCCCTCGCGTAGACGGCTTCGGAAAACCCGTAGGCCCCGCCAATCACGAACACCATGTCGCCCGACGAATGCGAAATCCTCTTCCCGAGCCTGGCCGCCCACGCCGAGGATGAGAATTCCATGCCTTTCTCGTCGAGCAGGACCACATAGTCCCCTACTGAAATGTTCTTCAGTATGGCTTCCCCTTCCTTTGCCTTCAGCAAATCCTTCCCGTACGAAGCGGCGTTCCTGATGTCCGGAATCTCGACGATGGAGAAGTTCACGTAATGCGACAGCCTGGAGACATACACCTCCATGCCGGACCGTACCCAGCCGGTATCCGTCTTTCCTGTCACTATCAATCTGATTCTCATGTCTGTCCGGATGTCGATGCCATCGCACAAATATACTTACGTGGCTCGGATTTTGCAACAACAGCCTGCCGATATTTTTTTCCGATGAACAATCTTGTCAAAATATTCGCTCTGGCCCCTGTAATGCTTGCGGGCTTCTGCACCGGCTCGGCGGCGCAGGATTTCGATGTGTTCACACCGATTGCGAAATATATCAGGATAGGGGATGCGGACAAGCTTTCCGCATGGTTTGCCGACAACCTCGAGGTGGCTGTAATATCCAAGGTGACCAACGATTCGAGCCGCAGCCAGGCGAGGCAGATAGTGAAATCGTTCTTCAGCGCGTACAGTCCGAGCACGTTCAAGATAACGCACCAGGCTTCGGATTCCAACATGAAATATGCCCTTGGGGTGCTGAATGCGGGAGGCGAGAGATTCCTTGTCACGATATTCGTCAATTTCAAGGGGGATTCATTCTATATACAGCAACTGAAGATAGAACGGCTCGAATAGGTTTGGCACACCTTTTGCAAAATCTTATAACCGGTTAGTTTAGTTGTTAATAATAGGGTTATAGTTCAAGAGGAGGTGACCAAATTTTGGTCACCTCCTCTTGTCTTTCTGCGAAAGACTGGCCTGTCTTAACCCCCTGCGCCCCTCTTGAATTTTTCCCGCTCCGACTATTTCTGCCGGAAGAATATCTGCATCGGGCAACCCTTGAAGTCGAACTTCTCCCTCATCTTGTTTTCGATGAACCGTCTGTAAGGCTCCTTCACATACTGCGGCAGATTGCAGAAGAATGCGAACTTTGGACTTCTCGTCGGGAGCTGGGTCACGAATTTTATCTTCACATACTTGCCTTTCCATGCAGGCGGCGGATATTCGCCTACCACAGGCAGCATCTCCTCGTTGAGCTGCGAGGTCGGTATTTTCCTGGAATAGTTGCCGTAGACGTCGGCGGCGGCGTTGAGCACGTCGAGGATGCGCTGCTTCCTGAGCACTGAAGTGAAAATTATCGGCACGTCGCTGAACGGTGCAAGCCTTGATTTCAGGGCTTCCTCGTAACGCTTCATCGTGTTGCTGTCCTTTTCCACGAGGTCCCACTTGTTCACCACTATCACGCAACCTTTCTGGTTCCTCACAATCAGGTTGAATATGCTCATGTCCTGTGCCTCGAGCCCGGTCTGTGCATCAATCATGAGTATGCAGATGTCCGAATGCTCTATTGCTCGTATGGATCGCATTACGGAGTAGAACTCAAGGTCTTCGTGAACCTTGGACTTCTTCCTCATCCCGGCCGTGTCGACGAGCATGAACTCGTGTCCGAACTTGTTGTAGTATGTGGCTATGGAATCCCTTGTCGTGCCTGCGACCGGCGTCACGATGTTCCTCTCGCTGCCGAGAAGCGCGTTAGTCAGGGACGACTTGCCCACGTTCGGCCGTCCGACTATCGTTATCCTCGGAAGTTCCTGATGCTCGTCCATGTCTTCGGAACTCTCGTCAGGCAGCTTCCTCACTATCTCGTCGAGCAGGTCCCCTGTGCCTCCTCCGTTTGCGGAGGATATGCTCCAGACTTCCCCGAGCCCGAGTGAATAGAACTGGAACGAATCATACATCTTCGCCCCGGTGTCCACCTTGTTCACGGCGAGCACCACCGGTTTTCCGGACCGTCTGAGTATGTCGGCAATCTCGGCATCGTAGTCGGTGATGCCTGTCCCTGCCTCTGTCATGAAAAGTATCAGGTCGGCTTCCTCGATGGCTGCCAGGACCTGCTTCCTTATCTCTCCTTCGAATACGTCGTCAGAATTGGATGTGTAGCCTCCCGTGTCCACCACGGAGAATACGGTCCCGCACCATTCGCATTTCCCGTAATGCCTGTCCCTGGTCACTCCGGCGGTTTCGTCAACAATGGCCTGACGCATTCCTACAAGTCTGTTGAAAAGCGTCGATTTTCCTACATTCGGTCTTCCTACAATGGCTACAAGGCTCATATCTTCTCTTCTGTTTTTCTGTTAAGGACGAAATCGCAACCCGCACAGTCGGAGCATCCTGCCTCTCCGCACCCGGGGGTCTGTCCGCCTCTCTTCCTGCCCCAGAGCTTCATCTCGTCTTCCTTCGCGCACTTTATCCCCAGCTTGCGCATCTCCTTGTTCCTGCTGATTTCAGTTTCGGGAAATTTTCCGTTCTTCCTGAATATTATGTTGAAACACAGTCCGAATACGCTGAGTCCTATGAATACGAGTGCCGCGATGAAAATTTCCATGTATGTCAGAATATGAATCCGGGACTTATCGGTTCGTCGTTGTACACCTTATATATTATGCTGGCGAATATGTCGGCAACGGAAAGCACGGTGATTTTGCTCTTGTCCTTCTCGGGGTTGGATGAGAGCGGGATTGTATCCGTTACGATGACTTCCTCGAGGGCGGAGCTCGCTATCCTCTCGTATGCGTTGCCGGAGAACACGGCATGCGTGGCGCAGGCACGTACGCTCAATGCCCCCATCTCCTTGAGAACGTTGGCTGCCTTGGTGAGCGTGCCCGCCGTGTCTATCATGTCATCGACTATTATCACGTTCTTGCCTGCCACGTCTCCGATTGCGGTTATCGACCCCACCACATTCGCCCTTTCGCGCGACTTGTGGCAGATTATCACAGGGCACTGGAGGTAGCGGGCGTATGCATTGGCCCTCTTTGCCCCGCCCATGTCCGGAGCCGCTATGGCAAGGTTCTCGATTTCCTTCTCTCTGAGGTACGGGAGGAATATGGAGCTTGCATATATATGGTCGACAGGGAAATCGAAGAATCCCTGAATCTGGTCTGCATGAAGGTCGCATGTCATGACCCTGTCGCATCCTGCCGCATGGAGGATGTTGGCCACGAGCTTGGCCCCTATGGAGACGCGCGGTTTGTCTTTCCTGTCCTGCCTTGCCCAGCCGAAATAAGGCATCACTGCTATGACACAGTGTGCAGAAGCCCTTTTGGCTGCATCTATCATGAGGAGAAGCTCGAACAGGTTCTCCACAGGCGGAAATGTCGATTGCACGATGAAGACGGTAGCGCCTCTGACGCTCTCGTTGAAAGACGGCTGGAATTCCCCGTCGCTGAAGGTCAACACATCAGACTGCCCGAGCTCTATGTTGAGAGACTTGGCAATCTTTTCTGCCAGGGGCTTGGAACTCCTGCACGCAAATAATTTCATTTTATGCTCGTTGTGCATCTCGATATGGTTTATTTAGTTGTCGTTCATGTTCTTGAGTATGGATTCTATGTAGCCGAGAATCTCTTCCCTGCCCATCCCGGTCGTCGCCGAGCTCACGAATACGGGCGGCAGCTCTTCCCAGTATTCGAGAATCTGCTGCCTGTCCTTCTCTATCTGGGCTTCGCGGGTGCTGCTCCCGGTCTTGTCCGCTTTGGTGAAGATGATGGCGAAGGGCACCCTGTTCTCTCCGAGCTCTATGAGGAAGTCCATGTCTGTCTTGCCGATGTCGTGCCTCGAGTCTATCAGGACGAAAAGCATTGTCAGGTCCGGAGACAGGGATATGTAGTTCCGGATTATCTGGATGAGCTTCTGCCGTGCTGTCTTGGACATCTTGGCGTAGCCGTATCCCGGAAGGTCCACGAGATACCACTCCCTGTTTATCAGGAAATGGTTCACGAGCTGGGTCTTTCCCGGTGTGGCGGAAGTCTGTGCAAGTTTCCTGTTGCCGCAAAGCATGTTTATGAGGGAGGATTTCCCCACATTCGATCTTCCGATGAATGCAAATTCGGGAAAAGCCTGCTTCGGCCTTTCCGATATCCTTGTGCTGCTGCCTGCAAATAGAGCTTCCGTAATCTTCATCAGAGGTTTTTTAAGTCGGGGGCAAAGATAGTATTAATCTGCCTAATATAGCAAAATTTTGGAAACTGTTTCAAAAATCCGGAATAAATTACTGTGAAAATCACGGAAAAACATTTCGGTCACGGCATTCCGTCCGTCTGTCAGGTCTCCGATGCCCCGAGTCAAAGGAATTTTTGGAAAATTTCAAGACAATTTTTAAATTTACACAGATATATCCCGGCTGTTTATGGACGAGAAATACATTGATTTATACGAGCTGCAGACGAGGCTGAAGCATGGTGTCGAAAGCGTTTTCCCGGGCAAGGTGTGGCTCAAGGCGGAAATTAGTGCATTGAAGGCGCGCCCGGCCGGGCATTGCTACATGGAGCTTTCCCAGAGTTCGGAATCTGGCATGGTGGCCAAGGCGCAGGCTGTTGTCTGGAGCTCGAGATACCGGTTCCTTGCCCCGTACTTCAAGTCGGTCACCGGGGCGGACCTTTCCGAGGGGATGGATGTGCTTGTCAGGGTGACCGTGAATTTCAGCCAGCTGTACGGGCTTTCTCTAGTTATAGACGACATAGACCCTGATTTCACTTTGGGCGAGAAGGAACGGCTGCGCCGGATGACGATAGAACGCCTCGGGAAGGAAGGCCTCATGGACCTGCAGAAAGAGCTTGCTCTGCCTGTGCTGCCATACCGTCTCGCCGTGATATCGGCTCCCGATGCCGCAGGCTACAGGGACTTCATCAGACATCTTGCCGACAACCCATACGGATTCGTTTTCAGCCCGGAACTCTTCCCTGCCGCGATGCAGGGTGCGGAGGCTCCGGCTTCCATAATCGACGCCCTCGGGCGCATCTTGTCGTCGGACGGCCATTTCGACCTCGTGCTTATAATGAGGGGCGGAGGTGCCAGGCTTGACCTTGCCTGCTTCGACGACTATGACCTTGCCGCGGCCATCGCCACTTTCCCGTTGCCGGTGTGTACGGCACTGGGGCATGACCAGGACTTCCATGTGTGCGACATGGTCGCGAACCGGCATCTGAAGACGCCTACGGCGATGGCGGACGAGCTGATAGGATGCTATGCGGACGAGGATGCCAGGCTGCTCTCGTTCGCATCGAGGTTGAAACTCGCGTTCATGAACAAGCTGAACATGATGGAGAACCGGCTGCAGGTGCTCCAGACAAGGATAAGGTCGGCTGACCCGAGGAATATCCTGCAGAGGGGATATGTGCTTGCGGTGGATGCTGCAGGGGTGCCGTTCAGGCAGGCTTCGGACAGGAAGGCCGGAGACATCGTGTCCCTGATGTTCAGGGACGGGGTGCTGGAATGTGAAGTGAAGAACGTCAAACTCGGTTCATGATGGAAAAAGACAGTAATGCCGGAAAGGAGTTCGACTATGCCGCTGCGGTGGAGGAACTCGAGAAGATAGCCCGTAAGGTTGAGGACCCTGACACCGGGCTCGATGACATAGACAAGTACATAAAGACTGCCGACGAACTCATCGGGAGGTGCCGGAGCTATCTCCGGACCGCCAGGGAGAAACTGGATTCATCCGGTTATGCCGGGGCGTAGCGTGATTGCGGACAAAGTCTAAAATAACCATACAATATGGACAGGAATAAAGAAGTGCGGAAAGGAAAGATGCCGATGATTTACGAGACGGATCCGTGGCTGGCCCCGTACAGGGACGCCATAGACTCCAGGCATCAGAGGATTCTCGATGCGGCCGCCGACATTGCCGTCGACGGTTCCTTGTCGAAAGGTCTCAACAACCATCTTTACTACGGCATGCATCGCACCGCCGACGGCGGCTGGGTCTTCCGTGAGTGGGCTCCGAATGCCACCAAAGTATATCTGATAGGGGAGTTCAACAACTGGAAACGCTCCGAGGCATACGCCCTGAAGCCGGTCGGGGACGGGAACTGGGAGATAACGGTGGGGCAGATGTTCATCTCGGACGGCACCCTCTACAAGCTGTATGTGGAATGGCCCGGAGGAGGAGGGGAGCGTCTCCCCGCATACACGACAAGGGCTGTACAGGACCCTGAGACCAAGATGTTCGTCGCCCAGGTCTGGAGTCCTGTCAAGCCTTACCGCTGGAAACACGGCAAACCTGGCAAGAGGGAGCATCCTTTCATCTACGAATGCCATATTGGCATGAGTTCCGAGCAGGAAAAGGTCTCCACATTCACTGAATTCAGGGAAAACATCCTGCCGATGATTGCCAGGGACGGCTATGACACAATCCAGATTATGGCTCTCCAGGAGCATCCGTACTACGGTTCATTCGGTTACCAGGTGTCCAATTTCTATGCACTGAGCTCCCGTTTCGGGACTCCGGAGGAGTTCAAGGCCCTTGTAGATGCGGCGCATGGTGCCGGGATAGCCGTCGTGATGGACATCGTCCACTCCCATTCTGTGGACAACGAGCTCGAGGGGCTCGGCAACTTCGACGGGAAGGACGACATGTATTTCTATTCCGGTCCGCGCGGGCGGCATCCTGCATGGGGTTCGAGATGTTTTGACTACGGCCGTCACGAGACACTCCACTTCCTTCTGTCCAACTGCAAGTTCTGGCTGGAGGAATACCATATCGACGGTTTCAGGTTCGACGGTGTCACGAGCATGCTCTACTGGGACCACGGGCTCGGGAAGGACTTCGTAGGCTATGACAACTACTTCAACGGAGGTGTGGACGAGTCTGCCGTCACGTATCTCGCCCTTGCCAACATGCTTGTGCATGAGCTCAATCCGGATGCGTTCACGATAGCGGAGGATGTGAGCGGCATGGCCGGTCTGGCGGCTCCTTTCGAGGCGGGAGGCGTGGGCTTCGACTTCCGCATGAGCATGGGAGTGGCAGACCACTGGATAAAGTGGATAAAGGAGCTCCCTGACGAGAAGTGGAGCATGGGGGAGATGTGGTGGCAGCTGACGAACAAGCGTGCGGACGAGAAGACAATCAGCTACGCAGAGTGCCACGACCAGGCCCTTGTGGGTGACAAGACGATAATATTCAGGCTCATGGACAAGGAGATGTACTACTCCATGAACAAGGATTCCGTCTCCGATGTAGTGGACAGGGGCATAGCCCTGCACAAGATGATACGTCTGGTGACCATGGCTACGGCCGGCGACGGGTATCTCAATTTCATGGGCAACGAATTCGGGCATCCGGAGTGGATAGACTTCCCGAGGGAAGGCAACGGATGGTCCTACAAATACGCCCGCAGACAGTGGTCGCTCGCGGAGCCGGATTATCTCCGTTACAGGTATCTCCTGAATTTCGACAATGCGATGATAAGGCTCGGAAAGTCAAAGCATATACTCTCCGCCCGACCGGAGCTTCTGGTGCAGGACGAAGAGAAAAAAATATTAGTATTCAAAAGAATAAATTGTATCTTTGCGTTCAATTTCAATCCTTGTCTATCTTTTTCAGACTATGGGTTTTCGGCTCCGTCCGGCAAGTACAGGGTCGTCCTTGACAGCGACGAGGCCGAATACGATGGATTCTCAAGGATAAGGACGGGGGAAGAGCACCTTACGATGCCGGAGAAATCCCCTAACGGGAACCCGGGATACGACAGCACTCTCTACCTCTATCTTCCGAGCAGGTGCGCTCTGGTTCTGGAGAAAATAGATTGAAATTATTAACCTATAATATATTAAATTATGGCTTTTTTGAAATTCAACAAGTCAGAATTGGTAAACCTGGAGTATTCGCTCAAGAGGGAAATCATTGTGGCGAATAAGACGGGGGCCTATTGCAACACTTCCATAGTGACTTGCAATACAAGGCGTTACCATGGACTTCTTGCTGTGCCTGTCGATAAGCTGGGCGGAGGCAACTACATCCTCCTCTCGTCTCTCGACGAAAGCCTTGTAATCGGAGGCAAGCAATTCAACCTCGGCATTCACTGTTATGGTGATGTCTACGAACCGAGAGGTCATAAGTACATTGTGGACTTCGATGCCGACCCCGCTCCTGAAATCATTTACAAGGTGGGCGACATCCTGTTCAGCAAAACTATTCTTATGGCTCCTGATTCTGACCAGGTGCTGATAAAGTATCATCTCATCGAGGCTCCGGAAAAGGCGATGCTCATGCTGAAGCCGTTCCTCGCCTTCAGAAGCGTGCACAGCCTCACGAGCCAGAACCCGGAGGCAAGGACGGGATATGACGAGATTGACAACGGGGTGCGTTTCAACATGTACGGCGATTTCCCGGACCTGAATCTCCAGCTCAGCGCGAAGGCACAGTTCAAGTCTCTGCCATACTGGTACAACGGCATCACGTATTCCGACGAGATGCGCAGGGGATTCAACTGCAGGGAAGACCTTTTCGTGCCTGGATTCTTCACGACATCCCTCAAGCCTGGCGACAGCGTCATCTTCTCGGCATCGGTCGTGCAGGATGACCCGAAGGCTCTCAAACGCAAATTCAACGACGCGCTCAAGCGGCTCGGACACATACACAACTACCATGACCTCCTTGTCAGGAATGCGGACATGCTGAAATGCGCAAGGAACGGCCACAAGCGTATCAACGCAGGGTTCTCATGGCTCGAGACCGGTCTGCTCAGGGAGACCATCATGTCGCTCCCTGGACTCACCATCTACGCCAACGGGGACTGCGACGAGTTCGAGGAGATTCTCGACAACCTGATTTCCGACGAGCAGGAGAGGCTTTTCCGCAGGACCACGCAGGTCGAGGCTCCGCTTCTCCTTACTGACACCATCCAGCAGTACATCCACTATCTCGAGGACGAGAAGAAGGAGGAGGACGCTGCCAAAAGGGTGTGGAAGAAATACGGCAAGACCCTCAAGGGCATAATCGAAAGCTATGCTCCGGGATGCCGTCACGAGGTGGCCATGCATCCTAACGGACTGCTCTGGGCCCAGATGGACGGCGTTGCCCTTTCATGGATGAACGCATACGTGAACGGGAAGCCTGTGACAGAGAGGGCCGGCTACCAGGTCGAGACCAATGCGATGTGGTACAACGCGATATGCTTCGCACTCGACATGGAGAAGAAGTTCAGTCCGAGGAAGAAGGACTTCACCGCCAAGTGGGCTCCTGTCCGCCAGCTCATCGAGGACAATTTCCAGAAGACGTTCTGGAACTACGAGGCCGGCTATCTCGCAGACTATGTCGACAATGCCGGGCAGCACATGGATGTGCGTCCTAACCAGCTCTATGCGATAAGTCTCGACTATTCTCCTGTCGAGGACATGATAAAGTCCGATGTGGTCATGACGGTGAACAACGAGCTTGTCACCAGCAGGGGCATAAGGACCCTTTCTCCGAGGAATGTGATGTACAGGGGTGTCTACGAGGGCTCCCAGACAGACAGGGACCTTGCATACCACCAGGGATGCGCGTTCCCGAATCTCCTTGACCCGTATGTGAACATCTGCTTCCAGATGATGGGCTCCAACTTCTACAAGAAGGCCGAATATCTGACGGAAGGCTTCTATGCCGACATCAACAAGCATGGTGTGGGCGCATTCTCCGAACTCTATGACGGAGACCCGCCTCACGAGGCACACGGAGCCATAGCTTCCGCATGCAGCACAGCTGCGTTGCTCAGGGTTGACTATCTGATGGATAAATACAGGAAGGAGGGAAAGAAATGAAAGTTCTGATGTTCGGTTGGGAATTTCCTCCTCATATTGCAGGAGGACTCGGGACAGCCTGCTACGGAATGACCAAAGGGCTGGCCGCGAACGGTGTCGAGGTTCTTTTCGTGATGCCTTCGGCTTCAGGAGACGAGGACCAGAGCGCCGTCAGGATAATAAATGCGAGCGATGTGCCTGTCGATACCGTATCCACTTCGGTTGACGAATTTCTCGGCAAGGTCAGGTTCATACACATAGGGACCAACATGGTGCCGTATGTGGACCCGCAGGATTTCACCAAGATGGTGGAAGAGGAGCGCAAGAGGCAGATAAAGAGCTTCAGGGTGCAGTACGGCCAGAAATACAAGTT
>CALVDM010000020.1 GCA_944326335.1 uncultured Bacteroidales bacterium
GATAGTGCAAGCCGTACACCTAAATACGCAACAAGAGGATGACCGCAAAGCCTCTTGGCTTTTGGGTCACCCCCTCTAAACGTCTTTCTCCGAAAGACTGAACCCATCCTAACCCCCTGTACCCCCTATTAGGGGGATTTCGCACCTACCCGGTGCGGTCCCTACGGGACTTCTTAAGGATTTTGAGTCACCTCCGTTTTTTTTCTCCGAAAGACTGATCCTTCTTAACCCGGTAGACTATTATTCCCGGCGGAATGTTTCGAGCCCCTGTTTCAGGAAAGACACGAACCCCGGGACACTCAGGTCGTATCCCCGTATAGGTGCGAGCAGTTCCCCGTCGGGAGAGAGGAGCACGTAGTTCGGCTGGGCATTCACTCCGAAGCGAGTCCTGACTATGTAGGAATTTGCCCTTCCCATCTGCTTTATGACATCTCCGTTTCCGGTAGTGACCCAGTCCTCTTCCTTGAGCCTGGTCTTGTCGTCGGTGTACAGAGCGACGATGATGTAGTCGTTCCTGAGCAGTTCCAGAACCTGAGGGTCGCTCCACACTCTGGATTCCATCTCCCTGCAGTTTACGCAACCGTGCCCGGTTATGTCCACAAACACCGGTTTCCCGGCTTTCCTTGCAGCTTCAAGCCCCTCTTCAAGGTCGAAGTAGCCTTCAAGCCCGAGCGGAAGATGAAGGTCGTATGTGTTATCACCTCCGGACGTCGTTCCAGAAGGTGCTGCCGTAGTTGTGCTCCCTCCGAGCACGAAGTCCTGGGTGGTCATTGGCGGAAGATACCCTGACAGTGCTTTCAGCGGAGCACCGAACATCCCCGGAATCATGTACACCACGAACGAGAACACGGCAATAGCCGCGGCAAGTCTCTTGACCGAGAGATGCTCGACAGGTGCGTCGTGCGCGAACCGGATTTTCCCGAGGAAATACAGCCCGAGGAGAGAGAAGGTGACTATCCAGATTGCAAGATATACCTCGCGGTCGAGGAGTCCCCAGTGGTATGTCTGGTCGGCGACGCTGAGGAACTTGAATCCGAGTGCTATCTCAATGAATCCGAGCACCACTTTCACCGTGTTCATCCAGCTCCCGCTCTTGAGCTTCGTCAGCAGGGAAGGGAACAGCGCGAGCACCGTGAACGGCAGTGCGAATGCCACAGAGAATGCGAGCATGGTTACCATCGGTGTCCAGAACTCGCCTTCGGTGGATTTGATGAGCACTGTCCCGACTATCGGGCCGGTGCAGGAGAATGAGACGAGGACGAGGGTCAGAGCCATGAAGAATATGCCTGCCAGCCCGCCCTTGTCAGACTTCCTGTCCGACTTGTTGACTATGGAGGTCGGCAGTATAATCTCGAAGGCACCGAAGAAGGATGCGGCGAACACCATGAACACGATGAAGAAAATCAGGTTCGGCAGCCAATGGGTCGCCAGCCAGTTGAATATGTCCGCAGTCACTGCATCACCGCCCACAATCCGTGTGACAAGAATGATAAGCGAGACAGGCACGGTGTAGAGCAGCACTATGAACAGCCCGTACATGGCAGCCTTGAACCTTCCTGCTGCAGGTGAGGACGAACCTTTCAGGAAAAACGACACAGTCATCGGCACCATCGGGAACACGCATGGGGTCAGGAGTGCCGCGAATCCCCACAGTATCGCTTCGATTATGAGGCTCCAGCTGAAACCGGACTTCCCTCCGGGAGCCCCGGTTATGGCATTTCCCTGGGAAATGCCGGCCGCACTTTCCTGTGCGGCAAGCTTCACGTCGAAGTCGAAATACTCCGGAGCGGCGCATGCGATGTCGGAGCAGCTCATCCAGGTCAACGTCCCGGCAGCCACTGCATCCGCAGACTCCACTTTCAAGTCCACTGCAAGCACAATCTCCCCGAAGAACACTTTCTGGCCTTCGAAATCCACGCTTCCGGACATTTCCCTCACTTCGCCGGCGGGGGAGCATCCGGTGAGTTCCCCGAACTCTACCGATGTCGCGTACAGCTCGCTGTGCGTGTCGTATGTGTGCCAGCCTTCGGCAATTTTACCTGTGAACACGAGGGTGGCAATGCCTTCCTCGTCCGCCGGCTCCTGTGAAACGGTCCACTCTATGGTCTTTTCAGGTGCGGCGAGCATCCCCTGGCCCGAAAGGTCGGCTGCAGCGGCTGCACCGAGGAGCAGGCAGGCTGAAATTTTCATCAATCTCATTGCAGAACACTTTAATGCCTTACTTGGCGAAAGCTACGGAACGGGTCTCCCTTATGACTGTAATTTTGACCTGTCCCGGATATACCATCTCCTCCTGGATTTTCCTGGCTATCTCGCCGGACAATGTCTCCGCATCCTTGTCGCTGACCTGCTCGGCTCCGACTATTACCCTGAGCTCGCGTCCGGCCTGGATTGCGTAGCTCTTTGTGACACCCTTGTATGACTGGGCTATGTCTTCCATGTCCTTCAGTCTCTTGATATAGGATTCGATCACTTCCCGCCTTGCACCTGGCCTCGCTCCGGATATAGCGTCGCCGACCATCACGAGAGGGGAGATGATGGATGTCATCTCTATCTCCTCGTGGTGAGCCCCGATGGCGTTGCACACTTCCGGCTTCTCCTTGTACTTCTCGGCGAGTTTCATTCCGAGTATGGCGTGAGGAAGTTCAGGGTCCTCGTCGGATACTTTCCCTATGTCGTGGAGGAGTCCTGCCCTCTTGGCTATCTTAGGGTTGAGCCCGAGTTCAGATGCCATCGTCGCGCAGATGTTGGCTACCTCGCGGGAGTGCTGAAGGAGGTTCTGCCCGTATGATGAACGGTACTTCATCCTGCCGATGAGCTTGACAAGCTCAATGTTCATCCCGTGGATGCCGAGGTCAATGCAGGTCCTCTTTCCGGTCTCCATAATCTCTTCTTCAAGCTGCTTCTGCACCTTTGTGACCACTTCCTCGATTCTTGCCGGATGGATACGTCCGTCCACCACGAGCTGATGGAGGGCAAGCCGTGCGACTTCGCGCCTTACAGGGTCGAATGCGGAGAGGAGAATCGCCTCCGGAGTGTCGTCCACCACTATCTCCACCCCTGTCGCAGCCTCGAGTGCCCTGATGTTCCTTCCTTCCCGTCCGATAATCCTTCCCTTTATCTCGTCGCTCTCGATGTTGAAAACTGTGACCGCGTTCTCGATGGCCGTCTCGGTGGCTGTCCTCTGTATGGTGTTGATGACGATTCTCTTGGCTTCCTTGTTGGCGTTCATCCTCGCGTCGTCCATTACATCGTTGATATAGGACTGCGCCTGGCTTCTCGCCTCAGCCTTCATGTTCTCCATCAGCTGGTTCTTGGCTTCAGCCGCGCTCATCCCGGCGATGTTCTCTATCTGCCTTATCGCTTCAGCCTTGAGCTTTTCGTATTCTTCCGACTTCCTGTTGGCTATTTCCACCTGAGCCTTGAGGTTCTCGCGGATGGCATCTGCCTCCCTCTGCTTCCTTCCGAGCTCAGAGTTCTGCTGGTTGATGGTGTTCTCCTTCTGCTTAAGCCTCGACTCGTTCTCCTGGAGCTGCTTCGTCTTCTCGTTTATGTACTGCTCGTGCTCGCTCTTGAGCTGGAGGAACTTCTCCTTTGCCTGGAAAATCTTCTCCTTCTTTATGTTTTCGGCTTCAAGCTCCGCTTTTCTGATAATCTCGTCTTTCTGTCCGTTGAGCGCATATCTGCGGAGCGGGATGTATATCCCCAGACCTGCCGCCGCCCCTGCAAGTGCTGCCAATATGTAAAATAAAATCATGGTAAAAACAGTTGTGTATAGTTGTGTATAATTGTGTAACAGTCAAACAAAAAAACAGGCCGGCAACGGAAGCCGACCTGCAGGAAATCCTTAAAAAAGCCGTTAGTCAAAAATTTTCAGAAAATCCTATAACAATAAGATTTGAGCTCCGAAAAGTGGTTCTGATATCCTCCGTCCCGGAAACCGGAATCCCCATACGGGTAACATAGGTCCATCATCCCCATTCGAGTGTACTCGGTTACCTTGTACAAAATGTAGATTTCAGCAAATAAGTAACTAACGGCCGTTTTTCTTACCGATATCTTTCAGATAACCCTTCAAATCCGCCTGCAGGGCCTCTTCCTCCCTGCGCCTGTCTTCAGCATTCTTCTCCAGCTCCGCAACCTCCAGACAGCTGTTCAGCGCAACGAACGACAGAATCTCTTCGGGACTTCTCCCCGGGAACATCCTCAAATACTCGCTGTACTTCCCGTCCACCTTTTCGGCGGCCTCACGTATCCTTCTCTCCATTTCAGGACTTTCAGCTTCCACCGGAAACTGACTGTTGAGAATCCTGATGGTAATCTTCCGCCTCATTTACCCTTCCAGTATTGATATGCATTTGTCGATTTCCCTGATGAGCCTGTCTATCTTTTCCTTTGCCTCCTCATCTCCCGACGCGGCAAGGAAGGCGTTTTTGAGCTTCAAGTTATCTATCTGTCTTTCCAACTCAATAATCTGCTTCCTGTATTCCTCATTGGTTTCTTCGCACTGCCTGAGCCTTTCCTCCGTCTCGTCGCATTCCTTCCGGGTTTTCTCGTACACCGATATCAGGGCGGCGATGTCGTTTCTCAGCTCGTCAAGCATCACAAAGACTTTTTTGTCGAAATACTTAGCAAAGATAATGAATTTTATGACAAAAACAATAACTTAGATGTTGTCTGAAATCGATTTCACCCTTTCCATTCCTTTCTCTATGGCTTCCCTGTTCTTCAGAATCAGGTCTCCATATCTCGAAGGAATCGATTTCTCCAGCCCTTTCTGCACATTTTCCATCTCCATGAGAGGCTTCATCTTCAGATAGGCCCCGAGTACCGCCATGTTGTAGACTTTGGCGTTCCCGAGTTCAGCCGCAATCTCTATCGCGTCTATGCTGCATATCCTTATGTCCTTCCGCTCCGGCATCCTCGTGATGCCGCTCGGGTCGTAAACAAGCAGTCCGCCTTCCTTCACGCTCTTCTCGAACTTGTCCATCGACTGCTGGTTCAGGATGATGGCCGTGTCATACCTCGTTATTATCGGGGAACTTATCTTCCTGTCGCTTATTATCACGCACACGTTGGCTGTCCCGCCCCTCATTTCCGGGCCATAGGACGGCATCCATGTCACTTCAAGCCCTTGCATTATGGCGGAATAGGCGAGGATTTTTCCCATGGAAAGGACCCCTTGTCCGCCGAAACCTGCAATTATTATCTCTTCCTTCATGATTCTTGTTTTCTTCCTGGTTATTTGAGCACATCCTTTATGTCCCCGAGAGGATATTTCTCGAACATGTGTTCAGTCATCCATTTGTTTGCCTCCACCGGCGAGAGCTTCCATCCCGAGTTGCATGTGGACACCACCTCTATGAAAGACAGCCCTATGTCCTTCATGCTGTATTCGAAGCCTTTCCTTATGGCGTTCTTCGTCTTGCGCACGGCGGCGGCCGTGTGTACGGCCTGTCTCGTGATGAATGCGGTGCCGTCGAGCGCGGCAAGCATCTCCGTTATCTTCAGCGGGAACCCGTTAAGTTTCGCATCCCTTCCGTACGGGGTGGTGGATGTCTTCATGCCGAGCAGTGTGGTAGGAGCCATCTGTCCCCCGGTCATGCCGTATATCCCGTTGTTGATGAATACCACGACAATGTTCTCGCCACGGCTGCAGGCATGTATAATCTCGGCTGTACCGATGGAGGCGAGGTCCCCGTCTCCCTGGTAGGTGAATACATACTTGTCCGGGTTAAGCCTCTTGGCCGCCGTGGCAAGTGCCGGTGCGCGCCCGTGGGCTGCCTCCTGCCAGTCTATGTCGATGTAGTTGTAGGCAAAGACGGAGCAGCCGACCGGGCTGATGCCGATGGTCCTGTCCTGGATGCCCATCTCCTCTATGACTTCGGCTATTATCTTGTGCACCGTGCCGTGGGAGCATCCCGGGCAGTAGTGCATGATGTTGTCTGTCAGAAGGGCAGGCTTCCGGTAGACGATATTCTCTGGTTTCCTTATATCTGTAACGCTGTCCATTTCGGTTGTATTTGTTTCAGTCAGACTTCTGTCACGCTATGTTGTTGAATTTCTTGAACTCGGACACAATCTCCTCTGGAGTGAATATGTTCCCGCCCTGTCTGCCGTAGAATCCCACAGGGCATCGCCCGTCTGCGGCAAGCCTGACATCCTCCACCATCTGCCCGAGACTGAGCTCGATGCTCATCATGCTCTTCACCTGTCCCGCGAGCCTCGAAATCTCCTTCTCAGGGAATGGATACAGGGTGACAGGACGGAGCAGGCCGGCCTTGATGCCTTCCTCGCGGAGCATGTCGGTGGCAGCCTCGCAGATTCTCGCGGAGCATCCGAAAGCCACGAAGAGGTATTCTGCATCCTCCGTGCGGTATCCGATATATTTCACCTCGTTCTCCTTTATCTTTCCGTACTTCACAAGGAGCTTGCGGTTGAACTCCTCCTGTGTGTTGGCGTCGAGCGAGAGGGATGTGATTACATTCCTCGCCCTCGATGCAGGTTTTCCGACAGTGGCCCACGGCGCGTCCCTGAGTATCTCCTCATCGGTGCGCCTCGGTTTCACCGGGTGCATCTCCACCTTTTCCATGAGCTGGCCGATGATGCCGTCTGCGAGTATCATCACAGGATTCCTGTACTTGAACGCAAGGTCGAAACCCCAGTCCACGAAGTCGTACATGTCCTGCGGAGATGCAGGGGCAAGCACAATGCAGTGGTAGTCACCGTGTCCGCCTCCCTTGACCGCCTGGAAATAGTCGCTCTGGCTCGGCTGTATGGTCCCCAGTCCTGGGCCGCCCCTCATCACGTCGACTATCACGCAAGGCAGCTCCGCTCCTGCGATGTAGCTTATGCCTTCCGCCATCAGGCTGATTCCCGGGCTGCTGGACGATGTCATCACCTTCTTTCCGCAGCATGCGCCGCCGTAGACCATGTTTATGGACGACAGTTCGCTTTCCGCCTGAAGCACCACCATTCCCGTGGTCTCCCACGGCTTCTCCTTCATAAGGGTTTCCATGACTTCCGACTGCGGCGTGATAGGATAGCCGAAGTATCCGTCAACCCCGTTGCGTATGGCCGAGAGGGCAATCGCCTCGTTGCCTTTCAACAATATCTTTTCCGTCATATTCTTCAGATTTTAACTCTGTAAACCGTGATTACCGAATCCGGGCATACCGTTGCGCAGCTTGCACAACCGATGCACGCGTCATTCGCAAGTTCCGCATACCTGTATCCCTTGCTGTTCACAGCCTTGGACAATCTGATACACTCCATCGGACAGTTCGCGATACATACCGAACAGCCCTTGCATCTCTGTCTGTCTATTTCTATAGTTCCTTTGAAAGCCATCTTGCTCCAGTTTTATCTAAAACGTGCCAAATTTACGAAAAAAGCTTGAAAATTGTCTTTGAACCATGAAAAACTCTTGCCCGGATGTCTTCTGCCTGCGGGGCATCTATGGACTTGGAAAGGATTTTTTAATATATTAGCGGAAATTTTCGGTTTCATCATTATGCGAGGTATATTGTTGAAAAATATAATGTGTGACGGTGAAAACCGTGACATTCTGATAGTTGGCAGCAGAATCGCGGCAGTGGTGCCTGCAGGGTTGGGAGAGCTCCCGGCAGATGTCCGGAATGCGGAGACGGTCGACTGCACCGGCATGGTCGCGCTTCCGGGATTCGTGAATGCCCATACCCATGCTGCGATGACCCTGTTCCGCGGGGTGGGCGAGGACGTGTGTTTTGCCGACTGGATAGACAAAATCTGGGTGGAGGAGGAGAAGATAGACGAGGAGTACATATATTGGGCAACGAAGGTGGCATGTCTGGAGATGATAAAGACCGGCACCACAGCTTTCCTGGACCAGTATTGGATGCCGGAAGTGGCTGTAAGGGCCGTGTCCGAGATGGGGATGAGGGCCGTCCTTTCCTATGTCCATCTCGACCATTACGACAAGGCGAGGTCCCTGCGCCAGAGACAGGAGTGCATGAAGGTCAGGGAGGTGTCGCTGGCATGGCCGGACACGGTTTCATTCTCCGTTGCCATACATTCCGTCTACTCCGTCAGCGAGGAGCAGATATGCTGGGCCGCCGGCTATGCGAGAGAGAACGGGCTGAAGATAAACGTGCATCTGTGCGAGACATCCAAGGAGGTGAAGGACTGCATTGCCGCCCACGGGATGACTCCGGTGGCGTATCTTGACGGTCTCGGAATCCTGGGGCCGGACGTGGTTGCGGCACACACCCTCTGGCTCGATGAAAACGACATTGACATCCTTGCCAGGAGGAACGTTTCATGCGTGCACAATATCAATTCGAATCTCAAGCTTGCTTCCGGATACCGTTTCCTGTACAATGAAATGAGGGATGCCGGAATAAACATCTGTCTCGGCACGGACGGATGCGCCTCGTCGAACAACCTCGACCTGCTTGAGGCCATGAAGACTTCCGCAATCGTGCAGAAGGCATGGCGGGACGACCCTGCGGCAATGCCTCTCGACGAGCTCCTTGCGATGGCCACGTCCAATGCGGTTTCCGCCCTCGGTCTTGACTGCGGCCGCATAGAGCCAGGCGCCCTTGCGGACATCATGATAGTGGATACCGGCAGCAGCTTCTTCCTGTCGAACGCCCCGTTCCTCGCCAATTTCATCTATTCGGCTCACAGCGACTGCATAGATTCGGTGATATGCAACGGCAGGTTCATAATGAGGCACAGGACAATAGAGGGGGAGAAGGAAATCCTTTCCGAAGCGAGGAAGATTCTCGGGCGGATAGGATGACGGCCGTCAGGAAAGTGGAAAATTTCACATAACTTACTATATATTTTGCTATGGACCCGAGATTAGAGAGAATCAACAATGCAGTTGATTTCGTGAAAAGCAGAATCGGTGCGCTTGAGCCGGTCACAGGTATAATTTTAGGCAGCGGGCTCGGCAAGCTCGCGGACAGTATTTCAGACAGGATTGTCATACCTTACAGGGATATACCGGGGTTCCCGGTGTCGACAGCCATAGGGCACAAGGGCAATTTCATTGTCGGCAGTCTCGGAGGAAAGACAGTCATTGCGATGCAGGGGCGTTTCCACTATTACGAGGGTTATCCGATGGAACTGGTTGTCCTGCCGGTGAGAGTCATGAAGAAGCTCGGCATAAGGTGGCTCTTCGTCTCCAATGCGGCGGGAGGTGTCAATTTCGGGTTCAGGGTCGGAGACCTGATGATTATCAGGGACCACATAAACCTGTTGCCGAATCCGCTTGTAGGCCCGAATCTCGAGGAATTCGGACCGCGTTTTCCGGACATGACCAGGCCCTATGACCCTGCCCTGATCCGTTCTGCCGAAAAGATAGCAGGAGAACTGGGAATCGAAGTCAAAAAAGGGGTATATCTTGCCGGTACGGGTCCTTCCTACGAGACACCTTCGGAATACAGGTATTTCAGGATGATCGGGGCGGACGCCGTGGGCATGTCCACGATACCGGAGGTCATCGCCGCAAGGCACTCCTCGATACCGGTGTTCGGCATGTCTGTGATAACCAATGAGGCGCACGACGACTATGCGGAGGATTACGAGAACAACGGGGACGATGTGGTGGCTGCGGCCGACGCCGCCGCAGACAGGATGTCTCTCCTGTTCGACAAGCTCATAGCGTCACTCGAGCTCTGACAGGAACAGGCCGGCTTTGGCATCCGACGGCATTCTCCAGTCTCCGCGGGGAGAAAGCGACACGCTTCCGACTTTCGGCCCGTCAGGCAGGCAGGACCGCTTGAACTGCTGGCTGAAGAATCTTCTTATGAAGGTCTTCAGCCATTTCTTTATTTCCTCTCTGCCGTATATCCCGACGAATGCCTTTTCAGCGAGGAAAAGAATCTTCCCCGGCCGGTAACCGTTCCTGAAGAAGTTGTACAGGAAGAAATCGTGCAGTTCGTATGGCCCGACGATGTCCTCCGTCTTCTGGCTTATCCTCCCTTTGTCGTCGGCAGGGAGAAGTTCCGGGCTGATAGGGGTGTCGATTATGTCCGAGAGAATCTCCCTTGCCGTCCTTCCGCCTTCATCTCCGCATGCGCTGTCCGTACCGAAACGGTTTTCCGCCGCCCATCTTACAAGATGCTTGACAAGCGTCTTCGGGATGCTTGCGTTCACCCCGTACATGGACATGTGGTCACCGTTGTAGGTGGCCCAGCCGAGGGCGAGTTCGGAGAGGTCTCCGGTGCCGATGACGATTCCTCCGGACTGGTTGGCAATGTCCATGAGTATCTGCGTGCGCTCCCTTGCCTGGGAGTTCTCGTACGTGATATCGTGGATGTCCTTGTCGTGGCCTATGTCGGCGAAATGCCGGTCGCATGATGCGGCTATGGATATTTCCCTGCATGTGACGCCGAGGGCCGCCATCAGGTCGACGGCGTTCCTGTATGTCCTTCCTGTAGTCCCGTATCCCGGCATGGTGATGCCGAGGATTCTTTTCCTGTCCCATCCGAGCTTGTCGAATGCAAGGGCTGTCACGAGCAGCGCAAGGGTGCTGTCAAGACCGCCGGAAATGCCCACCACTGCAGTGTTGCAGTTTACATGTGCAAGCCTCGATGCAAGTCCCATGACCTGGATTGACATGATTTCCCTGCACCTTGCACCGGTTTCCTCCGTATTTCCGGCCGGAACGAACGGATGTGCTTCCACCTGCCTTTCAAGAGTCGCGGTGAAGTCCGTGTCGGCCTGTCTTCCGGTGTCCACGACCGAATACAGCCGGCTGTACGAAGCCGCATCTGTCCCGTCCGGAGTCACTGAAGCGAATGTGCTCATCCTGCGTCTGTGGGTGTCAAGCCTTTCTGTGTCGATGTCCGCCACCGTCATTGACGGAGAGGTGGAGAATCTCTCGTTCTCCTTCAGCAGCGTACCGTTCTCGTATATGAGTGAAGTGCCGCCGTAGACAAGGTCCTGTGTCGATTCCCCGGCCCCGGACGAGCAGTAGACGTAGCCGCAGACATTCCTTGCTGAAAGCTGGCTTATGAGGTTTTTCCTGTATTCGTGCTTGGCCAGGACCTCATTGCTTGCCGAGGGGTTCAGAATGAGCTGGGCGCCGGCAAGTGCGAGGAATGAGGAAGGCGGTACAGGTGTCCACATGTCTTCGCAAATCTCGATTCCGAACAGGACCTTGCCTGTCCTGAACAGAAGGGCAGGGGATATGTTGCATCGGAACCCTGCATACTCGATTTCCGCATTGAACCCTTCCCGGACGGTGTCTTTCCCGTTCACGAGATTCCTGCCGGTGGTCGGATTGCCGCTTACCAGAAAATCCTTTCCCGACGAGAACCAGCGGGCTTCGTAGAATTCGTTGTAGTCCGGAAGCCATGTCTTGGGCACCAGCCCCTTGATGTTCCCGTTCTTCAGCACTGCGGCACAGTTGTAAAGCCTGCCCCTGAACGCCACGGGAACCCCTGCAACCACGGTGACGGATTTGCCTCTGGTGTGTTCCATGAGCCTTTTCAGTCCGTCCTCTGCAGCGTCCAGCAATGCCTGCTGTCCGAACAGGTCCCCGCATGAATATCCTGTCACGGAGAGTTCCGGAAACAGGAGCAGTGACACCTGCCTGCTTTCTGCAATGTCCGTCATCCGGCACATCTCATTCACGTTATACGTCGGGTCGGCAAGCCTGAGTGCAGGAACAGCCGTTGCAACTCTGATGAATCCGTAGTTTTCCATAAATGTGGCACAGGTCCGGCAAGTCATTGAACTCGACACCAGGGAAGCCGCCGGACTTTCGTAAATCAGGGGCGGGCCAAAAGTCTTGACCCACCCCTTTTCCCTGGCATGGACCATCCGGTCCGGTATCAGTGTGTCCTTCCCGCATCCGCAGGCAGGACGTCAGCTTCCTACAGCTCCTCGAAACTGATGTCAGATGAATATTTGTTTCCGTCAGTCCCGTCTTCCGGAGATTCCTGCACAGGACAGTTGGCCTTTATGTAGTCGACCATTTCCTGCAGGCTCGAGATGAATTTCTCGAAATCCTCCTTGTAGAGGAAAATTTTATGCTTGTCGTATGTGAAGCGTCCGTCTTTCTCGACCTTGCGCTTGCTTTCGGTTATCGTCAGATAATAGTCGTTCCCCCTTGTCGCCTTCACGTCAAAGAAGTATGTCCTCTTCCCGGCCCTTACCTGCTTCGAGTAGACATCTTCCCCCGAACGCTCCTGCGCATTTGCATCGTCAAAATCCTCGCTGTACATTGCAATATTTTTTTGTAAAACTTTACAAAGATAGGGATTTTTCTGAAAATGAGATTATCTTTGCAGAAAATTTGACTCATAGTTATGCTCAATAGACGTATTCTAAGGATAAAGGTCTTTAAAGCACTGTATAGCAGCGAATTGAAGGGTAATTCATCGCTTGCCGAGGCTGAGGCCCAGCTGGAGTCCTCCTGTGAAGCGACACGGGACCTCTACGTCTTCATGCTCGGTGTGGTCTCGCCGCTTACCAAAATCGCCGCCGACAGGATTGAGGCTGCGAGGAACAAGTTCAATCCGACGGAGGAGGAGCGGAACCCGAACATGAGGTTTGCGGACAACGCCCTCGCAAAAATTCTCGACAGCGACCCTGATTTCCAGAAGATATTCAAGAAAAAGAAGTTCTCGTGGGACCAGTACGACCTCCTTCTGAAGAAGGTGTTCAACTCCGTGTCCTCCAAGGAATACTACAGGAGATACATGCAGGCTGAAGAGTCTTCCCTGAAGGAGGACTGCAGGCTTTTCGTGCACATATTCGAAGAGGAGTTCACCGACCTTCCGGAGCTCGACCAGATGCTCGAGGGCATGTCAATCTACTGGACCGAGGACCTTCCTTATGCCCTGACCTACGTTTGCAAGACGGTGGAGGCCATCGGCAAGGGTGCCGGCTGGTCGCTCCCGCCTCTGTATCTGAGCGACATCAGGAAGGGGGATGACACCGAAGATGACCGCATCTTCTCGAGAAGGCTGCTCCGCGAGGCGTACCTAAACTACAGGAAATACTATGACATGGTGGCCGAGTCGGTGTCGAACTGGGACAACGAGCGTATCGTGACCACAGACATGTGTCTTATCGTCCTCGGGGTGGCCGAGGCAGTGGCTTTCCCTACGATTCCGGTGAAGGTGACAATCAACGAATACGTGGAGATATCCAAATACTTCGGCACGCCCAAGAGCAAGGTGTTCGTGAACGGCATTCTCGACAGGCTCATCCAGAGGCTCGCCTCCGAAGGCAAGATAGTCAAATCCGGCAAAGGTCTGCTTTAGCCGGTGTGCGACATCAGCTTCCGCATCAGTAATCAACAAACCATAACAGAAATGAATTTCATTACTTTTTTGCTTAACGCAGAGCCGGCAGCAAGTGCCCAGACAGAGACTCAGGCCGGCAGTCAATGGTCAATGTGGATAATGCTCATACTCATCTTCGTGGTGATGTGGCTGTTCATGATCAGACCTCAGAGAAAACAGCAGAAGGAACTGCAGAAATTCCGCGAGGGACTCAAGAAGGGTGACAAGGTCGTCACCATCGGCGGCATTTACGGCACGGTGGCAGAAGTGAAGGAGAAGAGCCTGCTGCTCGAAGTCGACAGCAACGTGAAGCTCCGCGTCGACAAGAATTCCGTAGTCAGGGATTTCAGCGAGACTGCCCAGCAGTAACCGTCCAGGAGGACTGTGATGAAAAAATTGCTGTATCGGCTTCTGTATTCGCTGAAGCATGACGGGAGGGACTGGACCGTATTTTCCCTGTCCCTCCTGTTGGCTTTCAGCATCTGGCTGATACACAATCTTTCCCTGAACTACTCCGACTTCCTGACAATCCGGATGGTGGCCGAGTGCGACAATCTGGAAGGACACATGGTCTCATCCTCCAATTCATGCGAGGTGGTGGCCAGGTGCAGGACATCCGGATACAACATAATCAAATCCAAAATCGCCCTGAACAGGACTCCAGTCAGGATACGTTTCGATGTCCAGTCCCTGGCGCACCGCTCCGGGGAGATGTATTACATCACCAGGACGCAGCTCAACGAGGCCGCCCATCTGATATACGGGGAGAAGGTGAACGTGGAATACTTCCTTTCCGACACCCTGTTCTTCAGGTTCCCATACGAGACGAGCAAGCGTGTGCCCGTGTTCCCTGTGGCGTCGATAGATTTCGAGCCGCAGTACATGACCACGGACAACCTCGAGATAGAGCCGGATTCGGTGACCATATACGGGGAGCCGTACCATCTGGCAAACGTGGACCGTGTTTTCACCGAGACCATCAAGCTGCAGCATCTCAAGTCGGGGGCTGCAGGCGTCTCCAGGCTGGAGAAGATAAAGGGGGTGCGTTTCTCGGAAAGTGAGGTCCACTATTCCATCGATGTGTTCAGGTATGTGGAGATTCCGTCCGAGGTCTACATCTATACGGCGAATGTCCCGAAGGACAAGGAGATGATGGTATATCCGTCAAAGGCGGAGGTCGTCTTCAAATGCGTCTTCCCGCTGGTCTCGGATGTGTCGCAGACCTCGTTCTACATAGATTACAACGATTATATCGCCTCCCGTTCCAGGAAGTGCATCCCCAAGCCTGCGGACTTGCCGGAAGGGGTCCTCGGCTATGAGATGATACCGGAGATATTCGAATGTGTCCTGACAGAAAAATGACCCTTGCCGTGACAGGGGGGATAGGAAGCGGGAAATCCGCTGCATGCTCGGTCTTCAGGAGGCTGGGCATACCTGTCTATGACTCCGACTCGAGGACAAAGTGTCTGTACACTTCAGTGCCCGGCCTTGCGGAAAGGATTTCGCAAGCCATGGGAATCTGCTTGACAGTTCCCGGAGGCGGTGTGGACCGGGCGCGGCTCGCGGAGGCAGTATTCCGGGATGCCGGGAAGCTGGCCCTGCTTGAGGACATCGTACATCCGGAGGTCAAACTGGATTTCCTGCGCTGGAAGGAATCTTCCGCTGGCCCGTTCGTTGTCCTGGAGTCTGCCATCATCCTCGGGAAACCTCTTTTCGCGGACATAGTGGACCGGCTACTTCTCGTGGACGCACCTGTGGAAGTCAGGATGAGGAGGGCCATGGCCAGAGACGGGGCCGGCAAGGAGGAGGTGCTGCGCAGGATGGCGCGGCAGAAACTGCTCAATGACATATCGGAAGGGAAGTCTGCCTGCAATGCAGATTTCATCATAGTCAATGACGGGGACTTCGCAGACCTTGAACGGAAGGTGACTGAAGTCTACATGAATCTGGTCAAATATAAGTTATCGTGAGTTCGATGAATTTTAATTTATTGAAAATCATCGAACTTCCGCTGAGGAGCAGAACGCAAGTTCTGCGACGAGCCCCCGGCGAGGGGGCGAATGGGGGTGGCGCCTCTTGAAAAGGGGCTGTCGCCACAGCGACTGGGGTTTAAGAAATTTGGATTTCAAGGAAATCCATAACGACAGTTCGACGAATTCCCTGGTCCTGGACAATATAAATTCGTCGAACTGACGTTAAATTATCGGATACGAACAATGAAGACTGAACTTACAAAAATTTTGACGATTGCCGGGATGAGCGGGCTGTACCGCTTCATTTCCCAGGCGAGGAACGGAGTGATAATAGAGTCCCTCTCGGACGGGAAAAGGACTTGTGTCGGCATCAGAAGCAAGGTGACGACACTCGAGGATATCGCCATCTACACCGATGAAGGCGAGGTGAAGCTCAAGGACGTGTTCATGAAGATGAAGGATGCGCTCGGAGAGGACAATGCCCCTGCACGTGATTCTTCCGAGAAGGACCTCGTGGCATTTTTCGGGAAAGTGCTTCCGGATTATGACAGGGACCGGTTCCATGTATCACACATGAGGAAGGTGACCCTCTGGTACAATCTCCTGAAGGAGCACGCATCTCTCGACTTCGGAGGCGATGACGATGCAGCCGGTGAAGAGTCTGTAACGGAATAATGATGCAGCCTGCCATGTCCCGCCCTTTGCCAGTATTGCGCACGCTTACCCTGGGGTGCTCGAAGAACAGGGTAGATACGGAGCATGTCATCTCCCAGCTTGAGGGCTCTTACAGGATTATCCCGGAAGAGGCTTCCGGGGAGCATTGCGACACACTCCTGATAAACACCTGCGGTTTTATCGGGGATGCCAAGGAGGAGTCTGTGAACGCCATTCTCGAAGCTGTGGAGGCCATGAAGAGGGGAGACATCGGCAGGGTTGTTGTTTTCGGGTGTCTCTCCCAGAGGTATGCATCCGAGATGCCTTCCCTCATTCCCGAGGTAGATGCCTGGTTCGGGGCGACAGACTTCGACCCTCTCATAGAGTATCTCGGAGCCGTGCCCGACAGGTCGAAGGACGTATGCCGCCATCTCACCACTCCGTCGCATTATGCCTATCTGAAAATTTCGGAAGGATGCGACAGGCGTTGTTCATACTGTGCAATCCCGTACATAAGGGGCAGGCACAGGTCGGTGCCTATGGAGGAACTGGAGGCGGAAGCGCGTCTTCTCGCCGCAAAAGGGGTGAAGGAACTGATACTCATAGCCCAGGACACCACTTACTATGGCCTCGACCTGTATCACGAACGCAAACTTGCCGAACTGTTGTCGAGGTTGTCGAGGATAGACGGCATCGAGTGGCTCAGGGTACATTATTCCTATCCGGACGCATTTCCGGAGGATGTGCTCGAGCAGATGGCTGGGAATCCCAAGGTGTGCCGTTATATCGACATACCGCTGCAGCATGTTTCGGACAAGGTACTGGCCAACATGCGCAGGAATGTCGACGGGGCATGGACCCGCGCCCTCATAAGGAAGATGCGCGAGAAGGTGCCGGGAGTGATGCTGAGGACGACCATGATTGTCGGGCATCCGGGAGAAGGCACGCGAGAGTTCCGCGAACTGCTCGGTTTCGTGGAGGAGGCGAGGTTCGAGCGGCTCGGTGCGTTCATGTATTCCGAGGAGGAAGGGACTTACGGTGCAGAACATTTCAGGGACACCGTACGGCGTTCCACAAAGCAGAAAAGGCTGGACGAACTCATGACATTGCAGGGCTCCATATCGCTCGCATGCAACCGTGCGAGGATAGGGACTCGGACAAGGGTCATCGTGGACAGCTGCACGGACGGTGTGCTTGTGTGCCGCAGCGAGTATGAAAGTCCCGAGGTGGATGGCGAGATTCTTGTAAAATACGACGGACACGACAATCCCCGGAAGCTGTGCGGCACGTTCATCGACGTGATGATTACCGGGGCTGACGAGTATGACCTCACGGCCAGAATCGTGAGGTGAACACAACAATAATATCCAGAGCATCATGAAACGGAAATTTTTCATTGGAAGCAGACTGGCGGCTCTTGCGCTGGCAGGGACCGTGTCTTTTGCCGTATCTTCCTGCGGGCCGTCCGCCTATGTCCTCGAGATAGAGACCCGGCAGCCTTCAATGTCCGGCGTCGATCTTGTCGGCAAGACAATATCTGTCGTCTATCTGGACAACGGTGATTCCGCCGATTCCCTTTTCGCCGCAGAATACTCTGCCGCGTTCGCTTCGAGGCTCGAGGAGGATTACTTCGGAGGCGACAGCCTCATTACCATGTTCTGCATGCAGAAAGACCCCGGCATCGACTATTCGTCTAAGGAAACGATGCTCGGTGTTCTGATGGATACCGGGGCGGATGTGGTGTTCCTGTCCGATTCCCCTGATTTCGGGACAGCCGCAACCGAAGTCGTGGAAACCGACGGCACGAGCATGGCCCAGGGCTCTTTTCCGTTTTCCGTCAATCTCTATGTCTATGATTCAATGGACAGCAGGGACACCGTCCTCAAGTTCAGCGGCAGCAGCATCGCAAGGGCATCGGCCCAGGTCACCGGCACAGAATCGGAAAAAGGTGTCGCATTCATCCTGAAATCAAGTCTCGGGACTTCCGCCAGATATGCCGGACAGACCTCAGGAGGCAAGTTCGCCCCGGGGTGGAGAGCCGAGGAAATCGTATTCTTCCTGTACGAGTCCCAGGACTGGTACGACACGTATTTCTATGTCAATGACTACAAGTGGGGCCAGGCAGTGGAAAAGTGGATGGAGATGCTCGACACCGAGAATCTCGAGAAGAAGGCCTGCATCGAATACAATATCGCGGCAGCATGTTATCTGCAGGGGGAATATCAGCTGGCTTCAGACTGGCTCGAGATGTCCCGGAAGGATTTCCAGCTTCCATACGCATCATCTCTCGGACAGAAAATCTCGCGCAGGCTTGCTGCAGAGTGAAAAAAATCTCCGGACTTTGTGCGTCTGCACGTAAGTCCGGAGGAATGTTAAAGTCAAAGGTGGGACCGTAAGCCGGTTTCTGTTTTAATCTGCCATTTATCTACGCAACCTACCCCCTGACATCGGACGGGCAGCCCTTGATTGCCAGTATATTTGGTCTTGCAGGCTTCAGGTACGTACCCGGACATTGTCGCCAATGCCCGTTGTGAGCTCTTGCCTCACATTTTCACCCTTGCATGCCATAGGCGTGCGGTTGTTTTCTGTTACGTGGTCCACAAGGTTTCCCCTGTCTGCGATTTCCGCAGTGAAGTGCCCTTTCCTGTCCGGACTTTCCTCGCAGAATGCTCTGCGCGGCAGACCGTCCCACCTTATATTATATTTCCATTAGGCAATAATGTTGCCTGGAATATCCGTCATTTGTAGCCGTATCTGCGTTCGAGACGGTCATTGGACCTGATTGTCCGTTCAACCTCCCTTTTGAGTGCAGGAGTGATATCCTTGCACACCTTGTGGCAGCACATCTCGAGGGAATACATCCTGCCGATGCAGAAGTTCGTGTGCTCGCATGCGCTGCAATGGTTCTCGTCGGCCTTCATCTTGTTCACGAAATCCGTGTCCTCCAGGACGGCGCGCCCCATCTGGAGCATCTCGAATCCGCAATCCATCACCTTGTCCGCATCAGCCCTTGACAAGACTCCTCCCACATACACAAGCGGCATGTCCGGAAGGGCCTTCCTGAATTTCAGGGAGTCCTCAAGGAAGAACAGATGCTTGAACGGGACAGTCGGGGAGACTATGTTCCCTCCAATCATCACGCCGAGCTTCAGCCACCACATTTTCGGCGGCATGTAATGGGCGATGCATCTCTTGGGGAAGCGGCCTCTCATTACATACATCGGGGCCCTGCTTACGAACCCTCCGGAAAGCACGAGTGCATCCGCCCCGCATTTCCTGAGCTCCTTTGCCACTTCTATGGATTCGTCTATCTCCATCCCTCCGCGGAATCCGTCGCGGGTGTTCATCTTCACGAATATGGCGACTTTGCCTTTCCCGGCATCCGTGACAGCCTTCATGCACCTGCGCATGAACCTCATCCTGTTGTCGAGGGAGCCTCCGTATTCATCCTTGCGCTTGTTCGTGTACGGGGAAAGGAACTGGGAAATCAGGTAGCCGTGCCCTGCATGTATCTCCACTGCATCGAATCCGGCCTTTATGCTGAGCTCCACCGCCTTCCCGTAGGCTTCGACCACCTCATCTATCTCCTTTACCGTCATGCCGTGCACGAAAGTGGGGGAGTAGAGGTTGAATCCGCTGCTTGCACCCAGCGGACGGCATCCGCAGATGCGCCTGTGCGACATGTTGCCGCAGTGCCCGAGCTGTATCGATGCCTTCGCACCTTCCTTGTGTATCGCATCGGTCAGCTTTTTCAGTTCCGGCACTATCTCTTCACGCATCCACAGCTGCCTCTCGAAAGAAAGGCCGCTCTGGCAGACGGCAGCGTATGCGACGGTGGTCATGCCGATGCCGCCCCGTGCGACTGCCGTGTGGTAGTCGAACAGCTCCTTGCTCGGGGAATTGTTCTCGCACATACCTTCAAAGGCGGCAGACCTGATGGTCCGGTTCCTCAGTTCAAGAGGACCGATGCTGTAAGGGGTAAAAAGATTGCTCATGATTGTTTCACCAGATAAACGGTATAAGGTTCTTTCTCTTCAGCTCCCTGTATTCGTCCCCGAACTCCTCCTCGTATTTTGCGGTCAGTGACTTTGACCTCGGGGCAAGGTTCGCGAATGTCCATATCGCGAACAGCAGCCCGGCCGGGGACCATGTGAGTATGGCATATCCTACCCATTCCGTCAGTTCCCCGAAATAGTTCGCTGAAGTCACATATTTGTACAGGCCTTTCTTCGGGATGTAGTGCCTTGTGTCGCCTGGCTTGCGCAGATGCCTGATTACATAGTCCGAGTCTATGTTTATGAGCATGCCGGTGATGAACACCAATGTCCCTACGATGAACTGCGGAGAGGTGAACCACTCCATAGTGTATTTTCCTTCAGGTGCAAATTCGAAGAGCCAGCTTCCGATGAAATAGGCATTCAGGCCGTTGAAGACCATCCCCATTGCCATTATGGCCACAGGCATCTCGCCTTTGCCTCTCATCAGGAGCGGGAATATGAACGCCCTCTGGAAATAATGTACGAGGAACAGGCCGGCCATCACGAGCAGTACGGCCTTTTCGTTTCCGGTGTCCCGCCCGGAAAGAAGGTAGTCCGCCACGTACAGGAAGAGGAATATGAATGCCGGAGACTCCATGATTACCCATGCTATCTTGTTGTTTATCTTGGGTCCCCAGTTTCCGGAAGACAGATAGCCATAGCCTGCCTTGAAGAAGAACAGCGCTATGAACACCACAATGGCCATGACGAACATGGCAGCCATCAGTAAATAATAGGTCTGCATCTTTCCGTTATCTTTTCATAAACATGCAAAGGTAATAAATGTTTTCTTCATAATGCCAATTGTCGGATTTTTTTCACACTTTTGGGCGGCTTCTCGTTTTTTTGATTAATTTTGCAACCCTGTAACGTTAAAGCAATATCTATGCATCCAAAGTATGTCTTCGTTTCAGGCGGCGTTGCCTCGTCATTAGGCAAAGGTATAATTTCGGCTTCACTGGCAAAACTTCTTCAGGCGAGGGGGCTGAGAGTCACGATTCAGAAGTTTGACCCGTACATCAATGTCGACCCCGGAACGCTCAACCCGTACGAGCACGGCGAATGCTACGTCACGGAAGACGGAGCGGAGACAGACCTCGACCTCGGCCACTACGAGAGATTCCTCGGTGTCCACACATCCAAGGCCAACAATGTGACCACCGGCAAAATCTACAACACGGTCATCAACAAGGAGAGGGAGGGTGCATATCTCGGCAAGACAGTGCAGATTGTCCCTCATATCACGGACGAAATCAAGAGGAGGATGCTCCTGCTCGGCAAGTCCGGGAAATATGACGTGATAATCACCGAGATAGGAGGTACGGTCGGCGATATGGAGTCCCAGCCGTTCATCGAGGCGGTGAGGCAGCTCCAGTGGGAGCTCCCGGAGGAGGACTGCGTCACGATACACCTGACCCTCGTGCCATACCTGAGCGCGGCGAAGGAGCTGAAGACCAAGCCGACCCAGCATTCGGTGCAGATGCTCCAGCAGAACGGAGTGCAGCCTGACATTATCGTCTGCAGGACCGAGCATGAGCTTACTCCGGAACTCAGGAAGAAGGTCGCTCTTTTCTGCAATGTGAAGCCGGGACACGTGATTGAGTCCATTGATGCCCCGTCCATATATTCGGTGCCGCTCAACATGCAGGCAGAGAAACTGGACCAGCTTGTCCTCGACCATTTCGGCATAAAGGGGCTTCCGGAGCCGGATCTGACTAAGTGGAAGCAGTTCCTTGACAAGCTTTTCCATCCGAAATCGACGGTGGATATAGCCCTTGTCGGCAAGTACGTGGAACTTCAGGATGCATACAAGTCGATACTCGAGTCGTTCGTGCACGCCGGCGCAGCCAACGAGTGCAAGGTGAACGTGCATTATATCCACAGCGAATTCCTCAATGAGTCGAACGTGGAGGAGAAGCTTTCCGCCATGGACGGTATCCTTGTCGCCCCGGGCTTCGGCGAAAGGGGACTCGAAGGCAAGGTGCTCGCGGTAAGATATGCGAGAGAGAATCTCGTGCCGTTCTTCGGCATCTGTCTCGGAATGCAGATGTGCGTGGTCGAGTTCGCGAGGGATGTCGTCGGTCTCAAGGATGCGGTTTCCACGGAGGTCAACCCTGCGACCAGGTATCCGGTCATAGACCTTATGGAAGACCAGAAGAGCACGACGATAAAGGGTGGTACCATGAGGCTCGGCGCATACGACTGCAAGCTCGAGGAAGGGTCCCTTGCAAGGAAGATTTACGGAAAGGAACTCATATCGGAGAGACACAGGCACAGATACGAGTTCAACAACGACTACCTTGAAATGATAGAGTCTGCAGGGATGAAGGCTACGGGAAAGAATCCGGACACCGGACTTGTCGAAATCGTCGAGATACCTTCACATCCGTTCTTCATAGGCGTCCAGTTCCATCCTGAACTGAAAAGCACGCCGGAGCATCCGCAGCCGATATTCGTGGCGTTCGTGAAGGCTGCCATGAAGTACCGGGACATGCGTGTGGCCAAGGCCGTACCGACGCAGGAGAAATGAACACTGCACTGAAGATATTTGTTCTGGCGTTTCTCGCCGCGGGAGTTTCTGGCATTTCGTCTGCCCAGGTCAGGCAGTACAGTGCCAGGGCGGTGGAAGAGTATCCTCACGACGTGACTTCATACACCCAGGGGCTCTTCTTCGTGGACGGCCAGATGTACGAGAGCACAGGCCAGAACGGCAGCTCCACTTTCCGCAAGGTGGAACTCGGGAGCGGGAAGCCGCTCAGGAGACTCGATTTCAACCGCAAGTATTTCGTGGAAGGTTCTTCAGTGCTCAGAGACAGGCTCTACATCCTGACATGGACGAACAGGGTGGCGTTCGTGTACAGTTTCCCGGAACTGGAATACGTGTCCACGGTGTCTTATCCGAGGCAGGGATGGGGGCTGACGACCGACGGTGAATCCCTGATAGCGAGCGACGGTTCCTCCAGCCTCTATTACATGACACCGGACCTCAGGGTGACGAAGACGCTTCAGGTGCGCCTGCACGGAAAGCCGCTGGACTACCTGAATGAGCTGGAGTACATTGACGGGAAAATCTGGGCCAATGTATATACCACCAATATGATAGTGGTCATAGACCCTGAAAGTGGGAATGTGGAGGCTGTGGTCGACTGCGGAGGTCTGCTCCCGGACAAGTTTAAAACGCCTGCGACCGATGTGCTGAACGGCATAGCGTTCGATGACAGGACGGGGAAGATATACCTTACCGGAAAGAACTGGCCCCGTCTTTACCAGGTCGAAATAGTGGAAAAGAAATAAACCCTTATTTAATATATCATGAAGATAGCTGTCTTTGTCTCCTTCTTCTGCGTGATGATGTTCTCATACACTCTGTCGGCTTCAGCCCAGTATCATGACATCCACCGCCGCGGCACCGGCTATTATTCCGGTACTGAAAAAATCAGTGACGTGCAGCTTTCCGTCCTCCTGGAACAGTCCGGAAGCGGGCTGACTATCGAGGACGTGGAGAAATACAGGAAAGGTTTCAAGACCGGACGAGGCCTGCTTGTCGGGTTCGGTTCATTGACCGGGGCCGGTCTTCTGACTTTGGGCATAGGTACAGTCGGCCTTATGGTTGAGGGCGTGGCAGTCGGCATTGGGACTGCGTTTGTGGGGCCTTTGGCTGTGTTTGCAGGACAGGGTGTGGATATTTCGTACGACAGCAGGTTCTACGGCGTGGCAGTGGCTGGAGTATGCGCCACATTGACAGGAATAGCCGGACTGGTGGCCGGAACGACTGTCCTGTGCATATACAAGAAACGGATGAACAATGTGTCGGACGTGTGCAATTCAGTACCTGCCGTCTCCCTTTCGTTCGGAGCGCAGAGATACGGCACAGGCCTGGCCCTGAATTTTTAGACAGTTCCTGAGGAAAGGATAATTACATATTGCGGGGGTGCCCGGACATGGTTCCATCATTTGAGGAGCCGTCGGCTGGGCTGAGAGAGTCCCATTGAACCTGATACGGCCAGTACCGTCGAAGGGAAGCAGATTTCTCTGACGCAGCATCGCGTCCCCCTTGCGTAACATTCAGTTTTATGCGAGGTTTTTTATTTTCAGCAGTGCTCATCGCACTGGTCCCGTTCTCCGCAGCAGCTGTGGAGAATGAAGCAGCCGCAGAGGCTGGAAAGGTCGAGAAACTCGACAGTGTGATTGTGTCGGCATCAAGGGCCGGCAGAAAGACTCCGGTCACCTATTCCATGGTCTACAAGGAGCAGATGAGGGTGTCGAATCCCCTGAACTCCCTGCCTATGGTCCTGAACCTGCAGCCGTCAGTGGTGGCGGTAAATGAGGGCGGCACGGGTCTGGGTTATTCCAAGATGACCGTCAGGGGGAGTAAAGGGTCGCAGATAAACGTCACCCTGAACGGCATCACCCTCAACGACGCAGAATCCCAGGAAGTGTTCTGGGTGAACATTCCATCACTTACCGCAATGTTGAGTTCCGTGCAGCTCCAGAGGGGGCTCGGGACATCAGCGAACGGCCCGGGTGCGTTCGGTGCGAGCGTCAACATGAGCACGGCTTCCGTAGGTCCTGACCCTTACGTGAATGCATCTGTGTCTGCCGGCTCCTACAACACTTTCATGTCAACGGTGGCAGCGGGTACCGGTCTCACGCGCTCCGGAGTCTATTTCGATTTCGCATATTCCAGGAATCTCACCGACGGCTACATCAGGAATGCAAAGGCGAAGGTGCAGTCAGCTCTCGCTGTACTCGGCTGGATGAACGGCACCAACTCCCTGAAACTGACATACCTGATGGGGGACCAGCACACGGGAATCACATGGAACGGCATAGACCTGGACACATACTACACTGACAGGACATACAACAGTGCCGGCGAGTATTACGACAGTTTCGGCAATGTCCATTACTATGACAACGAGACCGACAACTACACGCAGCACCATGTCCAGCTCAACTATACCCACCAGTTCCCGGAGAATGTGGTCTGGAGCACGACCTTCAACTTCACCAAGGGCGACGGTTATTACGAGAACTATTACACGGACCAGTCCTTCGATGACTACCATTTCTCCGGTGCTGACAATCCTGTGATGATAGACGGGCAGCCGTACACTTCCGGAGACATGATTGTGCAGGAGGCCATGGACAACGGCTATTTCGTACTCAATTCCGACGTGAAGTATTCTTCGGACAAGCTGAATTTCACCGGCGGGGTGAACCTGTCCCTCTACGATGGAGGCCACATCGGAAATGTGCTGTGGAGTCAGGTGCACGGGGACGCCTATGACTATGATGCCTATAATGACGCGCACACATGGTATTACAACACAAGCCTGAAGCAGGAGGCCAACGTGTTCGCCAGGGCGGAGTATATGCCGGCAGACTGGATTACGGCATACATCGACCTCCAGTACCGCGGAATATCCCTGAGGATGGAGGGGCCTGACGATGACGCCGGACTTCTGGACTACAGCAAGACATGGAATTTCTTCAATCCGCGCGCCGGGCTCACATTCACGTGGACGGACCGCAACAAGGCATACGTGTCCGCAGCTCTCGGCAACCGCGAACCGGGCAGGAGCGACATCAAGGAGAACATAAAGAGCATCAACAGCGGCAGCCGCGAAGGCATGACGATAAGGCCGGAGAAGATGGTCGATGTGGAGATAGGCTATCAGTACACGGCTCCGGAGGTTACGGCATCGGCCAACCTTTATTTCATGGAATATTTCGACATGCTGCTCGAGACAGGGCGGCTCACCGATGTCGGCTATGCCATTAAGGAGAATGTGGACAGGGCATACCGCAGAGGTCTTGAACTTGCCGTGGCATGGCGGCCGGAACCGTGGTTCAGGCTTGATGCCAACACCACGCTGAGCACCAACAAGGTGAAGGACTACAGGATGTACGGCGAGGACGGGACCGTGACAGATTACGGCAAGGTGACCATGCTGATGTCCCCGTCGGTGACAGGTATGCTGCAGCTCGCATTCACCCCGTTCAGCAACATAGCGCATAATTCACTGAAGACCACCACATTGTCCCTGAACGGGAAATATGTCTCGAGGCAATATGCCGACAATACCCAGAACAAGGCCCTGAGCCTTCCGGGATATTATGTCGTGAATCTCTCGCTGACACATGAATTCAATGTGGGAGGAGGCCTCCTCGGCCTTGGCGGCTACATAAACAATCTGTTCGACTACAGGTATTTCGCGGATGCTTCGGTCTACGGGACAGACATGTATGTCTATCCGCAGGCACCTCTGAATTTCATGCTCCGTCTCAGCTACAGTTTCTGAGTCCTGCCCGGTCAGGGAAGCTCCGGGGCCGGTTCCTGCCCTGCACGGCCGCCCCGGATGCCTGATGGATAAAATAAAGGAAGCCTGCATCACTGCAGGCTTTCTTTTGGTTAGTAGTAGTGTAATTTTTCTCAGCCTTCAATAGGCATGATTTCTGTGGTTAGTATTTTTGCAGCTTAAAAATTTTAAGGCTGACGCCTAAAGATATTTAAAGATTCTAATGAAAATTTATTATATCCTTATGAACTTCTCACAAATGTAAGGATAATTTTTAATTATCCAAATAATTTTCAGCTTTTTCACATTTTTCATTTGCAGACGACAGGAAACACGGGTTTCACGTCGTGAGGCCCGCTCCGGAATTTTGTTTTTCCGGAAAACAATCCTTATTTTTACGGGAAGTAAAAACAGCTTTCCAGATAACCGGTCATGAAAAAACTGAACTTTGCCATCCTGTCCCAGCTCTTCTCGGCAGGATTCATTCCTCTATGCGGACAGTCGCTGGATAACGTAACACGAGTCTATGAGCATGTCATCGAGAGCAAGTGGGAGGTGGACAGCGACCACAACAGGATGCTCAATTATTATAACCGCGACTATTGCGATTACTATCTGGTGAGGTTGAATGACGATTCCTATACGCTCAAACCCGGCAAGAATACTGTGTTCACAATAAGGGCGGACTCGGAATTCGACAGCCAGTTCAAGAATGCGGGCTCTTATCACCGTTACAAGGGTGTGTTCCCGCAGGAATTCGACATTTCCACGCCGTATGCCCTGCCGGTTAAGGACGGGAAGGAGACTGCCTGGGTGACGGACCGCAGGGAGCGGCGCAAGACAATGCGTTTCAGAATCGAGCCCGGGGACACTGTGTGCGCGACACGCTACGGAGTCTCCTGCCTGACGCAGGACCCGCGCCTGCTGCTTGTATATCACCAGGACCACACTTTCGCGGCGTATCTGATGATGCATGAGAATTTCATCTCCCCCGGGGAGACAGTCATCCCGGGCCAGCCTGTCGGCATAGCCGGACACGACGGGCTCGCGATATCCTTTTTCTTCCTCGACCGGAACATGTTCGCCAATGCCGTTGCCGACGGGTATCCCTACCTGCATTATGTGCCGTCATTCAGCACTTCGGAAGGAATCCTCCAGCCGGAGGAGAAGAAGCCTTATGTCGCTGTCACTGACGGCAGCCTTGTCATGAGGGAGATGTCACGCAGGGAGCAGAAAAAGTATCTGCGGACAGTTGGAGGCCCTGAAGGCGGCAAAGCCCGGAAGCCGCAAAGCCATGAGCCGGCCGCATCCCTCAGGATAACATGGCTCCAGGACCCCGTGTCTGAAAAGGACAAGGAGAGGATAACAGGCATCCTGGACCATGAACTCCGGTACTATGAGCGGCTTGGCATGGACGATGACCTTACCCTTACGGTCTGCACATTCAAGGACGCGGACAAGGCGGCTGACTTTCTTCAGGAGAAGTTCGGGAGGTCAGTGGATGTCAGGTATGTCGGCGGAATATACATGTCGAGGGAGCAGACAGCCGTCATCATCGGGTATGACGAAAAGAAGTCTGAAAGGAATGTGAGGATTATCTGCCACGAGATAAGCCATCATCTCCTGAGGAACCTGCCCCACACCTCGATTCCGGCATGGCTCAACGAGGGGCTTGCGAGATATTTCGAGAATTGCACCGTGGACAGGCGGGGGAATGTGGACCATTCTCTTTCCGATGCGGAAAAAGGCCGTCTGCGCTCGGCGTTCATGATAGGCTCGGTGGATATCCGCGAATTCCTCGACACACCTCACAAGGAATTCATGGTGCATCAGAGGACGGACAGCGGCATAGCGTACACCCTGGCGCACGCACTGGTGACTGTCATTGTCGACAACGGCTGCGACGGCATCGTGGAGGCCCTCCTGAATCCGGGGAAAGGGGAGAGAAGCTCGGACATTGTCGGACGACTGTATCCGGGAGGTGTGCAGGGACTCGAGGACGGGCTGATGAAAATCATCGGTCAGGTGTGACCTCGCTGTCCAGGAGGCCCGGGCGCAGCTTCCTTGTCCTGGCAACCGCCTGTTCGTCCTGCCATTCCCTTATCAGCTTGGGATTGCCGCTGAGCAGGACTTCCGGCACTTTCCACCCGTTGAATTCAGCCGGTCTCGTATATATCGGGGCAGACAGGAGCCCGTCCTGATAACAGTCGCTGAGCGCCGATGTCTCGTCTGTTATCGCTCCGGGAAGCAGCCGCACGACTGCATCCGCGATTATGGCTGCGGGAAGTTCCCCTCCGCTGAGCACGTAGTCGCCGACAGTGATTTCCCTTGTCACGAGATGCTCCCTGATTCTGTGGTCAATTCCCTTGTAGTGCCCGCAGAGGATGATGATGTTCTCCATGAGGGACAGTTCGTTGGCCGTGTTCTGGCAGAACTGCTCTCCGTCCGGAGACATGTAGATTATCTCGTCATATTCCCGTTCGCCTTTAAGTTCTTCTATCATGCGGTAGACAGGCTCCACCATCAGCACCATGCCGGCATCCCCGCCATAGCTGTAGTCGTCAACCTGCAGCCGCGGTCCCTTGCCGTATTTTCTGAGATTGTGCACATGTATCTCAACTATTCCCTTCTTTATGGCCCGGCCTACAATTGAGTGGCCGAGAGGGCTTTCGAGCAGTTCAGGGACAACGGTTATTATGTCTATTCTCATTTTAAACCGGATTCAGATCCTGCAAAATTAAGAATCTGTTTTGATTTTCCGCAAAAATTCCTTCCCGGAAATGTCCGCACGGTCCGGGGAGGAAAAATTCAAGACAGTTTCCGGCAAAAAAATCAAGACAGTTTCCAAAAATTGATATATTTGCAAGATGAAAATTTAACTCCTTACTAACTATGAGCGAAGAGAAAAATCCGGAAGTAGCTGAAGTTGCTGTGGAATTAATTGAAAACGAAGAGAATACGTCGGTAAATTATTCCGAAAGAAGCCTGGCTGAACTTGCTGACATGTTCATGGAGCTTGCCAGAAATCCGGAAAGGATGAAAATGAACAAGGAAGCGGAAGCCATCAAGTCGGCTTTCTACAAGAATCTTGCAAAGGAAAAGGCGGCAGCAGGGATTTCCGGCGAGGAAGTCGCCCGTGAAGATGTTTCCGTGCAGGACTCCGGAGAAGAGGAGCATGGGGAGACGGTCTCCGCGCAGGAGACAGTTGCCGAGGATGCCGTGGCCGGGAGTGAAACTGTGTCCGAGAATCCTTTTGCAGAGATAGAACGCGGCTTCAAGGCTTTGTACAATGCATACAGAAAGGAGCGTGCCGAGTATAACAGGCAGCAGGAAAAGGAGCGCGAGCATAATCTCGAGCTGAAGGGGGCCGTCATCGAAGACCTCAAGGCGTTGCTCGAGAAGCAGGAGGATGTGAACAAGACATTCCCCGAGTTCCGCGAAATCCAGGACAGATGGCGTGCCATCGGTCCTGTGCCGGTGCAGAGTTTCCGTGACCTGAACGACACCTACCAGCTCTATGTGGAGCAGTTCTACGACAAGGTGAAGATAAACCGCGAACTCCGGGACCTCGACTTCAAGAAGAACCTCGAGGTGAAGACCGGTTTCTGCGAACAGGCCGAAAAGCTCGCTGAAGAGCCGAATATCGTCGAGGCATTCAAGACCCTGCAGCGTCTGCACGAGCAGTGGAAGGAGTACGGCCCTGTGGCAAAGGAATTCCGCGAGTCCATCTGGGACAGGTTCAAGGCTGCCACTGCCGTCATAAACAAGAAATACCAGGCTCATTTCGAGGAGCTGAAGGGCAAGTATGTGGAAAACCTTGCTGCAAAGGAGAAGCTTTGCGAGAAGGTCGAGGAGATTGCCTCCCGCGAAAACATCTCGGCTTCCGGCTGGAATACGCTCTCCAAGGAGATTGAGGACATTCAGAAGCAGTGGAGGACAATAGGTTTCGCCTCAAAGAAGGAGAACCAGAAGATATACGACCGGTTCCGCGCCGCATGCGACAAGTTCTACGGACGCAAGCGCGAGTTCTATGCAGGCTACAAGGAGAATATCAATGCCAATCTCGAGAAGAAGATTGCCTTGTGCGAGGAGGCTGAGGCCCTCAAGGGCAGCACGGACTGGAAACGGACCGCAAACCAGCTGATAAATCTGCAGAAGCAGTGGAAGGAGATAGGCGCCGTGCCGCGCAAGAAATCCGAACAGCTCTGGAAAAGGTTCCGTGCGGCCTGCGACGAGTTCTTCAACGAGAGGGACAAGAATGTGAAGCCGGAGAACGATTTCTACGGCAACCTCAAGGCAAAGCAGCGTCTTGTGGAGGAGATAAACGCCTACGAACTCTCTCAGGATGATGACGCGAACGCTGAAGCTATGGATTCCTTCATGCAGAGATGGCAGGAGATTGGCTTCGTGCCGTTCAAGGAGAAGGACGAGATAGCCAGGAGCTACAAGGAAGCCCTCCAGGCAAAGTTCGGAGATGCCGCTTCGAAGGCCCGCAAGGCAAGATTCCCGAAATCGCCGAAGAGCGAGAAGGAACGTCTTGTACAGAAGTACCTCAAGAAGGAACAGGACATCACGACATACGAGAACAACATAGGGTTTTTCGCCATGTCCAAGAATTCCGAGCCGCTCATAAGGCAGATGCAGGAAAGGATAGAGCTTGCGAAGAAAGAGTTGAAAGAGTTGGAGGAACAGATCAGGGCGCTTGACAGTGCATCTGAAGCAGAATAGCGAGTGAACAGTAAAAGATGGACAAGAATTCAATTATCGGTTTCATACTCATCGGAGTAATATTTTTCGGTTTTACATGGTATCAGTCTGACCAGTACAAGAAGCAGAGGGCTCAGCAGGCGCAGCTTGATTCCCTGGCAATGGCGCAGGAGCTTGCCATGCTGGCCGAGTCCGGGACGGATGCGGCTTCTCCAGCCGGTGCAGACGGGAATGCGGTGCAGCCAACTTCTTCAGGAGCGGCTGCTGGAAAGTACATCGATTCCACGCTGAACGCATCCTACAATGCAGAGGCCGGATATGTCAGGCTTGCAAACGAGAAACTCGAACTTGTGCTTTCCACCAAGGGTGCGCAGCCATGGTCGGCAAGACTGTATGACTACAAGACATACGACAGCACGGATCTCTATCTTGTAAAACCGGGCTACAGCGATTTCAACATAGCTGTCTTTGCGGGAGAGAACCTCAATACGAGGGACCTGAATTTCCAGGTGGCCGAAGTGTCCGACACCTCTGTCGTGATGCGTCTGCCTTTCTCCAACGGAGGCTATCTCGAGCAGAAATACATCCTGCCACCTGACAGCTACATGGTCAGGAACGAGCTTTCGTTCGTCGGGATGGACGAGCTGATACCGCGCAAGATAAACATGTTCGACATCGACTGGAAGCTCATCATCCCGAGGCTCGAGAAAGGCTACAGCAACGAGAAGCAGTATTCCAAGCTCGACTATTATTTCTCGGGAGAGAAGAAGCCGGAGCAGCTCGGACGCGGAGGCAGGAATGCCAGCGAAAGCATTGTCTCGAGGGTGAAGTGGTTCGCATTCCAGCAGCAGTTCTTCTCCGCAATAATGACGGCCGGGGACGAATTTTCGGCTGCCGACTTCGACATCAGGTTCTACGACGAGAAGGACCCGGACAGGAATCTCATGATGTGCAGCGCATTCGTGCAGTCCGAGCTCAAGCACGGGAACGGCACCACGACCATTCCGTTCGACTTCTATTTCGGCCCGAACCACTACCGCACACTCAAGGATTATGACCAGAAGTACGAGAAGATAATCCCTCTCGGCGGAAGCGTAATCGGACTGATAAGCAGGGGAGTGATAATCCCGACGTTCAATTTCCTCGGCAAGTTCATACACAACTACGGTATCATCATCCTGATAATGACCATACTCATAAAGCTTGTCATATCTCCGCTCACGATGAAGTCATACAAGTCGTCGGCGAAGATGAACGTGATAAAGCCGGAGATAGACAAGCTGAACGAGAAATATCCGAAACAGGAGGATGCCCTGAAGAAGCAGCAGGCTATGATGGATCTCTACAGAAGGGCCGGGATAAGCCCGATGGGAGGATGTCTGCCGATGCTCCTGCAGCTTCCGGTGCTGTATGCGATGTTCCGGTTCTTCCCGGCATCCATAGAGCTCCGCCAGCAGAAATTCCTCTGGGCAGACGACCTGAGCGCATACGATTCCATCCTGAATCTGCCGTTCAACATCCCTCTCTACGGGGACCACGTGTCGCTCTTCGCCCTGCTCATGGCACTGTCCATGTTCCTCTATTCCAAGATGACATCGAGCCAGATGTCGAATGACCCGAACATGGCCGGAATGAAATTCATGAGCGTGTGGCTGATGCCACTGATGATGCTGTTCATCTGTAACAACCTTTCGAGCGGACTCAGCTACTACTACCTGCTTTCGAACCTCATAACGATGTTCCAGACATGGTTCGTGAGAAGGTTCCTCATAGACGAGAAGAAGATACATGCACAGATTGCGGCATCCGCAGGAAAGCCTCTGCCAAAATCCAAATGGCAGCAGCGTCTCGAGGAAGCTCAGAAGATGCAGCAGCAGGCTCTCAAGGAGCAGCAGAAACGCCGCCGTTAGTCTAAGTTGAAGCGTTATGGGTGACATTGCGACAGCGATAGCCGGTTTGAAGAAGGAACTGCCATCAAGTGTAAAATTGGTGGCAGTTTCCAAATTCCATCCTGTTGATGCAGTCAGGGAGGCATACGATGCCGGGCAGCGTCTCTTCGGTGAAAGCCGGCCGCAGGAGCTTGCATCCAAGGCGGCAGCCCTTCCGGACGACATTTCATGGCATTTCATAGGCCATCTCCAGACAAACAAGCTGAAGCTCGTGCTCCCCGTGGTCTCCATGGTGGAGTCTGTGGATTCGCGGAGGCTTCTCGAGGCAATCGACAGATGGGGTGCAGGACACGGGCGAGTCACGGACGTGCTCCTCGAGATGCATATAGCAAGTGAGGAGACAAAGCAGGGGTTTTCCCGCGAGGAGATACTTCAGGTCGCAGAAGATGCGGGAAGTTTCGGCAATGTCCGCATACTCGGGCTGATGGGCATGGCCACCTTCACGGATGACGAGTCCGTGGTCAGGAGCGACTTCTCCAGGCTGACGTCGCTGAGGGACGAGATATGCGGCAATCTCCGGGCGTATCCCGGCCTGCCTGAGAATTTCGGGACACTTTCATTCGGCATGACGCACGACTACAGGATTGCGGTTGCCATGGGGGCCGATATAGTGCGCATAGGCACACTGATTTTCGGCGAGAGGGCCTATTGACCCGACTATACAGGAACTTTAACCTTATTTTCCGATGGAAACAGAAGACAAAATCATCGAGGAGGACATCAGAGCCAATATCAAGTATCTGGAACTGCTTTCCCTGAATTTCCCGACAATCGCCGCGGCGAGTACAGAAATCATAAACCTCGAGGCGATATTGAATCTTCCCAAGGGCACGGAGCATTTCCTTGCCGACCTTCACGGTGAGAACGAGGCGTTCGAGCATGTGCTGAGGAATGCCTCCGGAGCCATCAAGAGGAAGGTGAACGAGATTTTCGGGAATTCGCTCTATGAATCGGAAAAGAAGGAACTCTGCACGCTCATATACTACCCGGAGCAGAAACTACAGCTTATAAAGGAGTCTGTCTCCGACATCAGGGCATGGTACAGCGTCACATTGAACAGGCTTGTACGGGTCTGTCAGAACGTATCTTCCAAATACACGAGGTCCAAGGTGCGCAAGGCCCTGCCGGAGGAGTTCTCATACATCATACAGGAGCTGCTGCACGAGAGCAGCGCCGGCCCGAACAAGCAGGCGTACATAAACGTCATCATCAGCACCATCATCGACATAAGCAGGGCAGACGAGTTCATCGTGGCGATGTGCAACCTCATACAGCGTCTCACCATCGACTCCCTCCACATCCTCGGAGACATATTCGACAGGGGGCCGGGGCCGCATATAATCATGGACACCCTGTGCGAATACCATAATTTCGATATCCAGTGGGGAAATCACGACATATTGTGGATGGGGGCGGCCTCAGGCAACGATGCCTGCATAGCAAACGTGATAAGGCTCGCCATGCGGTATGCGAACCACGCCGTACTCGAGGACGGATACGGCATCAATCTCCTGCCTCTGGCGACATTCGCGATGGAAGCCTATGCGGACGACCCGTGCGAGTCCTTCGGCCCGAGGATAGAGGACGAGGCTCTCAAGATAGACGACAAGACGAAAAGGCTCCTTGCGCAGATGCACAAGGCAATCAACATAATCCAGTTCAAGCTGGAGGCGGAAATCATACACCGCAGACCGGAATTCAGGATGGACGACAGGCTTCTTCTCGAGCACATCGACCTCAAGCGCAAGGTTTTCGTCCTCGACGGCAGGGATTACGAGATGAAGGAGTGCTTTTTCCCTACCATCGACCCCGTGGATCCGTACAGGCTTTCCCCTGAGGAAAGGGAGGTGGTCGACAAGCTGCACAATTCCTTCATAAGGAGCGACAAGCTGAGGAAGCACATCAAGTGCATTTTCCGCTTCGGATGCATGTACAATGTATGCAATTCAAACCTCCTCTTCCATGCTTCCATGCCGCTCAACGGGGACGGGACCCTGAAGGACGTGGAGATTCTGGGGGAGAAGTTCAGGGGCAAGGCCCTGCTCAGCAGGGTGGGCCAGCTGATACGCAAGGCCTATTTCGCGGACAGGAATGACCCGGAGAAGAGTTTTGCCATGGACTATGTCTGGTACCTCTGGTGCGGCAAGGACTCTCCGGCCTTCGACAAGAGCAAGATGGCCACATTCGAGCGTTACTTCCTGGTGGACAAGGAACTCCACAAGGAGGAAAAGGGAGCATACTACACACTGAGGAATGACGAGGAGGTGTGCGACAGGATACTCGACGCGTTCGGGGTGACAGGCGAGCACAGGCACATTATAAACGGACATGTTCCTGTGAAGGCTGCGAAAGGGGAAAAGCCCGTGAGGGCGAACGGCAAGCTGATGGTGATAGACGGCGGGTTTTCGAAGGCATACCATCCGGAGACCGGAATTGCCGGCTACACCCTCGTATATCACTCGCGAGGTTTCCAGCTTGTGCAGCACGAGCCGTTCTCGTCCACCCAGAAAGCCATCGAAGAAGGGCAGGACATCAAGTCGACAACGCAACTGGTTGAACTCAGCAGCCAGAGGATGATGGTCAAGGACACAGACAAGGGCAAGGAGCTGTTCGTCCAGATAGAGGACCTGAAGAAACTCCTGCTTGCCTACAGGCTCGGCATGATAAAGGAAAGGTCCTGACGGCTATTCCGACAGGGCTTCTATCATGGCTTTGGCTACGGCTTCAGATGCGCCTGCGCCGCCCAGGGCATTCTTTATCTCATCGTATCCGGCAAGCATCCTTTCCCTGTATCCGCTGTCTTCGATGAGGGCCCTGACTTCCGCCACAATGTTGTCTGCGTTGCAGTCGTCCTGGATGAGCTCCCTGAAGACCGGCTTGTCGGCTATGAGATTCCCGAGACTTATGTATCTTATCTTCACTATGTGTCTGGCAATCATGTATGTGAGCTTGCCGCAGATGTAGCCCACGACCTGAGGGGTCCTGAGCAGGACAGTCTCGAGCGACGCTGTGCCGGAGTTCACTACGGCAGCCTCGGCATGCCTGATTACCGACTGCGTATCCCCGAATATCACCCTGATTCCTGTTGTGCCGGCGAGGTATGGCGAATAGTCGCCGATGCTCCTTGCAGGTGCCCCTGCTATTATGAAACCGAAGCCGGCGTATTGCGGGAGACTCCTGAGCTTTCCGGCAAATTCCACCAGCACCGGCATCATGGTGCTGATTTCCCCTTTTCTCGAGCCGGCAAGAAGAGCTATGTACGGCCGGTCTTCGAGACCGTTCCTGTCGAGGAAATCCTGTCTGCTTTCGTTCATCGCCCGAGAGCCTGCTATCGAATCCGCAAGGGGATTTCCGAGATAGACCGCATCTATGCCTTTGGACCTGAAATACGGGATTTCGAACGGGAATACTATGAACAGCTTGTCGACATATTTCTTCAGCTTCCTGATTCTGCCCTCGCGAGACGCCCAGACCTTCGGGGCGATGTAGTAGAATGTACGGAACCCTTTTTCATGCGCGAATTCCGCTATCTTGAAATTGAATCCAGGATAGTCTATCAGGATTACGACGTCGGGACGCCACGAAAGTATGTCCTTCTTGCAGAACCTCACGTTCCCGAGGAGCTTCCCCGCATGCGTGAAGACTTCCCAGAATCCCATGATGGCTCCTTCCCTGTAGTGTCTGACAAGGCCGCCACCGTTTCCTGCGCTCTTTTCCGACTGCCTGTGGACTCCGGCCATCAGGTCGCCTCCCCAGAAGCGGATTACGGCGTTTCCGTCCTCGGCATATATGCCTTTCATCAGATTCGACCCGTGCAGGTCCCCGGATGCTTCTCCGGCTATGATGTAGTATTTCATTCCTCAGAAAACAATTTTGCCGAGCCTTTCGTATTCGGCGTAGTCCGTACAGTCGATTTTGTGCGGGACGATGGTCACATACCCTTTGCGGAGCAGCCGGTGGTCTGCCATGTCCGTGTTCCTGACGTCGTCAATGAATTCCCCGGTCATGGAGAACAGCTTCTCGCCGTCCTGTCCGTCCCCGAGGGATACGAATTCCTTCACCCACCTTCCGGAGCCCTGGCATGCCGTTTTCACGCCTTTTATCCGGACTTCATCCTTTTCGGGGAAATTGATGTTGTAATAAGTCCCGTATCCGGGCCCCGGGTTCTCCATCAGTTTTCTGAAGATGTCCGGGAATAGCCTGAGGACATGGCTGAAATCCGCGTCCGGGTCGGTTGTGTGGACCGATACCCCTATGCCGGGGATGCCGTTCAGCGCGGCTTCGGCGACGGCTCCGAGAGTGCCGGAATAGCAGGCCGCAGATGCCGCGTTGGAGCCGTGGTTTATCCCCGAGACCACGACATCCGGACGGTTGTCCCCGGTGAATATCATGTTCAGCGCGAACTTTACGCAGCTTGCCGGTGTGGCGTCAAGATATGCCAGGCTGAGCCCGTCCTCGCGGTGCAGTTCCTTGTAGGCGAGAGTCCTTCCCCCGAGGGAGACGGCCATCGACATGCCCGACTGGGGTGTCTTTGGCGCGATGACAGTGACCTGTCCGAACTGCCGCATGATGTCGGCGAGGACACGGATGCCCTTTGCCTGGATTCCGTCATCATTTGTCACCAGAATATTCATCTGAAATCCATTTTACCTGCAAATATAAGGGGAAGCCTTGTGCAGAGCAAATTTATTTGTCAGGCAGGGCGGTGCGTAGGCTGCGGGCCAGGTTATGAGGGACAGGAATGTCCATAAAAGAAATTTTGATAAAAATTCAGACAGCTTCTATGTATATTCATATTTTTTCTTAATTTTGCGAGGATTTAGAAAAAGGGTAAAGTTTTACTTAAAATTATAAAGAAATGATTAAATTAGGTATTAACGGATTTGGTCGTATCGGCCGTATGGTATTCCGTGCAGCTGTTGAGAATTTCTCTGACGACATTCAGGTTGTAGGTATCAATGACCTCCTCGATGCAGACTACCTTGCATACATGCTCAGGTATGACTCTGTACACGGTCATTTCAACCATGATGTGAAGGTTGAAGGCAACTACATGATAGTTGACGGCAACAAAATCCAGATTTTCGCCGAGAAGGATCCTTCCAACATCACTTGGGGAGCCCTCGGAGTTGATGTAGTGGTAGAGTCTACCGGATTCTTCCTCACCGAGGAGCTTGCATCCGCACACATCAAGGCCGGAGCAAAGAAGGTCATCATGTCCGCTCCTTCAAAGGACGCCACTCCGATGTTCGTATATGGCGTGAACGACAAGACTTACGCCGGACAGCCTATCATTTCAAACGCTTCCTGCACTACGAACTGCCTTGCTCCTATCTCCAAGGTCCTCAATGACACCTTCGGAATCAAGAGAGGTCTCATGACAACGGTACACGCTGCCACCGCTACCCAGAAGACTGTCGACGGTCCTTCCAAGAAAGACTGGAGAGGCGGCCGCGGTATCCTCGAGAACATCATCCCTTCATCAACCGGCGCTGCAAAGGCAGTAGGCAAGGTGCTTCCTGAACTCAACGGCAAGCTCACCGGTATGTCAATGCGTGTGCCTACTTCCGACGTTTCAGTTGTAGACCTCACCGTAGAGCTCGAGAAACCGGCTACTTACGAGGAGATTTGCGCTGCCATGAAGAAGGCTTCCGAGGGCGAGCTCAAAGGCATTCTCGGCTACACTGACGAGGCTGTCGTTTCAACAGACTTCCGCGGCGATTCCCACACTTCCATCTTCGATGTGAAGGCTGGTATCCAGCTTGACCCTACTTTCGTCAAGGTCGTTTCATGGTACGACAACGAGTGGGGTTACTCGAACAAGGTCTGCGAGATGGCCCGCGTTATAAGCAAGTAATCCACGGCAGATGCAGAGCCACGACGGCTCTGATTCAACGATACACGGCAGGACTTCCGCGAGGTGGTCCTGCCTTATTATGTCAAGGGAAAAGACAGGAGTATGGCAGACAGACTTTGGAACAGCAACTACCTCAAGGTTTGGACAGGGAATTTCCTTCTGAACTTCTCGTTCACGCTTATAGTGCCCCTGCTCCCGCTTTATCTGAGCGAGGAATTCGGGGCCACCAATGACACGATAGGCATGGCGTTGGCCGGATATACCCTCATGGCTCTGGTCATAAGACCGTTCAGCGGCTATGTGGTGGACAATTATCCCCGCAAGACCGTGCTGATGCTGTGCAATTTCTTCTTCTTCCTGATTTTTTTCGGCTATATCGTGGCAGGGACGCTCACGATGTTCACAATATTCCGTACACTTCACGGAGCCCCTTTCGGAGCCACGACTGTCGCCGCAAGTACGGTTGCCATAGATGTGCTCCCGTCCTCGAGAAGGGGAGAGGGCATAGGTTACTACGGGCTCAGCAACAACCTCGCCACCGCTCTCGGCCCGGTGCTTGCCATATACATGCTCCAGGCTTTCAAGGGGGATTTCCATGCGCTCTTCTGGATTTCCACAGCCTTCTCCTTTGCCGGACTTCTGCTCGACGCCACGATAAAGCTGCCTGCAAGGGAATTCCGTCCGGAAAAGAAGGTGATTTCACTTGACAGGTTCTTCCTGCTCAAAGGATGGAGGGAAGCCCTTTCAATGCTCTGCTTCTCATTCAGCTACGGCGTGGTGTCCACCTATGTGGCCATCTACGGCAAGGAGGAACTCGGAATTACCGGCGGTACGGGGATTTTCTTCACGCTCTTCGCCGTCGGCCTCATAGTTTCGCGGCTCACAGGAGCTAAGGCATTGAGGGAGAACAGGGTCAGCTACAATGCATCTGTAGGATGCCTGGCTTCCATGTGCGGATATCTGCTGTTTGCGGCAGTGAGCAATCCGGTCGGATATTATGCCTCGGCCTTTGTCATAGGACTGGGCAACGGCCACATGTACCCTGCTTTCCAGAACATGTTCATCAACCTTGCGGAGAACAGCCAGCGCGGGACGGCCAATTCGTCGATACTTACCTCGTGGGATGCCGGTCTCGGACTTGGAGTCCTGGCCGGAGGCATGCTGTCGGAACATTTCGGTTACCATATCGCATTCTGGGCGGCCCTTGCGGTCAACGCATCGGGTGTCCTCTGGTATTTCCTTCGTGTGAGACGGCATTTCGAGACGAACAAACTGAGATAGCATGCATGTCACGTGCGGTTAAAAATCATTCGGTCAAGTTTAGGATTTCCAAATAATTTTCCTATCTTTGGAGAAAATAACTAATTTTTAATAATTCTAAATTTAGCAGTTATGAAGGATCTTAAAGGTACCAGGACAGAGGCCAATCTCCAGGCAGCTTTTGCCGGTGAGTCGCAGGCCCGCAACAAATACACATACTACGCATCGAAGGCAAAGAAGGACGGCTATGTGCAGATAGCATCCATCTTTGAGGAGACTGCAAACAACGAGAAGGAGCATGCAAAAATCTGGTTCAAGCTTCTCCACGGCGGTGACATCCCTGTAACCGAGGAAAATCTCCTTGATGCCGCTGAGGGCGAGAACTACGAGTGGACGGACATGTATGCAGGCTTTGCAAAGGAAGCCCGCGAGGAAGGTTTCACCGAGATAGCCGTGCTTTTCGAGAAGGTAGCTGCAATCGAGAAGATGCATGAGGAGCGTTACCGCAAGCTTCTCGCCAACGTGAAGGACGGCCTTGTGTTCTCTAAGGACCAGGATATGGTGTGGGAATGCTCCAACTGCGGACATATCGTGATAGGGAAGAAGGCCCCTGAGATGTGCCCTGTCTGCAAGCATCCGAAGAGCTATTTCAAGATTCACTCGGAGAATTATTGATTCTCCGCCCTGCCTTAACGGCGGAGTCTGTACAACAAAGAAGTGACCCAAAAGCCTTAAAAAGTCCCGAAGGGACCGAGCCGTAGGCTCGAAATGCCCCTAATAGGTCGCGAACGTTTTCGCGAGAATGTCCTGTGGACATTCGAGAGTGAGCAGATAGACTATTGTCTACGGGGGTTAAGATGGGTCAGTCTTTCGAAGAAAGACGTTTGAGAGGCCGACCCAAAAGAGATTTTGAGGTCGGCTTCTTTAGCATAACGAGAGGAGAGATCTTCGGCTGCAATT
>CALVDM010000021.1 GCA_944326335.1 uncultured Bacteroidales bacterium
AACGGCACGTACGGTGGTGTGAGAGGTCGGAAAACGAAAGTAGGAAGAAAACTACTTCGTTTTCCTCCTACTCGATTGTCGTCAGGCAGCAGAACTATTCCGCAGCATTCTCGGGAGACATCATCACTTCGATGAAGTTGCCGGAAGAAACTATGTCCTTTACAGCGGCCTTGATGTTCTCTGCATTGATATCAGCCACAGCCTCCTCGTATGCCTTGTCGTAGTCCACGCCATACTCGTAGAAATACTTCAGATTATCCATCCAGTAACTGTTCCTGATTCTCGATTCAGGAATGTTCTTCTTGAAGTTCTCTATGGTCATGGAGAGCTGTTCCTCTGTCGGCCCTTCCTCCATGAGCCTGGCAAGCCCGTCCACGGCAGCTTTCCTGAGTTTGTCGGCAGACTCCGGATTCGTGTCGAAATATACCTGTATCAGAGCCCTGTCCTGAGGCTTCTGCTGGAGGCTGAAAGCTATGCTTGCCCCGTATGTGCCCCCTTCCTCTTCGCGGAGGGTCTCCACATAAACCATGTCCATGATATACTGGGCGGCATCCATCATCACCTTCCTGTGTATGGAGTAAGGGATGTATGACGTGTACACCTGGAATACGGTGCTCTTCGGTGTCTCCATCTTCACATTGAAGTGGTCTTCAACCTTTCCGGCCGCGATGTCCTCGTGCGTGTCAACCCATTTGTGCGCTTTCTTTCCCTTAGGCAGGGAGCCGGCATATTTCTCTACAAGCGGTTTGAGGGTCTCTGCATCGGTGTTGCCGATTATCACGAGGGTGGCTCCGGCGATATTGTCGAACAGGCTTCTGTAGACTCTCTCTATTGTCGCCAGATTTGCCTTTTCAAGGATTTCCCCGCTTATGACGAACCTCCTCGGATTATTGTTGTAGAGAGTCTTCACCATCTCTTTCTCGAACTTGAACCCAGGCTGGTTTTCAACGTTCGGAAGCAGGGCCTTGAGCTGGGCTATCGAAGTGTTGAACTCGTTTTCATCGAAACGCGGTTCCATGAATGTGAGGTAGAGAAGCTGGAATGCAGTCTCAAGGTCTTTCGGCGATGCCGAGGCTGATATTCCGTGGCTGAGACCGGAAATGAAAGGCGCAGCACCGGCATTCTTGCCGGAAAGCATCTTCGGAAGGTCTGTGCCGGAGAACTCGGAGACACCGGAATTACGCATGAACATCCCGAATACGTTGTCCTCGAACGACGGCAGGTCTTCGGTGGCAATCAGCGAGCGGCCTCCGTCCATGTAGAGCTGCATGACAACCTCGTCCTTTTCGTATTCAGTAGGCAGGAACACGACCTTGAGCCCGTTCTTGAGTGTCCACTCGGTCGCCCCGTATATCGTCTTCTTCTCTTTCTTCACAGGAGAACCTTTCAGCGCGGATGCGTCCAGAAGAGGCTTGTCGAAATTCCCGGCTTCGTTTGCCTTGATTTCGGATTCCTCGACCTCCTTGAGTGCATTCAGGAAATCTGCTTCGGCCGGATGTGCAATGCCTTCCTTCTCCGGAGCCTTGTAGATAATCACCATGTTCTCGTCCGACACAAGCTGTGCAACAATCTGGTTCAGCATTGCTGCGGTGACGGATGCGCTTACGGCTTTGGCCACTTCATATTCCGTAGCCGGCTCCATGTAAGGATAATTGTCGAAGAAATTGTTTATGTAGCTCTGGACAAAATCGGCGTTCTTCCTTGAATCCGCCCCTTTCATCTGGCTTTCATAGTAGGTCAGGAGGTTCTCCTTTGCCCTCGACACTTCGTCTTCGCTGAATCCGTAGAGTTTCATCTTTTCCACTTCGGTCATGAATGCCTTGAATGACGGGATGCCTTCCCCGTTACGGCACGAAATGTTTCCGATTACGACCTCGCATGTTTCGCAGATGTTGCCTATCCCGAGGCTCGCGCTTATGAACGGTGCGTCAGGGGCTGCGGTGATGTCGTTGAATCTCTCCCTCATGACCATGCCTATCACGTTCTTGACGAAGTCCATGGTGAATCCGATGTCGGTGTTGTTCAGTTCTTCCGGCATTGGCTCGCCTTTCCAGAGCACCTCTATGTTTGTGGATGATGCTTCAGGGTCCGTTATGATTCCGACCACAGGCTCGGCATTGCCCGGAATCTTGTGGATTTCCTTGGGCTGCGGATTCTCCACGGCAGGGATGTCGCTGAAAAGAGCCTTGATTTTTGCCTCAATCTGGTCCACGTCAATATCTCCTACAACTATCACTGCCTGGAGGTCCGGGCGGTACCATGTCCTGTAGAAGTTGAGCAGGCTTTCAGGCTTGAAGGTCTCGAGGTTTTCCTTGCTTCCTATAAGGGTGCATGTCGCATACTTGGAGTCTCCGTAATAGTACGGGAGAGATTTCTCGTGCATCCTCCAGTCGGCGGTGCGCCTTGTACGCCACTCCTCTATGATAACGCCTCTTTCTTTGTCAATCTCCTCAGGGGAACAGGTGACGTAGTGCGAGTAGTCGTGCATGATGAGCAGGCAGGTGTCGATTATGCCTTCACGTACCACCGGGATATTGTTGAGCATGTAGGTTGTCTGCTCGACGCCGGTTGCGGCATTGATGTTCCGTCCGAACTCGGCACCTATCTTCTGGAGATAGTCGAGCATGGTCTTGCCGGGCAGGTTCTTCGTGCCGTTGAAGCACATGTGCTCGAGAAAGTGGGCCAGTCCGTCCTGGTCAGGAGTCTCCTGGATGGCGCCTACGTTCGTGGCGAGGTAGAATTCCGCACGCTGTGCAGGCTTGTCATTGTGTCTGATGTAGTATGTCAGACCGTTTTCCAGTTTTCCCTTGCGTACAGCAGGGTCGTTGGGCAGCGGGTTCTGCCCGTACATTGCGGTTGCCGACAGGAATACGGCAAACAGTAAAAGGATTTTCTTCATAAATATTGTTTAAATATTACCTTATCCGTTCGGATGAATCCTGCAAAGATAATTCTTTTTGCAGACAGTCCGGTTCTGCAAGCAGGAAAAATGATTAAATTTACATCCTGCAATTTTACCGGTATGGATGATTTCAGACTGAGGGTTTTTCTTGCCGTAGCCCGGACAGGCAGCTTCACCACGGCGGCCGGGCAGATGGGTATTTCGCAGCCGGCAGTGAGCCAGAATATCGGCGGGCTCGAGAATGAACTCGGCTCGAAACTCTTTGTGCGTTCCCGCCATTCCGCAGTGCTTACTGAAGAGGGGAGGGTCTTTCTTCCCTATGCCGAGCAGATTGTCCACTGGTATGACGCAGCAGGGCGCATGTTCGGCAGCGGTGTGCGGAAGACCGGGACGCTGGACGTGACTGTCGCCGCATCCGGAGACCTTCTCGTCTCCGTGATTCCGGACCTCCTGCTGTCTGTCTCTGCAGTGAATCCCGATATCCGGTTCCATGTGTCGGAATGCGGTGACGCTGTGCCCGAGCCGGACATCTCGGTAAGGACAGGGGTCCTTTCAGGCTATCGCGGCGAAGAATTGTCAGGCATGGAACTCATTGGGACATCGGAAGCCTGTGTAGTGGTTTCCTCTTCAAGTCCTTTGGCTTTCGGTAATGTCACGGCGCGGGAAAGGGGAGACCTGGCCTTCTGGACCGGGGCCGGACGTGCGGCGGACGTGCTTCCGGCGGACATGCTCCCGAATGTAAGGTTCGAGTCGTCATCCGCGGCGTTCGTGAAAAACTGCATCCTCTCATCACCGGGACTGCAAGGCATCCTCCCGTACCATCTTGTTTCGGCAGATGTTGCAGGAGGCGTCCTCAGCCTGCTCCCGCACCGTTCACCCCTGTACACGATTACGGCCGGACTTTCCGTGTCTGAAAAGTTCGGCCGTAACCCTTTGTGCGGTTTCCTGCGCGAGAAGCTCAGGAGTTATTTCCATTGACTTCAACGTTCCGAGAGCCACCGTGCAAGCAAGGTCTCGAATTCGTCTCTTGCATAACCGATTTTGTCTTTTTCCACATACCTCTCCGATGAAAATCCCCAGCCGTGACCACCTTTCGGGAAGATGTGCATTTCGGCTTCAACTCCGTTGTTCACGAGACCGTTGTAGAAGATGATGCTGTTGATGACAGGGACAGTCTTGTCGTCGGTGCAGTGTGCGAGGAATACGGGAGGTGTGTCCGGGGTGATGTCGTTGCTGAGCGTGTATTTCTTCACGAGTTCTTCGTGCAGCTTCTGGTCGGCTATCCATTCCTCCGCAGTCTTGCCTTCAGTTGATGCCCATTTCTCCTCGTTGCCTATCAGGTTCAGCCTTGTCCCCTTGTGCGAAGGGGTCTTGTCTATTGCAATGACAGGATATATCAGCACTGAAAAGTCAGGCCTTGTCTCCTTGTCGGTGTAGAGGGTGGTGGCAGATGCAGCGAGATGGCCTCCTGCGGAGAAGCCCATCACGCCTATCTTGTCCACATTCCACTCTGCGGCATGGGCCCTGCAGTATCTGAATATGTTATGGATATCGGTGAGCGGTACTTCCCAATGCCCGTTCGGCAGCCTGTATTTGGCGATAGCGACAGTGTACCCTCTTTCTTTCATCCATTCTGCCACATACACTCCTTCGTTATATGAGGAAACGTTTCCATAGCCTCCTCCCGGGCATACGATGAGCATTGTCCCGTTCGGTTTTTTCGGAAAATACAGGTCGAAGCGGGCATTTTCAGATATTTTCCTGATGCCGCCGGTCTCTGAAATCTCCTCACCCTCGTTGTATCCGTTGTCTTCAGCGATTTCGAGTCCAAGGGCTTCCTTGGTCTTGCCCTGTACAGGGTCGGAGAGCTCCACTGCAGCCTTCTGGTAGAGGAACACTGTCTTGTCCGGCCGCAGTTTAGTGTTCGGCTGTGCCGACATTGCATTTGTCATGATAAATGCTGCAATAATGCAGGCAGATTTCAGTATGGTTTTCATTTTCTTGTCTTCTGTATAATATATGAGGGTGAGCCAAGAGTCTGGTCCACCCTCTCTGTTACATTGGAATGCGGCAGGAGATTATTCCTTGCCTGCAAGACGCTTGTAGGTGTTGAGCCTTATCTTTGCAAACTCTTCGGTCTTCTCGAGAAGCTCTCCGGCTTCGTTCGGGAACATCTTGTAGAGTGATGCAAATCTCACTTCACCTTTCAGGAAGTCCTGGAACTTGCTCCAGTCAGGCTCCTTGCTGTCGAGCGTGAACGGATTCTTACCTTCATCCTCGAGGGCAGGATTGTACCTGAAGAGGTGCCAGTAACCGCAGTCGACTGCAAGTTTCTCCTCTTTCTGGCTCAATCCCATACCTGCTTTCAGACCATGGTTGATACATGGAGAGTAAGCGATGATGAGGGACGGACCGTCGTATGCCTCGGCTTCCTTGAGTGCGTTGAAGAACTGTGCAGGGTTTGCGCCCATGGCTACCTGTGCCACATATACGTAGCCGTAGCTTATGGCCATCATTCCGAGGTCCTTCTTGCGGATTCTCTTTCCGGAAGCTGCGAACTTGGCGATTGCACCTGCAGGGGTTGACTTCGACGACTGTCCGCCGGTGTTGGAGTAGACTTCGGTGTCGAGCACGAGGACGTTCACATTCTCGCCGGTTGCGAGCACATGGTCAAGTCCGCCGTATCCGATATCGTATGCCCAGCCGTCACCTCCGAAAATCCACTGCGAGCGTGCAGGTATGAAGTGCCTGTACTCGAGAAGTGCCTTGCATGTGTCGCACTTGCACTCTTCCATGAGAGGTACGAGGGCGTCTGCCACTTCGCGTGTGATTTTGGCGTCGTTTCTGTTCTCGAGCCATTTCGTGAAGAGGGCCTTCATCTCGTCGGTGCAGCAGCTGCATGCGATACCTTCTTCCATGAGCCTTGCGACTGTCATCCTTGCCCTGTCGGAGCCGAGCTTCATTCCGAGGCCGTATTCGGCGTTGTCCTCGAACAGCGAGTTAGCCCATGCAGGACCGTGGCCCTGAGCGTTGGTGCAGTAAGGCGATGCCGGGAACGATGCACCGTAGATGGACGAACATCCTGTCGCGTTGGATATCATCATGTGGTCTCCGAACAACTGGGTGATGGTCTTGATGTACGGTGTCTCGCCGCAGCCTGCGCATGCTCCTGAAAATTCGAACAGAGGCTGTGAGAACTGTGCGTTCTTCACGTTCTGGAACTTGTTCTGGACGGTGTCCTTGTAGCCGATGTGCGAGTGCATGTAGTCGAAGTTGGCCTGCTCGTGCTCCTGGCTCTCTGCAGATACCATGACGAGGGCTTTCTCCTTGGCAGGACATACGTCGGCGCAGTTGCCGCAACCTGTACAGTCCGCAGGTGAAACCTGCATTGTGAAGGTGTATTCCTTGAACACAGCCTTGCCCTGGGCCTTCTTGATTCCGGCCGGTGCTGCGGCAGCTTCTTCGGCTGTCATGAGGAACGGACGGATTGCTGCGTGAGGGCAGACGAATGCGCAGGTGTTGCACTGGATACAGTTCTCGGCCTTCCACTCAGGCACCTTCACTGCCACGCCTCTCTTCTCGAATGCAGCCGTGCCGTCAGGTATGGTGCCGTCGGCCATGTCCTTGAACACGCTTACAGGAAGCGTGTCGCCGGCCTGTGCGTTCACGATGTCGGCAATCTGCTTTACGAATTCAGGCGCGAGCCTGTCCTTGTTAGGATTCTCGAATTTGGCGGTGATGTCCTTCCAGTCTGCCGGAATCTCTACCTTGGTATATTCTCCGCCCCTGTCGACAGCGGCATAGTTCATCTTCACGACGTTCTCGCCTTTCTTGCCGTAGCTCTTGTCGATGGCTTTCTTCATGTATGTGACAGCGTCCTCGTACGGGATGATGCCTGTGATTTTGAAGAATGCCGACTGGAGGATGGTGTTTGTCCTTCCGCCGAGACCGATTTCAGCTGCGATTTTCGTCGCGTTGATTATGTAGAGTGAGATGTTCTTCTTGCCGATGACTGCCTTCACGTGGTCAGGAATCCTCTTGAGGGTCTCCTCTTCGTCCCAGAGGCTGTTGAGGAGGAGGATACCGTTCTGCTTGATACCCTTGAGCACATCATACTTGTGCAGGTAGGAAGGTACATGGCAGGCCACGAAATCAGGAGTGGACACCAGATACGGAGCCTTGATAGGAGCGTCTCCGAACCTGAGGTGCGAGCAGGTGTATCCGCCGGATTTCTTGGAATCGTAGTCGAAGTAGCCCTGGCAGTATTTCCGGGTGTGGTCTCCGATGATTTTGATGGTGTTCTTGTTCGCACCCACGGTACCGTCGGAACCGAGTCCGTAGAACTTGCACTCGGTGGTGCCAGGCTTCACGATGCTGACTTCCTCCTTTACAGGAAGTGACCTGAATGTCACGTCATCGATGATGCCTATCGTGAATCCGTCCTTAGGCTCGGCAAGCTCGAGGTTGTCGAACACTGCGATAATCTGGGCAGGGGAGGTGTCCTTTGAGGACAGTCCGTAGCGGCCGCCGATTACCAGAGGTGCATTCGCCTTGCCCTGGAAGAGAGCCTTCACGTCCATGAAGAGCGGCTCTCCGAGAGCGCCCGGCTCCTTGGTCCTGTCGAGAACTGCAATCCTCTTGACAGTCTCAGGAAGCACTTTCAGGAAATACTTGGCAGAGAACGGCCTGTAGAGGCGGACGATGATGAGTCCGTATTTCTTGCCTTCGGCAGCGAGGTGGTCGATGGTCTCCTTGATGGTCTCGGTGACCGAACCCATGGCGATGATGATGTTCTCGGCATCCGGAGCTCCGTAGTAGTCGAACGGACGGTAGTCCCTTCCGGTAGCTTCGCTGATTTCGCCCATGTATCTTGCCACGATGTCAGGCACTGCATCGTAATACTGGTTGCTTGCCTCCCTTATCTGGAAGAACACGTCCGCATTCTGGGCAGTTCCCCTCGTTACAGGGCTGTCAGGATTGAGGGCCTTCTCCCTGAACTTTGCGAGGGACTTGGTGCTTATCATGCCCCTGAGGGTGTCTTCGTCGATGAGTTCTATTTTCTGTATCTCGTGCGATGTACGGAAGCCGTCGAAGAAATGTACGAAAGGTACGCTGGACTTGATTGTGGAAAGATGGGCAACGGCTGCCAGGTCAAGAGCCTCCTGTACGGAAGCGGATGCCAGCATGGCGAATCCCGTCTGCCTGCAGGCCATCACGTCCTGATGGTCTCCGAATATGGAGAGTGCGTGTGAAGCGAGGGTCCTTGCCGATACGTGGAATACGCATGGAAGCAGCTCGCCGGCAATCTTGTACATGTTCGGAATCATGAGGAGAAGTCCTTGCGATGCGGTGAATGTAGATGTCAGCGCACCGGCCTGCAACGAACCGTGTACAGCTCCGGCAGCACCGCCTTCACTCTGCATTTCAGTAACTTTCACTACCTCTCCGAAGAGGTTTTTCTTCCCCTGGGAAGCCCACTCGTCGACATATTCAGCCATTGTAGACGATGGGGTGATCGGGTAGATGGCCGCATTCTCGCTGAAAAGATAGGCGATATGTGCGGCGGCATAGTTACCGTCACAAGTGATGAATTTTTTTTCGTTTGCCATAATCTTTAATGTTTATTTAGATTATAAAAATCGGTATTTATTAATTATGTCAGCATCCTTCTGCGCTGAACGCCCGTCAGGGACGGAATGCAAAGCCCTGTCTTGTAACAGATTGTAATTCCGTGCTCGTTAACGACAGCAACATCAGCACAAATTTAGATAAAAATTTGAAATAGTGGCTGTTATTTCAATATTTTTTCAACATGCAGAAAGAGGATGCAGCAAGGCTTGAAAATCCTGTGCATCCTCTTCTTCCCTGTACTGGTTGCGCCTGTGTAACGCAATGAAAACCAGTGATATGTCTTATTGGAGAGCGCTGATTCCCTCGATGGTGACGTCCGCTCCGGCAATTTTCTTTATGAGCCCCTGGAGGACAGTCCCCGGACCTATCTCCATGAAGTAGCCTGCCCCGTCCGCGAGCATGTTCTTCACGGTCTGCGTCCACTTCACAGGCGAAGTGAGCTGTGCCAGGAGGTTCTTCTTTATTGTCTCCGGATCGGTTGAAGGCATGGCTGTCACGTTCTGGTAAACCGGACATACCGGAACCTTGAACGATGTCTTCTCGATGGCCTTTGCAAGTTCCTCGCGGGCAGGCTCCATCAGAGGGGAGTGGAAAGCTCCGCTCACCTGGAGAATCAGGGCGCGTTTCGCTCCTGCAGCCTTCATTTTCTCACATGCCTCGTTGATGGCATCGACTTCTCCCGATATGACTATCTGCCCGTCGCAGTTGTAGTTTGCAGGGACAACGATACCGGAGCATGTGGAACATATTTCCTCGACCTTTTCAGTAGGGAGGGCTATGATTGCGGCCATCGTGGACGGCTTTATCTCGCAGGCCTTCTGCATGGCCCGGGCCCTGATTGACACGAGCTTGAGCGCGTCCTCGAAATCCATGGCACCCGCAGCTGCAAGAGCCGAGAATTCACCGAGTGAATGCCCTGCCACCATATCCGGCTGGAATCCGCCATAGCATTTGGCAAGCACGGTGGAGTGCAGGAACACTGCCGGCTGAGTCACCTTCGTGGCCTTCAGCTCTTCCGGTGTGCCGTTGAACATTATGTCGGTTATTCTGAAGCCGAGGATTTCATCAGCCTTTTCAAGCATTTCTTTTGCACGTGCATCCGACTCGTACAGGTCCTTGGCCATCCCCGGGAACTGGGAACCCTGACCTGGAAATACGTAAGCTTTCTTCATAACAATTCCATTAAGTTGTACCCCCGTGGGGAATCGAACCCCAACCGTCAGAACCGGAATCTGAAATTCTATCCATTAAACTACGGAGGCAGATTCAGCCTGCAAATATAACAAATATTTTAATCCGCAAAGGCCACTTTCCGCCCATGAGCGTCATCCAATCTCCAGCATCCGCTTTATAGGGAGCATGGCCCTTGCCCTTATGTCCTCGTCAAGCACCACTTTCCCGGTCCCGTACCTGAGGCATTCAAGCACATTCCGGACGGTGACTTTCTTCATTTCCCCGCAGCATATCCCCGGAGCCACCGGGATGAAGGTCTTTCCCGGGTTTTCCTTCTTCAGCTGATGTATGGTGTCTTCCTCGGTCGCCACTACGAAAGTGACTGCCCGGGAGGATGCGGCATGTCTGAGCATGCCGGCGGTGGATGCGAAGATGACGCGAGGATTCGCGTTGAGACCGGCATCGTCGGAGCAGCCAGCTTCCGGATGTATGAGGATGTCTGCGTCCGGCCATTCCCGGAGAGCATCCTCCACCATCTCCCGGGAAATCCTGTCATGTACCGTGCAGACTCCGTCCCACAGCTCCATCTTCCTTCCTGTCAGACGCATGATATGGCTTCCGAGGTGTCTGTCCGGGCCGAAGAGTATCGGCCTGCCTTCAGGAAGGCCCTGCACCACCTTTACCGCGTTGGCAGATGTGCAGCACCAGTCCGTGAGAGCCTTCACGGCGGCGGATGTGTTGACATAGCTCACCACTATCCCGTCCGGATATCCGGCTTTCCATGCCGCAAGCCTTGCTGCGCTTATGCTGTCCGCGAGGGAGCATCCTGCATCCGGGGCAGGGGACAGTACGGTCTTGTCCGGGCACAGTATCGCTGCCGTCTCGGCCATGAAATGCACTCCGGCGAAGACTATCGTGTCCGCGTCCGAAGCCGCAGCGAGCCGCGACAGCCCGAGGGAGTCCCCGAGATGGTCTGCAATATCCTGCACCTCCGGGGATGCATAGTAGTGGGCAAGGATGACGGCATTCCTTTCCCGTTTCAGCCTTTCTATTTCTTCCCTTGTTTCCCTGTCCATGTCTTTCAGTCCTGTGTGATGTTCATGCTGATGTCGAGGGCCGTGACAGAGTGCGTGAGCGCCCCGACGCTGATGTAGTCGACACCTGTCGCCGCCACTTCCTTCAGCCTCGGTATGCTCATGTTGCCGGATGCCTCGGTCTTCGCCTTGCCGCCTACGATTTTCACGGCCTCGGCCATTGTCGCAGTGTCCATGTTGTCGAACATGATTATGTCGGCCCCGCATTCGAGAGCCTGCTTCACTTCCTCGAGATTCGTGGTCTCCACTTCGAGCCTGACACTGAGCGGCAGGTCCCTCTTGACTGCAGCCACTGCCGCAGGTATGCCTCCGGCGATTTTTATATGGTTGTCTTTCAGCATCACCATGTCGTAAAGCCCCATCCTGTGGTTCTTCCCGCCTCCGTCCTTCACGGCCATCTTGTCCAGGACACGCATGCCCGGCGCGGTTTTCCTCGTGTCGAGTATCGTGGTGCCGGTGCCTTCAATCTCCGCAACGAACCTCGAAGTCGCGGTGGCTATACCGGACATGCGCTGCAGTATGTTGAGCGAAAGCCTTTCCCCGTAGAGCAGGGTCCTGTAGCTTGCCCTTATCTCGAGAATCCTGTCTCCCTTGCGGACAGAATCCCCGTCCTTCACATACGGCTTCCATCCGAAGTCATCCTCGAATCTCCCGTACACTTTGCGTATCACTGAAAGTCCGGATATCACGCCGTCCGCCTTTGCCGTCATCACGGCCGTGGCCATGGAGTTTACCGGTATTATGGCATCGGTGCTTATGTCTCCCGAGGAGATATCTTCCTCTATCGCAAGGTCTATCAGCCTGTCAATCAATTCTTCGTTCTTCATATCTCAAATATCATGTTTCACTTCCCGTTTCACGATTCCGCGGCCTTTCTGCTGCAGGGTGTGCACTTCGAAATCCCTGCTTTCGGAAGGGTAGTCGGACCTGTAGTGGCAGCCGCGGCTTTCTTTCCTGAACAACGCTCCCCTGACTATGAGGGAGGCCGAGGTTATCAGGTTCGAGCACATCCCGCTGTAGACCTCGTCGCTGCCGTATCCCCCGAGGGATTCAATGTGCCCCTTGAGGCTCTCAAGCTCTCCGAGACCTTTCGTGAGCCCTGCCTCGTCCCTTACAATCCACGCATATTCCGACATTATCCGTGCAATCCTGCTCCTTGTTTCCAGATACATGTCCATGTTCTCCGGCCTGCATTTCAGGTATGCTTCATATCTGCGCATCCCGCCTTCTTCCGCCGGCACCGACAGGGAGTGGCGGATGGCCCTCTGCGCGAACACCATGCATTCGATAAGCGAATTGGAGGCCAGCCTGTTGGCACCCATGATGCCGGTGGAGGCGATTTCCCCGCAGACATAGAGGTTGCGGATATCCGTCTCCGAGTTTTCGTTGCACCGCACGCCTCCGACGGTGTAGTGCGCTGCAGGGGCGACCGGTATCCTGTCGCACATGTCTATGCCGAATTCCCTGCATTTGGCGTATATCGTCGGGAACCGGGACTTTATCATTCCGGGGTCGAGATGGGCGAGGGAAAGATATACGTATCCCTTGCCTTCGGCCCGTATCTGCCTGTCTATCATCTGGGCGACCACGTCTCTCGGGGCGAGCTCCGCCAGTTCGTGCGCCCCGGCCATGAAGCGTTCCCCTTTCAGGTTGAGCAGGTGGGCTCCCTCTCCGCGCACAGCCTCGCTTACAAGGAAGCTCGGGCACCCTTCCTTCGCTATCGCCGTCGGATGGAACTGGATGAATTCCATGTCCTCTATCAGGCATCCGGCATTGTATGCTATGGCGAGCCCGTCACCTGTCGTGGTGGACGGATTCGTGGTCCTCCCGTATATCGCGGCAGTCCCTCCGCTTGCAAGAATCGTGTGCCTCGAATAGAAAAGTCTCTCGCAGCCTTTTGACGAGTCCCAGCATCTGACCCCGTCGCATTCCCCGTCCGTGACGAGCAGCCCGGCAAGGGAACAGTGCGGTATGATTTCAATCGAGGGTTCCTTCAGTACAAGGCCAAGGACGAAGCTTGTCACGAGCCTGCCTGTGGCATCGCCTCCTGCATGGAGAATACGCCGCCTGTGGTGTCCGCCCTCGAGCCCGAGAGCCAGTTCCCCGGTTTCCGTGACATCGAAGTGCATGCCTCGGTCTATCAGGTCTTTGATAAGTTCAGGACCTTCATTCACCAGAATATTCACCGAAGGGTAGTCGCAAAGTCCTCTCCCGGCCACGACGGTGTCCTCGAAGTGATATCTCGGGATGTCATCCTTGTCTGAAACAGCCGCAATCCCTCCCTGCGCATTGTAAGAGTTGCTGTCGGACATGTCCATTTTCGTGACCAGCCCGACTTTCCCGTGACGGGATGCCAGAAGGGCCGAATAAAGTCCGGCAAGTCCGCTCCCCACTACCAAATAATCGTATCTGTCTTCCATTTCCTGCCATGTTGAATGCTCACTTGCACCATGTGTCAAGCCATCTGAAGTATTCCCTGTGCCAGAAGAGTGCGTCCTGCGGCTTGAGAATCCAGTGGTTCTCGTCCGGGAACACAATCAGTCTCGACGGCACCCCCATCATCTGCGCCGCATTGTACGCCGCCATGCCTTGCTCCACAGGCACCCTGAAGTCCATTCCTCCGTGGGTGACGAGTATAGGCGTGTGCCATGCTGTCACGAGCTTGTGCGGCGAATTTGCATAATGTCTCCTTGCGGCAGGCAGGTCGCTCCACGGTGAGCCTCCCTGACGGATGCCTCCGAAAGTCTGTCCGTCGCCGGCAGGCCCTACAGGGCAGCCGGCAGTGCCTGCCGACTTGTCTATCTCTGCCTCATGCAAGCCTCCGTTGTCCCAGTTCGGGAACCACATCTCTTCGGTGGTCATGTACATCTGCTCCTGGTTGAATATGCCGGCATGTGCCACGAATGCGTCGAAGATGTCTCCGTGCACACCGCTGAGGTAATACACCGAATAGCCTCCGTAGCTTGCGCCGCAGGCAGCCATCTTGCCGATGTATTTTTCGGCCTTGAGAGCCTTCGCGGCGGAGATGTAGTCCTGCATGTTCAGGCCGCAGTAGTCACCTGATATCTGTTCCGTCCATTCCTGTCCGAAGGCTGTCGTGCCCCTCCTGTTCGGAAGCACCACCACATAGCCTTGCGAGGCCATGAGCCTGTAGTTCCATCTGTAGGACCAACCCTGGCTGAGTGTGCCCTGAGGCCCTCCGAGGCATATCAGTATCGATGGATACACCTTGTTTTCATCGAAATCAGGCGGATACACCACCCATGTGAGCATGTCTTTCCCGTCCACTGTGGTTATATGCCTTGCTTCGGTCCTGACAGGCGCGAGACTGGAGAGCAGAGCGGCGTTCTCGTCCGTTATCGCCCTCGGTGAGACCGAGCCTTCCGCCACGTCCAGCGCAACGAGCTCGTCCGGGAAATCCATGCTGCACCAGCTTGTCAGCAGGGTGGTCTTCCCGTCCTTCTCCTGTATGTGGAACGGGGATGCGAAGTCGTACCAGAGGTCCTCTCCTGTCACCCTGCTCACCTGCCCGGATGCCAGGTCCGCCACGAAAATGCCCTGAAGCCCTTCCGCAAGGGCGTTGAAGAATATCCTGCCGGAGTCTTCCGTCCATACTGGAGATGCGGCATTGTACCTGAATCCGGATGTGACATCCCTCAAGTTGCCGAGCAGCGGCATCCTTCCTTCCTCCGTGTCCTTCCAGCCGAGGTCTGCGACCATGAGCCTCTGCTTGTCCGCCTCGTAGCCGTCTCTCTCCATGCTTATCCAGCAGAGCATGTTCCCGTCAGGCGACCATACGGGGTTGGTGTCGTATCCTCCTCCGGAGACTATCCGGGTGCATTTCCCGGTCCGGACTTCGTAAAGGTATATGTCCGAGTCCGTCGAGAAGGCATATCTCTTCCCGTTCATCTTCTTGCACGAGTAGGCCACAAATCTGCTGTCCGGGCTCCAGTCGAGCTGTTCGAGCCCTCCGAAAGGCTCCATCGGGAGTTCGTAGAGGTCTTTCTCCGCGGCAAGTATGTCCGTGGACGATTCCGGCCTTATGCTCTTCGGTTTTGCCGACCTCACGTTCAGCTTCGCGATGAATGTGTGAGGAATGTCGGTCGCCCAGTGGTCCCAGTGCCTGTACATGAGGTCATCGGTCTCGATGGCGTCTGCATTGCCCAGATCCGCGTATATGTCGGACGGTTTCCGGACGAAGTTCCTGACGCTGCTCGTGAACATGACCATTGTCTGGTCCGGCGAGAGCTTGAATCCGGAAATCCCGGCCGGGATGTCTGAAACCTGTTCTTCCTTCCGGAGCACCAGACCGTCTTTCACATGTCTGATTTCGGCTGTCCATATCTGGCCTTCCCTGAGGAACATGAGCCTCCTTCCTCCGTCGCACCATCTGGCGTTGCTTATGCTCGATGCGCTGGCTGTGAGCTGCTGTTTCCAGCTTCCGTCCGGCCTGCAGACATAGAGGTTGCCGCACGACTTGTTCTCTTCAACAGAGGTGTACGACACATTATAAAGTATGAGGCTTCCGTCCGGGGATATCTGCGGGTCCGAGATTCTCCCGAAGGACAACAGTACCTCCGGGGTCATCTTCCCGTCCTCGACGGCCGCCTCGGGTTTCGGTATGTACCCTGCTTGCGTATCCTGTTTCATGATGTCATAGCTTCGTCTGATAAGGAATGTGACAGCATAGACAAGGCAGATGATGCCTGCCGCCCACGCGAGGAACTGCAGGAAACTCCTTACACGCTTGTCCGACCATATTGACCGTTTCTTCTGCATAACTGGAAATTTATCGGTTGTACAATCCCGCCATCTCCTGTGTCAGGGACTTCATCTCCTGCCTGATTCCTTCGGGAGCCAGCACCTCAATGTTGGCCCCGTGCCCGAGGAATTCGAGGAAAAGGCTTGTGTTCGGGGATACAAATATGGAAAAAGTTGTTGATTTTTCATCTTCTTTCACCACAGTTTGAGTCCTGTGCAGCGGAAGGTCGCGGATATACGATGCTTCGTTGCCGTATGCCCGGAACTCGATTTTCACCGGAGGGGTGTCCGGAAGCCAGCTTCCGAATGATGTGGCGAAAAGCGAGTCGATGTCGAATCCGGCCGGCATGCTGAAGGTCTCCGGACAGATTTTCATGGTCTCTATCCTGTCGAGGGCATATATCCTGCAGGATTCCTTTTCGCACGCCCACCCGACGAGATACCACCTCAGGGCCGCCTCCTTTATCCCGTAGGGGAACACGTGCCTGACATCAGTTTCCCCGGAGCCGTATTTCCTGTACCGGATTTCCACGACATTTCCTTCCTGCATGGCGTTCATGAGCGGTGCGAGATGTTTCCTTCCTGACGGCACCTCCTCCACCGATATGCGTCCCGCAAGTTTCTCCTTCGCGAGTGTAAGCATGTTGTTTACGGTAAAAGTGTCTATGAGCCATGCGATTCCGGATTCCCTGCCGGATATGCCGCCGCTGTCCCTGATGAAATACCGCCTGGTGCTCCTGTCGCATTCGATGTCTATCCCGAACACTTCGGACACGGCTTCCCTGTGGTTGTTGAACGTGCGTCTGGGATATTCTGTCCCGAATTTGTTTTCCCAGGCTCGCCCGAGCTCCCCGAGGCTGAGCCCCCTGTCTCCTGCGATGAGGAATTTCTGGACCAGCCAGATGTATTTGTTGAGCAGTTCCGTCACCATATACGAGTCGTTCCCGGGAAAATTCTCCACGAAAATACTTCATAAAATCCATATTTGAAAATTTCATGGCAGTTTCCGGATTTAAGTGCTATATTTGGATTTGTGTTTGAAAATTCACCGGAAAGTCTTTAATTTGGCTTCAGAAGTTGTTTTTTAACCGCCGGCTCCGGCACTTTAGGATTTATGCGAAGACTTGTATTCCTCCCGCTTCTGCTCATGTCCGCGGCTTATGCTTCCGCTGCGATGGACGAATGGCAGAATCCACGTGTAAATGAAATCAACCGTGCTCCGATGCACACCAGCTATTTCGCCTATCCGGACGAAGGGGAGGCTGCGGCCGGAGCCATGGAACAATCCTCCAGATACCTGTCACTGAACGGTATATGGAAATTCAACTGGGTGAAGGATGCAGACAGCCGTCCTCTCGATTTTTACCGTACCGGCTTCAACGACAAGGGCTGGGACGACATGCCCGTGCCTGGAATCTGGGAGCTTCACGGCTACGGGGACCCGGTGTATCTGAACATCGGATATGCCTGGAGGGAGCAGTACGAAAACAATCCTCCCTATGTCCCTGTCGAGGAAAACCATGTGGGCTCCTACCGCAGGACAGTCGAGCTTCCGGCAGACTGGAAAGGGAAGGATGTGTTCGCACATTTCGGCTCCGTGACATCGAACATCTACTTCTGGGTCAACGGCGAATTTGTCGGCTACAGCGAGGACAGCAAGCTCGAGGCGGAGTTCGACATCACGGACTATCTGAAGCCCGGGAAGAACCTTCTTGCATTCCAGGTGTTCCGGTGGTGTGACGGGACATACCTCGAGGACCAGGATTTCTACAGGCTTTCAGGCGTGGGCAGGGACTGCTATCTCTATGCGAGGGAAAAGGTTCGGATAAACGATATCAGGGCAACGCCTGACCTCGACAGCGAATACAGGAACGGTGCGCTTTCCGTGGAATTCGATGTCACGGGGGATTGTGACGTGGTGCTCAGCCTCAGGAACGGGGACGGGTTCGTGGTCGACGAGGGAAGCGTATCGGGGAAAGGCAGCCACAAGGTGCTTTTCGAGGTGGAGAACCCTCAGAAATGGTCGGCGGAGACACCTTATCTGTACACTTTGTCCGCCACGACAAAGGACGGCGACAAGGTCCTTGAGTCCATAATGCTCAAAGTGGGATTCAGGAAGGTGGAGATGAAAGGCGCGAATGTGCTGGTGAACGGGCAGCCCGTCCTGTTCAAGGGGGTGAACCGCCACGAGATGGACCCGGACGGCGGCTATCACGTGTCGTACGGGAGGATGCTGCAGGATATACTCAGAATGAAGCAGATGAATATAAATGCCGTGCGTACATGCCACTATCCGGACGACAGCCGCTGGTACGACCTGTGTGACGAATACGGTTTGTACGTTGTCGCGGAGGCAAACATAGAGTCCCATGGCATGGGCTATGGTGACAAGACTCTCGCCAAGGCCCCTGAGTACGCGAAAGCGCATCTCGAGAGGAACGAAAGGAATGTCAGGCGGAACTACAACCACCCGTCGGTCATATTCTGGTCCCTCGGCAACGAAGCCGGTTTCGGTCCCAATTTCGAGGAATGCTACAGGTGGGTCAAGGAAGAGGACCCTTCACGCCCGGTGCAGTATGAGCAGGCCGGCAAGAATGACTTCACCGACATATTCTGTCCTATGTACTACAGCTACGACAAATGTATCGGATATTGCGAGAGCGGTCCTCAGAAGCCTCTCATCCAGTGTGAGTATGCACATGCCATGGGCAATTCCCTCGGAGGATTCCGGGAATACTGGGACCTTGTCAGGAAATATCCGGCATATCAGGGCGGTTTCATCTGGGATTTCGCTGACCAGTCCTGCCACTGGATGAACGGGGACGGGGTACTCATATATGCATACGGCGGAGACTTCAACCCTTACGATGCATCCGACAAGAATTTCCAGGACAACGGGCTCCTGAGCCCGGACCGGGTGCTGAACCCGCACGCCCGCGAGGTGCAGCATGTCTATCAGCCGATATGGACTTCGATGTCCTGCCCTTCGCGAAGGGAATTTTCAGTGTATAACGAGAATTTCTTCACGGACCTTTCCGGATATGTCATGGAGTGGGAGATTGTGGAGGAGGGCACCGTGGTGCAGCGCGGGGTGGTCACGGATGTGGATGCCGCTCCCCGGGATACCGTGAAGGTGGTCCTCGATTATGACGTCCCTGATTCCGGGGACGGGGCCGAGAGGTTCGTGAATGTGCGCTGGAAGCTGAAGAAAGCCAGCCGGATGCTGCCGGCCGGATATACTGTGGCATACAATCAGATACCGCTGAGCGGATATTCCTGGCCTTCGCTGTCTGTGGAGAATGTCAGGCGGCCGGACATCCTTTCCCGGACGCCTGCGTTAGAGGAAGGCGACAGGAATTTCCTGACAGTCTCGGGGGACAAATTCCGCCTGGATTTCAGCCGGAAGACAGGGTTCATGACGAGATACACATACGAGGGCAGGGACATGCTCGAGCCGGGCACGGACCTGAGACCTGATTTCTGGAGGGCTCCGACAGACAATGACTACGGGGCGGGACTCCAGTCGGAATATGCCGTATGGAAGTCTCCGGACTACAGGCTGCGTACATTCAAGGCTGCCATGGACGGTGACCTTGCCAAGGTGGAGGCGTCCTATTTCATCCCGGAGACTCAGACAACCCTTACCATGACCTACCTCATCAACAATGCGGGAGCGGTGAAGGTCACGCAGAAGATGAAGGCCGGCCCGTCCACGGAAATCCCGGACATGTTCCGGTTCGGGGTTCGGTTCAGGATGCCGGACAGGTTCAGGACCCTGGAATATTACGGTCTCGGGCCGTGGGAGAACTATGCGGACAGGAACAGCTCGGCCATGGTGGGGCTCTACCGGCAGAGTGTCGATGAGCAGGCATACCCTTATATCCGACCTCAGGAGACAGGTACCAGGACCGGGCTGAGATGGTGGACGCTTCTCGACCATACATGCGGCGGACTCAGGATATTCAGCGATGCGCCTTTCTCCGCATCTGCCCTCCCTTACAGCATGGAATCCCTCGACGACGGTCCTGAAAAGGGACAGAGGCATTTCCCTGAAGTGCAAGAGGCCGGGTTCACGGAAGTGTGCATAGACAAGGTGCAGATGGGGCTCGGATGCATAAACAGCTGGGGAGCCTTGCCGAGACCCGAGTACAGGATAGAATACGGCGACATGGGATTCTCGTTCATCATGGAACCGGTGAAACATTGCTATGACAGGACAGTATATTGAGATTTTCACCCTTGTCACGGGGCTGATATACCTTGTGCTTGAGATTTTGCAGAAAAATGCGATGTGGATTGTGGGGATGGTCACGAGTGCTGCCGCAGTCTATATGTTCGCATCGCAGGAATTATACGCATCCACCGCTCTGAATGTCTATTATCTCGTGATTTCGGCGGTGGGATTCAGCCAGTGGCGCAAGGACAGGAGAAAGTTGAGGGAGTCCGGGATGGAATCCGCTTCAGACGGCCGGGCAGTCATCCATCTGAACAGGCTGTCCCCGGGGTTCGTCTATGCAAGTCTCGGTGCGGCAGTAGCGGGAACCGTACTCCTCGCCTATGCCCTGAAGTTCACCGGAGACAGGATGCCGGTGCTGGATGCAGCAATAGCAATCCTCAATGCAATAGCCACATACTGGCTCAGCAGGGCGTATTACCAGCAGTGGTACATACTCGTTTTTGTGAACATCCTTTCTTCAATACTGTGTTTCTCGCAGGGATTGTACTGGATGACAGCCCAGTATGTCTTCTATTCGGCGGCATCCGTGTACGGGCTTCTCCACTGGAAACGCAGAGGCATATATCTCGGACAGGAATGCCGGGGCACTGAAGATTCAAAGACATTATCATGATAACGGTAACAGCTGAAAGCGGTTCTTCCAAGACCGACTGGGTCGCAGGAGGAAAGACCTTCCGGACGAAAGGCATAAATTTTTCCGTGATGTCGGTCCGGGACATAGTCTCGGTGGTGTCCTGTGCGGCCGCTGAGATAAACGGACGTATGCGGGACATTTCCGAACCTGTATCCGTACACTTCTACGGGGCCGGGCTCGTGTCTGCGGACAATGTGAAAGTGATGACAGGGATACTCGGGGACTTCTTCCCGAGGGCGGAGATAGAATGCGCCTCCGATCTCCTCGCTGCGGCAAGGGCTCTCTGGGGAGACACGCCTGGCATAGTGGCCATACTCGGCACAGGCTCCAACAGCTGCAGCTACGACGGTACGCGCATCACGGGAAACATCAGTCCGGGAGGCTACATACTCGGAGACGAAGGCGGGGGTGCCGCCCTCGGCAAACGCTTCATCTCAGACTACATCAAGAATCTCGTCCCGGAGCCGATTGCCGCCGAATTTACCGGCAGGTACCAGCTCAAGTATGCGGACATTGTAAATTCGGTCTACAAGGGTCCCAACCCTGCCGGCTTCCTCGCATCGTTCGCTCCGTTCGTGATGGAGACAGCCGTGGAAGGGAATTATTCGGAGAGGTTGATACGGGAGAATTTCCGCCTGTTCATCGAACGCTCGCTGCTGCCGTACAGACACGGTGACGAAAGGCTGTCCGTCGGGGTGGTCGGCTCGGTCGGCTGCAGCTGCAGGGATATCCTGACGTCGGTAGGGAATGGGTGCGGAGTGGATTTCGTCAAGTTCATTCCTGCACCGATAGAGGCTCTCGTCAAATATCATTTGCGGAAAAACCCTATATTTGCACCCGTTTAAAAATTTGACGTATGTATAGTGAGAAATATCCGTCAAAACTGCTTCAGGAGGCGGTGGAATCCATAGGTTCCCTTCCTGGCGTGGGGAGGCGGAGCGCATTGAAGCTGGCACTGCATCTGCTGAGGCAGCCGGCCGAAAATGTAAGCCATTTCACCAGGGCGATAGACAGGCTCAGGAATGAAGTGAAATATTGCTCAATATGCCGCATGATTTCGGACGGGGACGTCTGCGGAATCTGTTCAGACAGGAAACGGGACCACAAGACGATATGCGTGGTGGAAAGTGTCAGGGATGTCATGAGCATCGAGAAGACGAGGCAGTACACCGGGGTCTATCATGTGCTCGGGGGCATAATTTCCCCGATAGAGGGCACCGGACCTTCCGACCTGACGATAGCGGACCTCGTCTCGCGGGTGACTGCCCTGACCGCGGAATTCCCTCCACAGGAGATTGAGGTGATTTTCGCCCTCAGCGGGGACGTCGAAGGCGAGACCACGGCATTCTACATCTACCGCCAGCTTTCAGCCACGGGCGTCAAGGTGTCAACGCTTGCCAGAGGCCTCGGTTTCGGGGACGACCTGGACTATGCGGACGAACTCACGCTCGGACGTTCCATTGTCAACCGCCAGATATTCAGGCCATGATGGATATTGCAGAAATACTGCTCCTTGCCCTTTCGCTGAGCGCGGATTCGTTTGTCGTGTCCATGGGCGGGAGCGTGTCGCTCGGGAAGGTGAGCACGGGAAAGGTGCTCCAGGCTTCACTCGTGTTCGGCTTCGTGCAGGCCGGATTCCTTTTTGTGGGCTGGCTGTCCGGCTATTCCATAGTTGAATATATAAGCAAGGTGGCTCATTACATTGCCCTGGTGATTCTTGCCTATCTCGGGATACGCATGATAATATCAGGTATCAGGGACAGCCGGGAGTCGGTGGATTTGTCGGGCTTCAGGAGCCTGATTGTCGCAGCAGTGGCCACAAGTATCGATGCGGTGGCGGTGGGGGTGTCGCTTGCCATGGGTAACATGGAGTTCCCTGAGGCTGCGCTTGTGACTGTGCTTACACTCGTCGTGACCGTGCTCGCGTCTTCGGTCGGGATTACAATCGGCTCGGCCGCCGGCAGGCGATTCGGCAAAATTGCAAGGATTGCCGGCGGGCTCGTGCTTGTTTTCATCGGTTTCAGGCCGTTCATCTGAAAAGTTTGTCCTGAAAATTGCCGATAGTTCTGAAAAAAGAATTAATTTTGCAGACTTTGTTTCACTTTCCGACTTTCCGGGCCGGTACAAATACAGATAGGGATGATAGAGATTTTTTACAAATCCAACGGTCAGATGGAAATGTCGCAGTCTGTATCCATATTGTCGCAGCTGACACCGGAGATGGTGGTGTGGATAGACTTGTTCGCACCGACAGGGGACGAGAAGCGTTCCACCGAGTCTTTCGTGGGCACTACCATCCAGAGCAGGGCTCAGGCGGAGGAGATTGAGAGTTCATCCCGTTTCTCGGAGACCGACACTGCAATTTTCGCGAACACCAACTTCCTGATTCCGGGACCGGAGGAGTATTCCATGGAGACCGTCTCCTTCATACTTACCGACAATGTGCTCGTGACCCTGAGGGAATGCCCTTTAAGGAGCCTTACGGACCTGCAGCGCAGGATGATGGCTTTCCCGAAATTCTATCCGAACGGCTATACCGTGTTTGTCAGCATACTCGAGCAGCGTATCGACCTTGATGCGGACATGATTGAGCTGATGTCAAAGGAGATAGAGCAGTTCAACAGGAAGGTGAGCCTCGGCGAGGACATAAACGAGGAGTTCCTCCTCGACATAAACCAGCTCCAGGAGAACACGATGCTTGTGCGGGAGAACATAGTCGACAAGCAGAGGGTGATATCGAGCCTTCTCAAGAGCAACAAGTACCCGCATTCGCTCCAGCCTAAGCTCAATGTGCTCCTGAAGGACATATCGTCGCTCATCAACCATACGAATTTCGGCTTCGAGCGTCTGGAATATCTCCAGAACACGGTGGTGGGTCTCATCAACCTGGACCAGAACAAGATAATGAAGGTGTTCACCCTCGTGTCCCTCCTGTTCATGCCGCCTACGCTGATAACCGGGTTCTTCGGCATGAACCTCATGCTTCCGCTGACGGACACATGGTGGGACGTGGTCATAGTGCTGGTGCTGATGATTTTCTCATTCAGCATAATCCTTCTCATCTTCAGGAAACGCAAGATGCTGTAGCCCTGGAGGGGGAAAGTCGGGATAATTGTCGAAAACTTTTTGAAAATCCGAAAATTATGCATATTTTTGCCCGCCTTTTGACCGGAGGCGGGCTTTCTGTCCTCCGGCAAGGTACAAGGATAATGTTTAACCCGCTAATTTGTTTTTAATTAATCGCAATGGAAGAAAACAAAACAGTACAGGCAGAGGTTGCTCCGGAGACGGCGGCAGCACCTGCAGTCGAGGCTCCCAAGACTGTCTCGAACGCTTCGGTAGCACCGGACAAGTTCGACTGGGATGCATTCGAAGGCAACTCCTCTTCGGCAGAGGACAGGAAGAAGGTAGAGGAAATGTATGACCAGACACTCTCCAAGGTTGTGGAGAACGAGGTCGTTGAAGGTGTGGTCACATCCATCAGCAAGAGGGAAGTGATTGTGAACATCGGCTACAAGAGCGAAGGCGTCATCATGGCTCCGGAGTTCCGTTACAATCCGGACCTCAAGGTCGGTGACACCGTTGAGGTCTTCGTCGAGACTGCTGAAGACAAGAAAGGACAGCTTGTACTTTCACATAAGAAGGCCCGTGCGCTCCGCTCATGGGATATGGTCAACGCAGCATACAACTCCGGTGAGGTTGTGAAGGGATATGTCAAGACCCGCACGAAGGGCGGCATGATTGTGGACATATTCGGTATCGAGGCATTCCTCCCTGGCTCCCAGATAGATGTCAAGCCTATCAGGGACTACGACCAGTATGTTGACACTACCATGGACTTCAAGATTGTCAAGATCAACCAGGAGTTCAGGAACGTGGTCGTTTCACACAAGGCTCTCATCGAGGCAGAGCTCGAGCAGCAGAAGATGCAGATTATCGGCAAGCTCGAGAAAGGACAGGTGCTCGAGGGTACTGTCAAGAACATCACCGGCTACGGTGTGTTCGTGGACCTCGGCGGTGTGGACGGACTCATCCACATCACAGACCTTTCATGGGGGAGAATCAACCATCCTGAGGAGGTCGTACACCTCGACCAGAAAATCAATGTCGTCATCCTCGATTTCGACGAGGCCAAGAAGAGGATTGCCCTCGGTCTCAAGCAGCTTACTCCGCATCCATGGTCTGCACTCGACCCTAATCTCAAGGTGGGCGACAAGGTGAAAGGAAAGGTTGTCCTCATTGCCGACTACGGTGCATTCGTGGAGATTGAGCCGGGCGTCGAAGGTCTCATCCACGTGTCCGAGATGTCATGGTCTCCGAGACTCCGCATCGCACAGGACTTCCTGAAGGTAGGCGACGAGGTAGAGGCCCAGATCCTTACCCTCGACAGGGAGGAGAAGAAGATGTCCCTCGGCCTGAAGCAGCTCATCCCTAATCCGTGGGAGAACATCCGCGAGAAATATCCTGTCGGCTCAAAGCATACCGCAATCGTGCGCAATGTCACCAACTTCGGTGTATTTGCCGAGCTCGAGGAGGGAATCGAAGGCCTTGTCCATATCAGCGACCTTTCATGGACCAAAATCAAGCATCCTTCAGAGCTTGTACAGCCTGGCGACAAGATAGATGTTGTCATCCTCGATTTCGATGAGGAGAACCACAAGCTCAGCCTCGGCCACAAGCAGCTTCTGCCTAATCCGTGGGAGGGAGTGGAGAACGAGTACACTGTAGGCTCTGTCCACACTCTCAAAATCGGCAGCATCACCGACAAGGGTGCCGTGATTCCTCTCGGGAACGATATAGAGGCCACCTGCTCGATGAAGGAGCTTGTGAAGGAGGACGGTTCAATGCCGGTTGCCGGTGAAGAACTTGCATTCAAGGTAATCGATCTCAAACGCAGCACGAGGAAGGTCATCGTATCTCATCTGAGGACATATTCGGATGTAAAGTCCGAGAAGGCTGCAGGTGAGGCCGACAACACCAAGAAAGCTGTCAAGAAAATCAATTCAACAATCGAGAAGACTACTCTCGGAGACATTTCCGAGCTTGCAGCCCTCAAGTCAAAACTTGAAAAAGGCGAGTAATTTCTCGTGAGATGAACTTCACTCTGAATATTCTGGGGTCGGCTTCAGCCCTCCCCATGGTAAACAGATTTCCAAGCGCCCAAGTGCTCGATGTACGGGGGCGCTTGTTTTTGATTGACTGCGGTGAGGGCACGCAGATGCAGCTCCGCCGTCAGAGGATGTCCTTGCTGAAGGTGGACACGATATTCCTGTCGCATCTCCACGGAGACCATGTCTTCGGCATCTTCGGCCTGCTTTCAACCTTGAGCATGCTCGGACGCAATGCTCCTCTCCACATCTACGCACCGTCGGATTTCAGCAAGGTCCTGACGGATTTCCTCGCTTCTTTCGGAGCAGGATTCAATTTCGAGCCTGTGCACCATGTCGTGTCGGTTGACCGGCGGTCCGCTCCCGGGAAGATATTCGAGACAAGGTCGGTGGAAGTCCTGGCATTCCCGCTCAGGCACAGGATAGAGACATACGGCTACCTGTTCAGGGAGAAGACGCCGCAGCTGAATGTCCATAAGGAGGCAATCGGGAGGTACGGTCTGACTCTGGCCGAGATTGCCATGCTCAAGAACGGCCTGGATGTCGTCCGCGATGACGGCTCCATAATCAGCAATGCGCAGGCCGCATATCTGCCCTATGAGCCGAGAAGTTTCGCATACTGCAGCGACACGGCACCGTTTCCGGAACTTGCAGACTGGGTAAGAGGTGTGGACCTGCTCTACCACGAGACCACTTTCCTTGAAGACATGGCTGACATTGCCGCCGCTACATATCATTCGACCACGGTGCAGGCGGCTGAATGCGCAAAGGCGGCTCATGCGGGCAGATTGCTGATAGGACATTATTCGTCGCGCTTCAGCGACACCTCCGCCTTTCTTGACGAGGCAAGACGGATTTTCCCGGATACGACGTTGGCTGAAGACGGGCTGAAAATCGATTTGCCTCTTTTGAAGCGGAAGCAGGACCGCTTGTAAGGTCTCCTGCCGACTCTTTTAGCGAAAGATTTCCTATCTTTGCTTCCCGTTAATACTGTTGTGATATGAAATTTTCCCGTTGTTTCCATATATTGGCGGCATTCCTTGCCATCTCCGGTTGCGGGACAGCCTCCCGGACCATGTCTCCGTCGTCTGCCGAAAGTCTGGCGCAGACTTTTACGGAAGACAGCCCGCAGCACCGGTATATCCGGCAGTATGCAGGCATAGCGGTCAGGGAGAGGGCAAGGTCCGGTGTCCCTGCAAGCATAACCCTTGCCCAGGGCATGCTCGAATCCGGAAACGGACAATCCGAACTGGCAGTCAGGGGCAACAATCATTTCGGCATAAAGTGCCACGACTGGAAGGGGCAGAGGCTGTATTTCGATGATGACAGGAAAGGGGAGTGCTTCAGGAAATACAGGAGCGCGGAAGAGTCTTTCAGGGACCATTCGGATTTCCTGAGATACAGGGACAGGTACAAGTTCCTGTTCGATTTCAATGTGACTGACTACGAGTCTTGGGCATACGGGTTGAAGAAGGCGGGATATGCCACAGACCCGGCCTACCCGTCAAAGCTGATAAGGCTTGTCGAGGACTATGGACTCGACCGTTTCGACAAGGTGTCCGGGAAAGCTGCGGCCGGAGACGGGGCTGCCGCGTCCGGGTCAGGGGCTCCGGCAGAGGAGGAAGTGAAGGTGCCGGCGACACCGGCGGAGCTCGAGGCTCCCGTGCCTCTGTCCGACAGGCGTGGGGCGACAATGCATCTGTCCCTGACCAGACAGCTCTATTCCCAGAACAATGTGCCTTTCGTGTATTCGGTGGAAGGCGAGACTTATTCGGACATAGCCGGATACTACAATCTCTTCACGTGGGAGATATTGAAGTATAACGACCTGTCCGCGGAAGAGTCTCTGCTTCCCGGCACAGTCGTATATCTCCAGCCGAAGAAGTCGAGGGCTGCAAGGCATGTCGACAAGTATGTTGCAGAAGGCGGTGAGCAGCTCAGGGATGTGGCTCAGAGGTATGCAGTCAGGATGAAGAGCCTGATGAAGCTGAACGGAATGGAAGAGCCGCGGGAGCTTCAGGAAGGCGAGATGATTTTATTGAGGAAGTAGGGACCATGCGCAGATGGATATTGCCGGCAGCTGTAGTCGCCGGTGTCATAGCGGTTTTCGCAGCGGCATTCACGGCTGCACGTTATTATTGTGACAGGAAGGCACCCTCTTTCGGGAGAGAGTATGTCCTTTACGTCTATCCCGGCACTGACGCAGGCACCGTGATAGACTCCCTTGTGTCAGGGGCTCTGGCCAGAAGGCGGGGAAGCATAGAGCGTTGTGCGGCGGACATCGGCCTCGAAGATAACGTAACTCCCGGAAAATATGTAATTCTTCCGGAATATTCTGCTGCGTATGCAGTGCGCATGATAGTGAACGGGTGGCAGACTCCGCAGAATCTGACACTTTCCGGTACTATACGTTCCAAGGGCAAGCTCGCCTCGGTGATAGGCCGGCAGATGATGGTGGATTCAGCTGCGGTGGCGGCTGCTCTCGAGGACGGAGAGTTCCTGTCAGCATACGGGTTCACTCCGGAGAACGTGTTCGCTCTGTTCCTGCCTGACACCTATGAATTCTACTGGACGGCAAGTCTCGAGGATATCTTCGCCAGGTTCAGGAAGGAGTATGACAGGTTCTGGACACCGGAGAGGGTTTCCCTTGCAGAGAAACAGAATCTCACCAAACTCGAGGTCTCGGTCATGGCTTCGATAGTGAACGGGGAGACCCTCGAGGCATCAGAATATGCCAGGATAGCCGGAGTGTATCTGAACAGGCTGCACAAGGGTATGAAACTCCAGGCGGACCCGACCGTATGTTTCTGTTTCGACTACACGCTCGACCGGGTGCTCAAGAAGCATCTCAGGGTGGATTCCCCGTATAACACATATAAATATTACGGGTTGCCTCCGGCTCCCATAAACGTGCCTCCCAAAGCATGCATGGATGCTGTGCTGTCTCCGGACGAGCATGGCTACCTTTATTTCTGTGCAAGTCCGGAGTTCGACGGCACGCATATCTTCGCCGTCACATACAATGAGCATCTGAGGAATGCGAGAGCTTTCCAGCGGGCATTGACTGCCAGGCAAAAGGCTAAAGACCGGCAAGCTTCGCAGCTATGATTCTGGCGGAACAGGCCACAAGTTCTGGGCAAGGGCGTTTGCGGTAGTATTCCGCGGTCCTGTCGGAAGGTCTCGGAGGTTCCACTCCGCACGAGGTTTCCTGCCCTTCTGCCGCAGGTCTTGCCTTGCGGTCCAGACCGAGCAGTTCCCGGCAGACAATGCTTCCGTTCTCCTCCCTGAATTTCCCGGCCAGTTCCTGCACGAGGGCATAGTTGGCAGTCCTCTCATCCATGTTCTTCGGATGTATTGCCGGAGACATGAAACCTGCCGCCATTCCCATTGCGGAAACGGTCCCGCAGACTTCACGCATGCGGGCCATTCCTCCTCCGAATCCTGATGCTACCGTGGCTATTGTCTCCGGGCTGACTCCGAAAATGTCCTGGAATGCGAGGAGTACCGCCTGGCAGCAGTTATATCCGTCAAGAAAATTCTGTTTTGCTCTTTGTGCCCTTTCCTCGATGTCGAAATCGGCGGGCAGTTCAAAAAAATTTCCCATAAAGGCTACTTCAATTAACGTCAGTTCGACGAATTTATGTCGTTCAGGACCAGGGAATTCGTCGAACAGTCGTTATGGATTTCCTTGAAATCCAGATTTCTTAAACCCCAGTCGCTGTGGCGACAGCCCCTTTTCAAGGGGCGCCACCCCCATTCGCCCCCTCGCCGGGGGCTCGTCGCAGAACTACGTTCTGCTCCTCAGCGGAAGTTCGATGATTTTCACTAAATTAAAATTCATCGAACTCACGTTCAATTAGGCTCCGGGCCGTTGCCGGATGCTGTGGATGGCGAATTTATGAAAAATAGGCGAATTTCTGCCTTTGACTGCAACATTTCTCCCCCGATAGCGGTCTAACGGTCGTAATGATTCTTAAATTTGGATATTATGGAACTATTGGAAGATGTTTTTTTACCTGTTGCAATCTGTGTGCTTCTGCCGGTTCTGCTGGTGTGGATAGTGCAGTATTACCGTATGAAGATGATGGACAGGAGGATGGATGTCCTCGTCAAGGCGATTGAAAACGGCCAGGATGTGGACCCCGACCTTCTGTCCGGGAGTTTCGGCAAGGAGAGAAAATCCCCGAGGATGAAGCTGCTCGACAAGCTTCAGACAGGAATCCTCTGCCTTCTGATAGGAGCCGGCTTGCTTGTGTCAAGACTTCTGGACGTGGGCTTCGATTCAGGGTTGTTGAGCATGGCGGGAGTAGTATTCCTCGGTGTCGGCCTCGGGATGACCGTTTCGTTCTTTGTTGGACGCAAATTTCTTGCAGGGGAACTTGACGACAGTCCGAAACCGGCAGCCGGAAAACAGGAGGAATAATCCCGCGGAGCTGATATCTGCAGATGACAAGGGAGCAGTTCATAGAATTGGTCGCACAGGAGCAGAAGCCGTTGAGGCGGTTCCTGTGTGCGTTGTGTGGAGGTGATTCGTCCATGGCGGATGATCTGGCCCAGGAAGCATTGCTGAAGGCATACCTCTCCTTCGGAAAATTCGAGGGGCGGTCCAGGTTCTCCACCTGGCTTTTCAGGATAGCTTACAACTGTTTCTGTGACAGCAGGAAGGCCGCAGGGAAGTGTCCGACGGAGCCGATAACCTTTGCGGAGGAACAGAGAGCCGACAGCACGGCAGATGCCTCGTCTCGATTCTCCCATCAGGATTTGTACCTCGCCATGGAGAGACTTTCAGAGGCAGAAAAGGCCGTCACTCTCCTGTTCTACATGGAAGACAAGTCCATACGCGACATTGAGGCAATCACGGGGATTCCGTCAGGCACTGTACGTTCGCACCTTTCAAGGGCCCGTCAGCATCTCAGGAAATATATGGAGGAGACAAAATATGGCATCTGAAAAAGACATAAGACATTTTGTGAAGCACAACATGCCTCGGCCGGAGAACGGCACCGCTTTCATGGAGGAGTACAGAAGGTCGATTGACCTGCTGCCGGTACCGTCTTCCATGTCGTGCCGCTCTCCCGAAGACATAGATTCGTCCATAGCGGCATTGAAAAAAGCCGCAGGCACATTGAAAAAAAGAAGCCGTATCACTGCCGTTGCCGTGACACTGGTATCGATAGCGGTCTTGTTATGGATTGCTGCAGCCATTGGCAGCCTCCATCACGACTTACTGACCCGCGCAGGCGCATTCATCTCCAGCCACCGGTTCTTCATCATTGTGACATTTGCGGCTGTCGTGACTGCCCTGTCCATGATTGCAGCGAAGAAATCCACGTCCGGGATATAGGAGCGTCTGTCCTGCATTCAGCTCCGGCTCACCTTGATGACATTCTTCCTTGCCCTTATCTGGGATATCACCTTGTCGAGTTCAAGGTTGCTTGGCACGGATATCCTCAGCAGGATGTCGTATGTGCCGTTCCTGCCGTTGTCCGAGACGTTGAAATTGCGGACTGATGCCTTGAACGTGTTCACGGTGTCGAAAATCTCGTTAACCACGGACGCTTCATGAGCGGCAACTATCTTGAGCACCACCTGGAAACTGGATGTGCTCGGAGTCTCGCTCCATTTCACCTTCTGGATTCTGTACGGATATTTCTCCATCAGCCTTGCAGCGTTGGTGCAGGACATCCTGTGTATCTTTATCCCGTCCCGTATCGAGACAAAGCCGAATACATCGTCTCCGTAGACAGGATTGCAGCATTTCGCCATCTTGTAGTCGAGAGACTTGACATTCCTCGCGTCTATGACCATTATGTCGTCCGAGGCTTCCTGGCGCTTTTTTGCTGAAGGTTGCTTTTCCGTTGGTTTCCCGGTCTCTTCCGCAGGCTTTGCTGTCTCATCGGAAGCGAGTTTTCCCCCGTCCTTCCTGTCCAGGTAGGCTTTTATTTCAGATATGTCCACAGTGCCGTCCCCGATGGCTGCGAAGAATGCGTTCACGTTCTTGTACTGCATCTTCTTCATCAGGACGGCCATGTCCTCGTCGTTGATTTCGAGCTTCCAGTTCTTCAGTCTCCTTTCCAGAAGCTCCTTCCCTTCAGCGGCCTTCTTGAATTCGGCTTCGCTGAGCTTCTGCTTTATCTTTGTCCTCGCCTTGCTCGTCACCACGAAGTTCAGCCAGTCCGCAGACGGTTTCTGGTTCTTGCTGCTCATTATCTCCACGACATCCCCGGTCTTGAGCTTCTCCTTTATAGGGACCGCTTTGCCGTTGACCTTGCCGCCAGTGCACCTTATCCCGAGATTGGAGTGGATGTCGAATGCGAAATCCAGGACCGTGGACCCGCTGGCGAGCTTTCTCAGTTCGCCTGACGGTGTGAACACGAATATCTCCTTTTCAGGCGGGGCAGGGAGGTCATCCTCATAATAGTCCGAGCCGCTCCCTTCCGACGGATGCTCGAGGATGTGCCGCACTGATGTAAGCCATTTGTCCAATGTGGCCTCGTGCTTGATTCCTTTGTAGGACCAGTGCGACGCAAGTCCGTTTTCCGCCACCTCGTCCATCCTCTTTGTCCTTATCTGGACCTCGAGATACACATTGTCCTTGTTCTTGACAGTTATATGCAGCGATTCGTAGCCGTTGGGCTTCGGGTTGGATATCCAGTCCCTGAGCCTTCCAGTGTCGGACTCGTATTCCTCGGTGACCCTGGAGAACACTTTCCAGCACAGCGCATGCTCCTTTTCCCTGTCCGGTTCGCAATCTATGATGAATCTTATGGCGAACACGTCATAGACACCTTCAAAAGGCACTTTCTGCTTCTGCATCTTTCTCCAGATGGAGTATGCGGTCTTGGTCCTTATCTTCAGCTTGTACTTTATCCCTTCTTCCGACAGCTTGCTCTCCAGAGGCTCGATGAACTGGGTCATCAGCTCCTGCCTGTCCTTTTCGGTGCTTTTCAGCTTGTTCGTGATGGCCCTGTACTGTTCCGGCTCCGCATATCTGAAGTAGATGTCCTCCATCTCGCTCTTCATGTTGTAGAGGCCGAGCTGGTGTGCAAGCGGTATGTAGAGCATGAGTGTCTCGAGAATTTTCCTTTCCCTCGATGTCTTCGGGAAAATGTCGAGAGAGCGCAGCACCTCGAGCCGGTCCGCAAGCTTCAGGACGGTGACACGAGGGTCTCTGGAATACGATACAATCAGCCGTTTGTAGTTCTCGGCTTCAAGTCTCGTGTCTTTCGGCTTGATTGTGGAAATTTTGTTCAGCCCGTCCACCATGGTGCGGACATCCTTGCCGAAGTCGCTTCCCGAAAGGATGTCCTTGTCCATCCGGAACCTCTGGGCCTCATGCAGGAACACGGCCGCCACGCACTCCGCCGGGAGCCCGATTTCGTCCGAAGCAATTTTAGCCACGTTCACGGGGTGTTCCATGAACGGTTTCCCGTTTCCTCTTGTCTGCCCCGCAAGTGCACTTTCCGCAATTCCGTATGCTTTCCTTATAAGTCCGCGTCCTTTTTCGTCATAGTCCGGAAACAATTCATCTATCCTGTCCATAAGCGCCTCCATTTCCTGTCCAGTGCTTGTGCCATGTAAATTTAGGAAATTTCAGCTTAATAATATGGGATGAAGCACGGAATTTTTCCGGAAATGGCGTGTACGGGGGTCAGTCCGTGGCCTTCCAGACCTTGAGATATTCCTGCAGGGCCCACATCTCGTCCCTGTATTTTGCTGCCGCAGGGAAGTCGAGGTCAGCCGCCGCCCTCTGCATGTTTTTCCTGGCAGTCTCGACGGCCTTCTCCACCTGCTCCCTTGTCATGGACCTGATTACAGGGTCCTGGAGCACGGCGGCAAGGTCTGCCCTTATGTAGCCGTCGGTGTATGCGGAATTGCTCTCCCTTTTCGAGTCATGTCCCAGACCTACGGACACATATCCGCTGCCGAGCTCGTTCGGGTCCGGTATGTAGCGAGGTTCGTCGTAGGAGTTTGCGGCACTGACCTTTCCTGTGACAGTGTTTGCAAGGCGAGGGTTGCGCCTCCTTTCCTGCTCCTCACCGTCGGCAAGCACATTCTTCCTGAGCCCGACCTGCGTCGGCGTAATCCCGTGCTTCTTGTTGTATTCCATCTGTTTGCTTCGCCTGCGGTCGGTCTCGTAGATTGTCTCCTTCATTGAGCCTGTGATGGTGTCTGCATACATTATCACGAGCCCGTTCACGTTCCTTGCCGCCCTTCCTGCCGTCTGGGTCAGGGACCTTCCGGACCGGAGGAATCCTTCCTTGTCAGCGTCGAGAATAGCCACGAGCGAGACGGTAGGGATGTCGAGGCCTTCCCTGAGAAGGTTCACCCCGACAAGCACATCGAACAGCCCGTTCTTGAAATCTTCTATTATTTCTACCCTTTCCAGAGTGTCCACATCGGAGTGGATGTAGCGGCATCTCACCCCCATCCTCGTGAAATATTTCTCGAGTTCCTCAGCCATCCTCTTTGTGAGCGTGGTGACAAGCACTCGTTCGTCCTTCTCCGCACGCACCCTTATCTCCTCGAGCAAATCGTCCACCTGGTTCTCTGTCGGCCGCACCTGGATAGGGGGGTCGAGCAGCCCGGTCGGTCTCACCACCTGCTCCACCACCAGGCCTCCGGATTTTTCGAGTTCATAGTCGCCCGGCGTTGCGCTTACATAGACGGTCTGTCCGGTTATCTCCTCGAATTCCTCGAATTTCAACGGCCTGTTGTCCGCTGCGGCAGGGAGTCTGAACCCGTATTCAACGAGCACGCTTTTCCTGGAGTGATCGCCTCCGTACATGGCCCTAATCTGGGGGAGGGTCACATGGCTCTCGTCGATGAATGTTATGAAATCCTTCGGGAAATAGTCGATGAGGCAGAACGGTCTCATCCCTTCCTTCCTCCCGTCGAAATACCTCGAATAATTCTCTATTCCCGGGCAATATCCCATCTCCTTGATCATCTCGAGGTCGTATTCAACCCGCTGCTTCAGTCTCTTGGCCTCAAGCGGCTTCCCGACACTCTCGAAATACTCGCATTGCTTCACGAGGTCGTCCTGGATTTCACTTACCGCCTTTATGCTCCGTTCCCTCGTTGTCACGAAGTTGTTGGCAGGATATATCGACACTTCGTCGAGCGTGTCGAGGAAGGCTCCGGTGACCGGGTCGATGACAGATATGCTGTCCACCTCGTCTCCGAAGAATTCTATCCTGACCGCATTGTCCCCGTTCCCGAGACACACGTCCACCGTGTCGCCCCTTACCCTGAAGGACCCCCTCTTGAATTCAGCCTCGGTCCTCGAATACAGGGCATCCACAAGCTGGTACAGAAGCCTTGTCATGCTCCTCGTCTCTCCTTTCTTCACGGTCACGGTCTGCGAATGGAAGTCCTCCGGGTTCCCGATTCCGTACAGGCAGGACACGCTCGATATCACTATGACATCACGTCTGCCGGACAGCAGCGACGAGGCGGCACTCAGACGGAGTTTCTCTATTTCGTCATTTATGCTCAGGTCCTTCTCTATGTATGTGTCCGTGGTCGGGATATATGCTTCCGGCTGGTAATAATCGTAGTAGGAGACGAAATACTCCACGGCATTGTTCGGGAAGAAAGACTTGAACTCCCCGTAGAGCTGGGCCGCAAGGGTCTTGTTGTGGCTGAGTATGAGGGCCGGACGTTGAAGTTTCTCTATGACGTTGGCCATCGTGAAAGTCTTTCCTGACCCGGTCACGCCGAGCAGTGTGACAGCGTCTATTCCGCTGTCAAGCGCGGAGCATATCTCCTTTATCGCCTCCGGCTGGTCCCCGGATGGCTTGTAATCGGATACAATCTTGAATTTCATTGTGGAATGCGGTTTTCAAAACGGCGACAGCTGCTCAATTCTTCCTGACGGCCCTCTGCGAAAGGATTACACCTGCCACAGAAATCAGGATGCCAGCCATCTGCCTGACATTCAGGCTTTCCTGCCCCAATATCCACGCAACTACGGCCGCCGCCACAGGTATCAGGGCGGAGAATATGCTTGACCGCGCCACACCGAGGCTTTTTATCGTGCTCACCCACAGCGAGAACGCAAGGCTCGAGCACAGGAATGCAAGACAGAAGATAGGGTAGAGCACGTCAGCGGACAGATATCTCGGACTGAAACCGTCGAGTCCCTTGAACAGGAAAAGCGGAAACAGGTACACCGAGCCTATGAGGAACTGGTACATCACAATCACCTGGCTGCTGTACTCTCCTGAAAGGCTTTTTGTTATGGACGCATGGCCGACTTCGCTCAATACGGCTGTCACGAGCAGCAGTATTCCCCAGACAAAGCCAGGTGCCAGTTCATCCCTGCTCATGACCACGAGTGCTATTCCGCACAGTGAAAGCAGGATTCCAACGATGTTCACAAGCCCTATCTTCTCCTTGAAGAACAGGACACCTGCTCCGACCGAGAATATCGGGATGGTGGCTATTATCATCGCACTGAGGGTCGGAGAACCGGTCACCTTCAGACCGTAGGATTCGCAGAGGAAATATATGAACGGTTCGAACAAAGCCAGGAGAAGGAATTTCGGCAGGTCCTTTCTCTTGATTCTGGTGATTCTGCCTTTTGTCGCATTGAACAGGAACAGAATGATTCCGGCCAGGAATATCCGGACAAATACGAAATAGAACACGGGGATACCGTAGCCTATAAGCATGTCTGTCCATATATACGATATTCCCCACAGCAGAATCGCGAAAGACGATACGAGATATATCAGCAACTTTGATTTTCCGGCACCATGATTGAAATTTGGCATATATGTCACTTTTATTTTTCGAAAACAAGTCTTTTACCCGAAGGCTCGGATACGGTCACTGCAGAGCCGTCGATGACGTGACGTCCGTTGATGAAGACATCCGTTATCTTTCCCTTTAAAGTCTCTCCCTCGTACGGGCTCCAGCCGCATTTGCAGGCCAGGCCGTCCGCTTCAATCTTCTCCTCCGCATCCGGGTCCACTATGACAAGGTCGGCGAAGAATCCTTCCTGCAGCCTTCCCCTGTCCCTTATGCCGAATAGCTCCGAAGCCCTTTCCGAAAATACGGAGGCAATCCTGGTCAGGGGGATGTCCTCTTCGGCAGCTACGGTCAGCAGCACCTGCAGAGTCTGCTGCACAGACGGCAGTCCGGACGGGGCGGCAAGGTATTTCCGGTCTTTCTCCGAAGCAAGGTGCGGGGCATGGTCGGACCCGACAGTGTCAATCAGCCCGTTCTTCAGCGCTTCCCTGAGTGCGGCCCTGTCATCCTCCGTCTTGATTGACGGGTTGCACTTGACGCGGCTTCCGAGCCTGTCATAGTCCCTGTCGGAGAACCAGAGGTAGTTTGCGGATGTCTCTGCACTTATCCGTCCTCCCGCCTCCCTGGCTTCTTTTACCATCTGCAGCTCTTCCCTTGTCGATATGTGGAGGAGATGCAGCCTTGTCCCGTACTTAATCGCTGTCTGCAATGCTTTTCCCGAAGACAATATGCAGGCTTCCCGGCTCCTTATGTCCATGTGGGCCCGGAAAGGTATGTCTTCCCCGTATCTGCGTGTCGCGGCTTCCGTGTTCCTTCTCACGGTGGCTTCATCCTCGCAGTGCACAAGAACCTCCTTCCCGGTGAGCCTGAATATCGAGTCGAGAGTGCTGTCATCGTCCACCAGCATGTTCCCGGTGGATGACCCCATGAATACCTTTATCCCGGCCACATCCCTGCTTGTCACCCCGTCTTTCCCTGTGGTGAGGATTTCCATGATTTCCTGGCAGTTGTCATTCGTGGCTCCTATGTGGAAGCCGAAATTGGCCCATGACCGGCCTGTCGCTGCCTCTATCTTCTCCTTCAGTCTTGCTGCCGATGTGGTGGCCGGTCTGGTGTTGGGCATGTCCATGAACGATGTCACCCCTCCGCGCAATGCCGCCAGAGATTCGGTGGCGATATCGGCCTTCTGCGTCATGCCCGGTTCCCTGAAATGCACATGGGCATCTATGCCGCCGGCAAATACAAGCCTGCCTTTCAGATCGATGAGTCTTGTCTGCCGGTCGCTTTTCATGAAAGACTCTGCAAGTCTGCGGCTCTCTTCATCTCCGCTCGTGTGGAATATCCTGCCGAGCCGTTCTCCTTCTATGAGGATTACGGCATCCTCCACAGCTTTCCCGGTGACGGTTTTCCCGCCGTACAGCAAATATCTCATTGTTCCGCCCTGCCTTTGATTTTCCTGAACCGCATCCTGATGACACCCCAGAACGCTTCGCCGAATATGCTGCTGCTCATCTTGGATGTGCCCTCCTTCCTGTCCACGAATATTATCGGCACTTCCTTTATCTTGAATCCCAGCCTGTATGCGGTGTATTTCATCTCTATCTGGAATCCGTAGCCCTTCATCCTGATATTGTCAAGGTCGATGGTCTCCAGAACCTTGCGCCTGTAACACTTGAATCCTGCCGTAGCGTCGAATATGTCTACTGCAAGGACTTTCCTGACGAACACTGACGCGAAATAGGACATGAGCACTCTCCCGATAGGCCAGTTTATTACGCTTATGCCGTTGCAGTACCTCGAGCCGATGGCCAGGTCCGCCCCGTCCTTCGCGCAGGCTTCGTAGAGACGCGGGACGTCTGCCGGGTTGTGGGAGAAGTCTGCATCCATCTCGAAGATGTAATCGTATCCGTGGGCCACCGCCCATTTGAATCCTGTGATGTATGCAGTGCCGAGTCCCTGCTTTCCTGAACGCTCTATCATGAAAAGTCTCTCAGGAAATTCTGCCTGAAGCTGCTTTACAATCATCCCGGTGCCGTCAGGAGACCCGTCCTCTATTATTATAATATGATAGCCCCCTTCAAGTGCGAATATCGCGCGTATTATTTTCGCGATATTCTCCTTTTCATTGTATGTCGGAATGATTATTACCTTACTGTCCATTTACCCGGAATTTTTTGGAAATTTGTGTTATGTCTGTTTCTCAGCATTTTGCGTTCGAGTGCCTGCAAATTTAGCAAAAAAAGGATAAAAAAATTTGGCAGGAAAGAAAAAAAGCGTACCTTTGCA
>CALVDM010000022.1 GCA_944326335.1 uncultured Bacteroidales bacterium
CAGGATATACTGATTACCTGTACCGACCATCGGTTTTCATTTAGCGGGAATACAGCGATGTTCGAGAAGAAGACAAAGATAATATGCACCATATCCGATCTCAGGTGCGACGTGGATTTCCTGACAAGACTCTACGAGAGCGGCATGAACATAGTCCGGATAAATTCGGCCCATGCCACTGTCGAAGGAGCACAGAAAATCGTGGACAACGTGCGCGCCGTATCGGACAAGATAGGCATCCTCGTTGACACGAAAGGCCCGGAAGTAAGGCTCACGGCCATGGCTGACGGCGAGGACTTCATAGCGAAGCAGGGCGACTGGATAGAGATACACAACGGGGTGGACTGCCTCTGCAAGTATCCTGTCCTGTACACCAGCTACGCCAATTTCGTGTCTGATGTGCCTGTGGGCGCACATGTACTGATAGACGACGGGGCCGTGGACCTGTTCATAACCGGCAAGGACAACGACAAGCTCCTGTGCGAGGTACAGAACGACGGTGTCATCAAGGGCAAGAAGAGCGTGAACGTGCCGAATGTGCACATCGCCCTTCCGGCCATGACGCCGAAGGACAGGATGTTCGTAAAGTGGGCCGTGGACGCGGACATAGACTTCATCGCCCACTCGTTCGTCAGGGGCAAGGAAGACCTTCTCGAGGTGCAGGAACTGCTCGACTCGTACAACAGCCATCTGAAGATAATATCGAAGATAGAAAACCAGCAGGGCATAGACAACCTCGACGAGATTCTCTCGCACACCTATGCCGTGATGGTGGCAAGGGGTGACCTCGGTGTGGAGATACCTGCCGAAAGGATACCTCTCATCCAGAGGCAGATAATCCAGCGCTGCCGCTCCAGGAAGAAACCTGTGATAATAGCCACCCAGATGCTCCACACGATGATTGAGAATCCGAGGCCGACGAGGGCGGAGGTGACCGATGTCGCGAATGCCATATTCCAGAGCACCGACGCCATAATGCTGAGCGGGGAGACGGCCAGCGGGAAATATCCTGTTGAAGCCGTGGCTACGATGACGCGGATTGCCAAGGAGGCGGAGAAATCCATAGACATATCCCTCGACCTCAATCTCGAGAAAGTGTCCAAGCCGATTGCGGCAGTCCTTGCGAAGGAGCTCGTGGCCGCCACGCAGGACCTGCCTGTGAAGGCGATTATTTTCGATACATGGACGGGGCGTACGGGAAGGTACCTCTCGGAGTTCAGGCCGAAGGTGCCCATATATGCCATGTGCTACAATGACTTTACGATGAGGGAGCTCGCCCTCGCATACGACATATATTGCTACCGCTTCCCGATACAGAAAAGCAAGGAGGATTTCGTCCGGAATGCCGTGCAGCTCCTGATGGACAACGGAAGGATTGCATCGGGCGACCTTGTGGCATTCATAGGCGGCAGCTTCAACGACGAGCTCGGGGCCACATATCTCGAATTCAAATATGTTTAGGGAGCGTATGGAAAAAGACAGGGTTTACGTCCGGGACGCCCGCAGGGAGGATGCCCGGGACATCGCAGGACTGATTGTACATGCCTGGCCGGTGGAGGAATTTCTGAAGGTCCGCCCGGGGATGACTGTCGACCGGTTCTCGGAGTTCCTGCAGCGTTTTGTGGAAGCGGATAATACATTGTACAGCTATACAGTTACAAAAGTGGCTGTGGTTGCAGGCCAGGACGGCAGGGAACGTGTCGCGGGCATGATGAACGGCTATGACGGGGCCTTGTACGGGGAGTTGAAACGCCCTGTCATTGAGGCTCTGGTCAAGGAGTTCGGCAGTTGCGGCGACTTCGACAAGACCGTGGAGACTTCGGCAGGGGAGTTCTACCTCGACTCGGCAAGCGTAAGCCCGGAAATGCGTTCCATGGGAATCGGCTCCATGCTTTTCTCCGCCATGCTCGAAAGGGCCTCTGCCGAAGGATTCAAGGTCGTGGGCCTCATCGTGGATGAGGACAAGCCCAAGGCCGAGGCACTGTATCTGCGGCTCGGGTTCGAGGTTGTCGGATACAAGGACTTCCTCGGACACAGGATGAAGCACATGCAGAAAAGCCTGTGACATGGTCAGGCCTTCCCGACTGGCATTCGTTGCTGTCTCCATCCTGCTGATGACAGATGCCGGAGTGGTCGCACAGAATCGTTCCGTCGGGGGGAATTTTGCATATAACGAGTTCTCAGCCATGCTGAGGATGCCTCTTGAGGAGAAGCAGTCTGTCAGGATATCGGCAAATCTCGACATGACGAATGTCATTTCGGGCAAGAACCTGTATCCCGGTGCATCTGTAGAGGTCCTCTATCTGTTCAGCTTCGCCCAAAAGCAGTTCGACTCGGGTGAAAGCATGCTCTTCTATGCCGGGCCTGGAATTAATGCCGGATATGTCAGGAATTTCGACGGCCGTTACGGGGTTATGGCCGCACTCTCGGGACATATCGGGTTCGAATATGTGTTCAATGTCCCCGTGTCACTGTCCCTTTCACTCGAACCCGCCCTCGGCATCCACGTGAACAGGGACAGGTTCGGCTACGTGAACACGGACCTGTACAGGGCGGGGCTGGCTCATTCACTCCTGCCTCATGTGGGGATAATGTATCATTTCTGAATCTGAGGGTCCTGCGGAATGAGGAGAGGAATCATAACAACAGCAATCCTGCTGCTTTACGGGGCAGGGACGGCCTTTGCCGGCGGCAAGGACGGCCGGCCAAGGGAAAGCCGAGACATGCCGCTGTTCACTTTCGGCGTGGAATCGTCCTACGTGCTCACCTTCCTGAACTTCTCCCATTTCAATTTCATATCCGCCGACGGTGACAGGCGCGACCTGCGAGCCTCTACGTCCGGTGCCCTCAGCAACGGGCAGCTGCTTGTAGGAGGAGGTGTGAACATGTCCGCAAACTGGAACCTGTCCCTGTATACCGGCTATTGCGGAGTCTATGACAACGAGAGGCTTATACCCCTGACTGCACGTCTCACATGGCTCTCCGGGGACTCTCCGATGAAGGGACGCTGGCTGGTATTCCTCGGCGGCGGTATAGGGTTCAACAATCTCGAAAAGCCGGAAAACATCTCTGTCCTCGGGAAGATAGGTGCCGGAAGACGCGTCTCTCTCAACAGGTCCGTGAAACTGGACTTCCTCATCGGACTCCAGGAGACATATACCCATCCGAGGGCATACGAATCGGATGTCGGGAATTATGTGCCGGCAGAGAGGCTCCGGAGAAACGACGCTTTCATTTCCGCAGTCACGTTCGGTCTGGCACTCGTTTTCTGACACCTCTTGTAAAAACTGTTAAAAATTGATATGTTTGCAGCCTAAATACCGGAATTATGGGAAGTATTTCAGAAAAGATACGTTATGTAGGGGTTAACGACCTCAAGAAGGTCATTTTCGAAGGCATGTGGCCGCTCCCGTTCGGAGTGAGCTACAATTCCTATCTCGTCATGGACGAGAAAGTGGCTCTTGTCGACACGGTGGAAGCGGACTTCGCCGCCGTATTCATGGAAAATCTCCGCAGGGAACTCGGAGACAGAAAGGTGGACTATCTCATCGTGAACCACATGGAACCTGACCATTCTTCCCTCATAAGCCTCATACGGGAGACATGGCCGGATGTGCGCATTGTCGGGAACGCAAAGACCCTCCCGATGATTAAGGGCTACTACGGGATATCCGACAATGTGGCTGCAGTGAAGGAAGGGGAGAGCATCAGTCTCGGGGAGAGCACGCTGACTTTCTACATGGCCCCGATGGTACACTGGCCGGAGACCATGGTGACCTGGTTCAATGAGGAGAAGACCCTCTTTTCCGGGGATGCATTCGGCACATTCGGGGCAGTGGATGGTGACATTACGGATTCCGGCGCAGGGCTGCTCGGATGTTCCGACAGTGCAGGAAACACCTTCGAGGCTTTCAACGAAGAGATGGTGCGCTACTATTCCAACATAGTCGGCAAATACGGGCAGACCGTGCAGGCTGCGATGAAGAAACTTTCATCACTTGACATAAAGAGAATATGCAGCACTCACGGCCCTGTGTGGGAACGCCATATCCCTGAAGTCCTTTCATGCTACGACAGGCTCAGCCGCTACGAAGGTGAGAAGGGTGTCTGCATAGTCTACGCCTCCATGTACGGAAACACTGCAAGGGCTGCCAAGGCTCTTTCCGCGGCTCTGACAGAAAGGGGAGTGGCTCACTCGATACATAACCTCTGCACCGGGAACGTCTCCTACGCATACCGTGATGCGTTCAGGTACAATACAATTATAGCCGGAGCTCCGACATACAACAACGATATCTTCCCTCCGGTCTATAACTTCATGTATGGAATATCTGCAAGGCTCCTGAAAAACAGGCATTTCGCTTCGTTCGGCTCGTTCACATGGGCTGGAGCGAGCGTGAAACTGATGAATGAGATGGCCGCGAAACTCGGTTTCGACATCATCTCGGAAGGTCTTTCCTTCCCTCAGGCCTACTCACCGGACAAATGCGACATGTCCGCACTTGCAGACAGGATTGTCTCCGTGCTGTAGCTTTTCCTATTCAGCCTTTCCGATATGTACATCGAGCTGCGGGAACGGGAATCCTATGCCGTTCTCAGGCACTCTGTTGTATATCACCTCGTTCACGTCGTACAGCACTGACCAGTAGTCCTCGCTCCTGACCCAGGCCCTCATGACATACTGGACGCTGCTGTCTCTCAACGCGTTCAGGGCTACCATAGGGTCTGCCGGGACTTCAGGGGCACGCAAAATCCTCTTCTCGTCCCTGATTATCGACATCAGCACTTCCTTCATCTTTTCAGAGGACGCTCCGTATTCCACATCAACAAGCCACTCGAGCCGGCGGAAGCGGTTCTGGGAGTAATTGTTGATTGTCCCGTTCGACAGGGACCCGTTAGGGATGACGATTATGCGGTTGTCGGTAGTCGTGAGTTTGGTGCTCACAATAGAAACTTCAGAGACTGTTCCGCTGTATCCCTGGGCCTCGATGAAGTCACCTGCCTTGAACGGCTTGAACACAAGGAGCATGATTCCTCCGGCGAAATTCTGCACGGTGCCGCTGAGCGCCATACCTATTGCCATACCTCCTGCGGCAAGCAGGGCTGCGAGGGAAGTGGTGTTCACCCCGAGGGCGCTGATGGTGAATATTACAAGAAAGACAGTCAGGGCAATGCTGACGAGGCTTTCTACAAATGACGCAATCGAATGCTCGGTCTTCCTCCTGACGAAGATGTTGTGGACCATCTTCTTTATCTTCTTGATAATCCACGCGCCGATGATGTAGATTGCAAGTGCGGCAAGCACCTTGAGACCGAAGGCGATAGCCTTGTCTCCAAACTCCGACAGCAGCTGGTCAGCCGGAGTAGTGGCGATTTTCTCGACAAATTCCTCCGTGGCCTTCTGCAGGTCCAGAGTGTCCGCAGCAGCTGTAGCGGAAGCGGACTGCAATAATTGGAATAACATGTTATGCAGATTTTAGAACAACTCTTCGATTCTGCGGATTATCTCTGCCGAGCCGAGCGACGGGTCAAGGACTATGTCCGGCTCCTCATACACCACATCCTTGCTGGATTTCGCGAAAGCCTCTCCGCCTCCCGTGATATTCAGCATGATGATGTCCTCCCTGCCGACACGTCCTTCCTTCACGGCCTTGTCGAGGCTCGAAACAGCAACGGCAGCTGCGGAATAGATGTCAGTGCCTTCAAGCTCCAGGAATTTCGCCTTCCACAAGTCGATTTCACTGTTCGAGACATTGTATATGTCGCCACCGGTATCCGTCAGCGCGTCATAGACTCCTCCGGCGATTGAATACGGCGGTTTCCTGTTGGAAAGTACCTTGGCCTTTATGATGGAGGCCTGTTCCCTTGCGTCTTCCGGGGTGAGCGGAAGAAGGTCCCTCGAGGCCGCCTTCCATGAATCGTACATTATGGTGAAAGGGATGTTCTGTGAAGGGTACAGTTTCATCTTCTTCGTGCCGAAACGTCCGTCGGCAATGAGCCTGAGGTTGTTTTCCCATACAGCAATCGTTCCTGTGCCGCTTCCTATGGCCTGGAAGTAGGCATCCGGAATCTGTCCGATTTTCTCGACAGCAGACAGTATGGTGGTGCCCATTCCGTCTCTCCTCGCTATGTTCTTCGCCCCTCCTTCTGCAAGGAAGCGTCCGGACTCGCACACTTTGTCCGCAAGGGCTATGGCGTCGAAATAGTCTGCGCCTGCCGGTGCCGCCATTATCTTCACGCAGTCGTCAAGAGGCTTGTCGAACCAAAGAGCATGGATGTTGTCGTACGGGATGCTGAGCAGAAGCGGAATCCCGTTGTCGGAGCAGACCTTTGCGAAGGCCCTTGCCGTGTTGCCGGCAGATGCCACCACAAGCACCCTCTCCTCGTCACGTGGAAGCCTGGCGCAAACTGAATACGCCTCTGTCTCCTTGAACGAGCACGTCTGCATGAACGCCCCGATTTCAGGATAGTAGCCTGAGAATGTTATGAAGAGATTGTCGAGCTTCAGCAAGTCCGCAAGTCCTTTACTCCTGTATGTGACGGGAGGGCATGAATTTGAAAGCGTCCTTTTAATAGGGAGCCAGTTGGCGAATCTGTAGAAACCGTCAAGGTCGTCCCTCACTTCGAACTTCCTGTTCGCGTACACTGCCCTGACAAGGGACGGTGTCTTGCTCTGAGGGTCTGAAAGCGTCCATCCGGCGTCCTCAAAAATCCTTCCGTCGGCGCAATTCATCAATTTGTAGTCTGTAGGTTTAAAGGTCATGATATTCAGTACATTTATATCTTGTTCATGAAATTTTACCGTATCCTGATGCCCTGTCCACCACCTGGGCGATATCCTCCACCGGGCGGTCGGAATATCTCGCGAAGGTGTCGAGGCAAAGAGGGCATGCGGTCACTATCCTGTCCGGAGAAGCAGCGACAAGGTTTGACAAGGCGTTCTCTGTCATCGCCCTGCGCTTGTCGAATCCGAGAGTCAGGCTTCCGAGGCTTCCTCCGCAGCAGATGCTTTCCTTCCGGTTCCTGGCAGCTTCCACGACTTCTCCGGCGGCGGCTATCACGTTGCGCGGCTGTTCATACACTCCGCAGCCTCTTCCGAGTTCGCAAGGGTCGTGGAAGACGTATTTTGTCGAGCTCTTCCTCATCTTAAGCCTTCCGTCGGAAATCAGCCTCTCGAAATATTCAGTATGGTGTATTATCTCGATTCCCGGGAGCGTGTACCGCTCCCTGAAAATTTTGTAGCAGATAGGGCATGAGAGCAGAAGCACGTCGGCCCCCGAATTCATGATTATTTCCGTGTTCTTTGCCACGAGTTCGTCTGCCTGGGCGAATCTTCCTGCCATGAACATCGGCCTTCCGCAGCAGATTCCGCCGTCGCGGTCCATCATTTCATAGTCCACACCGGCCTTCGTGAGCACAGACTCGGTTGTCTTCCTTATGACAGGCGTCAAGGCTGTCATGCATCCGGCAAAATATAAGACGCGTTCATTATCAGTACGTGAAACATTATTGTTAATTTTCTTAACAAATTTGTTACATCTTTCTGACTGCAATTTTGTGTCTATATTAGAGTAGTCCGGGCCGAAATTGTACCTTCGGGTGGAGCGTTGGGCAATCCTCAGCTTGTCTCCTTCGACTCCGACAGGACACACTGCCGTGCACTTTCCGCAGAGAAGACATTTGTCGCTTATTTCCTCTATCCTCGGCTCGTTCTTCCTGCGGATTTGCCTGTTCAGATAGACTGTCGTGTCCCTGATGTTCCCTTTCATCACACCCATAGGGCAGGCGTCTATGCACAGTCCGCAGCTCGGGCAGGAATATACCTGGGCCCTGGCGAAGCCTTTCCTTGCGTTGACTATCCTGATTCCTGCGTTCCTGAGCGGTATGAGCAGAATCTCGGCAGGGATGTGCATGTACCTAGTGAACGGGAGCACGCAGAAGAATATGCCCAGGGCGCAGGAATATGCCCACCAGGCCGGCAGCATGTTGGCATGGTTGCTCAGGAACTCCGTGAACACGTAGTTCAGTGACTTGGTCAGGAAGGAGCCTCCGCTTATGTCTGCAGTGAAGGATTCCGCAAGAAGCCTGAGCGGGAATATTGACCAGAGGGAATACAGCCCTATCAGGTCGAGGAAACTCGGGTTAGTCGTCCTGCGCATGCCGAAGAAACGGGAGCGAACCCTCTTGATTATGGCCAGCACAATGCCGCTCAGCACGACAAGGAGGAAGAAGTCCATCAGAAAGAATATCAGGGCCCCCTTCATGGTGCTCTCGGTCTCAGCGACGAAGTATCTGAAGAAGATAGGGTAGTAGAGGGCTTTCGCGCCGAGATGCGAAGTGTACAGGAACACCTCTATATGTCCCACGACAATCAGCATGAACCATCCGAAAGCTATGCTCGAATGCATGTAGCCGAGCAGCTTGTTCCTTTTCCACAGGTCCACATGGATGAGGCATTTGAGGAAGATGTCCTTGACGTTCTTCACCATCGTCTTCGGCGTGACGAGCGAAAGGAAGAACCGTTTCCTGTCACTTGCCGGGAGCTGGGCGATTATCCTTATCAAGCCTACAAGGCAGTAGGTGAGCACGAACAGCATGCCCACCACGAACGGGAGCACGAAGTCGTTGTAGCCGGTAAGAAATCTCTCTCTCATTTCCCGTCCTCCCTGTATATCCTGAATATGGAAAGTATCAGATGCCTGGTGTTGATTCCTCTCGGGCAGACCATGCTGCACTTGCCGCACAGCATGCAGTTCCGGAGCATCGCCACGGCTTCCTTCTCCTTGCCCCTCTGCAGGGCGGTGATGACCTTCCTCATGCTCATGCCGGAGAATGGAGATGCCGGGCATGTCGCGCTGCAGGAACCGCAGGCCATGCACTTGTAGACATCGGGCTCCATCCTGTGAAGTTCCTCGAACTTTGTGAGGTCCACATTGTCGAGATTTATTGCAGAGCTCGGAGATATTTTGAAACCGAAATCCATCACTTCAACCCCTTTATGAACAGATGCACCTTCAGAGCCGCAGCCCTTGCTTCGGCAAGGGTCTCAGGGACAGTCTTCGGCCCGGTGCAGGCTCCGGCATAGAATATCCCGTCCCTCGGGGACTCGATGATTTCCGCGACATTGTCCCTCGACTTCAGGAATCCGTCGGAGTCTATCGGGAGGCTGACCATGTTCGCAAGCCTTGTGCTGTCAGTGTTGCAGATTATGCCTGCCATGAGCACGAGCAGGTCGAGCGTCACTTTCACAGGCTTTCCGGACAGGGTGTCTTCAGCCTTCACTATCACCCTTCCGTCGATGTTTTCGCTGACTTCCGATACCCTTCCGCGTATGAAACGGATTCCATAGTCCCGCTGGGCGTTGATGTAGAAATCCTCATACTTCTTCCCGAACATCCTCAGGTCCATGTAGAAGCAATAGACCATGGCCTCAGGGAATCTCTGCTTCAACTCGATGGCCTGCTTGATTGCCGTTATGCAGCAGACCTTGGAGCACTGGGGATTCCTTGCCTTCTCGTCTCTCGACCCTACGCAGTGTACAAAGCCGACGGCATTCATCGCGCTGTCGTTCACCCGCTTGTCGTCGCCGGTGTTGAACCAGTGTTCGAGATCCTTGTTGGTCATCACCTGGTCGTAGACCCCGTAACCGTATTCCTCCTTTTTCGCAGCGTCGAACAGGGCGAACCCCGTAGTCATCACGATTATGCGCGTGTTTATGGATATGCCGTTGGACAGCATTATGTTATAGCTGTCCTTCAGTTTGTTCACGAATGATATTTCGGTATTCAGGAAGATGTTGGCTTCCGAAGCCCTTGCAATGAGGTTGCCTACCACGTCCCTTGCCGGAATCATGTCCGGGAACAGAAGGTTCCAGTCCGCCACATGGCCTCCGAGACGGTCCCGCTTCTCTATGACGATAGGCTTGTAGCCGAGGTCGAGCAGCTGGACGGCCACTTCAAGCCCTGCTATGCCGCCTCCTATTATGACTATGTTCTCTTTCATTCAGATTCAGGTTTCAGTGTATGTGACATTCCTCAGCAGCATCTGAGCACTCCGGGCAACTCCGGCCTGCTGAGTTCTTTCTCGTTAAGACCCTTGTATTTCTCCGATGGGTCATATTCGACACCGAGCTTGTCGAGAAGCGGCTCCACGGCAACCTGATGAAGCTGGAGCCCTATGTCCCACGGATTGTACCCCAGCACGAGCGATGCAAGCTCCTCGTAGGTGAGCACCGGGATTCCGTAGCCGTTTTCCCCGTAGGTCTTTCCCTCTGTCTCTGCGATGACATATTGCCACCTGTCCATGAAATACGGACATCCCGGGCAGTTTGTGAGGATGAAGTCCGGATGATATGGCGCCATCGACTCGAATTTCTTGTATGTGTTCGAGACAGAATAGCCCCTGTTCGCCTTCACATGATACTGCCTGAAGCCGTAGCCGCAGCAGTGACGCCGTTCAGGGTAGTCGATGACATTGCCGCCCCAGGATTCAATCATCCCGCACAGCACATACGGATATTCAGCACCTCCGACCCCTTTTGAAGGGAACATCTTGGAATAGTGGCACCCTATGTGCTCGACAACGCGCAGCGGCTCTCCCGTGAACCTGTTCACGAGCCTGAATTTTGCCCTGGACGCTATCTCGTTCCTGTACTTGTAGATGAGGTCGCTCGCATGGGCTACATATTTCGGCTTGTTGAACTCCCTCCGGCATGCCTTCCACAGCATTTCCCTTATCCTCGTCTCGACCTCCGGGAATTCCCTCCAGGTCTCGAGTATCTCTATGTAGTTGCCGAATGAAGTTATGCAGGAGGCGACGTAGTTCTCGTATCCGGCCTCAGTCATGAGAGAGAACTGCCTTGCCACTATCGTCATGACAGTCTCCTGCGGTATGGTGTCGCAGTGATACGCTATGCCTCCGCATGTCGTGTGATATTCCGTCTCGTAGAAATCCTTCTTCAGGACTTCGCGGCAGATTTCGAGGAACATCTTCTCCGCCCCGGGAAAGAAATTCTGCCTTATGCAGCTTCTGACATAGAACCAGTGGTTGTCAGGAATCTCTTTCTGATAGTCTGCCCATATTTTCTGTTTACCTTGATATATCATATCCGGTGATTCATTCTTGAAAATTCAGTCTTCGTTGTTGAGATGCCTTTCGGATGTGTGTTCGAAAGTCTCCTTGAAATAAGTGTCCATGTCCATTCCCATTTCGGCCGCCTTCTCCCGGGAGTATTTCTCGACTGTCTCGATGCGTTCCGTACCTCCGGTGACGTCGAAGATTTTCTTGAGCTCGTCGAGCGATTCCTGCGGGATATTCCTGAGCACCCCGGGACCTTCTCCCTTGAAATTGGCCCCGACGCGTTCCATGGAATCCCTGATATGCTCGGTGTGCCATTTCCAGACAGGGCCGGATTCCATGTGGTCCTCCCATTTGAAGGTGTCCGGATAGACGCAGTATCCGTAATTAAGGATATTACCCGTGAGGATTCTGGTGAGCGGGTACAGCTGGCGCCCCTTTTCGGAGCAGACAAAGTAGCCGAGTTTCGCTGAAAGGTTCCTCAAGGCCATTATCACGAGTCCCGGACCATTCTTCCGGGGACAGCGCGTGACGCAGGACATGCATTCCCCGCAATACCAGATGAAGTCGCTTTTCAGGAGTCTTTCGATTTCCTCCTCGTCACGGCTCTGGACAATGTCCATGACCTTTCTCGGATCGTATTTGTAAAATTCGGCTGCAGGGCAGATGGCTGTGCATGTGCCGCAGTTTATGCAGGTCTTCAGACCCTCCTTCACCCTGTAATCCTTCAGAAGTTCGTCGTATAATTTACCCATATCATTTTCAGGCGTAAACTGCAAATATAGAAAATATCTGAAAAAAGTCAGCGGATGACACGCTCCAACGCGCACACGTTTTCCACGTGATGCGTGTGAGGGAACATGTCCACAGGCCGCACGGCTGTAATCCGGTATTTCCGGCACAGGATGGCAAGGTCTCTGGCCTGTGACGCAGGATTGCAGCTTACATATACGATTCTGCGGGGTTCCGCCTCGAGTATGACATCCGCGACGTCCGGATGGATGCCGGCTCTCGGAGGGTCCAGTATCACGACATCCGGCCTACCGTGTGCCGCGATGAAATCTCCGGTGAGGATGTCCTTCATGTCCCCGGCGAAGAACCCGCAGTTCGTTATCCCGTTGTTCCTGGCGTTGGCTTTCGCGTCTTCAATGGCTTCCGGCACGTATTCTATGCCTATCACCTTTGCCGCACGGGAAGATACGAACTGGGCGATAGTCCCTGTGCCGGTGTAGAGGTCGTACACGGTTTCTCCGCCCTGCAGCGCGGCAAACTCCCTCGCGACACAGTAGAGCCTGTATGCCTGGAGGGAATTGGTCTGGTAGAAAGACTTCGGTCCTATCTTGAAGACAAGGCCTTCCATCTGTTCGTAAATCGCATCCTCACCTTTATATAATATGCACTCCTGGTCCGCTATCGAATCGTTTGCCTTGCCGTTTATGACATACCACAGCGAGCGTATCATCGGGAACTTCCCGGCCACGGCGTCGAGCAGGGCCGTCCTGGCCGCGGCATCCTCGTGGTAGAAGCATACGATGAGCATCACGTCCCCTTTCAGGTTATTGCGGATAATCATGTTCCTGAGGAATCCGCGATGCTCGCGGATATCGAAGAATTCGAGTCCGTTCTTCAGGGCATACTCCCTGATGAACAGCCTTATGCTGTCGGATGGCTCCTCCTGAAGGTAGCAGTGCCTTATGTCAACCACCTTGTCGAAGAAACGCCCCACATGGAAACCGAGCCCGCATCTCTGCTCCGGGGAAAGGCTGTCAGGGTCTTCCCCGGCTTCAATCCATCTTCTGCTCGAGAATGTGAATTCGAGCTTGTTCCTGTATCCCACGGTCTTTTCCGCAGGGACTATCGGCTGGAGCCCGGGCAGCTCGAGATGTCCTATGCGGACAAGCTGGTCTTCCACCTGCCGCTGTTTTGCCTGAAGCTGCATTTCATAGGGGAGCGGCTGCCACTTGCACCCTCCGCACAGGCCGAAATGGCTGCAGAAAGGTTCGAGCCTGTGAGGTGAAGGCTGCACAATCCTGAGGATGCAGCCTTCCATGTAGCTCTTCTTCTTTTTCGTGACACGCACGTCCACGATGTCCCCCGGCACGGCGAACTGCACGAAAAGCACGGCTCCGTCCACTCTGGCAAGGGCTTTCCCTTCCGCGGCAACTGCCTCTATCTCAATATTTTCAAGGATAATCTCCTTTTTCTTCCTGCTCATTCCTTTATATTTTGATGCAAAAATATGTTAAATCGACGACATATCTGCAAGAAAGTTATTGTCCCGTACATGATTTATCAAAAAACCTTCTTACTTTTGCATTTTATATGAAAGGTATTCCGGCTGACGCCGCCGGAAACAAATTGGTAGTATTTGTAAACTTAACAAAATCGAAATGACAAAGCATTTGTTTAAACAGGCAGCCAGTGTCTTGGCTGCTGCCTCTGTCCTTGCCTTGTCCTCTGCGTGCGTCAATGAAGAATATGACTTGACGGACATAGACACGACTGTGGCATTCGGAGGTGAAGCTCTCGTGTTTCCGCTCGGAAGTACGGAATACATGAAGCTCGAGACTTTGCTCTCTGAAGAGGACTTCGATTACCTTGTGGAACTGGACGGGGGAGTCTATGGATTCCAGATGGAGGACAACCTTGACCTTTCTGAAGAAATTCCGGATATCGCTTCCGAACTTCAGATGGAACCTGTCAGGATTGATGAGTCCTTCGGGCATACGATAGACATAGACATGACCTCGATGAACATAGAGGAGACACGGTTCCCGGCTGACGGGGAGGGGGACATCACATTTTCCGATGTGGAGATTCCGGACATAGACAACATCATTCCGGCCGGGCCTTACAGCCAGTCAGTGAAGCCGGAACTGCCGGATGTGTCACAGATGGACCTCGACCTTCACCTCCAGTCGTACGAAATGTCGTCCGGAAACCTGTATGACCCTTCCGAACTCATCCAGTACATAGATGCACTGCAGGTAGGGGATGACGAGCCGGTAACCATCGAGGAGAAGTGGATGAATATGGCCATTCCTTTACGCAAGGGGGATGCCCAGGCGAACATCTCCGTGCACATAGAGCTCGACGAATCTCTGTCGGACATCCAGGTCACGGAACTTTCCGACCAGGCCAGAATGATTGTCACTGCAACCCTCGACAATTCATTCTTTTCGTCCGGGACAGTGACTCCGGAGATAACACTGGAGAACATAGGGGAAATCGTTACTCTCATGGAGGACGACGGATTCGACCCTGCTGACGGTTCGCTGGACCTCGGCAGGAAACTGGCCTTCAATGCTGACGGTTCCGTAAATCCTACGGCAAGGTATGAATATGCGATTACCGGACTCGGCGACATGCAGTGGACCGGCAATGTGCTTGACAAGAATATCTCCATCTCGGCTCTCGGCGACATCCGGCTTTCCGGTGTAACCACGACGAAATCCCTCGTCAAAAATTCGGGGGCCCTCGGCATAGACGTGTCCATAGCATTCGAGAATGTTGAGATAGAAGACATGACAATGCAGGTCGGGCAGATTTCGGAGCAGGAGAACACTCGGATTGACCTCGGCATAGAGCCTGTCACGCTTCAGGACCCGGTGCAGTCTGTAGGCGAAATCCTCATGGAAGAAAATTCTTTCCTGAACATAATGATCGGTTCGGAAGGTATGGCACACATGCCCGGACTTGACGCAAAACTCGGAAATCTGGTCATAAAGTTCCCGGATGAGATAAAATTCGGCGATTACCAGGGTCTTGACAGGAACAGCAACACTCTCTCAATGACGGATATAGACCTCATGAGCGAGAGCCGGATATCTTTGCCTGTACTCTCCATAGTGCCTCCTGCACCTGTGGACAACCAGATTGTCTTCGACGGGCAGGTACTCGTGGAGGCTGCATTCTCGGCAGGCGGGGAAGTGACCCTGTCCGGGCTCAGACAGGCAGCTGAACCTGCAGTCAATTTCAATGTCGAGCCTGACATCCGTGTTGCGTACTACAATGTCGCGGTAAACCCCGTAGAGCACGATGTTGACATCAGGGAGGACATGTCGATACAGCTTCCCGAGAACATGGAGGATATCGGGACGGTAAAGGTGACCCCTGACAATACCAAAAGCATCATCATTGACATAGCCGCCCCAGATCTTCAGGATCTGAAAATTGCCGGCGACAATCTCAAAATTTCATTCCCGGACATGATTGTATTCAAGGATATGGACGGCTCCTACGGCTACGACCCTTCCGACAATTCGCTGAATTTCAACGGAGCGTTGCCTCAGGACCCGATTATCCTGGACATAGATTACATACGGGTGGTGCCTGAAAAGGACGAGACCGGGACCGGTTATGTGGCAAGCGGTGAAGTGTCCATCACCGGGAAAGCTGTGCTGAGAAGCGTCAACAGCGACAACTCCGTGCGGAAGTCCGACATAGAAGCGATTTTCGACGAGACATCGGGCGGCATTTCCGTGAGCGGGACCGTACCGGCAATCAATATCGCCGAATGTACAGTGGAGATGGAACGTTTCGAAGTGCAGGTGGACGAGACCGTGTCCGTGGATATTTTCGACACCGGCAAGCTTCCGGAAGGGATTGAAAGCATAACCATAGACCAGGTTCTTCTCAAGGACTCCGAACTCAATCTCGGCCTCATCGCGTCCAGCCTGCCTGACCTCGGTTCGGATCCTAAGCTGGATATCGAAGTGCAGCTGCCTCCGGAGATTGTCACCGGAAGTGACCTGGTGGATAGCGACAATGTGCTCCACCTGACCGGCACATTCTCTGAAAACGAGTATCACATGGAGCCGGTCGCCATCACGTCGATCGACCTGAGCAACGTGGACCTCATGGAAGGCGGAATGATAGCAAGGGACATCGTCATAACCGGAAGAATCTATGTGGAAGCTCCGAGCATCTCCGACCCTGAGTCGCTGAACGGCACCGAAGTCAGCGTCAATGTGACCGGAAACATGAATGTCGGGATAGACAAGATAACCGGAAATCTCGGCTACAAGATAGGGGAGGACGGCTCTGACAACATGAGCCAGGAGATAAGCCTCGAGGACCTTCCCGAGTTCATGAAAGGCGAAGATTTCGTGCTTGATTTCACCAATCCGCACATCATACTCGATGTGGAGAGCAATGTCGGCATTCCTGTCAAAGGGACTGTTGCGATAGTTCCTGTCTACGGGGACACTCAGGACGATTCCAAAAAGCAGACACTTGAAATAACCATACCGAAGGCGGATGGCGTACTCACCACCACTTCGTTCTGGGTTTCAGCAGAAGACAATGCCCCGTCGGGCTACAGCTGGCTGAAGGCCGATATCCCGGCTCTGTTGAGACAGATTCCTGACAAGCTCCAGATTGACATAACGGCAGAGACGGACCCTGACGAGAAATTCGAGGTTGTCACGTTCATCGACGAGGACAATGACGGAATAAATGACGGGTACACATTCAGCCTCGGCTACAATGTAGTGGTTCCGTTCGAGTTCGGGGAAGACCTTGACATTAAGATGGATATTACCTATCCGGACTCAGGGGACGGAGAGCAGGCAGGTGACGGCACAGAAGGTGGAGACACCGGAAGCGAGACACTTCCTCCTGTGCTCGGGGAGCTCCTGAACATGAATTCACTCGGCCTGAGCGGAGAGATAGAATCAACTCTTCCTCTGCAGATGCGCCTTGTCATCGAACTCCTTGATTCTGAAAAGAAGGTCATCGCTACTGAGCCGATGTCAATGAACATTGCAGCAGGCAGGGAAGGGGAGCCGTCCATATCTCCGATAGACATGCAGATAAAGCTGGCACAGGGTGCTGACGGAAAAGACCTCAGCTATATCAAACTCAATTTCGAGATAACTTCCGGCAACATGAGCGGTGAGCCTGTGACGAAAGATTCGTATATCCGCGCAACTCTGAAGGCAAAGGTGCCTGGAGGGGTGACTATTGACCTGAGCGAACTCGGAGAAAGCGAAAATTCCGAATCCGAAACAGAAAACTGATTGTCATGAAAAAATTGTATTTATCCATAATGATATGCCTGCTCCCGCTTCTTGCAAGCGGCCAGGCTTTGAAAGGCAGCTATTTCTCCGAGTATTCTGTCTTGAGGAACAAGTTGAATCCGGCCTTTGTGCCACGGTCTTCATATCTCGGATTCGCGGGTCTGGACAATATAGGGCTCGGGATAACCGGCAACATCGGTGCGGCGAACTTCCTGTTTCCGGACAACGGTGTCGTGAAGACTTTCATGCACCCGGACGTGTCTTCCGAGGCTTTCCTCGGGAGTCTGCCTGCAAATCCTCACTTTGACATCGATGTTGATACCGACATACTGAATGTCGGCTTCTTCACCGGAAGGAACAGTTTCTGGTCGATAGGACTCGGCATAAAGGCAGATGCCGAGATGAATATCCCCAAGGAACTCTTCACTTTCCTGAAAAACGGGGCGGCTACCGACCCGCAGGAATATAACATAAGGAATCTCAGCGTGATACAGAACGCATACGCAGAACTTTCGCTTGGATACTCGCACAATTTCTCCGACCTGGTGAAAGGGCTCAGCGTCGGTGCCCGTGTCAAATTCCTTGCGGCAGTGGACAGGGTGGACCTGAGGATAAGGGAGCTGAACCTGCGTATGGCATCGGACAAGTGGCAGGTCTCTGCCGATGCGTCCGGCCAGGTGATGGCGAAGGGGCTCGACGTGTCCATAACTGACGGACCGTCAGTCAACACCGATTTCAACATGTGCCAGCTCGGCCTGGCAGGAATGGGTGCAGCCTTCGACCTCGGAGCAGAGTACAGGCTCTATATCAACAGGTTTTTCGACAGCATCAGGTTCTCTGCAGCGGTTACTGACCTCGGCTTCATAAGCTATCCGGGAGATGCTGTCCAGAAGTTCACATCGTCCAACAACGTGGAGTTCAGCGGATTCGAGAATGTGAGCATGAATGGTGACCTCAATGTCGACGAGACTGTCAACGCGTTGAAAGACGGACTGCTCGAGATTCTGGATTTCCAGGAGACCGAAGGGGAGAAGACCGTCTCACGCATCAGACCTCAGGTTTTTGCAGGTGTCGAGGTGCCGTTCCTGTGGAACAGGATGAGTCTCGGCCTGCTGTACAGCGCAAAATTCGGATATACGAGCACGAGGAACGAGCTTACACTCGCTCTCAACATGCGTCCTGGCAAGTGGTTCAATCTCGGTGTCAACTATTCGATGCTCAACACCCAAAAGTCGTTCGGATGGCTGCTTGAGTTCATACCTCGTGCCGGTATAGGTTTCTTCATGGGGTCTGACTATACGTTCCTGGAGGTCGCCAGGTTTAATGTCGGAGAGTCTTGCATTCCGTTCTTTTATCCGGTGAACGAGATAAACTTCAACTTCAGGCTCGGCTGCCACATAGCTATGGGCAATGCATACGACGACAAAGCCATGGCAAGGAAGGCTGCCCGAGCTGAGCGCAGGGCCAGCAGGAACTGAGTTGTCTGAGGCTGACTTTTTCATAAAGGGGCTGTGTCAACTTGACACAGCCCCTTTAATTTTTGACGTGTAAGTTTTGCGGCAGGGAATGACACACATCACTTTCATGTGTGATTACTTAACATAATATAAATTGTGTGACAAAATTTACTAACTAATATAGCTCCCGTTCGGCAAATCGAAAGTAAACTTTGCTTTGCTCTCACTTATTCGCTATATTTGTCAGCTGAATATGAAAAACCTGTGCTTGACAATATCCGCCGTTGTATTTTTCATGACGGCAATCTGCTCTCTGCTGGTCCGGACCCAGGGAGAAAATGCACAGTCTTCAACATCGTCAGCTACGTCACGGCATGACACCGTGGCTCAGCCGGACGGCACCATATCCGGAGCGGATGCCGCATCTTTCACCGCATACAACCTGCTCAACGGCACTTCAGCCAAAATCCACGCTACCGACAGGCAGACCGTACTGTACAGGAACCAGAGCAATGCAGCATCCGTATTCCAACAGGCATCGAAAAGACAGCTCAACTTCAAGTTCCAGGATGCAGAATCCGGAATGGCACATCGGCTGTGGGTGAAATACCGCTACAACAGACAGAAAGCGGACATTCTTTACGGAGGGCTTTCCTCCAATTCAGACAGGATACATCTTCTGAGGGTGCTGATAATTTAACGTACAGGCGGCAACGGAAGTCCCGGAAGGGACATGCCGCCATACAGGGATAATTCGTCAATCCGACGACAGATTTATTGGTTTCACCATCAAAATGATGTAAAAAATGGAAAAAGAATTCAGCAGAGTACGCTCTGCGAAAGATATTGTCATATCACTCATACTCATTGCAGCCGGCGCCGTACTTGTGGCACTGCCCACGGGAACATCGGTAAACATTATTGGCTTCTTCATGATATTCACCGGACTCGTGCTTCTGCTCGTGCTCAGGACATCATACAGGCTTGACGGCACGAAGGAGTTCTACAAGAAGAAGGAGTTCTTCTTCCCTCAGAGCAAAAAGGATTCATTCACAGCCGCGCTCCAGAAGGACCCGTCGGCCGTTGACTTGTCAGAGGAGAACAAAGGCAATGGACTGCGCCTGGATATCTTCTTCAGCCACAAGACCGGGAAGGCATACTGCAGACTTTACGAGTACATCCCGTACCGTTACGAGCCTTGCTCGCCTTATTTCGAGTATGAAGTTGAAAAAGTGACAAAACTTATCGGATAAAGACAGTCCGTATCGGGGTTTCGTGTCTTTCTTTGAAAGACGTTAGGGGGAGGCCAAAAGTTCATTTTCGGCCTCCCCCTTGATGTCTGTCGGAACTTATCTCAACATGGTCACTGCCACTGGTATTTCCATGCAGGCAAATCGGCCCTCTGTGCAAGCAGTTCCTTGGCGAGTACGGGATTGGAATAGATGCGAATGAAAATGTCTTTCAGACCTTCCCTGTCCAGCGACTTCTCCACCGTGTCCAGCTGATGCTCCATATACTCTGTGAACCGTTCCACATCTTCCCTGTTGTACATCTCCGCATATTTCGACCCGCCGTCCACGATGTCGTATGCGATATAGTTTGTCTTCCAAAGCTTGTATCCGTCGATTACGCGGAGGTCCACAGCATGCCTTATCCACTGGTAGCGGTCGTTCTTGTCGCACTGCGAAGCCTTCTCTATCTCTTCCGGGGTCAGCGGCAGCCCGATGTTCAGGTGGATGTTCCCTTTCTGCTGCTTAATCCCCGTGAGGATGCTGTTCAGGTCTTCTCCTGGAGCTTTCACATATTTCTGAGTCTTCGATATGAGCAGCTCACGCGCTTTCAGTGCATCGCACGGTTCGTATTCGTATGAAATGCTGAGCGGAATTATGTTCAGTTCCTCAAAATTGTGCCTGAAATCGGATGTACCGCTCATGTCGAGCATTTTCAGAAGTCCCTGCTCGGTTATGTCCTCCCCGTCTTTCGTGCGTCCCTGACGCTGCGCGAGCCATATCGAGCTTTTCTGTTCAGTGATGCTCAACCGGATGTATCTCGAGAGCAGCTGCGACGAGAGATACAACTCCCGTGCAGATATGCCCCTGACTACCTTTATCATCCTGTTGGAGCGGATGAGGTACTCAATGAACTTGTTGGTTATGAGGTTGTCCCCGACAGCTATCTCGGTGAGCGGAATCCCGTTCCTGTACAGCACAAGCTGCGTGATGGCCGGGTCGAGGATTATATCCCGGTGGTTGGAAAGGGCAAGGAATTTCCTGTCCTTTGGAATGTTTCCTATGCCGTCATAGGAAAAGTTATGTGCCGTGTGCTCAATCACCCATTCCACGACCTTGGACATGACCATGACCTGGAAATCGTCTATGCTCCGGACCTGCTTCAGCAGATTCTGGAGGTATTCAGGGGATTCGGCAGGGAAAAAATATTGCGAAACCTCTTTCAGGACGGGATTTTCGGCCACTATATTAAGCGCTTTCACAGCCTCTTCGTCTGTGTAGGGGCTTATGCTCTCGAATTCGGATAAATCTATCATTTCGTCTGTTTTTGCGGCAAATTTAGGAACAGTTTTACTATTTTTAAACAATCTCTGCTAAATTTTTAGACATAATGAAATGAAAATTTATCAGAATTGTAATCAAAACTTGACTGATGGCTGAAGGCAGCCTTACCTGTCCCTGAAAAGGATGGAGCTGTCCCCGTAGCTCAGGAAACGGAATCCATGCTCCATAGCGAAGTCATACACAGGTCTCCATCCGCCTCCGATGAAAGCGGATATAAGGAGCAGCAGAGTGCTCTGGGGCTGATGGAAATTCGTCACGAGGGCATCGGTTATCCTGAACCTGAAGCCCGGGACGATGATTATCCTCGTGCCGAGTTTCAGTTCGTCGAGGCCGTTCCTGTCGAGATAGTCAGATATGGCCAGCAAGGCTTCACGGGTGCTGTATTGATATTCCCTCTCGTAGGGACACCATTGTCCCACATCTTCAGGATGTCCTTTCTCAATGCAGCTGACACCGGCATAGTACAGGGATTCGAGAGTCCTTACGGATGTCGTTCCTACAGCCGTGACATGCTTCCTGTGCTCCGCCGCAAGCGTCCGGAGCAGGGATTTGCTGACAGTGAAAGGCTCTCTGTGCATGCGGTGTCCGGATATCGTCTCCGACTTCACCGGCAGGAATGTCCCTGCCCCTACATGAAGGCACACGGTCTCCATGTCAACGCCTTTCCCCCGGATTGCCCCGATTTCGGCATCGGTGAAATGAAGGCCGGCAGTAGGCGCGGCGACGGAGCCACGGTATTTTGCGTACAGAGTCTGGTACCGTTCCCGGTCTATGGCTTCCGTATCTCTGTTGAGATAAGGCGGGATGGGGATTGAGCCGCATATCTCAAGGACCTTGGAAAAGGGCTCGCCACCTTTCCACGACAGTTCTACGACGGCCACTTCGTTGTCCCGCCCAACCAGTTCCGCCCTCAGGTCCATGGCCGTGACTGCCGGGTCTGAGGATGGGTTGTACAGATGCAGCACATCTGATTTCCAGCGTTTTACGTTCCCTACGATGCATTTCCACCGGCATTTTCCTGTGGTCGAAAATATCTGGTTGTATTCGGCAGGCTGCACAGGCTCGAGGCAGAATATCTCGATGTGTGCGCCGGTATCCCTCTGGAAATGCAGCCTTGCAGGCACCACCTTGGTGTCGTTGAATACCATGACGGAGTCTCCCGGTATGAAGTCCGGTATTTCCTTGAATGAATGTTCCCGTGGGGTGCCGTCCTTGTAGACGAGCAGTTTGGACGAATCCCGCTGCGGCAGGGGATATTTTGCAATCCTCTCCTCCGGGAGTACGTAATCGTAGTCTGTTATCTTTATTACAGGTATCATCTCATTAAAAAAAACTTATGCGAAAATACTCAATTCATGTCAAAACAGAAAACAACATCTCTAAATCTTCGTTATTTACAAATGTAATTTACATCTTGAACCACACAGATAACATTATTATACAAAAATCCAGGATTATGGGAGATTTTGGGAACTTCTGTAAAATGTTCAGAAATGTTTAATAAGAAAAATTTATCCTAAAAAATCTTATGTATAAATACAGTATAATCAGAGTTTTACCGATAATCATATAAATTAATGCGAGATATTGTACGTGTAAATTTCCAGTCTAATTTGTCTAAAAATGTAAATTTGCGGAGATGTGGGAATCAAATCCAATATATTCAGACGATTACAGATATAACATAAAGTAATGCTTCAACAAGTTATCCTGTCCTCCCCTATCTATTTCCAAATGTAAACCGAGAATTGATTACATTTGCTAACAAATTTTTCGTTACATTTGTAAACAAAACGATTACAATATGAACGAGCGTCTGAAGCAGTTTCTTGCTGCGGAAAACATATCGCAGGCGGCCTTTGCAGACAAGATTGACGTTGCGAGGGCGAATGTCTCGCATATACTGTCCGGACGTAACAGGCCCGGATATGACTTTTTTGCAAGCCTGATCAGAAACTACCCTTCCCTGAACATCGAGTGGCTCATCACCGGCAAAGGCAGGATGTACAAGACTTCCACGCAGGAAGCGGCTTCAGCTTCAGACCTGTTCTCCTTCCCTGCGGCACAGGAAAAAAAGACGGAAACGCCTGTACAGGACACTGTGGAGGCGGTCCCGGTGCAGGAAAATGCCATGGAAGCACCCTCCGGCTCCCCTTCTGCCCCTGCCGTGAAGCCGCGCAAAGCCGTGAAGATAATCGTATTCTACGATGACAATACGTTCGAGGAATTTGAAAAATGACGTACCTGTGAATTTTCCATGGTCACGAGCGGCATAAATCGGAAATTTATGTGTAAGTTTGCGCCTGACAAAGGAACTACGAAGAGATGTACAAGCAGTTAATCCGTCCTATTCTGTTCAGTTTCAATCCGGAAGCCGCACACAACCTTACCTTGGCAGCACTCGGGGCCACAAGATATATCCCGTTTCTCGGCTCTATAATAAGGATGCTCTACCGTAAGAGCGACCCGGAGCTTGAACGCGAAGTCTTCGGGCTGAAGTTTCCGAACCCTGTCGGACTTGCCGGAGGGCTCGACAAGAACGGGGAATTCTTCAACGAGCTTTCGGATTTCGGGTTCGGTTTCGTGGAGATAGGGTCCCTCACCCCTGAGCCGCAGCCCGGCAACCCGAGACCGAGACTTTTCCGTCTGGTCAAGGACCGTGCTATAATAAACAGGATGGGCATAAACAACAAAGGCGTGAAGAATGCCGTCGAGCACCTCAAGCGTGTAAAGCCGAGAGTGCTTGTGGCAGGAAACATATCAAAGAATACATCCAGTATAAACGACGATGCTGCAAAGGATTACGAGTCGGCCTTCGCGATGCTGTACGACTTCGTGGACATGTTCGTCATAAATCTGTCCTGCCCTAACGTGAGCGGGCTCTCCGACCTGCAGGACGTGTCGTCGCTCTCGGAGATTGTGGACAAGCTCCTGAATCTGAGGATGTATTTCGATGAATACCGCCCTATATTGATCAAGGTCTCCCCTGACATCTCACACCAGCAGCTCGACGAGATAATAGACTATTCACTGATGTCCGGTGTGGACGGGATTGTGGCCGGGAACACGACCAGAGGTCGCGAGGGGCTGACTGTGGAGCAGGAAAAGATAGACGAGATAGGTAACGGGGGCATGTCAGGGGCTCCGCTGTTCCGGAAGAGCATCGCCCTTGTCAGGTATATCAGCGAAAAATCCATGGGCAAGCTCCCCATAATAGGTGTAGGAGGCATAATGTCTGGAGAACAGGCCCGGCAGATGCTCGATGCGGGTGCTTCTCTTGTCGAAATCTACAGCGGTTTCATATACGAAGGCCCTTCACTCGTCAAGAAGATAAACAGCTATATCCTCCAGACAGCGCGCTCGAGGGATAAATCCGATATGCAATGACAACGGCAAGCATCTGTACGATAGGAGACGAGATTCTCATAGGCCAGATTACCGACACTAATTCGGCGAAAATCGCCGTGGAGCTCGGCAAGGCCGGGATAAGGGTCACCAGGATGGTTTCGGTCGGGGATTCGCGGCCTGAGATAGAGAATATGCTCACGGAACTTCTCGGCAGTTCCGATGTGGTAATCGTTACCGGCGGGCTCGGCCCGACAAAGGACGATGTCACGAAGAATGTGATTTTCGGGCTTTCAGGAAGCCGCAGGTATGTGACAGACGAGGAGCAGCTCTCCATAATACACAGGATATTGTCTTCAAGGGGACTCGATGTGCTGGAAAGCAACAGGAGGCAGGCTTCTGTGCCCGAGAACTGCGATGTGATTCCTAACAGGCTCGGTACGGCTCCGGTGACTGTCACGAGATTCCCTGAGGGGAGATTCGGGCATAAGGCCACATTGTATTCCCTGCCTGGCGTGCCATACGAGGCACTCGGCGCAATGCCGGACGTGATAAAGGATATCTGTGCATCATACATGCTCGCACCGATATACCACAAGACAATAATGACATACGGGATAGCGGAATCCGCCCTTGCGGAGAAAATTTCCGCTTGGGAAGAAAGCCTTCCGTCAGGATTCAGCCTTGCGTATCTCCCGGACCCTGTGAAGGGAGTTGCGCTCAGACTGTCCGTATATGGGGAGAAACCGGCCGACGATGTACTTGAAGGGCTTCTTTCCGGCCTGAGGGCTATATTGGGAGATGCGATATATTCCGAGCAGGAAGACACTCTGCAGGCGGTCGTAGGGAAACTCCTGAGCGGTTCAGGCAAGACCGTAAGCACGGCAGAGTCATGTACCGGAGGTAAGATAGCCTCACTCATCACATCTGTAGCCGGAGCTTCAGCCTATTATCTCGGCTCTGTCGTCTCATATTCGGAAAGCGTGAAGGAGAGCGTACTCGGCGTCCGGCATGAAATCATTTCGCGTCATGGAGTCGTGAGCCCGGAATGCGTGGCAGCCATGGCTGAAGGAGTCAGGCGGCTCACAGGCAGCGACTTCTCCGTGGCCACATCCGGTTATGCAGGCCCTGACGGAAACCCTGCAGGCCTCGTGTGGGTAGGCCTCAGCTCAGCCTCAAGCACAAAGACCGCGAGTTTCAGTTTCAGGAATGACAGATTGCGCAATATCGAACGCTTTTCGGCGTCGGCTCTGGACGCGCTGCGCAGATTCATCCTATCCGAGAACGCGTAGGAAATTCCCTCCTGCAATTTTTGCGATGTCATCTTCCCTGTAGCCGCGCTCCCTCAGGTCGTCGAATACGAGGCTGAACCGCGATATGTCCTCCATCCCTTCCGGAGTCACCGCTATGCCGTCGAAATCGGAGCCTATCCCTACGTGGTCCGGTCCTGCAACGCTGACGGCGTGGTCGATATGGTCTGCAATCAGCCTGTAGGACGGGCGCGCAAGCTCCTTCAACCTGTCTTCAATCTCATACCAGGCTGCCCTTTTTCCGGGATCTGAAGGGTCTGCGATGAATTCCGCTTCAATGCGCTCCCCTTCGTCGAGCAGCCCTGATTTTTCGAGCACCTGCATGAAGGCCGCATCGAGAAAGACCGGGTAGAAGTTTATCTGGAGGACTCCCCCGTTGTCTGCCAGGGCACGTATCATTTCATCCGAGAGATTGCGCCTGTGGTCCGACAACGACCTGCAGCATGAATGTGTTGCGACCACCGGAGCCGTCGAGTGCTCGAGCACATCGTAGAACGTCCTGTCTGAGGCGTGCGACACATCTATCAGCATGCCGAGCCTGTTCATTTCCGCGACCACTTCCCTGCCGAACGGACTCAGACCGCCCCAGAATCCGGTGTCAGGTGCGCTTGAGTCGCATATCTCGTTGTGCTGCGAATGCGTGAGGGTGACATAACGCACCCCGGCCCTGTAGAAAAGCCGCAGCAGAGGCAGTGACTTCTGGATGGCGGAACCGTTCTCGAGCCCGAGGAAGACAGAAAGAAGTCCCTTTTCCTTGGCTGCATACGCTTCTTCCGCGCATGTCGCAAGCACCGCCTTGTCGGGATTGGCATCTATGGCGTCGCACACGTCTGCCAGCAGTTCCATCGCATACGATGTCGCTTCCGGCCCCTTCAGCGAGGCCGGGACATACAGGGCGAAGAATGAGCCGTCCACTCCCCCTTCCTTCATCCTCGGGAAATCCACATGGCCGTGCGCATTCCTCATGCCGACGTTTCTCAGCCTGTGTATCTGGGACGGCGTGTCGCAGTGTGAATCGAGTACGAACATGTTTATTTCATCCGTTGTCTCACAGCCTCATACAGCACTACGGAAGTGGCGACCGAGACATTCAGCGAAGATATGCTGCCGGACATCGGGATTGACACCTTGTCGTCCGACAGTTCCAGCATCGACTGCGAGATGCCCTTGCCCTCGGAGCCCATGACAAAGGCGCAAGGCCCAGTCATGTCTGCATCGTATATCAGCCTGTCGGCTTTCTCCGTGAGGGATATGAGCCGGAAGCCGCTCTGCTTCAGATAATAGGCGGCAAGCCTCAGATTCGGGACCTTGGCCACGGAAAGCCGCATGAGTGCGCCGGCGGAAGCCTTTATCGCCTCGGCATTCAGGGCTGCCCCGCCCTTTGCAGGGACGATTATCCCGCTTCCTCCCGCACATTCGAGTGTCCTGGCTATGGCTCCGAGGTTCCTGACATCGCTCACACCGTCGAGAATCACGATGACCGGGGCTTCGGAAGTGGCGAGGGAGGTGTCAATCAGCGTCTCGTACGGGACGTAGTCGATGCATGAGATATATGCCACGACACCCTGGTGCGCACCTTTCACAATCCTGTTGAGCCTTTCCACCGGAACGTACTGGACAGGTATGCTGTTCCTGGCCAGCAATGCGGTCAGTTCCCTGTAGAGCGGGCCTTCCATGCCTTGTTTGAGCAGGACCTTGTCGAATTTCTTGCCTGCCTTTACAGCTTCCATGACGGGATGAATCCCGAACAGGTGCTGGAGTTTTTGTTCTTCCATATAAGATATCTGTTGTCAGTCCGATGAATCCACGAGTTTCCCCCATTCCTCCGTATTGGCATCGAGGTCCCTCTTCATTTCGAGATACTGCCTCGTCAGCTCCATTATGTCGTCCGAAGGGCCCGGTGAGGCAAGTATGGATTCGATTTCCTTCATTTTTTTCTCCGTCTCCTCTATCGCCTTCTCGAGGAATGTAATCCTGTTCCGGATTTTCCTTTCCTCCTTGGAGATGTATTTTTTCTGCTGGTATTCCTGTCTGGAAACGGCCTTCTGAGCCGGTTCCGCCTCCCTGACAGGCTTGGCGGCCTGTGCCTTGCGCTCAAGTTCGCTCAGATTCTCTATCCTGCGCTTCCGGAGGAAGTCCTCGATGCCGCCGAGATGCTCCGTGACTTTCCCGTCGCGGAACTCGTACAGCTTGTCTACGAGTCCGTCGAGGAAGTCCCTGTCGTGCGAGACCACCAGAAGGGTGCCGTCGTATGCCTTCAACGCCTGCTTGAGTATGTCCTTCGACCTTATGTCCATGTGGTTGGTGGGCTCGTCAAGGGCAAGCAGGTTGTATGGCTTGAGCATGAGCTTCGCCATGGCAAGCCTTGCCCTCTCGCCTCCGCTCAGGACAGCGACCTTCTTGTCTATGTCCTCCCCCTTGAAGAGGAAGGCCGCGAGTATGTCCCTCAGCTTGGTCCGTATGTCCCCTACGGCAATCCTGTCAAGGGTCCCGAACACGGTATCGCTCTTGTCGAGTATGTCCTCCTGGTTCTGGGCATAGTATCCGATATTCACGTTGTGGCCGAGACGTGCTGTGCCTGAGAGCGGGGCGAGTTCTCCTGTCAATGCCCTCATGAGGGTGGTCTTGCCTTCTCCGTTCCTGCCCACGAGGGCCACTTTCTCTCCCCTGCGTATCTCGATATTGGCTCCCTTGAACACCACCTTCAGCCCTTTGTCGGGATTGTTGTATCCGAGAGACAGTGCCTCGGCCTTGAATACCACGTCTCCTGACCTCGGGGCCGGAGGGAATTTCACGCTGAGGGCAGAATTGTCCTCGATGTCAACCTCAATCCTCTCGAGCTTGTCGAGCTGCTTGATTCTCGACTGTACCTGGTTGGATTTCGTAGGCTTGTAGCGGAATCTTTCTATGAAGTCCTCCGTCTTCTCAATCATGCGCTGCTGGTTCTCGTACGCTGCCGTCTGCTGGGCTATCCTTTCCTTGCGGAGTTCGAGATACCGGCTGTACGGGACCTTGTAGTCATGTATGTGGCCGAGCATTATCTCCACGGTCCTGTTCGTGATGTTGTCCAGGAATTTCCTGTCGTGGGATATGAGCACGAGAGAGCCCTTGTACGCCTTCAGATAGTCTTCAAGCCACTCTATCGACTCTATGTCAAGATGGTTGGTAGGCTCGTCCAGCAGCAGAATGTCCGGTTTGGAAAGCAGTATCTTGGCAAGTTCGATGCGCATGTTCCAGCCCTGGCTGAATGTCTCCGTGGGTCTGCCGAGCTCGTCCTGCCGGAACCCGAGTCCGGTCAATGTCCTTTCGGCGGCCACTTCCGGGGAATCTGCCCTGGAATATGAAAGACGGTCGTTCACGTCGTTCATCCTTTCAATCAGCTTCCTGTATTCCGGCGAGTCATAGTCATCCCTCGACGACAGCTGTTCCATAAGGGAATCCAGTTCGGCCTCCATGGCGAACAGCTCCGAAAATGCCGTCATGGTCTCGTCAATGACGCTTTTCCCCTTGTGGTGCTCCATAATCTGGGGAAGATAGCCTATGCGCATATCCGACGGCATCTCTATCTTTCCCGATGTGGGCTTCTGCAGGCCGCATATCAGCTTCAGTATGGTGGACTTCCCTGCCCCGTTCTTGCCGACAAGCCCTATCTTGTCATTCTCGCTGATATGGAAACTTATGTCGTCAAGCAGGGTGAAACCGCCGTATGCAACCGTCAATGAATTTATTGAAATCATGCCTGAGTCCTTCTGAAAAACCGGAGCACGCCAGGTCACTCCGTAATGTTGCTGCCTATCAGTTCCGCAAGTTTCTGCGGGCATCTCACCGGATGCCTTGTGACCGCATCGATGAACCCGAGCACAACCTTGCCGGTGCAGAGCAGCTCGCCGTTCTGGTTGTATATCTCAGTATCCACGACGAGTTTGGCCATTGGCACCTTGCTGATGGCCGACACAATCCTGAGCGTATCACCCATCTTTGCAGGTGTCCTGTAGCGGGCTTCTACCGACACTACCGGAAGCATCACCCCTTCCTGCTCTATCACTTCTATCGGAAGACCGTATTTCTTCATCATGTCCGAACGCCCGCACTCGAAATAGCGTATGTAATTCGAGTGATGCACTATACCCATCTGGTCCGTCTCATAGTAGCGGACCGCCAGTTCAAGTTCTGCCTTCATGGTAAAATCTCCGCATTCAACCTTTCAGTGCCTTCAGTGACGCCCGCGCCGCCTCTATCTTGGCGAGGGAGTCGGCTTCCTTCTTCCGTTCCGTCTCTACGACCTTTTCCGGTGCACTGTTGACGAACTTTTCGTTCGAGAGCTTCCTGCGCACGCTTTCAAGGAATTTTTCCTGATATGCTATCGCAGCTTCGAGCTTGGCAATCTCCTCCTCCACGTTCACAAGACCGGTGAGAGGGACGGACAGCTCGAATGTGCGGACAAGGAACGTCACTCCTGTCTCCTTGCCGGCATCCCCGTCAGGAGACACTTCCACATTGGCAAGCTTGGATATGACAGGAATCACCCTTTCAGGGAATCCCGCCTTGACATTCAGGACGAGAGTCTCCTTCGGGGATATGTTCTTCTGCTGGCGAATGTTGCGCACCCCGGCCACGGTCTCGAATGCTATCTCGAAATCCGATATGAGGGAACTGTCGTATTTCCCGGCGGAAGGATAGCGCTGGAGCATTATGGTTTCCCCGTCTTTCCTCGGCTCCATGGACTGCCAGAGCTCCTCTGTGATGAATGGCATCACAGGATGTATCATCTTCAGCAATGAGCTGAAGAATTCCCTTGTGGCCCTATATGTGGACGCGTCAATACCCGTGTTGTATGCCGGTTTCACTATTTCGAGATACCAGGAGCAGAACTCATCCCAGAAGAATTTGTATATCGTCATGAGCGCATCCGAAATCCTGAATTTGGAGAAATGGTCCTCCACCTGCTCGACAACCTGGTTCATCCTGTCCCTGAACCACCCGACAGCTATTCCGGAAGCAGCAGGGACACGTGCGTCCCCGTCCACCTTCCATCCGGAGATAAGGCGGTATGCGTTCCATATCTTGTTGCAGAAATTCCTGCCCTGCTCTATCTGCGCCTCGTCGTAAAGTATGTCGTTGCCTGCAGAACTGCACAGCAGCATGCCGAGCCTCACTGCGTCCGCACCGTACTTTCCTATGAGGTCAAGCGGGTCCGGCGAGTTGCCGAGCGTCTTGGACATCTTCCTGCCGAGCTTGTCGCGGACGATGCCCGTGAGATAGACATTGCGGAAAGGTATGTCCTTCATGAATTCGTTTCCGGCCATTATCATCCTCGCCACCCAGAAGAACAGGATGTCCGGACCTGTCACAAGGTCGTTGGTCGGATAGTAGTATGCAAGGTCCTTCCCCGGTGCAGCCTCAGGGTGCCCTGGTTTTGCCGGGTCGAACACGGAAATAGGCCAGAGCCAGGAGGAGAACCATGTGTCGAGCACGTCTTCATCCTGCCTGAGGTCGGAGGACGTGATTGCAGGGTCCAGCTTCCTCGCAGCCGCAAGAGCCTCTTCCGGTGTCGGCTCCACAACGAAACGCCCGTCAGGAAGATAGTATGCAGGTATGCGCTGCCCCCACCAGAGCTGGCGGGAGATGCACCAGTCCTTCACATTCTCCATCCAGTGCCTGTATGTGTTCCTGTATTTGTCCGGTATGAGCTTGACCTTTCCGCTTTCCACAGACTCGAGAGCCTCTTTTGCAAGTGCATCCATCTTCAGGAACCACTGCATGGACAGCCTCGGCTCTATGACTGCGTCAGTCCTTTCCGAGTACCCGACAGGTGAGGTGTAGTCCTCCACTTTCTCGAGGTTTCCGGCTTCACGGAGCATCCCCTCTATCTTGCGGCGGGCATCGAACCTGTCCTCTCCCACAAGTATCTGGGCCTTTTCGTTCAGACGGCCGTGGTCGTCTATTATGTCAAGTACGGGGAGGTTGTGCCTCATGCCTATTTCGTAGTCGTTGACATCATGTGCAGGGGTCACCTTCAGGCAGCCGGTACCGAATCCCATTTCGACATAGCTGTCTTCGATGACTGGTATCTCCTTGTTTATGAGCGGTATGAGGACCTTCTTCCCTTTCAGCCAATGATATCTTTCGTCTTCAGGGTTGATACATATCGCCGCATCTGCCATGATTGTCTCAGGGCGTGTCGTGGCTATTATTATGTATCTGTCCGTAGGGTTTCCGTTCCCGTCCGATATGAAATACCTCAGATGGTAGAACTTGCTCACGGTATCCCTGTGTATCACTTCCTCGTCGCTGACTGCAGTGTGGCCGACAGGGTCCCAGTTCACCATCCTTATCCCTCTGTATATGTATCCCTTCCGGTAGAAATAGACAAAGGTGTTTATAACGGCCTCGCTCAGGTCCGGGTCCATCGTGAACCTTGTCCTGTCCCAGTCGCATGATGCCCCGAGCTTGCGGAGCTGGCTGAGGATTATGCCGCCGTGTTTCTCTTTCCATTCCCATGCATATTTCAGGAATTCCTCCCTTGTGAGGTCCTCCTTCTCGATGCCTTCCGCCCTGAGCTTGGCCACCACCTTGTTCTCGGTGGCTATCGAGGCATGGTCTGTCCCGGGTACCCAGCACGCGTTCTTCCCGTCCATCCTCGCCTTGCGTACGAGCACGTCGTTCAGCGTGTTGTTCAGCACATGTCCCATGTGCAGTATCCCGGTGACATTCGGTGGCGGTATCACCACGGTATAGGGTTCACGGTCATCGGGCTCAGAGTGGAAAAACTTGTGTTCCAGCCAGTAGGCGTACCATTTGTCTTCAGTTTCCGAAGGGTTGTATTTAGCGGAAAGTTCCATATTTTATAACGTTATCTTGGAAAGGGAATTGTCATATCCGCTTGCAGGTCATGACAGTTCCCGCGCACAAACGTGCAAAGATAATATTTAATTCCGGATTACAGGCTATCGCTCATCGAGAAATGTCTTGAGCCGTGCATAGACTTTCTGTACCGGCAGCCCCATTATCGTGTAGAAGGAGCCTTCGATGCTTTCGATGCAGGCATAGCCTATCCATTCCTGGATTCCGTAAGCACCGGCCTTGTCGTATGGTCTGTATCTGTCGATGTAGTAATCAATCTCAGTATCCTCGAGGGCGGAGAAGCGGACTTTTGCAACATCGGAAAATGTCTCCTCCCGTTCCGTGGACCTGATTGTCACGGCCGTGACCACTTCATGCTCCCGGCCGGACAGCTCCCGCAGCATACGCACGGCATCTTCCCTGTCCCTGGGCTTCCCGAGGACCTTTCCGCCGCATATCACCACGGTGTCTGATGTTATAAGGATTTCGTCATCGGAGAGGGGCCGGTGGAAGCCGTGCGACTTCCCCTCGGACATCATCGCAGGAATCTCCGCAGACGAGGGCATCCCGCTGAAATTTTCCTCGAAGTTGTTGTCCGTGTCCACCACGAAGTCCAGGTCGAGTCCTGCAAGCAGCTCCCTCCTTCTCGGGGAGGCACTGCCGAGGATTATCTTCTTTCCTTTAAACGGTTCCATATTCAGAACTTTGCCTTGTACAGCTCCACGTCGAGCTGCCATTTGCCCTGGTGGCGCATCACCTTCTCCACGGCTTCCCTTGCGCATGCCTTTCCGCCGGGACGTGGGGACACATAGTCTGCAATCTCGAGGACCTCAGCCACGGCATCAGCCGGGGCGGCGCCGCAGCCGCATTCGAGCATCACCGGAATGTCCGGGAGGTCGTCCCCGAAATACATGACTTCATCCGGCGCGAGACCGTGCCTTTTGCAGAAGTCATGGAAATCCTCGATTTTCGCCCTCGACCCGAGGTAGACGTCTTCAGGCTTCACCCCGCAAGTCATGAACCGTTTCCGGATGCTTTCGGAGCGGCCGCCCGTTATTATTGCAACTGCATATCCGGCCATTGAAGCCATCCTGAGGGCGAATCCGTCCTTGGAGTCGAATGTGCGGAACAGTTCGCCGTCCAGGTTTGCCAGGATGCCGCCGTCGGTCAGGACCCCGTCCACATCAAATGCGAAGGCCTTGATTTTCCCCGCAATCTCTTCGAAATTTCTCTTTCCCATCTTGTGCCGCCACTATGAGATGCCTCCGTTCTTCGGACCGAAACCTCCCATAGGGAACGTGGCTGTCGGCTTGTTTTCAGGGCCGAATTGTATGGTTCCGAACTGGTTCTCGTATTTGTTCACGTTGTCCTGAAGGGCCAGCATGAGTTTCTTCGCATTCTCCGGTGTCATTATCACCCTGCTGAGCACCTCCGGTTTGGAGAAGCCCGGAAGCATGCTTGCGAAGTCCACGACGAACTCCGCCGGTGAGTGCGTGATTACCGCGAGATTGGAATAGATGCCTTTCGCCACCTCCGGCTTGACCTCTATGCTCAATGTATTGCCTTTCTTGGTATTCTGGTCTTCCATATTACTCTGATTGATTTTCGTTTTGCATATTCATGTTTGTAAGGGTCCTGCCCTGATATTCGCCGGTGAGGGCTTCGAGATAGCTTTCTATTTTCCCGCAGTCATTCGCGGAGATTTTTCTGCCCACCTGGAATCTCGCCATCTTGGTTATGGCTTCACCGAGAGACCCGACGCTGCCGTCATGATAGTACGGCCATGTGAGAGCCACGTTGCGCAGCCCCGGAGTCTTGAACCTGTAGCGGTCCCTCTCTACCCCGGTCTGTGCCCAGCGGCCGTTGTCCCCGTCCGTAAGGCCGGACTTGAGGGTGAGGTCGCGGTCTTCGAAATAGTTGTCGCGCTGCCCCATCAGCTCATATGTCAGGCCTCCCATATTCACTCCGGCATGGCATGTCGCACAGTTGTATTCCTTGAAAAGCCCGTAACCTTCAATCTGTTCCGCAGTCATGGCGTCGTCATCGCCCTTGAGATAGCGGTCAAACGCCGAATCCGGGGTTATGAGGGTCTTCTCGAACTCTGCGATGGCGTCCGTTATTGTCTCCTGGCTGAGACCTTCAGGGTACACGGCCGTGAACTTCCTGACGAAGTCCCTGTCTTCCGAAAGCCTTCCCACAATCTCGCCGAAATCCTTGCAGCCCATCTCGACAGGATTCAATGGAGGTCCGCCGGCCTGTTCCGCAAGTGTAGCCGCACGACCGTCCCAGAACTGCACGAAATTGAACACGGAATTGAAGACAGTAGGGGCGTTCACTCCGCCGAACTGTCCGCCTATACCTTCCGAGTAACGCTTGTTGTCAACTCCCGCGGTCTGGAGCCCGTGGCATGTCGCACACGAGACGGTGCCGTCTGCGGAAAGCCTCGTGTCATGATAGAGCAAATCCCCGAGTTCGGCCTTACGGGCATCGTAAGGCACGCTGTCAGGTATCGGACGTATGGGTTCGTCGGCGAATTGCGGTGCTGAAAGCGGGCTCGGATAGAACTTTGTACGCAATTCCTTCACGGCGGCAAGGGCAATCTGCTCCTTCGCTCCGGTGATTGACGAGCCCCAATGCACGAGATAATACTGGGCAAGAGGCATGGAGCCGTCAGAGAGACTCCGCTCCACCTTTGCGAGGTCCACTTCACAAGGAGCGTCCCCGTCTGCGAGAGAGTTCTCGAAAGGCATTATGTCAAACACCGCATAGCCTTCTTCAATATGTTTTCCAATCAGGGATTTCGCCACCGGCCACTTCGCGTAGAACGGCAATACCGGATTTGCGGAATGGCATTCCGCGCATCCCCCGTCCTGAAGAATCTGCAGCAGCTGCTCCCGGGCCGCAAGTTCTGCGGATGGAGCCTTGTTTACAGCCCTGTAGACTATTGCAAGCACGGCCACCACGACCACGGCGGCGAGCAGGATTTTAGAGCTATTCTTCATAAGTCATGTATTTATATCGTATAATCCTCGTATCGTTTCCAAATATCGCAATAATTCCCGTTCATTGTCCATATACATGCATACTTTCCCGTGCAGAAGGCAGCAGATTCACTCCGTACCAGCACATCTGCAGCCCGATGAAAGCAAGGATGACAAGAAGACATCCGGCCTTCCACGACTGACGCCTGTACAGTCTGAAGTGTATGTATGCCAGACAGATGGCCCATGTGGCCGCTGCCCAGGTCTCCTTTGGGTCCCAGCTCCAGTGCATTCCCCATGCCTCCTTTGCCCAGAGAGCCCCGCTGAGCATGCCGAAAGTGAGGAAGGCGGTGCCGATGTACATGAGGCTGTCTGCCGAGTCCATGAATCTGTCCGTCTTCATGACCAGGCCGGCGGCCGCCATGATTGCCGCACATCCCACGACCGAATACGAGAACATGTACACGGTGACATGTGGCACGAACCATCCGCTCTGGAGAGCAGGCATCAGAGTCCGGTCGTGGATTTCAGGCATGAGCACGTCCATTGCCGCGAACACTGCGGCGAGAACCGCGGAGAACAGGAGTATCCACCTGAATCTCCATCTGGCATATACTGCTATGCCCGAGACCATCATGAAGAACGAGTACCAGAGCCTCGTTTCACCGAGAGTGCGCATCGGAGGCCGCTGGAGTGACGCCCACAGTAATGCTATGAATGAGGCATACACGACAAGGCCTGCAGCTGAAAGCCACAGGGCGGCCGCAGACTTCCCCTTCCATGCCGCAAAGGCCCCTGCAGACCACAGAAGCACCGATGCGGCCGCAAAATACACGAACACTTCCCAGGCATTCACAGGCATGTCCCTCCATCTTTTCCGGCGGATTCCCGACGGTTTCCGGTGCCGGGCGTTTTTCCGGCAGGTCCCTGAAGAAAGAGCAGCAGACATCCTGCCAGCATCATCAGGATGCCGGATATCTCGGCATATTTCCACGGGTGCCGGACCACCTGGAGTATGCAGTTCCCGGCCATGTCGCAGTCATCCTCCCCTGCCGGAGAAAAACCGGACAGGTACAGGTCGTCCTTCCATGACAGCCTGTAGGGCTTGTTGACCTTGAGAACCGCTGTCCTGCATCCGTCCACGATGACGGATGCTTCATAGCTTCTTGCGGTACCGTTCCCGTATGTATCGATATAGAAACCGGCGAGCTGCAGGTCGTAGTCGAGAGATGACAGGTTTCCCTGCCTGTCCACAGCCTCCCTCGATGGCCCGGCAAGGTTCACTGCAGTCTTCCATTCCCTTGTGTCGGGGCTTCCGAAGAAACCGCCCGCAAGGGCAAGAAGCAGTCCCGCATGGTTAAGGATGAACCGCAGCCTGAACGGTCTTCTGTGGTCCGAACCTCTGAGCAGCACGAGAAGCAGGTGGGTCAGCAGAGCGAATACGGCAGCCACGAACCACCATGTCCCTGAAAGCCTGGAGTGGCTGAATCCCTGGATGAGGCATACGGCAGTGAACACGGCTAAGACGGTTGCCGTAGTATGAGGGGAAAGGAGGAAGGCGGCGGCTGTCGAATTTCTGCCTTCCCTGTAAAGAAGCCATGCCGAGACTGCCCACAGCAGAAGTACGGCCGCATTGACAGGGAACTCGAAGAATGCCGACGGAAAGTCACCCCAGACGGCCTGACACACCGCAGCAGCGATGAAATATGCCGCCCAGATTATGTAGACAGATCCTTTCCTCATTGACATGCCAAATCTGGTGGCGAAAATATACATAATTTCCCATTATCCATCCATAAGTCGGGAAAAATTTCACATCTGCTTCCGCTGCCAGCCGTCCAGACACCAGAGGCCACCACTTCTCCCACGCTGGTCCAGCCGAGATAATCTGACCTGCACCGTATCGGGCAGGAAGACAAGGCACGCCGGGAGGCATTCTCAGAAGAGATAAAGTATTTCATCGAACAGTACGGAAGGGAGCAGTCCCATTTCTCGGACAGCCCTGCCGCCGAGGAGTAGCCCTCCGTCAGCTTCTTAAATAAAGTATATTTTTCAGGCCACTGACCGGCAAAAATGCAGTTGATGAATAATAATTGCAGCCCGCAAAACGGATTTTATACCGCTTTACGGGCATTAACCCGGACAGTATGGAACTTGTACTCACCACGCTCCCGTCGGACGGAACACCGGCGGTGCGCAGTGAGCGAGGTACTATATGCGCCATTTTACTGAATAAATCGCTGCCAAATTCCCTATTATTTCTATGCCAAATTACTGAATTTGCAAAAACTTTATACCTTTGCCTATAAACAATTAGGATATGGAAGGTTACAAACATAGGATTATGGATGGTCTGCTGGCCAAGAAATTGCAGGCCAAAGGTGCGGTA
>CALVDM010000023.1 GCA_944326335.1 uncultured Bacteroidales bacterium
CGAGGCTGCACGGATAGCGGCGTTCACACGTGAGGAACTGGACGAATACACAAACGATATGATGACGGAAAATGATCACAGGAATGCTATCGACTATGCCAGGAAGCAGGGCCGGGCTGAGGGTCGTGCTGAGGGAGTAATTGCGGGTCGGGCGGAGGGAGAGATGGTCGGAAAGCTGTCTGTCGCACGAAGGATGCTTGCCGCAGGTCTCGACCCGAAGATGATATCTGAAATGACAGGTCTGGCGGAGCCGGAGATCCGCGGACTCTGAATCAGCGATTTTTCCCCTCATTTCGACCCGAAATAGATGAATATCATTCCTATCAGAATCAGAAGCAGGTCCAGAGCCTTGGCTCTCAGGTTCTTTTCCTTGAAAATCAGCACTCCGCAGATGAACGAGACTATCACGGAACTTCTTCTGACAAGGGAAACGACAGAAATCATCGAGTCCTGACGGTTGAGCGCGGTCAGATACGAGAAATCGGCTGCGGAGATGAACAGCGATATCAGCGGAATAGCCCAGCTCCAGTGGAAAGGGGTGCTTTTCTTCCTGTGCGGATACCATAATATGGCTATCACCACAGCCATCATCACCATCTGGTAGAAATTGTACCATCCCTGCACGAACATCGGGCTCAGTTCTGTCATTATGTACTTGTCATACAGTCCGCTGACAGCTCCGATGACCGCCGATACGGCCACGAACATTATCCATTTGTCGTGTACGAAATCCACGGATTCCTTCCTGCTCGATCTGCTCAGCATGAAAAGCGATATCACGGCGAATACTACGCCTGTCCATTGACACCAGTTCAGGCGTTCACCGAAAATGAGCATCGCACCGACGAGTACCATGACAGGGCGGGTTGCGTTTATCGGGCCTACAATCGTAATCGGCAGGTGCTTGAGCCCGAAATACCCGAATATCCAGGACGAGAGCACAATGCACGATTTAATCATGACAAGCATGTGCGCGTGGAGAAGCCCTGTGTTTTCCTGATGTCCGGCGAAAGGCGCGGAATCCAGCATCGTGCCGGAGAACCATCCGTGTCCGATGAGGCTGTCGAGTATGAAAGGGGAGAATATGAGGGTGGAAAATACAGTATTCAAAAGCAGCACCGGAAGAACTGCATTATCTTTCAGTGCTGCTTTTTTTGACGCGTCGTAGAATCCCAGAAGGGCCGCAGAGACAAATGCGAGTAAAAGCCACATTTATGCTCCCTTATTCATTCTTTCCGCATTTGTCGCCGTTTCCGTGGCAGCATCCTCCATCGTGCCCGTGATGATGGCCGCAATCTCCGTCATGGTGGCCGCATCCGCCTTCACCGCATCCGCCTTCACCGCATCCGCCTTCGCCACACCCGTGAGAGCCGTCTCCGCAGTGGCACTGATGCACGTATTCGCCATGAAGACCTTCCTTCAGTTCCTTTTCCGTAGCTTCCCTTACCGTGAGGATTTCACCGGAGAAATTCAATGTCTTCCCTGCCATAGGGGAGTTGAGGTCCATCTTCACGGTTTTTTCTCCCACTTCGACTACCTTGCCCGGGACGATTCCGCCGTGTCCGGCGCCCAGAGGTATCGTAGTGCCGGGAACGAGCAGGTCTTCCTGTATAACCCCGTTCACCTCGAATGCTTCTTTCGGAAGGTCTATCACACGGTCAGGATCAAATTCACCGTATCCTTCCGCAGGTGTGAGCGTGAAACTGAACCTGCCTCCCGGCTCGAGCCCTTCTATGTTCTTTTCAAATTTCTCGAGGAGGGAACCTGTTCCGTGTATGTAATCAAGAGGCCTTTCCTTTGTGGTCTTGTCCACGATGGCCCCGTCAACTTCAAGTTCGTAGCACAATTCTACTACTTTGTTCTTGCCTATGTTCATGATTCAGGTCTTTAGAAACTTCTGGATTGGTATTCTTGTGCGGCCTTTGCCGTCACGGTCGGCAAATATAGGGTTTTTCCTGCAAAGTCAACCGCTGAAATCCACTTTTTCGAAGCACAGTGCGGGAATCTGCCAACGTGTGCATTCCCTGGCATCGTTCCCGGCGTAAAGGAGGCTGTTCCAGAGCTGTACCATGTTCCCGGTAATCAGCATTTCCCTGACAGGGTTCCGTATTTCCCCGTCCTTGAACAGGAAGCCTTCTATCCCGTAAGAGAAGTCTCCCGTAGTCGAGTTGCAGTTGCCTCCGTTGAATCCTGTGACATAGATTCCATCCCCGCACAGGCCGATGATTTCCTTCGCCCCGAAGCTTCCTGCCTCCGGCCGTATTTCACCTCCGTCGCATCGGTAAGGCATGAGCACAGGTCTGGACGCGCTTTCGATTGTCTGCCTGATGCCCATCTTGAGAGCCATGTACGTGTTGGTGAAGTACATCCCTACCTTCCCTTGTCTGATTATGTCCCTCTCTTCGGTAGCCACCCCTTCGGTGTCGAACAGCCTCGACCCGGGTTTTCCCGGAGTCCTTGCCGCATCGGTTATGGTGAGGCCCCTGCAGAACATCTCCTTCCCTTCGGACCCTTTAAGGAATGAGTTTTCCTGCTGGATGGAAGAGGCGTTCAGGGCAGAGAGCAGGGGAGACACGAGCCTCGAACTCACCGAGGCGTCCACGACCATTTTCATGCGGCCTCCTTCATGGCTTTCCGGCCCGATTTGTCTTACGGCCCGTGCGAGAGCTTCCGCCGAGCATCTCCCGAGTTTCAGCGTGGCCAGGAAAGGGGAGGAGTCCCACCAGTAGCCGGAATATTTATTGCCGAGCCTGTCCTCGACGGTGATTTCAGAGCATACTGCGAAGGATGTCTCAGTGTGGCGTCCGGCGAACCCGTTTGAATCGATGAGGTAATTGTCATCTACCGAGTCCGAGTATTCGCATTCTTCTGAAATGACCCTGCACCCTTCGGGGGCGTGGCATTTTCCGAAAATGCATTCGCCTTCAGCCATTGCGAGCCTTCTTCCGGTATCCATGCGGCCGTACCCGATGTCATACAGTCCCGCTTCTCGCCCGCTTACGGCATCGAGTGCAGTGAGAGACGGGTCAGGAAGTCTCCTGCACCGGTCTTCCGACAGCATCCCTACCGTTTTTACTGCCCTTTCTGCGAATATCGCGAGTTCAGCCTCGTCGAGCATGTTGGTAGAGAATGTCCCGTATCTGTTGTCTGCAAACACGTACAGGAAGATGGACCTGTCCGCGGAATGCGAGACCTTGTCCAGGACTCCGTTGAGCATGCTGTACGAGTCGAGCACGCTTTTGCCCAGAGATACGCGGACCTGGTCTGCCCCTGAGCGCAATGCTGCTGCCATGCATGATTCAGCCAATCTCATCTCCTCTCCGGAAATGAGGCCGGGGGCAGCTGTTTCCTTATTTGATTGTCCCATTTGTCTTGAATCTTGAAAATACAGGGGATGCCGTCAGTTGCCTCCGACCGTGAGGGCCTTGACGAGTACGCTCGGTATTCCGCAGGACACCGGTACGCTCTGGTCCTTCCCGCATGTCCATGTGCCGTTGTCTATGGTGAGGTCGTTCCCGACTCCGGTTATGTCTGCGAGGGCGCGCGGCCCGTTGCCGATTATGTTGAGGTCTTTTACCGGGGCGGTGAGCCTGCCGTTTTCGATGAGATACCCGCTCTTGACGTAGAACGTGAAGTCCCCTTCGCCTATCTTGACCTGCCCGTTCGAGAACTCGTCCACATAGATGCCTTTCTTCACCGAGGCCACAAGGTCGGATTTCGATGCTGTCCCGTTCTCCATGTACGTGGCTCTCATCCTCGGAATCGGATTGTACCTGAACGATTCCCGCCTGCCGTTGCCTGTCGGCTCCACACCATAGTGCTTCGCGCTTATCCTGTCATGGAGATACGACACGAGGACACCGTCCTTCACCATGTATGTCTTCTGCCCTCTCACTCCTTCATCGTCATAGTTGCAGGCTCCTCTGTTGAAAGGTATCGTCCCGTCATCGGCTATGCTTATTGAGGAGTCGCAGATTTTCCTGCCGGTCATCCCGGAGAACACGGACTGTCCCTTGCGGTTGAAATCGGCTTCGAAAGAGTGGCCCATGGCTTCATGCAGCAGTATTCCTGACGCCCCGGCCCCCATCACCACTGGCATCCTGCCTCCTTTCGGCCTGATGGCTGCGAATCTTGCATCGATTCCGGCCACGGCTTCGTCGGCTATCTCCTCCAGAAGGGCATCGGTAATCATTTCCACCCCTTTGCGGAAACTTCTTGAGGATGTCTTGTTCTCGTTTTTCCCGTTCTGCGAGAATATGACCGTGGCCACTATGCTTCCCATTGGTCTGGAGTCGCATACGAGCTCCCCAGGTGAGTTGTACATCATTATCTCGCTTTCAGACCATGACAGTTTTGCGATGACCTTCACCGCCCTGCTGTCCTTGGCCCGTATCATGGACTCGAGCTTCTCAAGTACGGGAATGAACTGCGAAGTTTCGCAGCTGCCCCATTTCTCCAGGGTGGGATAGAAGTCCGGGGCAGGGGCTCCGGTGCAGGCCTTGCTGCCCGCAGGGGCCGGAGATGTCCCGCTCCCTCCGGCTATCTGCGCCGCCGCTTTAGCCGCGCACAGCATGTCCGGCATGTCAGTGCTCTCGGAATATGCATATCCGGTCCTGTCTCCTTTCAGGACCCTTATCCCCACACCGGAATCGATGTGGAAGCCACCCGAGGTCACTTCACCGTCCTTGAGCAGCAATTCGTTGTATGTAGAGTATTCAAAATACAGGTCTGCATAGTCCCCGCCGCGAGAAAGCGCCGCAGCGACAAGCTGCCCGAGCTGAGGGACCGTGACCTTGAATCTGTCCAAATGATAGTTGCAATCCATATCTGTCGGTTTTGCGACCGGTCAGTCCGTCTGTCCGTCGCCAGCCTGCTGCAAATCTGCAGCTTTCCTTATCTTTTCGAAAGTGGCATGGTCCTTTATTATTGTCGTGCCGGTCTTGTGTCCTTCGGCAATGACCCTGAACGGCACCTGCGAATTGTCGGCAAGTATCCACCTGTCGCATATCGGGGCATAGTCACGGAAGAAATAGCCGAGCCCGACCCTGTATCTTCTTCGGACCGTCTCCTCCGGTATGTTGTGTCCTCCGGCGGCGACCCTTGCCTTTACCCTTTCCACCGCAAGGTCCGGGGAGTTGAGCCAGAAATAGAGCAGTGTCACGGTGTAGCCGTCATTCTGGGCATCCGTAATCATCTTCAGAAGACTCCGTGTCGCTAGCGTGGTCTCTATGCTGAAGTCTTCCTTCTTCCTGAAAAGATATCTTATGCGCAGCAGCATGAGCCTGCTCGCCTGCACGGAAACTGACCCCGGATCAAAAGGCGAGAGACCTTTTGCGAACTCATCGGAGTTGACATACTGGCTGCATTCGAGCATTTCCGGAAGCAGGGTGTATGACGCCGTGGTCTTTCCCGCCCCGTTGCATCCTGATATTATGAACAGTCTGGGCATGGCATTACGTTTTCAGTCCTTGTTGTCTATTCCATATCCGAACAGTGCGAAGTCTCCCTTGCACGGGTCGTCCGGGAAAATCTCCCTGAATGCTGATGTTATCTCCATGACCGTCACGATGTCCTTCTGTTTCCTCGTCGTGAGCCCGAGACTTGCCGCCGTCTCGTAGACATGGACATCGAGAGGGATAAGGAGGTCTTTCTTGTCCGAGTGTCTCCAGACCCCGAGGTCCACTTTCCCGTCGTCCCTGACCATCCACCTGCGCATCATGTTTATCTTCTTGTCCGGTGCCTTGGGGTCGGCCTTCCGTCCGAATATCATTGTCCGTATCTGCCCGTTGGTCATGGCTTCGATGCTGTCTGTCGTGGAGTATATCTCCCTGAGTCTCCTGCAGATGGCTGCAAATTCGCTCCATTTCACCGTGCGGTGCAGGCTTGCATCCTCGTCCCGGTATTCCCCGTTCATGACATACTCGTATGGCTTCCAGCACATCTCGTCAAAAGCCCTTGTGCAGTCGCGCACAATCATGGACCTGCGTCCCCATGCGAGATGTGCCGCTATCAGCGCGGCAATCTCCACGTCGGCGAGGGTGAAGCCTCCGTCCATTCCGGATGCGAAGTGTCTGGGGAAAATTACAGGGTCTTCCTTGAAATATTCCTTGTCGTTGTATTTATCGGCCCATCCGATGAGCCGCTCCCTGAGTCTTTCATCCATAACCTGCAAATTTAGAAACTGTTTTGAAATTTTCCGAAAATTCTTTTATGCACCTTACCGGCATAATTTTCCGGAATCCTTTCAGTCAGACAGCTCTGCTATTGTCTTTCAAGTTCATGGAACATTGCCTTCGCTTTGGCAAGTTCGGCCCTGCAGACCGGGTGTGAGAAAGGGGTCTCCATCCGTTCGGCATGGTGAAGTGCTCTGGTGGCATTCTTGATGTCTCCTTTTGCAACATACATTTTGGCAGTCTCGATGGCGACCAGATGCTGTGTGATACGTTCGTGTCCATCGGGAAGACATGCATCTTCAACCGGAGCGTCGAACTTCTCGCGGAAATATCCCATGGCGTCATCATAAAGTCCGCTGCGAAGCATGCTCAGGCACACGAGCAAATCTTCCGTGTATATGTGATGTTCCTTGTCAAAATAGTTCCTGGAACTTATCATTCCGGCGCGTTCTATGCCCTCGGAACAATACCCTGCATATATCGAGGAGATTGCAGCAAGGGTCCGTAGCGAGTTGATGTCCGTCATCTCGCTGAAATCCGCGAAAAGGTTTCTGAAAATCCGGTATCCTACCCCGATTCCGAAATCGAAGGCCATTGTTGTGGAGAACCCGACGGAAGCGGCGGCATACTCGCCTTTGTCTACGTCCAGAATGGCCCTGCACAATTTTACCGACAGCAGGAATTCTTCCCTGCCTGCGACATTCTCGGCAAAAAGAGCGAGTATCCCTTCGGCTTCTTCCGTCATATTCCGGGAAATGTAGAAGCCGAATGCAAGGGCATATACTTCAGTGTCGGGGTTATAGCCGCGCTCTATTTCGTTGACGAGGATTTCCGGGAACAGGCTGTCCATCATGGCCGGTTTTACGGCAGAGCATTTCAGCTTGGCTTTCACTATGTCGTCCGGAGCAGGTCCGTCCAGGAGACGGTACAGGTCGTAAATGTCGGCAAGATAGGCTATTCTCGTCCTGTAGTTGTCAAAATTGCGGACCGGGTCAGTGGCGTAGTCATCATCGTTTTTGATCCGGGCAGTGATGTCTGTTGCAGCCTTTAGCAGATTCAAGAGTCTTTCTTTCAGTGAAGAGGGGATTTTTCCTTCTGCGTAAAGAGAGCATAGCGCGTCTGATACTGTAATCATGTCCACTGCAGCCGTGCTGTCATTGAATTTCAGACCGTTGACAGCGTCAATCAAGCTTTCCATATATGCCGTCCTGTCTCCGGTCTGCTCCAGGGCGGAACCGATGTATGCGGAAATCGTCTCTTTCCGCGACTTGTGGTATTTGGTATGCCATGTCGAGTTGCCTGACTCTCCGAAAGTGTTCCGCAGCACCGTATCGATGAATACAACCACATTGCGTATGTCACTGAATGCATTTCCGAGCCAGTCCATGAACAATGCCGCGTAATCTGGTTTCGCCTCACGAGAGTAAACCAACTGACGTGCGACGTATCCGGAAGGTATCTCTGCAGAGCGGCTTTCCGCAGCGAGACGCTTCAGCCTGTCTTCACACCATGCTACGGTGTCCATGTCAGATGTGGCGGAGGCAATATCTCATAAGGTGAACAGACTGTCCTTGTCGGCACTTTCCCTGCATTGTTCCATGAGCGTCTCAAGGCAATTGTATTTGATGAGCAGGTTTATGAGATGTTTCCTGACAGAAGCAAGCCTGGCCTCGTCCATGTCGAGGTTGAAATTATGTACGACACATAACATCGCGTTTTTCCGGACTTCGGCATCCGGTGATGCCAGGTCGAGCATTATTGACTGTTCGACGTATTTGTCGTCCTTTTCTTCCACAGTGTCAAGCAGCCGTGCGGCAGTGTCCCTGTCTCCGGCTATTATGGCCAATGCCGGGAGTATGCCGATGAATTCCTTCTTCTTTTCGCGCAGTAGCGTGCCGACATGAGGCTGGAGCAAGGCGAATGCCTCCCTGAATTTGTGCCTGTCCGGGCATAGGTTTGACACGCGGTCGAGCAGGTGCGCGAAGTTCGATATGGCTCTGATGTCCGGTTCTGCCGAGCATTCCAGAATGCCTTTCATGGACGTGCAGCTGATTTCCAACGGTTCTTCCGGCGTGCCGGAATCTCCGCATGTCATGTAGAGCATCACGATGATGCGGTTCCAGCAGTCCGCCTTTCCGTCCGGAGAAAGACCGTCTTCGGCCTTGCGGACTTCCATGAAAGCCGTTTTGACGGCAGCTGCAGCCTCCGCGCCCTTTTTTGCGGCAATGAGGTTTTCCGCGACAGAATAAATTTTGTCCAGGTATCCGGCAATGTCTTTTCCGGCATAATACCTTGCTGCAGACATGTAGGCACCGGCTGCTTCTGCATAGCGCTTGTCCTCTTTAAGGCAATCGCCGAAATTCCCGTACTCTATGGCCGCACTGGCGGCATCCGTTTCGACTTCGAGCAAAATTCCGTACGCTTCCGCGGCAGCCTTGAAACATTTCTTTATGTAGAGGGAGTAGGCTATCGTCCGCATGTACCCTTTCTTATTGTCATTAGACTGGGAGGATTCGTCATACAGTCCTCTCAGCCGTTCTGCCATGTCGCGCAAGAGGCTGTCAGACAGATGATAAGACGTTTTCTCCTCTATGGCCAGTTCCATGCAGAGTTCCGTCACACGTCGCCTCCATTTTATCCCGGCGTTCGCTATGGCAGCTGTCAGAAGCTTCACGTCTTCCAATATTTTACGGCATCCGTCATAATCCTTGCGGGCAAAAGCTATCTCGAATTTCAGATCTTTGTATTTTTCCGGATCCGTGACTTCGGCTGTCGAAAGGAGCACTTGTTCTGCCTCGTCAGGCTTGCCCTCACGTACCAATGCAAAGGATATCATGTATTTCATATATGCCCATGTCAAGGAATTTTCCGGCAGGGAAACCGCAACGGCCTCAGCCTGCTCCCTTATGTGGCGGACTCTCTGCATGGACAGTATCGAAGGTATGCCGGACGCGAAGGAACCGAGCTGCATCAAGTCATGGATTTCCTTCCCAGGCTCCCATGTATCTTCGATATTGCCGCTTGCGTTTTGAGGCTTAATGCTTTCGAGCATCCGGCACACATTTTCCTTGTATCTTTTCGGCAGAGGCATCCGTTTCACGTTTTTGAGGATTTCGTCCGGAATACCAGGATTTGCCTCTCTGAAAATCAAGACGTATGCAAGAGCCATCCAGCCTTCATTGTCGAAAAAGGAGTCCCGCAGCATTTTCGGAAACGAGAAGAACCTTGACGGGGACATGCCTGCTGCCATGGCATCATGGAAAAGTCCGTGCGCTTTCAGTCCGAGCATGGCGGAATTCAGCATTGATGCCATATCATGCGCCACAATCCTTATTGCCTTCCTTTTTTTTCCTGCAGCGAAATATTGCCGTGCAAGCCCGTATGAGATGGTGTCGAGGCGCAGAGTGTCTTCTTCTCCGAGATTTATTCCGTATATCCTATACAACAATCTGTCGGATGCGCTGAGCTTTCGCAACTGCTTTTTCCTTTCCTTTTTCAGAATCCGGATTGCGGCTTTGCGGATATCCTTTGCTCCATCGTTCCCGGTAAGGTATCTTTCTTCGATGCATCTGAAGACATAGTCTTCCTTGATTGAAATGAGCCCGTCGTGTCTCGAGACCAAGGATTCGACCGCACTGTATATGGCAGACCAGTCCAGCGGGCCAAGTCGCAGCTCGTCCGTCATTATCTTTTCATCCATCCCGTATTCCGTGCATGCCAGAAGCCCGAGGATTTTCCCGGCCATGGAAGTTCCGAAATCTTCTTCAATCACGTCCAGCACCCGCGAAATGAACTCTTCCCTGTTTCCTGCTGAAACAAATCTGTCGATGAATCCGTCCAGCTGTTCGTGGATGCCGAACTGTATCAATTCCTCAATGAAAAGCTGCAGCAGCGACGGGTTTGAGAGAATGGTGGCCGACATTATGTGGACTTCCTGTTTTTCGGTGAGACTTTTCCCGCACTCCGCCAGTCTGTCTTTCAGAACCCTGATTATCTCGTTTTCTTCGAGCGGCCATACTTTTACTGTCCGGGCGTCGCCTTTCGCATAGCCTGAAATCCGTTTGATGAAATCCGTGTCACCGGCGATGACTGGCTTCACGTTTTCCGGCAGTGAAAAAAGGAAGCTGAAATTTTCCATGGAACCGGCGGGCATCTTTTCCAGACCGTCTATCACCCAGACAACATTCATGGAGCATTTCTTCACGAAGTCCGGCAGGCTTGTTTCCGTTTCGCCATCCAAATCCGGAAGCGAGGCGTCAATCAGCTTCAGCTGGTCTTTGAATATTTCCGTAATCGAGGGGATGGAATTGACGGTGTCATCGATGTCTGTCCTTACAATCTTCCATTCCGTCCCGTCTTCCTCCCGGACTTTGTCTTCCGGATGCCAGTTGGCGAGCAGGGCGCTTTTGCCCATTCCTTTCTCTCCGGTCACGAATATTGCCGATGCCGACCTGAACATGCTCTCCATCTTGGACCGTCTTTTCGCGCCGTTGTCGACATAGTTTGAGCGGAGCCGCGCCCTTTTGAAGGCCTGCCTGTGCAGAATAGCACTGGCGCTGTCCGGATTTTCACTTTCCGGGAAACGGCTGTCTATCATTGCAAGCAGCCTTTCCTGCACCACGCGCCCGAGCCCGGACATGTCTCTGTAGGTGTCGGCGGTGCAGCGGCCTTTGCTGCTCTGTTCCAGGACTTTGCTCCTGAGCTGCCCGAGTTTCTCCATTTCAGGGCTGCCTTCCTTTTCCCTGAATCTTGCCGGCACGCTATCCATGTCGCGGAGGAAGAAAAATGCCTCTATGTTTTCCGTTTCCTTCAGGGCGGCAAACTGCATCTCAATCTCGGTGATGCTGCATCCTGCTTTCATGTATTCGGGAATCCACGGATATTTTTCGGTGAGATGCCTGTTGCGCACCGTCTCTTCTTCGGTAGGAATCCATCCGTATCTTCCGCCGAGAAGACCGATGAAATAAGGTTTTGTCCTTTTTATTTCATCCATGCAAATCTCGATGACCTTTCCGGTGCGGGATTCTTCTTCGGTGATGCCCCATCTGAGGTCGAGCACGGAAAACCTGATTTGCCGCTTTTCGCAGATTTCCGTGATTCTGGGGAATATCTTTTTAGTGAGGTAGTTGCGTTCTTCCTGCATGTCCGAGAAGGTGGAAGACAGGAAAATCCGGATTTCCCTGTTGCCGGTGTTGTCCAAGCTGTTCATGGTCTGTCAGGTCGATTCGTGTGTTTCTTGTATTTGCGGTTTTATGCAAATATATCTAATTTTATCTCTGTTTTCAACAGCGCTTGTCATGAAGATACTTACCGGAAAGGAAATCAAGGCTGCCGATGCCGCAACGATGAAGTCAGACAACATCTCGAGTCTGGAACTTATGGAGAGGGCAGCAGAGGCTCTGAGTCTGGAAATAGCGGGAAAATTCACGACGGACACCTCCGTGACGGTGTTCTGCGGCAAAGGGAACAACGGCGGGGACGGGTTTGCAGTCGCGCGAATGCTTTCCGGAAAATTCAATGACGTGTCGGTCGTCACCTTGTCCGCGGAGGAGGAAATGACTCCGGAGTGCCGGACAAATTTCCGGAGGCTGCCGTCGTCGGTAAGGATTATCCGTTCCGCTGCGTCTGTAGAGGAAATTTTTTCCGGAAAAAGGAAAATCCTGATTGTGGACGCCATCCTGGGTGTGGGGATTCGCGGACCCGTCAAGGGACCGGCCGCTTCTTTGGTGCGTTTTATAAATGAAAGCCGGGAGGCTCTCGTCAGGGAGCTCGGTGCCGGAGCCGTTGAAGTGGTGTCCATAGACCTGCCGTCCGGCCTACCGTCCGAATTTGCCGAAGACGAAGACTCGGTTTGCGCCGTCGTTGCGGACAGGACGCTGACTGTCGGCCTTCCCAAGCTGTCTCTCCTGCTTCCGGCAACAGGGAAATATGCCGGGAAACTCACTGTGGTGCCGATAGGCCTGTCCCGCAGCTACATTGACGGGTGTCAGACGCCTTACCTGTATGCCGATGAAGGATATGTGCGGAAGATAATGCCGGAAAGAAATGCATTTGCGCACAAGGGGAATTTCGGACATGCCCTGATTGTGGCAGGAAGGCAGGGGATGATGGGTGCGGCCATGCTGGCGACAGGGGCTGCCTTGAGGTCAGGATGCGGACTTGTCACCGCTCATGTGCCTTTTTCCGAGCGTCTCGCTGTCCATCTCGCGCATCCCTCCGCGATAGTCAGCACAGACAGCGGCACTTGCTTTTCCTGCTTGCCGCGCGACATGGCGGCATATTCTGCCGTGTGTGCCGGTCCGGGGCTCGGACAGTCTCCCGAGACAGCTTCCGCGCTGCGTGGTCTCCTTGAAAGCGGAATCCCTGCCGTGATGGATGCCGATGCCCTGAACGTGATGTCGGCGAATCCTGATATGCTTCGAAAGCTCCCTCACGGATGCGTCCTTACCCCTCATGTCGGAGAGTTGCGCAGGCTTCTGAAGGCTGCTTCGGGCATCTCTCTCGTCCGTGGGGCGGAGTCCGGGGAAAAAGTCTGGAGGAACGAGGAGGACAAGCTGCGGATGGTAGGGGAACTAGCCTGTGCGACAGGGGCCGTGGTGGTTGTGAAGGGGGCGCACACCATGGTATGTCCTCCTGACGGTGCCCTGAAATTCAATTCCACGGGAAATCCGGGGATGGCCAAGGGAGGCAGCGGAGATGTCCTTGCCGGGCTTGTCGCCGGTCTGCTGGCGAGAGGGTTGTCTGCGGAGGATGCTGCTGTGGCAGGGGTGTATTTCCACGGAGCCTCCGGAGACAGGGCTGCGGAAATTTTCGGGGAGGAGTCCATGAACGCTTCGGACATTCTCGGCAATCTTCGTGTCTGACTCCCGTCTTTCAGCTTATCTGGCTGTAGTCCCGGGCCTTGTATTTGTCCTTCCCCACCTCTTCCGCAAGCAGGCGGTTTTCCGGATGGCTGAGGGTCGGGTCCTTGTCGAGGACGGACTGTGCGCACTGCCTGGCATCGTTCAGTATCATTCCGTCCTTTGCAAGAGAAGCTATATTCAATTCTATCGGAAGCCCGCTCTGCTGCGTCCCTTCCAGGTCTCCCGGGCCTCTCATCTTCATGTCTTCCTCCGCAAGCTCGAATCCGTTCTCGGTGGCGCACATTAGCTCTATCCTGCGTTTTGAGTCCTTGCTGAGCCTGTCTCCCGTCATGAGTATGCAGTAGGATTCCTCGGAGCCTCTTCCCACACGTCCCCTGAGCTGGTGCAGCTGGCTCAGACCGAATCTTTCAGCGCTTTCTATCACCATCACCGAAGCGTTGGGCACATCGACCCCGACCTCTATCACGGATGTGGCCACGAGTATGTCTGCACGTCCGGCAGCGAAGGCGTCCATATTGAATTTCTTTTCATCGTTGCTCTGCTGCCCGTGGACTATGGCTGTCTTGTACGGGGGAAACGGAAACGCTGCCACAATCTGCTCGTAACCTGTCTCCAGATTCTTGTAGTCCATCTTCTCGCTTTCGAAGATGAGCGGATACACCACGAATACCTGCCTGCCGAGCCTTATCTGCTCCTTCATGAACCTGAACAGGGCAGGTCTTCTGCGTTCGTTCGCCGCTATGGTCTGTATCGGCTTCCTCCCTGGCGGAAGTTCGTCTATCACGGACACGTCGAGGTCTCCGTACAGCGTCATCGCAAGTGTCCTCGGGATAGGGGTCGCCGTCATCACAAGGACGTGCGGCGGCAATCCGCACACTGATTTCCTCCAGAGTCTTGCCCTCTGCTCCACACCGAACCTGTGCTGCTCGTCAATGATGACAAGCCCGAGATTCCTGAATGTCACATTGTCTTCGAACAGCGCATGAGTGCCCACTATTATGCCTATTGACCCGTCTTCGAGTCCGTTGTGTATTTCACGCCGCTCGGCTGTCCTGGAACTGCCGGTGAGGATGGCCGGCTTCACGCCTGTACCTTCGAGATATCCGGATATGTTGCGGAAATGCTGCCGGGCGAGGACTTCCGTCGGAGCCATGATGCACGCCTGGAATCCGTTGCCTGTCGCTATCAGAGCCGTCAGCACCGCCACCATCGTCTTTCCGCTGCCTACATCTCCCTGGAGCAGGCGGTTCATCTGGTGTCCGCTTTTCATGTCGTCCCTGATTTCGGTTATTACCCTCTTCTGCGCCCCTGTCAGCCTGAAGGGTAGGGCATTGTAGCAGATGTTGAAGGCTTCCCCGACTTTAGGCATCCTTATCCCGTTCTCGTTCCTTCTGCGTATGTATCTCTGTTTCAGCAGGGAAAGCTGCAGATAGAACAACTCTTCGAATTTCAGCCTGTATCTGGCTTTCTCGAGGGCTGCGGCGTCTTTGGGGAAATGTATGTTCCTCAGGGCGAAGTCTGCCGGCACGAGTCCTTTCTCTATCAGCAGATATTTCGGGAGAGTCTCCTCGATGCACGGCAATGCCATGTTTACGGCATTTTCCATCAGCCGGCTCATCACTTTCCCGGTGATGCCGCCGTTGCGGAGCTTTTCCGTGCCGGGATATATGCCGGACATCGATGAGTTGAAATTCAGGTTTCCGGTGTTTCCCCTTGCAGGTTCCTTGTCGACTTCGGGATGCACCATGTTCAGCCGTCCCTTGAAGACCGAAGGTTTGCCGAAAAATATGAATTCCTCGTCCGGCTGCAGTCTGGAGTACATCCACTTGATGCCTTTGAAGAACACGGCCTCCATGTATCCCGTCCCGTCGGTGACTATGACGCTCATCCTTCTGACCGCGTTGAATTTCGCATCGGAGGCATCCATGCTCTCGCCTTTGGAGTTGTACAGGTTCACCTGTGTCACCCTGGCCCTTATCTGGATATATGCCATGTCCGGAGCGGCATCCCGTATGGCGATTATGCTGCTTCTGTCTATGTACCGGAATGGATAGATTCTGACAAAATCTCCTATAGTGCTGACATTCAGTTCCTTTTTGAGCAGGGCGGCCCTTTTCGGCCCGACTCCGGGCAGAAACTGTATATCCGTTTCAAGGGCTGTCTTCTCCATAAATGTCAATGTGTGACGGACATGGTGTATCCTGTGTCTTCAGGCAGAGTCTTGCCCGCGGCCACTGCTCCGGCTCCCGCCTCCACGGCGAGCCTGTCGCACCTTTCGTTTTCGGGGTGCCCGGCATGGCCCTTTATCCATCTGAACCTGACCCTGTGCCTCCTGTAGACTTTAAGGAACCTTATCCATAGGTCTGAGTTCTTCGCTTTCGCGAAATCCTTTTTCTCCCAGTTGAATACCCAGCCTTCATTCACGGCCTTGACCACGTATGACGAGTCGCTCACTACAGTTATGTCAGCGTCCTGCCATTTCACTGCCTCGAGCCCCGTAATCACCGCCAGAAGCTCCATCCTGTTGTTCGTGGTCAGGGCGAAACCTCCCGAGAGTTCCTTCTCATGTCCGGCGCATTTCAGTACGACACCGTAGCCCCCGGGACCGGGATTGCCGCTCGACGCCCCGTCCGTGTACAGGTAGATTGGCGGTCTTCCGCTGTCCATGCTCATTCGATGATTTTCCCGCCTTTCGGCTTCACCGGGCTGCCCGGTATATCCACGCTCATCTTACCCTTCTGCAGCTCATCGTATGCGGCCCTGTTGTTGTACACGTCGATTGCCGTGTATATGGCCGATATCATGGACCGTGGGTCTGCCTCATCCTTCCCGGCCTTCTCGTATGCCGTGCCGTGGTCCGGGGAAGTCCTCACCACCGGAAGTCCTGCCGTGAAGTTCACACCGTATTCGAATGCGAGAGCCTTGAACGGTGCGAGCCCCTGGTCGTGATACATGGCAAGGATGGCATCGAAACGGCTGTAGTTGCCCAGGCCGAAGAATCCGTCTGCGGAGTATGGTCCGAAAGCCAGGATGCCCTCGTCGTTGGCGGCGTTGATGGCCGGCAGTATCACCGACTGCTCCTCGTTCCCGAGAAGCCCACCGTCTCCGCAGTGAGGGTTCAGCCCGAGAACGGCTATCTTCGGCGAGGCAATGCCGAAGTCCCTCTCCATCGATTTACGGATGGAGCGCAGCTTGCCGAGGATTTTTTCCACTGTCAGGGCCGACGGGACATCCTTCAGCGGGATGTGGCTTGTGACTATGCCCACCTTCAGCTGGTCCGACACCATTATCATGCTCACGTCATCAACCCCGAAGGCTTCCTTGAGATATTCTGTGTGTCCCGTGGCTTTGAAACCTTCGCCATTCATTGCACGCTTGTTTATCGGAGCCGTGACAAGCACGTCTATGGCTCCGTCCCTGAGGTCCTGTACGCCTTTCTCGAGCGAAACTATGGCTGCCTTCGCCGCTTCCGGGGTGGAGAGCCCTGGCTCCACCGGCATGTTGTCGGGGACACAGTTCAGTATGTTCACCCTTTTCGCATGGGCCTCTTTCGCGTTGGAGATGACATTCGTGTTTATCTGCCCGATGTTGTGCAGCGTCTTCCTGTAAAAACCGAAAATTTTCGAGGAACCGTATATGACAGGTGTGCACAGCTCGAGAATCCTTTCGTCGGAAAAGGCCTTTATGATGACCTCATAGCCTATTCCGTTGCTGTCTCCCTGAGTTATGCCTACGACTAATTTTTTTGCCATAATCTTGGAATTTATCTTAGCAGTTTCTTATCTTTGCAAAGATAATCATTTCTTTCTAATCTGCTCGGAAAATGAAAGGCATCGTACTGGCCGGCGGTTCTGGCACAAGGTTGTATCCCATCACGAAAGGGGTGAGCAAGCAGCTGCTGCCTGTCTTCGACAAGCCGATGATATACTATCCTGTTTCCGTGCTGATGATGGCAGGTATCAGGGACATCCTGATAATATCCACCCCTGCCGACCTGCCCGGTTTCCGCCGTCTCCTCGGGAACGGGGAAGATTTCGGAGTCCGGTTCAGGTATGCGGAACAGCCGTCGCCGGACGGTCTTGCGCAGGCCTTCATAATAGGGGAGGAATTCATAGGCAATGATGCAGTGTGCCTTGTGCTCGGAGACAACATTTTCCACGGGAACGGTTTTTCCTCCCTGCTCGAGGATGCGGTGCGTTCTGCCGAGGAGGAATCCCTGGCCACGGTCTTCGGTTACTGGGTGGATGACCCGCAGAGATACGGGGTCGCCGAGTTCAGCGACTCAGGCGTGTGCCTTTCGATAGAGGAGAAGCCGCTGGAGCCAAAATCCAACTATGCGGTTGTGGGTCTGTATTTCTACCCGAACAGCGTGGTCGGGGTGGCCAAGGGCATAAGGCCGTCAGCAAGGGGAGAGCTTGAAATAACATCGGTGAACCAGCATTATCTGGAAGACGGGACGCTGAGGGTGAAGACTCTCGACCGCGGGTTCGCATGGCTCGACACGGGCACACACGATTCCCTTGCCGAGGCCAGCACGTACGTTGAGGTGATAGAGAAACGCCAGGGCCTGAAGATAGCGTGTCTCGAGGAAATGGCCTTCCTGAAAGGCTGGATTACCGGGGAGCAGCTGAGGCGGATGGCGTCCGCAATGTCCGGAAACCAGTACGGACAGTATCTTCTGAAGATAGCTGAAGGCGGAAGGGAGAAATATCTGAAGAAACGGATATGAATGTGATTGAGACGGACATAGACGGAGTCGTTATCCTGGAGCCTCGCATCCACAATGATGACAGAGGCTATTTCTTTGAATCCTTCTCAATGAGGGAGTTCGCGGAGAAAGTCTGCGGGACTGTCTTTGTGCAGGACAACGAAAGCAGGTCCGTCTACGGTGTGGTGAGGGGACTGCATTTCCAGAAGCCTCCGTTCTGCCAGGCCAAACTCGTCCGGGCCGTGAAAGGGGCCGTGCTGGATGTGGCCGTGGACATCAGGCGGGGCTCTCCGACATTCGGCAGGCATGTCTCCGTGCGGCTCGATGAGCGGAACCACCGGCAGCTTTTCGTCCCGCGCGGTTTTGCGCACGGGTTCAGTGTGCTGTCGGAAGAGGCCGTGCTTCAGTACAAGTGCGACAATTACTATGCTCCGGAATCGGAAGGGGCCATAGCCTGGGACGACCCGCAGCTCGGCATAGACTGGGGAATCCCGGAAGGAAAGGCCATATTGTCGGAAAAGGACAGGAAGAGGCCGTTGCTCAAGGATGCATGGCTTTTCGGATACGGGGACATGTTTTGATTTTTTGATATGGATATTCTTGTCACAGGAGCGGACGGCCAGTTGGGCCATTGGATGCGGAATGTGTCTTCGCGCAGCGGGGACAGATATGTCTTCACCGATGTGCGCAGGAGTGCGGACGGCAAGGTGGACATGCTCGACATCACCGATGCGCAGGCCGTGTCGGATGCTGTCGGAAGCCTCAGGCCCGGAGTCATAGTCAACTGTGCCGCATACACCGACGTGGACAAGGCAGAGGATGAGCCGGAAAAGGCTGACCTCCTGAACAGGATGGCTGTCGGGAACCTCGCGGCTGCCGCCCGTGATTCGGGTGCGGTGCTGATACATGTCTCCACGGACTATGTGTTCGGAAAGGGTTCTTGCAACGTGCCTCTCAGGGAAGACAGTGCCGGGACCCCGGCATGTGTCTACGGGCACACGAAACTTCTCGGCGAAGAGGCGGTGAAAGCCTCCGGCTGCAGGTATGTCATAATGCGTACATCATGGCTGTACAGCGAATACGGCAGGAATTTCCTGAAGACCATGCTTTCTCTGACGGCTTCGGAGCCTGAAGTGAAGGTCGTGTTCGACCAGGTCGGCACGCCTACATACGCAGCGGACCTTGCAGGGGCTGTCCATGCAATGATAGAATCCAGGGAATATGAAGGGAAATACGGGATATACCACTATTCTGACGAAGGGGTGTGCAGCTGGTTCGATTTTGCCGTGACGATAGCAAGGTATGCAGGCCATTCCGCATGCAGGATAGTGCCGTGCCGCAGCAGCGAATTTCCTTCAAAGGCGGTGCGTCCGTCCTACTCGGTGCTTGACAAGGGCAGGTTCAAGGCGGCTTTCGGCATGGATGTCCCGTACTGGACAGACTCTCTTGCAAGATGCATGAGGAACATGGGCTGCATGGACTGATGTCCGGATATTATTTTGTCGGTTTATGGAAAACAGGACAATCATCATAACAGGGGGAGCGGGATTCATCGGCAGCCATGTGGTCCGCCGTTTCGTGATGCGCTACCCTTCCTGGGACATAATCAACGTGGACAAGCTCACCTATGCAGGCAACCTCATGAATCTGAGGGATGTCGAGGGCCGGCCGAACTATATGTTCGAAAAGATGGACATCTGCGACTGCGATGCTATGGAGAGCCTGATACGCACGAGAAACGTGGACGGCATCATACATCTTGCCGCCGAGAGCCATGTGGACAGGAGCATAAGGGACCCCTTCACATTCGCAAGAACCAATGTCATGGGCACGCTGAGCCTTCTGCAGGCTGCGAGGACAGTGTGGGAGAGCCGTCCCGAAGGCTATTCCGGGAAACTTTTCTACCATATCTCCACGGACGAGGTGTACGGGGCTCTGGAAATGACCAGGCCCGAGGGCGTGGAATATCCGTGGAAGGGGGACGGCAGCGGGGGAGGAAACCGCAAGGCATACGGGGACACGTTCTTCAGGGAGACGGACAAGTATTCCCCGCACAGCCCGTATTCCGCATCCAAGGCTTCGAGCGACCATTTCGTGAGAGCTTACCATGACACCTACGGCATGCCGGTGATAGTGACTAACTGCTCGAACAATTACGGGCCTTACCAGTTCCCGGAAAAGCTGATACCGCTTACGATAAACAACATAAGGCACCGCAGGCCTCTTCCGGTCTATGGAAAGGGGGAGAACGTGCGTGACTGGCTTTATGTGGAGGACCATGCAAGGGCGATAGACCTCATCTTCGGCAAGGGGAAGCCCGGCAGGACCTACAACATAGGCGGGAACAACGAGTGGAAGAACATAGACATAGTCAGGCTTCTCGTGCATACTGTGGACAGGCTTCTCGGCAGAGGCGAAGACGAGGACATGAATCTGATAACTTTCGTGCCCGACAGGGCCGGACATGACCTGAGATATGCCATAGACTCATCCAGACTCAGGGAGGAACTCGGCTGGGAGCCGAGCCTGCAGTTCGAGGAAGGAATCCGGAAGACCGTGGAATGGTATCTCTCAAACCAGGACTGGCTCGACGATGTCACAAGCGGGGAGTATCTCGAATATTACGGACGCATGTACAATATAAACGCTCAATAAAAGGATTTTGCTTATGACAATAAAGGCGGTGATTCCAGTCAGGAAGGGGTCCCAGAGGGTAAGGGACAAGAATGTGAGGCCGTTCAGCGACACGACGCTGCTCGAGAACAAAATTGCGGTTCTGAAGAAGGCGGGGATATTCGACGACATAATAGTGAACACCGACTCGGAGGAAGCCATGGAAATCGCACGGAATGCCGGGGTGTCATGGCACAGACGGGAGCCGTATTACGCTTCGTCCGCATGTTCCGGCAGCGAATTTTTCCAGCATCTCGGCATCGTTACCGAATGCGACGTGTTCTGCTACTGCCCGGTCACCTCTCCTTTCGTGTCTGTCGAGACCATGAGGAAGTGCCGTGACCTCTATGTGGAGAAATCGTCCGAAGGGTATGACTGTGTCTCCACAGTGTCGGACGTGAAGGAATTCCTCTGGCTTGACGGGAAACCCCTGAACTACGACAAGACAAACGCCCCCAACAGCCAGAACCTTCCGGATATCAAGGCCTTGAACTTCGGTTTCACCCTTGTGAAACGCGAATCTCTGATACGGAACAGGAACATAATAGGGGACAACCCGCTGTTCATAACCACGACAGGAATCGAGTCCATCGACATAGACACCCCGCTGGATTTCTACATCGCCGAGAGAATCTACGAGAAAGTCATAGTGGAGGGCAGGAATCTTCTTGACTGACGGGTTGGAAACGGAGAAGAAATTGATTATATTTGCCGCGCGTCCGTGAAATGCTTAACTATGATTTGGACGTAAAACTTTTCAAGGAGGGCGGCTGGAAAGGGTGATTCCGGACTTGAAATTTCTCCTTCCGGCCGCCCTCTGATTTGAAGTTTATGGCGATATTATGAGATTACCGGCAGAATGGGAACACCAGAGCGGTATCCAGCTTACCTGGCCGCACAAGGATACGGAATGGTATCAGCTTGACAAAGTCATCGACTGTTATGTGGAGATTGTCTGCCGCATAACGGAATACGAACCTCTGATGATAGTCTGCAGGGATATTGGCGAGGCCAGGGCTGACATCGCCTCGAGAGCATCACGCAGGGGCCTTTCCATCGACTACGGCCGCATCTTCTTCTATGAGGCGCCGCTCAACGACACATGGGCGCGTGACCACGGCGGCATAGCCGTATATGGGGACAACGGCGAAAAATATCTGTACGATTTCGTATTCAACGGCTGGGGCCTGAAGTTCCCGGCGAACCTCGACAACAAGATAACAAGGACCGTATTCAATCAGGGGGCTTTCAACGACGACGTGCTCGGAGTGGACATGAGTCCTTACGTGCTCGAGGGCGGAAGCATAGATACGGACGGCTGCGGGACACTTCTCGCCACATCGGAATGCCTGTGTTCCGACAACAGGAACGAATATCTTTCAAGGGACGAGATTGAGCAGGAGCTGAAGAGCGCGTTCGGGCTGGACAGGATACTATGGCTCGACCATGGCTCGATAACAGGGGACGATACGGACAGCCATGTCGATATCCTCGCGAGGTTCTGCACCCCTGACACGATAGCCTACATGCAGTGTACCGACCCTGACGACCCGGATTATGATGGTCTTGCGGCAATGGAAAAGCAGCTGCGCAGTTTCAGGACTGCAGAGGGGAAGCCATACCGGCTCATACCTCTGCCGCTGCCTGACGCTCTGTACCTGGACGGGTACAGACTGCCTGCCACTTATGCCAATTTCCTTATAATCAACGGGGCCGTACTCATGCCGGGCACTTGTTCGGAGAAGGACGGAATTGCCAGGCAGAGGCTGCAGGAAGCATTCCCGGACCGGGAGGTCATAGTGATTGACTGCAGAGCCCTCCTTTCGGGGCACGGTTCCCTGCATTGCATAACCATGCAGTTTCCTGACGGATATCTGAAGACTGAAAAAATTCAAGACAGTTTCTAAAATTCATGGAGATGAGATTTTTAAAGGTGGGAATGGTGCAGACAAGCTGCACGGACGATATCGAGGCTAACATGAAGAAGCTCGAGGAGAGCATCCGCAGTGCCGCGGCATGCGGTGCGGAGCTCGTGGTGCTCCCGGAACTCCATAACACGGTGTATTTCTGCCAGAGCGAGAATGCGTCTCTGTGCGACCTTGCGGAGCCTGTGCCCGGACCCTCGACAGAGAGATTCGGAGCCTTGGCCAAAGAGCTCGGGATAGTGCTTGTGCTTTCTCTTTTTGAGAGGCGGGCGCCTGGAATCTACCATAACACGGCGGTGGTCATGGAAAAGGACGGAAGCATGGCGGGGAAGTACCGGAAGATGCATATCCCTGACGACCCGGGATATTATGAGAAGTTCTACTTCACGCCCGGCGACCTCGGCTTCAATCCGATAGAGACCTCTGTCGGCAAGCTTGGAGTGCTCGTGTGCTGGGACCAGTGGTATCCGGAGGCCGCAAGGCTGATGGCGCTCAACGGAGCGGATATCCTCATCTATCCTACCGCCATAGGTGGTGTGGCCACCGACGCGCCGTCCGAGCAGGAACTCCAGCGCGGAGCATGGCAGATTGTGCAGAGAGGGCATGCAGTGGCCAACGGGCTGCCGGTCATAACCGTGAACAGGACCGGTTTCGAGAAAGACCCGTCAGGGAACACCCCGGGACTGGATTTCTGGGGTTCTTCTTTTGCTGCCGGACCTCAGGGAGAGATAGTCAGCCAGTTCGAGCCCGATGAGGAGGCGGTGAAGGTCGTGGACGTGAACTTCGGCAGGACGGAGTATGTGCGCCGCGGTTGGCCGTTCTTCAGGGACAGGCGTATAGATGCCTATCACGACATCTTGAAAAGATACGGGAAGTAGTCAGATACCAACAACAGAAAGATATGGCTAATATAGGGACAACATTCACCAGATTCGGCAAGAAGGCTCTCCTGTGCGGTTCCGGAGAGCTCGGCAAGGAAGTCGCAATCGAATTGCAGAGATACGGGGTGCAGGTCGTGGCAGTGGACAGGTATGAGAATGCCCCGGCTATGCAGGTAGCCAATTCATTCCATGTCATACCGATGCTCGACGGCATGGCTTTGAGGGAGATAATACTGCAGGAGAATCCTGACATCATCATCCCGGAAGTCGAGGCCATAGCGACGGATGTGCTCGTGGAGCTCGAAAAGGAGGGTTACAATGTGATTCCCACCGCGAAGGCAGCCTTCCTCACGATGAACAGGGAGGGAATCAGACGACTTGCGGCCGAGACCCTCGGGCTTCCGACTTCTCCGTACAGGTTCGCTTCGGACTGGGCAGAGTTCGTAAAGGCTGTGGAGGAGATAGGCATTCCGTGCGTGGTGAAGCCTGTCATGAGTTCCTCGGGCCACGGCCAGAGCATGATACGGAGCAAGGAAGACATCGACAAGGCCTGGCATGTCTCCCAGGAAGGAGGAAGGGCAGGAAGCGGAAAGGTGATAGTGGAAGGGTTCGTTGACTTCGACTATGAGATAACCCTGCTCACGGTACGGCATTGCGCCGGCACCACTTTCCTGAATCCGATCGGACATCATCAGGTGGACGGGGATTACAGGGAGTCGTGGCAGCCTCAGCCTATGCCGGAAGCCGCGGTCGCGAAGGCGAAGATGATAGCCGGAAAGATAACGGAGGCTCTCGGAGGATACGGGATATTCGGCGTGGAACTTTTCGTGAAGGGCGAAGACGTGATTTTCAGCGAGGTGTCCCCACGCCCTCACGACACCGGCATGGTCACCATGATTTCGCAGGACATGTCCGAGTTCGCCCTCCATGCAAGGGCCGTGCTCGGCCTTCCCGTACCTGAAGTCAGGTTCTACGGACCGTCAGCCTCAAAGGCCATAGTTGTAGAGGGAAACACGAGGGAATATGAATTCAAGAATCTGGAAAATGTGCTTTCGGAGCCCGGCGTCCAGCTCAGGATTTTCGGCAAGCCGGAGATATCGGGGCACAGGAGGCTCGGCGTGCTGCTTGCCACCGCCGGCAGCATAGCGGATGCGCTCGACAAGGTGAACAGGGCCTATTCCAGACTTGAAGTGAAGGTATATTGATATTTTGATTAAATTTGGATATTGATTAACAGAAACCGTAATATTTTGGACATGAACTTCGTGAAGCCTGCCGTCGCGTGGCTGTGCGCGGCTATCCTGGCCATAAGTTGCACCACATCCAAACAGATACTTTATTTCCAGGACATAGACACTGCCGAGATTGAGAGGATAGTGACCAACTACGAGCCTGTCATCAAGAGGGATGACATCTTGAAAATTGTCGTCTCGGGCCCGGACAAGATGGTGGTCCAGCCCTATAACCTCACCCTTGGGGAGATAACGACATACAGCGGCTCTTCTTCTCCGCAAAATTCCACACTGGAGTATCATGTGGACAAGGACGGGTACATTGATTTCCCGGTAATCGGAAAGATAAAGGTGCTCGGGAAGACGAGGCAGGACCTTGTGGATTATCTTACGGAGGAATTGAGCAAGGAGGTGAAAGACCCTGTGGTCTACGTGTCTTTCGCGAATTTCAAGGTGACGGTGCTCGGCGAGGTGAAGAATCCGGGGACATACAATGTCACGTCCGAGCGCATCACAATCCTTCAGGCCCTTGGAATGGCTGGAGACCTGAACCTTACGGCAAGAAGGGACGGAATCATACTGATAAGGGACGAGAACGGCCTGAACACCCATATCAAGATTGACCTGAAGAAGAGCGACATTCTCAGCTCCCCGTATTTCTATCTGCAGCAGAACGACGTGATATATGTTCCGGCAAGTCCTACGAGAGTGACCACAGCCAACACCAGCCAGCTCTGGGGGACAATACTTTCCGGAGTCACCACATTCATGTCTGTCGTGTCTGTCATACTGAGTGTGATAACCCTTTCAAAGTAGAAGCGCAAGTCTCCCCGGGAAAAAGAAATCATTTATGGAAAACGATACTAATTTGAAGGACCTCGCAGGAAACAGGGAAGAATCCATAGACCTCAGGTATATTGTGGATGTCATCTGGGATTTGAAATACTGGATACTGCTGTCAGTCGTGGCGGCGCTTGTTGCCGGCTACATCTACATCCGTACCACTACCCCGAAATATACAAGGACTGCGACAGTGCTTGTGGTGAACGACCGGATGACCGGCGGGATGGGAGAGCTGCAGCTGCTTTCTGATATCACTGGCATGAGGGCCAACGGCCTTGTGCAGAACGAGATATATATACTCACTTCCAGGCCTCTGATGCAGAATGTGGTCGAGGACCTTGCCCTGAACGTGAGATATTTCCAGGTGCGCAGGTTCCTGAGCGACAACGAGCTGTACGGGTCTCTCCCCATGTCTTTCAGCCTTGCTTCAGGCAGTGTGCGCAACAGGTTCCCTTACATATCGATGGAGTTTGAAGTGAGTGCCGACACCTTGTCCTATACGATAAGGAAACTGTCGTTCATCTCCAGCAGTGAAGACGCGAAGAAACCTGTCCTGAAGGAGTTCAAGGGGCGCACGTACAATTTCGGGGATGCGATAGACCTTCCTGACAACAATGTGGTGATTCTTTCGAGAACAGAGGGGGGACGTCCTTTGTCTCCGGGGACATACAGGGTGACGCATACGTCTTCGAGGAAGATGGCGAAATACTACGCGTCCATCCTCTCGGCGGGGACGACAGACTACAAGGAACGTTCGAGCGTCATCACCCTTTCGATTCAGGACAATATCCCGGGAAGGGCGGACGACATACTGGACAATCTGATAGCCCAGTATAACGAGGACACGAGGAAATTCCTTTCGATGTCCACGGCCAATACTCTGAAATTCATAGACGAACGTCTTGCGATTCTCGAGTCGCAGCTCGGCGACATCGAGACTGAGGTGAGAAACTACAAGACCGACAACACCCTTGTGGACTTCATGCTACAGTCCGAGACGATGATCCAGAAAGGGTCGGAATACGAGAAGCAGCTGACGCAGCTCGGAATCCAGCTTCAGTTCCTGGACATGATTGCCGAATACATGGGGAGGGAGGACAACAGGTTCAATCTTCTCCCTGCCGACATCGGCATAGAGGACAGCGGGCTCTCGACCATGATATCCGAATACAACAACGTGGTCATAGAACGCAGGCGCCTTCTCCTCGGAGCATCGGAGACTAACCCCCGGATAATGGCGCTCACCAGCCAGATTGAGGAGATGAATAAGGCTATATCCTTGTCGATAAACCAGTTGAGGGACGCGTACAAACTGCGTTACGATACGGTCCTGAAGTCTGCAGAGCAGGACAAGGTGAAGATGGCGGAAATCCCTACACAGCAGCTTGACATCGCCCAGATAGAGAGACAGCAGCTCATAGTCGAGCCGCTCTACGTGCTCCTGAGGCAGAAGAAGGAGGAAGCCCTCATATCGCTTTATGCCCAGACCGACAATGCGAGGATAGTCGAACCTGCCGACGGTCCGGACACCCCGTCCTCACCTCAGCCGATGATGATTTATCTGTTCTGCTTCGTGCTCGGCTTCATAGCTCCTCCGGGCGTGTTTTTCCTGAGCGGGCTCCTGAAAAGGAAGGTGTCTTCGATAAAGGATGTCCAGGACAGGACCAGTCTTCCTATCATAGGCTATATCCCGGACAGCGGCACATCGATAGTGAACCAGGGCAGCAGGGACATCCTCACAGAGACGTTCAGGGCGGTGCGTTCCAATATCGGATTCCTTTCCGGCAAGGTGTTCCAGGTCACGTCCTCGATTTCCGGAGAAGGCAAGTCCACGGTGGCTGTGAACGTGTCAATGACGCTTGCGTTCGCAGGAAAGAAGGTGCTCTTCATCGAGACAGACCTCAGGAACGGGTTCGACTACAAGCTTTTCAATCTGAAAAAGAACAGCAACGGACTTGCAACATACCTGAGCGGTAACTCGTCTCTCGAAGATATCATCGTGGAGAATGTTGGCGGTACCTCGCTCGATGTCATTCTCCGCGGGACCATGCCGCCAAACCCCAACGAGCTGCTTTCAAGCGACAGGATGCAGTCTCTCATAGACTCGATGCGTGAAAAGTATGACTATATCATACTCGATTCGGCACCATACATAATAATATCTGACCCGATGGTGGTGAACAGGGTCTCCGACGCCACGCTTTATGTGGTGCGGTGCGGAGTGTCCGACCTGCGCTTCCTCGATGAGATAAACTTTGCCGCCGCTACAAACAAACTGAAGAACATATCCCTGATAATCAACGGTATAAATCCTAAGGCCAAAATTTACGGCAGATATGGAGGCTATGGTTACGGATATGGCTACGGATACGGCGGTTCATCAATCCAGTAGACAGACATGTGGCCATTCAGGACAAGGACAGCTTTCACTGAACTCGGTTTCTCCACCGACATCCATTCCCATATCCTGCCGGGGGTGGATGACGGATTCAGGACGGAGGACCAGTCACTCGCTGCCTTGCGCGAACTGAATGCCATGGGGGTGAGGCGCATGATACTTACTCCGCACATCTTCCCGGAGCTCTATGAGGCGAATACTCCGGAGAGGATAAGGGGCAGGTTTTCCGGATTTTCAGAAAAGGCCGCGGCTTGCGGCGTGGAGTGCCGCATCGCCGGAGAGCACATGGTCTATCCGGGCATCGAGCCAGGTTTCAAGACGGAGACGGCCGGGGAAGTCCTGTCTTTAGGCGGAGGGCATGTCCTGATAGAGATGTCGTATGCCTACGAGTCGCAAAACATAAGGGAGTTCATCTTCCATCTGAACGCGGCCGGCTTCCATCCGGTGCTCGCGCATCCTGAAAGATATCTGTTCTATCCCGAAGGTTCTGAAGACCTTGACGTGCTGGCGGACATGGACACTGAATTCCAGCTTAACATCCTGTCGCTCGGAGGATTCTATGGCAGGCAGGCCATGGAGAAGGCCGTGTACCTGCTCGAGAAAGGTGCATATTCCTATCTCGGGACCGACCTTCACTCCCTGTCCCAGATAAATCAGCTGAAATCTCTCCGGATAGAGAAGAAGCATCTGCCTGCGGTCGAGAAGCTGATTGCAGGAAACGAGGCTTTGTGGAATGGCGCAGTGTGATTTTCAGACTCCTTCCGCAAGGCTGCGAAGCACATATTCGGCCTTTATCTTGTCGATGATGGCGCAGACAACCTTGTACATCCTGCTGTCGCGGGAATAGTCAGCCGGGCAGATGAAGTTGACACGCTTCTGCCTGAGGAGTTTTTTTGCAGTGTGTCTCTTGCTTTCCACCCCCGGTTTGTAGACGGCTATGGAATTGCCCCCGAACATCTTGACTATCTTCATGCAAGGCACGTCTGTGTCCCCGTCGCCGAAATAAATCATGGAAGGGAAGGGGATGCGTTTGTTTTCCTCGAGCTGGCTCTCGTTCACCCTCTTGTTGTCCCTTATGCTCAGTATCCCTTTGTTTATCTTGAACAGGAACTGTGTCTTTGCAGTGTAGTCGACAGCGACTCCAGGCCATTCAGCCTCTCCGTTTTCATTGTAGAGGAACGAGCATGCGAATATCCGCTTGAATTCCTTCGCGATGGGCGAGCCTTCTATCATTTCGGCAAGACCGGACGAGTTGATGTAGTGCTCGATGCGGACTCCCTGGGATTTTCCGTATGAATTTATGAGGCCGAACCATTCCCTGACCCCGTTGAAAAGCTCTATCTTTTCACCGAATTTCCGGAAATCGTCTCTCCTGAGCTTTATGCCTGCTTTTCTGGCTTCGTCGAACATCAGTTTCATGTAGGCGAGGATGTTGCTTGCATCCTGTCCCTTGGCGATTTCATCGCTCATCTTCCAGAATTCCTCAGGCGTCTTCCCGATTGCCTGTATGAATCCGAATTCCTGCATGTTGCCGGGAGAAAGTGTGCCGTCGAAGTCGTACACGAGGGCGACTATAAGCTGTTTACGCATGGTGTCTCTTTTTGTAACCGCAGGTTAAATATAGAAAAACTCGGCGAATCGGACAAATTATCCGCCGTGGGACGCGATTTGGCAGCTACAGGAAAAAGAGCTATATTTGATAGACTAACACATGAACACATAATGAGACACTATTTATCACGATTGGAAGAGGTTGTCCGCGACCAGTGGCGTGGCAAGGCCCTTAGCAATTTCAACGGTGAATCCTTCACTTTCGGCGAACTGGCTGAAAATATCGCGAAATTCCATATATTCTTCGAGGCTGCAGGCATCGGGAAGGGAGACAAGATAGCTGTCTGTGCAAAGAATTCTGCAAGATGGGCAGTGTCTTTCCTGGCCGCGAACACTTGCGGGGCTGTTACGGTGCCAATCCTTGCGGATTTCCATCCTTCGAGCATCAATTCTCTCGTGGACCATTCCGGAAGCCGGCTTCTCTTTACGGATACGGACCTGTGGAAAAAGCTGGACATCAACAAGATGCCACTTGTGGAATGCGTGATATCCGTGACTGATTTCAGCCTGCTGTATTCAAGGACGGAGGAGATTGGCGAGGCATACGGAAAAACGGAGGAGCTTTTCAGGGCAAGATATCCTGAAGGCTTCTCTCCTGCGGATGTCCATTTCCCTGTGGACAACGACAAGGACGTGGCGCTGATTAATTATACATCCGGCACAACAAGCGCACCGAAAGGTGTCATGATAAGATACGATTCGCTCAGTTCCAATGTGGAGTTCGGTCTGGACAACATGCCTTGCAGCCCGGGGGAGAACATCGTCTCGATGCTTCCGATGGCACACATGTACGGTATGGTGTTCGAGTTCCTGTATCCGATATGCGGCGGTGTCACGATAAACTATCTCGGCAAGACCCCGACTCCGGCCCTGTTGCTCGGAGCCATGGCGGCGCTCAAGCCGTATCTTGTGATTACTGTGCCTCTCGTGATGGAGAAGATATTCAAGAGCTCCGTGAAGCCGGTGCTGGACAAGCCCGCGATGAAGATACTGGTGCGTATACCAGGTGTGAACAGAATCATTTTCAGGAAGATACATGACAAGCTGATGACTGCTTTCGGCGGACAGGTGAGATGTCTTATCATGGGAGGGGCAGCCTTGAACCCGGAAGTCGAGGCATGGTTCAAGAAGTTCAGGCTTCCTTTCACTGTCGGTTACGGGATGACTGAGGGAGCCCCGCTGTTCGGCTACGCCCCTTGGGACAGTTTCGTGCCGCATTCGTGCGGAAGAAAAGTGGACAGGATAGAGGTCAGGATAGACTCTTCCGACCCTGTGAACGAGGTAGGGGAGATTCAGGTCCGCGGCACCAATGTGATGGAAGGCTATTACAGGAACCCTGAGGCAACCGCAGCGGCTTTCACGGAAGACGGATGGCTGCGCACCGGCGACCTGGGTGTGATAGACAAGGCGGGGAACATCTTCATACGCGGGCGAAGCAAGAACATGATACTTTCCTCAAACGGCCAGAACATATATCCGGAGGAGATTGAGGCCGTGCTCAACAACCAGCCTTATGTAGTGGAATCAGTCGTTGTGGACAGAAATTCCAGGCTTGTGGGGCTTGTATATCTGGACATGGAGCGCATGTCGGCTGACGGACTTGACTCCGAGGCCAGGGAGAATTGCCTGAAATCCATCCTGACAGACGTGAACAGGGACCTCCCGTCGTACAGCAAGCTGTCGAAACTCGAGGTGAGGGACGAGCCGTTTGAAAAGACCCCTAAGATGAGCATCAGAAGATTCCTTTACAAATGACCCTTTCCCGGAATATCGTTCTTGTGTCGCTGCTGCCTCTGCTGCTTGCCGGGCCAGAGCGGGTTCTTCGGATACTATTTCGATTTCGACCCGGACTATACCGAGACACTTGCCGGAATTTATCTTCCAGGACTCGGGCCAGGCTATATGACCGGGGTCATTTCCGCTGAAATTGACTTCAACCTGAAGAGATGGTTTTCGGTGACGGTCGGAGTCGGTGTCAATTCCGCATTCCAGGACCTGTACGACCCCGTGACGGGGCGGAAGACCGGAAGAAACAAGGGCGCTGCCGTTACCCTGCTCCCCGAGGCCAGGTTCAACTGGCTGAACAGGGGTGTCATGAGGATGTATTCCGCGCTCGGAGTGGGGTTGGGCATGGACATCAAAAGGAATGAGAGGCTGGATTATACGGATACCCCTATGGCCTTGACGGAGCCTGTCGCTGCCGTGCGGTCGTTATCTTCCCAAGACGGACAGGTGGACAGAAACGGAATAGTCTGGAATGTTGAATGCATTGAAGAAGGGAAGTGGAGACTGGACTTCAGCGCAGGCTATGAGAAGAACGCTTCCGCCGACGTACTCGTGGAATATGCCGGAGGAGAGCCGGAGGCCTATAAAGTGGTTTCAGAGGGAAACCGTACGGAATACGGTTACAGTGCTGCATTCCGGACAGGGGAAACCGGTGTCACTGTTGAGTATGTACCCGGAGCAGCCGGAGAAAGCGGGTCTCTTGTCCCGGTGTCCGGATGTTTCTACACGGATTTCCTGCATGACGGCCAGACTCTGGACTACTGCAACCTCGAATTCAGCCAGGGAGGTTTCACTTCGGACATCAGCGCAGACTGAGGGCTTGTCCTGAGATTCCGGAAGCTCCTCCGGATGTCTGTCTGACTTTTTGTCAGTATGTGGCGAAGGGAACGGATTTTGACTTTTGCCGGGAGTCCGTCATTCAGGTGGAGCGTATCTGCCTGGAATGACGGGCTCCCGGTGCGCTTTGCACCGGCATCATTGGTGAATAATCAAATAAAATGACATATTATGGCAAATAAAGGTACAATTGGAGTCACTACCGAAAATATCTTTCCGGTAATCAAGAAATTTCTGTATTCAGACCATGAGATATTCCTCAGGGAGCTGGTCGCCAATGCAGTGGATGCAACGCAGAAGATGAAGGCCCTTGCTTCTTCCGGGGATTTCAAGGGAGAACTCGGGGATTTGTCCGTGCGCATATCTCTCGACAGCGATGCCCGCACGTTGAAGATAACGGACCGCGGTGTGGGCATGACAGAGGAGGAAGTGGACAAGTACATCAACCAGATAGCGTTTTCCAGCGCCGGAGAGTTCCTCGAGAAGTACAAGGACCAGATAAGCAACATAATCGGGCATTTCGGCCTTGGCTTCTATTCCGCATTCATGGTCGCAGACAAGGTGACGATAGACACTTTGTCATGGAAGGAGGGCGCGAAAGCTGTCAGATGGTCGTGTGACGGCAGCCCGGAATATGAGATGACGGAAAGCGACAGGACTGACAGGGGTACTGAAATAACTCTTTACATAGGGGAAGAGGAGAAGGAATTTACCGAGAAAGGCAGAATCCAGACTCTACTTGACAAATATTGCAGGTTCATGCCTGTCCCGGTCGTGTTCGGCAAGGAGCAGGAATGGAAGGACGGCAAGTATGTCGATACGGACAAGGACAATGTAATCAACAAGATAGAGCCTCTGTGGACCAGGAAGCCGGCAGACCTGAAGGACGAGGACTACATGGGATTCTACAGGGCTCTCTATCCGATGCAGGAAGACCCTCTGTTCTACATACATCTGAACGTGGATTATCCGTTCCACCTGACAGGTATCCTTTACTTCCCTAAGATAAAGGACCGCATGGAGCTTACACGCAACAAGATACAGCTTTACTGCAACCAGATGTTCGTGACGGATTCGGTGGAGAACATCGTCCCGGATTTCCTGACTCTTCTCCATGGTGTCATCGATTCTCCTGACATTCCGTTGAATGTGTCGAGAAGCTATCTGCAGAGTGATGCCAACGTGAAGAAAATTTCGGGCTACATCACGAGGAAGGTGGCGGACCGTCTTGAGGAGATATTCAAGAACGAAAGGGAGGCTCTCGAGAACAAGTGGGACAATCTGAAACTTTTCATAGAGTACGGTATGCTCTCTGACGAGAAGTTCTGTGAAAGGGCAATGAAGTTCTGCCTGCTGAAGAATACGGACGGCAAATATTTCAGTATTGATGACTACCGCAAAGCCATAGAAGGGGAGCAGACGGACAAGGACAAGAAGCTCGTCTTCCTGTATGCCACGGATGCGGTAGAGCAGTATCCGTATGTGGAGGCCGCAAGGAAGAAGGGGTATGACGTGCTTCTGATGGACTGCCAGCTTGATGCGCACTTTGTCAACCTGCTCGAGACAAAGATAGAGAACAGCAGGTTTGCCCGTGTGGACTCGGACAGTGTGGACAATCTCATTCCGAAGGAGGAGCGCATCCGTCCCGAGATGAGCGAACAGGACAAGTCCGACCTCGATGCCATCTTCAGAAGCGTGCTCCCTGCCGGGAACAATTATTATGTCACGGCTGAGAATCTCGGGGAAAATGCTGCACCGATTCTTATTACGCAGTCGGAGTTCATGAGAAGGTACAGGGACATGTCCTCTCTCGGCGGCGGCATGAATTTCTACAGCGAGATGCCGGAGTCCTACAATATTTCGGTAAACATGCAGAATCCTCTCATCGCCAAGATAATGGTGGCTAAAGCCGATGCTTTTGCCGGCAAGGATATCACCGACCCTGAGAAGGACCTTCCGGAGAACGCCACTGAGGAGCAGAAGAAGGAGGCCAGTGAGAAGAAGGACGAGGCCGTAAAGGCAAGGAACTCAGAACTGAAGGATTTCGCCTGCGGAAATGAGATATTGAAGCAGGTCACGGATCTGGCATTGCTGGCAAACGGCATGCTGAAAGGGAAGGGGCTCAGCGACTTCATCGCACGAAGCGAGCAGGTTGTCGCTGACGCTTATCTGAAGTGATTCTTTCACGGAGCATGATGTGAGGGCGGGGCAGTGAGACCCGCCCTCTTTTTATTCGTATTAGGGGCATTTCGAGCCTGCGGCTCGGTTCCTTCGGGACTTTTAAGACTTTCGGGTCGTTCCCTTCTGTTTATGGTATTGCGTTTGCCGGCGTGCCGATGCCCGGTAGCTCATGTGCGGCTCTGTCACTTTATCAGATTCAGGAATTCGTTGCGGGTTCTTTCGTCTTTCAGGAAGACTCCGGAGAATGCTGAAGTCGTGGTTATGGCGTTGGCTTTCTGCACCCCTCTTATCTGCATGCATGTGTGTGCCGCCTCTATGACTACAGCCACGCCCAGAGGGTGCAATGTCTTCTGTATGCAGTCCCTAATCTGGACTGTGAGCCTTTCCTGTACCTGAAGCCTCCTGGCGTACGTCTCCACGACACGGGCGATTTTGCTCAGTCCCGTGATGTAGCCGTCAGGTATGTATGCCACATGGGCCTTGCCGATGAACGGCATGATGTGGTGCTCGCACGTGGAATACAGCTCGATATCCTTCACAAGCACCATCTGCCGGTATTCTTCCTTGAAAATAGCCCCTTTGATGATTTCCGCACCGTCCTGCCCGTAGCCTTGCGTCAGGAACTGAAGAGCCTTCGCAACCCTCTCGGGGGTTTTCAGAAGCCCTTCTCTGTCCGGGTCCTCTCCCAGAAGCCTGAGGATTTCCTTATAGTGGGATGCAATCCGGGCAGTAGTGTCGTCGGTATATTTTTCTTCCTTGATGTATGCCATCTGCCAGAAACTGTTTATGGTGTGAAAATTGTTCAGCGTTTCACCCGTGCGCAAAATTAAGAATCTGTTTTGAATTTTAACAAAAATTCTTCTATGGATTTTTTCAGTGTAAATCATGCGGCATTCCGCCGGCCGGAAGACTCTGCAGCCCGTTTGCGGAATCCGGCAGATTCCCTCGGAGAACCTCCGCTGAATCTGTGTCCGAAAAATTCAAAACAGATTCCGGCAAAAAAAATCCATCTTATATATTTTTTATATATATTTGCGTCCTGTTTGTTGGCAAGTCTTTTTGACTGACTTGTAAGGAGTTGGAAATTAATATAATAAACTTATAAACTATGTATTGGACACTTGAACTTGCGTATAGACTTGAGGATGCTCCCTGGCCTGCGACGAAAGAGGAACTTATCGACTATGCCACACGTTCCGGAGCGCCTCTCGAAGTAGTTGAGAATCTTGAAGAACTTGAAGACGACGGAGAAATCTATGAAAGCATAGAAGACATCTGGCCCGACTATCCGACGAAGGATGACTTTTTCTTCAACGAGGAAGAATATTAATTGACAAAAACGGCTTCCAGGTACTCTGGAGGCCGTTTTTTTACTTATTAGTG